>JAUZSK010000029.1 GCA_030949565.1 Enterobacterales bacterium
CCTCTTTAACTCATATTGTTTAGCATTCTTAAATTCTGGCATATAATCCAGCAACAATATTGGTCTATCGGTTTCAAAGTGTGGTGATAAATTAAGTCCACCTAATCCGCCTTCAATCCAATCAATAGGCGAATGCCATTGGGTTTTTTCTGCTTGGTCGTAAACCCAAAGTGCTGCGCCATCCGGATGGATATAACGATTACCTAGAGCGATTATTTTCATTTAAAAAACCCCAAATTGCCACTTTTCGACTTGATCAATATCGCCGCTGGCATGCACCGTACAGACCAAACAAGGGTCAAAAGATCGAATAACGTGCCCCATTTCCATCGGATTATTAATGTCCTTTATTTTTAATCCAAGGATAGCTTTTTCCCACGGACCATGTTGTGCATTGCTATCCAGAGGCGAAGCGTTCCAAGCAGTCGGTGTGACAATTTGGTAATTGGTAATTTCACCATGTTTCATTTCTAGCCAGTGTCCCAGTGCGCCTCTTGCTGCCTCGGTGATGCCAATACCGTTGCCCGTATCAAGTTCAGTTGGTTGTTGATAGGTGGTGTCACCAAAATTATTAAGACATTCTGTGGACTGTTGGCGTAAATGTTTTAGGTGTTTTATGGGTCTTAATAGACGGGCAAGCTCTCTGACGTAAGCACTATCACCTTGTTGGTTGAATAAATCGATTAGCAAGGGATCTTGGTTGACTATTGCCTGAGCGATAGGCCCGGTCTGCATTGGCATTCCAGCATAGCGAGGCGCTTTAGCCCAAGTATATCCATTGGGGGCGTCGATATCGGGTTTTGTGGTTCCACCAAAGGGTGATTGTACCACCTCTTTATACTGATACCATGAATGGGAAAGATCTTCACCGACTTTGTCTAGTGCTAATGCTTCAACATCACATCCGTCAATAGCAACACCGGCCGGTATAATTGATTGACTGGGCTTTTCTGGGTCATCAACCACGCCATAGCTTATGAAATTGGGGTAGCTACGACCAATTTCGGTCAAGCCGCTTTGCTCACACATCTGCTTGAAATTGGCCAGATGTGTTGTTGAAAATTGTGTCACATGGTGATTAAGTTTATCGGCTGTGGTTACTTCGTTTTCAAAATGCTCAATGGAACAACCAAGCACCTCCGATTCAAACCACTCTAGGACATTGTTAATATGATTAGCCACTAAGGTCATATCAATGATCGATGGAATAGTACAGATTCCGCCGGGAACCATATGTGAAGTATGTAGCCATTGACCACCAATGATGGCGATAACTTTTACGATATCTTTAGATTTCCTTAGCACCTCGATTGCACCTTTTCCGGTTAAAGGTGCGTAGAGTTCAACCGCTTTTGGGTAAAAGTCGTAGTCTTTGTAATAAGGCTGGGCGAAATCACTTAAGAACATCAAAAAAACCTGCCTTAAATCACTTTGCACAGTCTCCGCCAATAACGACAGGTTTCTCATTCGAACCGCTTGCGCAGGGGGAGTGATATTAGCCGCAGATTCGATTGCTTTGACTGCCGCCGTGAGATGAGTAATGGAGCAGATCCCACAAATTCTTGGGGTGATAACCAGTGCGTCCATTGGGTCGCGACCGGTGAGCATATTTTCAAAGCCTCGATACAGGGTGCCAATACTTTTGGCATCCACAATTTGGTTATTCTCAAGCACCACCTTGATATCGAGGTCGCCTTCCACTCGATTGAGCGGAATGTTAAGCGATACCCTAGTCATTTTGCGTTTTCTCGTGGTGCGCTTTTCGTAAATAATCAGGCGCTGCGGCGGCGGCCATATCCTTGTACGCTAAATAAGCCGCACGGTCGATACCTTCTGGTAGCTCGATGGGTGTTCCGGCTATTTTTTCGGTAACATAGAAGGGCTCTGGCATCGGAAAATCGGGACGAGTGCAACCAAAACAGGGCACTCCCGCGCGCGTTTTGGAGCTCTGTTCATTCCATAAATATTTATTACAAGAAGCCCGCGTAGTTGGTCCTTTGCAGCCTATATTAAAAAACAAGCAGCCATCTTCACCCAGTTTGGTATCTTCTAGTTTAAATTCATGGGACACGTTGCGGGTACAACCATTATGTACCGATATTCCGTAGTAGACTTTTGGCCGATTTAAATCATCAAGCTCTAAGGGAAGGCCTCTTATCAGCAGATTTAGCGTTAATTCCAGTGCTTTGGGATGGATGGGGCAACCAGAAAGATTAATAATAGGAAAATCACTGGCTGAACGAAAATTTTTGCCGAGAAAACCGCCTTTCTCGTTATGATGAAACTGTAAACCAACGCCTTGCATTTCATCATTGGCATGCGAACCCATACCGCCAAACGTGGCGCAAGTACCAATGGCTAATATATATTCAGCTTTGGCCGCTAATTGAGCAATCAAGTCTTTTTTAGGCTCGCCGCGATAGGTATCAAACATTCCGCTATTGTTAGGTCCAAGCGCAACATTGCCTTCCAAGCAAAAGTAATCGAGTTTTTGTTCGCCGCTCAGGATTTTTTCAATCAGTTGATCTTGTTCCATAGGGCTTAGGCAAGACAAGGAGGGATGCCACAATACTTCGATACCCATGTGCTTAAACTGGGTAAATAAATCGGGTTCATCCATGTTTAAAATAGACATAGAGTCGCCACTACAACCGCCGCTTTGTAGCCAAAATAGCGTTTTAGTTTCCATATCGACTATCCTTATATTTTTATAAAACTACTCCTCATATCCCAATATAGTGTATTACGGTACCATTTACAATTCTCTGCAGCAATTCTCCAGGGCAACCGCATACTTTGTACTAATTTTGACCAAAAATTAGTTCAGAGCGAAATTTATCACTCCATCCTGCCTGCTTCAATTTACCTCTCATACTATTTTTTTGAGGGTGTAGTTTCGTTAAGTTCAAAGCAAATCGTCGGATAACAGCAACATTTTCAGCTCCGTCACCATTTCGGATCCGACAGTCATCTTCTTTAAACGTCACATCAAGGATCCAATGGGTGCTTTCCACTCCCCAATGACTGCGAATGGCTTTACCTATTCTTTCCACATCCGGCGCCAAAGAACTAATGTAATACAAGGTTTCTTGCTGCACCACTTCACCTTTAAAATGTCGCTCTCGCTCAACCTCAATAACCGTTTGAATATTGGACCAATTACTCGCCTCACTAATCCATTCATTCACTCTGAGTTGCCTATATTTCCTAACTTCAATGCGACCATGACCACTATCAACTTCCTCAAACTCTTCAATAAACTCAGGTGTTTCTCTTTTGATTTTATGGAAATAACCGGCAATTTCATGACGTAATTTCTTATGGTTCAATTTGACACAAAGCACATAGTCCGCTTTCTTTTCAACAATAGTATTGACGATTTTTTTCTGTGTATTCATCGCATCGGCGCTTATCAACGCACCTTTGATATTCAGCACATTGAGCATGTCAATAACCGAAGCATTTTCATTTTTTTTACCCGTCGATTTTAATTGAGCAAGAACCAATCCTTGTGAGCGACTCCAAGCGGTAATACTGTGTAATGCGGTTTGCCTATCTCCATCAAATGAACGGCGTAATGTTTTTCCATCAAGCGCTATTTGTTCTTGCCCCTTATCGACCCTCACTTCATTAACCCAATTAATAAATGCCTGGTTTAATTGTGCAGGCTCGATTGCCCTTATGATCCGAGCAATGGTGTCATCGACCGGTATTCCGTTTTTAAAGTCTCTATATTGTCTTAGCCAATCGAGCTTGTTATCGCCAAACTCTTTAATGTCCTTCCAGCCTTCTGCACCTGATAATACAGCACTTACCGTTAAAAATAGCACATCTAAAAGGTCATGTTTAACGTTAATATTCGTTCGTGGATCTTCTATTGAAGTAAAATGGTCTATAAATGTCATAGCAGTATCTCCTCGTGGTTGATACTGATCTGATCACCAATTTACCTAAAAGTTCAATAAAGTACGATCTTGCCCTGGCAATTCTCGGTGAATTAGAATATTCTAAGCAAAATGTGATATTTCAGTATTTTTTATAGTCAAGGACTCATTATTTGATTTTTTGCCCCCTTAATGCTTTAGTTACAGGTAGGGATCTAGCTACACAATCACGTGCAAATAATCCAAACTAGACTTTCTACGAACTTTTAAAACCGATCTTGATATCTTCTTGCTCTTCTAATAAATAAGTTAAGAGCGTTTCCCACGAGCTAAAAATGAAAAAATAGATTGCTCCTCTCAGCTTTTCCCATAAGTGGCGTTTTGAGCCAAATTTTTTGCGGCAACCTTGATAAACCTTATCCGTCAATTCAAATATTTGATGAAAGTAAAATGCTAGCAAAGTGATCAGATACAAATTGTAATTCAAATAGTGTTTACCATGACCATAATTGTGCTCTATACAATAGCCTTGGTTCTTCAAGGTATTGAAGCATTCATTTTCTATTTTCCATCGGCATCGACCAGCCTTAGCCATTTTAATAATATTTTTTTTGTTTATTTTTACGTCTGTCACCCAGCTATTTGTTGAGGTCTCTTTTCCTTTCTCGTTAATGATTTTATATTCAAAATAATTAACCTCTACAGCGTCCTCTTGACCGTGTAAGGGAACTTTATTTTTCCAACGATACTGATGAGTGCGACCTTTTGTATCTTTTATTTCCAAGCAAGGCAATTCAGGGAAGTCGTTTAACCATTCAAAAAGATATTGATGATCGCCAGGTTTACACACGAAAATATAGTGCATGTTGTTATCGAGCACTTTTTCAATGAGTGGTTGATGAGACATTAAACCGTCACCACAGATCAAGAACTTTTGACGCGGGTGGGTTGCTTTGAGTCTATCTATAAAGCGTTTAGCGGCATTTGTTTCACAATCTTGTTTTTTACTTCCATCTGTATTTTGGATCGCTTCAGGCATAACAGGAATAACTTGTTTTTTATCAGGATGCATAATGGCTCCCTGTAAAACAGCATGGCTATAGGTTTTTTCACCTGTCTTATGTTCTTTATGCAAGCAGTGTTCGCAACTTATTTTCTTTTGAACT
This sequence comes from Enterobacterales bacterium, assembly GCA_030949565.1. Lineage (GTDB taxonomy): Bacteria > Pseudomonadota > Gammaproteobacteria > Enterobacterales > Kangiellaceae. The sequence continues at coordinate 5,051 of JAUZSK010000029.1, forward strand.
ATAGTATTGAGTTCCATCAATACTGCACATTAAAAACGTTTGGTAAAATGGCATAGCCTTCCAGATGTTTATGGCGTCTTAAACGGCTGAAGAAATCTTTGAAAATGGGTGCAATAGCGTCACTTGGGATGTTATCTAGCACGTCTCGAAGTTGAGAACTTTGAGGTATATTTTCAATACCAAATAAGGAGCGACAATTATTACTGCCTTGCTGATCTTCCATCTGTTGCTGAAATTTAAGTAAAGAAGGCTCTTGAAAATACATGCACGAAAAAGCACTCATAAGCACATCTTTCTGACTGTAATAGCAACTTCCCTTTTTTCGAGGATCAGAGATGGCGTTAAAATGAGAGGCCATCGCTTGCCTAAGAGCGGTGAAATTGAGATGCTTTTTTTGTTTTAATAAGGGTTTCACGAATAAACCAGCCAAAATATGGGTATCTACTTTGATCAGATCGCTGGATTCATAAAAAGTTCAATTTTATTTGAAATAATATTCTGAAGCCTTCCTTTAGTGCGAAAGCAATATTTTTGATGGCGCTGTAGAGCTGATAAACTGGGCTTTTTAATTTCACCGAGAATTGCTGAATTCTCTGGCTACTTTTTGTGCAAGTTATTGGGGCTCTGATTTCGGATTAATGCCTTAAAGTGAGGGGATTTAGCGGCGCAAAAAATCTACCAGTGATATAATTACGGCTTTATTCTTGTCATTGTCTTATTCACTATGCGCAGTCCTTTGATTACCCGTGACGGTTATAATCAGCTTAAACAAGAGCTGGATCATCTATGGCGGGTGGAACGACCCGATACCACTAAAAAAGTCACTTGGGCGGCCAGTTTGGGTGATCGCTCGGAAAATGCGGATTACCAATATAATAAGAAAAAATTGCGTGAAATCGACCGTCGAGTGCGTTATCTGCGCAAGCAACTGGAAAAATTACAGATTATTGATCACGCCGCTAGTCAGCAGGGGAAGGTGTTTTTTGGTGCCTGGGTCAGGATTGAAAACGAGCAAGGCGAACAAAAACAATTCCGTATTACGGGTTATGATGAAATTTTTGGCCGTAAGGATTATATTTCGGTGGATTCGCCCATGGCAAAGGCGCTTTTGGGGCATCAAGTGGGTGATGAAATTTGTCTAAGGCTTAATGGCGAGGAATTTTATTGGGAGGTGGTTGAAATTAACTATTGAAGCTCAAGAATTCAACACTTGCACCTAAGTTATATTTATCATAAATGGCTGGTGTCCTTTGCTGATTCAGGTATGATGCCATTGTTTAGCTTAAAAGGCTTATTTTTCAGCTTTGTTGGCTGTTTTTAATGCCTTATTTAAAGCTTTTAACCGAATAAAAAAAAGAACGAACGTTCGTTTTATTTTGTGATTTATCTATTTGATTTAATTAATAATAGCCTATGTTAGTAAATGCTTACAAATTAGACATTATAGCCCTTTATTCTTTTGCGCAAAGTAAGATAAAGCCAATACTCGATTTTAAATAAAAACTAACCATGCAAAATCTAAAAAAATCAAACATTAATTCAGTCAGGATCATTGGTCAATGGCGAGTGGCAAACTTCCGATCAGTCGTTTGCTGTGGTCAATCCAGCCAATGAAGTTGCGATCTGTCAGGTGGCTGAGGTCACTGTTCATCAATTAGAACAGGCGATTTTATCGGCCGATGCTTCTCTCGCCGTGTGGCAACAGCTTGGAGATGCCGCACGATCTCAGTGTTTAATCGATTGGCAACAGCTGATGCGTGACAATCTGCAGGATTTAGCACGGCTTATTACGCTCGAACAGGGTAAGCCGCTAAGTGAAGCAAAGGGTGAAATTATCCATGCGGCTAATTATGTCAAACTCTATGCCCAGTTGGCGCAAGATTGTCGGCAAGCGATTAGCATTCCTGCGTCCGAGGGGCAAACGGCTCAGGTGTTACGCCAACCGATTGGCGTGGTAACAGCAATTACTCCCTGGAATTTCCCTTGTGCTATGGTGTTGCGAAAAGCGGCGGCAGCTATGGCCGCTGGTTGCTCGGTGGTGCTGAAGCCGTCGGAACTAACACCTCTGACCGCAATGGCGATAGCCCATCTTTCAATACAAGCCGGTATTCCAAAGGGCGTGTTTAATCTGGTAGTTGGTTCAAATGCGCAGGCGATTGGCGAAATTTTAACCCAACACCCCAAAGTGGCTAAGTTTAGCTTTACCGGATCGACCCAAGTGGGCCGAAAATTGTTGCAGCAGTGCGCTTTTGGGATCAAACGAAGTTCAATGGAATTGGGTGGTAATGCGCCTTTTATTGTTTGTGAAGATGCCAATCTTGAACAAGCAATTAAAGGTGCAATGATTGCAAAATTTAGAAATGCTGGACAAACCTGCGTCAGTGCCAACCGCTTTTTGCTACATGAATCCATCGCCGATGCTTTTATTCGAGGATTAACTCAAGCTATTGAACAATTGATCATTGGCGATGGGCAAAATGAAACGAGCCAAATAGGTCCCTTAATAAATCAAGCGGCGCTGGATAAAACCACGGATCTTATTCAGCAAAGTCTGTCTCTGGGGGCAACACTGATTGTGGGAGGAAAAGCTATGAGCGGTAAAGGTTTTTTCTTTGCGCCAAGCTTAGTGGACAAGGTGACAGCACAGATGCCGTTATTTCAGCGAGAAATATTTGGTCCAGTGGTGGCGATCACACGTTTTTCCAGCGATCAAGAAATGATCACACTCGCTAACCAAAGTGAAAAAGGGCTTTGCGGTTATTTATATAGCCAAGATCAAAAGCGAATCCAACAAGCAACCCAACAAATTGAAGTCGGATTGCTTGGCATCAATGTACCGCGACTGTCAAATATCCATGCGCCTTTTGGAGGTATCAAACAATCCGGTATGGGGCGAGAAGGTGGTCATTACGGGATTGAAGAATATCTAACCTATCAGTATGTTTGTCAGCAGAATGGTGGTTAGGTGTCATTAAACAATCCTTGCCCTTAAGAGTGAGGTCTCAAATACAAAACACTTAAGGGCGAACTAAACCACAAGACTAGATTTTCCCAGAGTTTTTTCATCTTAATATTGGTCAAAATCGGTTTTAGAAAGGAGACTTTTTAGACAAAGATTAATGGTTTCATCAAAGGTTTTTTGTAATGCCTCTCCACTCACCGCAATTCCCCAAAGATCACCAATTTCATCATAGGCGGGTTGATATTTTTCACATTGATATTCAACATCATTAAAACTCATTTTTATTTTAATCATAACGCCGTCGCCAACTCGACTGTTAGATGATTCAAATTCTGACACCAAGATGCCTAAGTTATAGCTAGTACCTGCCATCATGGCTCCCTTGCCGATTGCATAGTGCTCGGGTGCGTGAATGATTAGTGTAAACTGGTTAAGGTCAATATTCTTGATTTGGCTGGCTGCCGAAGGTTTTAAGAGGTGACCGAGTTTTCTGGAAATCAATTCGATGGGTGGCGGGGTAAGCTGCGCATCACCAATGATTGATTGGTATCCTTCTGTTTTTGTTTTTAGTGATACATGACTACGCTGATCTTTAATTTGAACGGAAAAAGGGCGATAGGTGACGTCATAATTCAAGTTATAGGACACTGAGTCGATACAAGCGGATAATCCAATAACTAATAATATAGTAATAATAAGTTTCGGTTTAAAAGTCATATTATTTTCCTTTTTTTGATGTGTTTGATTATAGAAAGCGTTTTTTAGTTTGGTGTGCTGGCCTATATTTTTAAAAACTGGATAAAACTATTTAGCTTCAGCTTTAGCCTTTTTTATCCAGTGTTTGTACAGTGAGTGATAGTGTTTTCCTGAGTAGTTGGCATCCTTTAGAATTTGATTAATTATTTGCATGGACCTGTCGCTTTTACCTTGTGCTTTGAGTAGCATGGCATAACGATAACTGGCTTCTGGTCCGGTATAGTATTGATCAAGTGCTTGATACTCATGTAATGCTGCGGAGATGTCATTGAGTTTTTCTAGGGTTTTTGCATAGAGTAAATGCGCTTCGGGGTTCTTGTGATCAGGATTGTGCTCGATTAATTGGTCCAAGCATATTTTTGTTTGTTCAAAGTTGCCGAGCTTAAATTCACAAAAGGCAAGACCTTGCATTAAATAGGGATCATATTCATGTGGCCCAGATAATGATTTAAGGTAGAGATCTTTGGCTGCTTCAAACTGTCCTTGTTGATATAATTCTTCAGCCAATCGCGTCGCATTATCAATGGTATCCGTCATTTGATAATTTCTTTGAGCTAGTTTTAATCCCTTGTGAGGATTGATAGTGCCAATGACTTTGGCCTTTGCTTTATTGGCACTCGCGCTTTGAGACATTGTTGGCAGCACTTCCACGATGAAATAGGCGATTGAACCCGCCATTGGAAGCATGACAACGATCCAGATCCAAAGGGTGTTGCGTCCTGTTTTTACTATGTGGACCACCATTGCAACCTGAACTAGAATTGAAAGAATAAAGATTGGCATGTTCCCTCCGCGATTGATTAAGCTGCCGTCTAGATGATGAAATAAAGGAGGCTATTGTTATTTTATTGCTTAACTTTACCTGAATTAGGCGAATAGTGCTAGGTTTGAGCTTAGAGTAAAATAATAGTTGCGAGTATAGAAAATCCCCCCACTCTCGACGGGCGGGGGTTAGGGGCGGGTGAAATCTAGAAATGCAAAATTCAAATTAACCATGGGCACAAAGGACGTGCACAGCCTACATCTAAAACAATTCAATGCGCTGCTCGCAAAGACGCTTTTTCAAGTAGGCTATGGATTAGTTACCAAACAAAAGGCGTGTTAAGTCCGGCTAAACCTGCCAATCAATCGCTGTTTTTCCCTGTTTTTCAAGGTACTGGTTACAGGATGAAAAATGGCCGCAGCCGATAAACCCTCGATAAGCGGATAATGGTGATGGGTGAACTGTTTTTAAAACGCAGTGGCGATTGGTGTCGATTTTGGCACCTTTTTTCTGGGCATGAGAACCCCACAATAAAAAAACGATGCCAGCGGCCTTTTGATTAATTTTTTCTATTACACTATCGGTGAAGGTTTCCCAGCCGAGATGTTTATGCGAGTGCGCCTTTCCTTGTTCAACCGTTAAAACCGTATTTAGCAGCAGTACGCCCTGTTTTGCCCAGCTTTCAAGAAAACCATGATCGGGTATTCTAAAATTGGCGCTATCGCGCGCTAGCTCTTTATAGATATTGACTAATGAGGGTGGGATTTTTATACCCGGTTTCACCGAAAAACATAAACCATGTGCCTGATTAGGGCGGTGATAGGGATCTTGACCAATGATCACCACTTTCAACTTATCAAATGGCGTGAGGGCGAAGGCGTTAAAAACGTCATTTTGTGGTGGATAGACGATGACGCCCTGTTGCCGGCGCGCTCTAATCGCATTAAGGGTTTGAATAAAGTAGTCTTTTTGTTTTTCTTCGCCGAGTAGCTTATGCCAATCCAAGGATATACCTGCCTGATTGAGTGATGTATTGAACCCTTGTTTTAGGGTAAAAATGAAAAGCATTGACCCGTAGCTTATCATTTATCGGTATTTTTTAAAGTTTTGCTGTAAAAATACCTAAAAAATCTGATTGATCTCTTGATTTAATCAATGAATAATCACAGCTTGAGTATTTTTTGAATGTTGCTGGTTGTAACTCAGCAGGTTTTAAATTGTAAAATGGAGAAAGAATGAAGACTAAATTATTACTGGCATTGGTTGCTTTAACGCTTAGCGCCTGTTCAAAAGATGATATCCCGCCGAAAGCTGAGAAAAAGCCTATTCCATTAGATAAGCGGGTTAAATACGATCAAAAGACCACGAAGGTTGATACCAGCCTACTTCACAAAAAATCTGTGGTGGATCGCAAATTACCTTGGGTGGTGGATCGATTCGCGGAGTTTCGTATACTGCGTTATCAAGTGCCGGGTTTTGCAGAGCTTCCTTTGCAACAGAAAAAGCTTATTTACTTTTTGTCTCAGGCTGCTTTGTCTGGTCGCGATATTATTTGGGATCAAAATTTCAGCGAAAATCTAACCATTCGCCGAACCTTAGAAGAAATCGTAAAATTTTATGAAGGAAATCGAAAAACTGATACTTTTAAACGCTTTATGCTTTATACCAAGCAGGTTTGGTTTGCTAATGGCATTCATCACCATTATTCCAATAATAAATTTGCAGCAACTTTTAGTGGTGATGAACTGAAAGATTTAATGATGCAAAGCCCTAATGGCGCTTTTCCGGTGAATGAAGGCGAAACCAAAGAGCAACTTTACCGGCGTATTTATCCAGCTATATTTGATCCTCATTATGCCGCTAAAAAAGTGAATAAAGCGCAAGGTATTGATAAGGTGAAAGGCAGTGCGGTTAATTTTTATAAAGGTGTAACCGAACAAGAAGTGCGTGACTTTTATGCCAAAAAGCAAGCGCAAGACCCAAAGAGACCACCGTCATTTGGTCTTAATTCTCAACTGG
>JAUZSK010000030.1 GCA_030949565.1 Enterobacterales bacterium
TCGCCGTGTTTTTGATAACGTTAAAACTATTTTGCAAGCATCAGGATCAAGTTGGGATGAACTGGTTGATGTAACCGTTTTTTTAACCAATATGAAAGATGATTTTAAGATCTACAATAAAATTTATGCTGAATATTTCGCAGATAATCAACCTTGCCGAACGACCGTTGAAATAAATTGTTTGCCGACTCCCATTGCTATCGAATTAAAATGTATTGCAACCGTTAAATAGGTGATTTTATGAGCGCTCCCATGCAAGTTCTTAAATTTCAAAAATGGATTGATGATAATAGAGATAAATTAAAGCCGCCCGTTTGTAATAAAGAAGTGTATCGTGATGGCGACATGATCATCATGGTGGTGGGCGGCCCTAATGGTCGCAAAGATTTTCACTACAATGAAGGGCCTGAATTTTTTTACCAGTTAGAAGGTGAGTTGTTGCTTCGAACGCAACAAGAAAATAAGGTTGTGGAATATCAATTGGGCGCCGGTGATATTTTTTTATTACCGCCTAAGGTGCCGCATTCACCGGTTCGCTTTAAAAATTCTATTGGACTCGTGATTGAACAAGTTCGTCGCCCCGAGGAAACGGATGCGCTTATGTGGTTTTGTGAAAAATGCAATCACAAGCTTTATGAAGAATTCTTTCCACTCAAAGATATTGAAAATGATTTTGGTGCCGTGTTTGACCGTTTTTTAACTAGCGAAAAACTACGCACTTGCGATAGTTGTAACCACGTGATGCCACATAATAAATACGAGTTTGATTAATCATGCTAACGATTGACATTCATACCCATATCCTGCCAAAAAACTGGCCCGATCTAAAACAAAAATATGGCTATGGTGGCTGGATCCATTTGGACCATCATAAATGCGGCTGCGCCCGAATGATGAAAGAAGATCATTTTTTTCGTGAAATAGAATCAAACTGTTGGGATGCCAAAGTCCGCATGAAGGAATGCGACCAACATCAAGTTGACGTGCAGGTTCTATCCTACGGTTCCGGTGATGTTTAGTTATTGGGCGAAAGCGGCTGACGCGTTAGACATTTCCATGCTGTTAAATGACCATATTGCCGGAATATGTGACGAGCATCCTCACCGTTTTGCCGGGCTTAAGTACCATTCCATTGCAATCACCTAAACTCGCCATAAAAGAGCTAGAGCGTTGCGTCAATGACTTAGGGTTGGCGGGTGTGCAAATTGGTTCTCATGTGAATGATTGGAATTTAAACGCGCCTGAATTATTTGATATTTTTGAAGCCGCACAAGATTTAGGTGCGTCAATATTTGTTCATCCTTGGGACATGATGGGCACTCAACAAATGCCCGATTACTGGTTGCCGTGGCTGGTAGGAATGCCTGCCGAAACCTCTCTGGCGATCTGCTCAACGATTTTTGGCGGGATCTTTGAGCGACTACCCAAACTTAAAGTGGCGTTTGCTCATGGTGGCGGATCATTTCCTTCAACTATTGGTCGCATTGAGCATGGTTTTGATTGCCGTCCCGATTTAGTCGCCAAAGATAATCCGATTAACCCACGAAATTATTTAGATAAAATCTACTTAGACACATTAGTACATGATCCAAAAATGTTGCATTATTTAATTGAATTATTTGGCGCAGACCGGCTGGCTTTAGGCTCGGATTACCCGCTTCCATTAGGCGAACTAGAGCCGGGAAAATTGATAAAGGAAAATATCTTTGACGATGAAATAAAAGCGCAGTTACTCCATGAAACAGCACTTGAGTGGCTGGGTATTAATAAGTCAAAATTTGAAATAAGCTGAGGCAATAAAACGGCAATGATTATTGAACTACAAATAAACAACAAGCATTTCAAAGCAAACCTAGACGATGGTAAAAGCATTGCGATTAATTTATTGCCCAATGAAGCACAGCCGAATCATTTTTCAGCGCCAATCGCTAAAAGTGAAACCTTTATTGCGGGCGATTTTATCGGTGACACTAGCAGAGGTGGCAGTTGTAATGTTAATACTCTGACCATTGTTCCTCATTGCAATGGTACTCATACCGAATCTGTATCGCATATTATTGATGATTTATATGCGGTTCATCAAGTGGTTGAAAATAGCTTTTTTCCTTGCACCTTAATAAGTATTCTACCTATAAAGGGAACTGACACTCAGGATGAATATCAGCGCAGGTATAGAGCCTGATAATGAAGTGATTACAAAACAACAACTGGAACACCACCTTGATGCTCTAACGAATGAACAACTTCAAGGTTTAGTTATTCGAACCTTGCCCAATAACCCAGTTAAAAAATCTCAACGATATAATGATGGTCATTATCCGCCATTCTTAACTGCTGATGCCATGCGTTATCTGATCGATAAAAAGGTGCGGCATCTATTGGTTGATATGCCATCGGTCGATAAAATGTATGACCAGGGAATGCTACAAAATCATCGGATTTTTGGCAAATTAATTTATCGAAACTCAATTAAATCAATGCAGCAAAATTAATAAAACCATCACCAGAAATGGTTTTATTGATCACGGCCATCACGGATGGTTTTTACCTGTGTAATTTGCAAATTCCTGAAATTAATACTGATGCTGTTCCATCACGACCCGTTTTATATTCGCTTAAATCTGTCAGTAACTAAATCTTTAAGAGATACCCTATGCATTATCAAAATAGTTTAGAATTCGCACAAAAAATGGATGAAGAAGATCCGTTAGCAACGATTAGAGAAGAGTTTTCTATTCCTAAAAATAAAAATGGTGACTCAGAAATTTATCTTTGCGGGAACTCACTGGGGCTACAACCTAAACTTGCCGCCGAATATGTAAAACGTGAATTAGAACAATGGGCAAATCTTGGTGTGAAGGGGCATTTTAGCGGGGATTATCCATGGATGCCGTATCATGAATTTTTATCAGAAGGTTTTGCGGAGTTAGTTGGTGCAAAATCCTCGGAAGTGGTGGCAATGAATACTCTTACTGCTAACTTACATTTTATGATGGTGAGTTTTTATCGGCCCAGTAAAAAAAGACATAAAATATTAATTGAAGAACACGCCTTTCCGTCCGATCATTATGCGGTTGAATCGCAAATAAAATTTCATGGCTTTGATCCCGATGAATCCATGTTAATGGTTAAACCTCGACAGAATGAGCAAACAATTAGAACCGACGACTTATTAAAGTTGATAGAAGAGCAAGGTGATTCTATTGCCTTGGTGATGCTACCCGGCGTTCAATATTACACCGGACAAGTCTTTGACATGAAAGCCATTCACCGAACTGGCGCATAAAAAAGGTTGTCAGGTGGGGTTTGATTTAGCCCATGCGGCTAGGAAATATTGGTTATGCAGCTGCACGGACTGGCAGAGTCGATTTTGCTTGTTGGTGCAGTTATAAATATTTGAATTCCGGTAGGGTTCAGTGGCGGGCTGTTTTGTTCATGAAAATCATTTTCAGCCATCTGAAAAAAATGATTCACTGCCCCGTTTTGCCGGTTGGTGGGGACATGATAAAGACAACTCGCTTTAAAATGGAAAATAAATTTAAACCCATTGCTTCAGCAGAAGCTTGGCAATTATCTAATCCACCCGTTTTATCATTAGCCGCGATACGCGGTTTCACTCGATACTATAAAAATGGCGGGTGGTATTGTTACGCTTAGAGAAAAAGCACTCAAACTTTCGGGCTTTTTATGCGTTATTTGATTGAGAAAAACTTAGCTGATGTGATTGAGATAATTACCCCGAGTGACCCTGCTGAGTCAGGGAGTCAATTATCTTTAATGGTGAAATTAAACCCTAGTGATGATCCTGAGCGTGGTCGGCATATATTTATTGAAATTGAAAATGAAGGTGTGACGGGAGATTGGCGTTATCCTAATGTTATTCGTGTTGCTCCTGTCGCGCAATATAATTCATTTGAAGATGTTTATCGTTTTGTCGATATCCTAAAAACAGCAATTGAAAACAATTAAATAATAGTTAGGAATTAATGATGGCACAACTAGAAAAAATCACACTAATTGGCGCAGGTTTAGTCGGTTCACTATTGGCGGTATTTGCTCGCTAAGCAAGGCTACTCGGTAGAAATATTTGAGTCGACGGCCTGATATGAGAAAAAAGATATTAGTGCTGGGCGTTCAATTAATTTAGCTTTAGCTAATCGCGGTATTTATCCCTTAGAGCAAGCAGGGCTTATGGATAAAGTATGGCCTATTCTAACTAAAATGAAAGGTCGAATGATTCATGATCTTGATGGCAATGAAAGTTTTCAGAGCTACGGACAAAAATCGGAAGAGGTGATCTACTCAGTCTCTCGCGGAGAACTGAATAAAATTTGTTTGGATGCCGCAGAAGCAACAGGACTGGTCACTATCTATTTTGATAAAAAGTGTTTGTCAGTCAATTTTGATAATCATCTGGCCGAGATCCAAGATCAAAAGTCTGAGGCGATTCAAAAAATACCCTTTAAAAGAATCATTGGCTGTGATGGAAGTGTTTCTGCGGTGCGTGACGCTATTCATAAAGTGACTTCCAAACAGCTCGACATCTTACCGCTTGGGCACAGTTATAAAGAGCTGCATATTCCCGCAGGCAAGCAAGGTGAATTTCAGATTGATAAAAACTCATTACATATTTGGCCTCGCGGCGGATTTATGCTAATTGCATTGCCTAATAGTGATGGTTCGTTTACCGTCACACTTTTTATGCCAAGCAAAAATATAAGTGAGCAAGTTAGTTTTGAAGCATTAAATTCAAAACAAAAAGTGACAGATTTTTTTAATGTCAACTTTCCAGATACTAGCACTCTTTTGCCACAGCTAGAGACAGAGTTTTTTAGTAATCCTACGGGGCATTTGGCAACGGTAAAATGCTCGCCTTGGCACTTTAAAGATAAAGCTTTACTGCTCGGTGATGCGGCTCATGCTGTGGTTCCATTTCATGGGCAAGGGATGAATTGTGGCTTTGAAGATGCCTTAGTGTTAGCGCAAACCATTCAACAACACTCGGCTACAAGAACAATCATCACAACAAAAGGCAATGGACTGGCATCAAGTTTTGCTCAAGTCGATAAGTTTAGAAAAATTAATGCGGATGCGATTGCTGATATGGCAATTGAAAACTATATTACCATGCGGGATTCTGTACGAGATAAAAAGTTTTTATTACGAAGTTCATTGGCTTTTGAATTAGAAAATCGATTTCCAGAGCATTTTTGTCCTCGATATTCTATGGTGATGTTCCACCGATTGCCTTATTCAGAAGCGAAAGAGCGCGGCATTATTCAAGAAAAATATTATGGGAGTTAACCGTTGAAATTGACGACCTTGATTCGCTCGATTGGATATTGGCAGAGCGGTTGGTGACGAGTAGATTGAACAAAATAAAACTTAACGGTTAATTGTGACTATTTTCTTCAAGGCAAAAAAAATCCCGATTAGCTAATCAGGATTTTTTAAAGCAATTGTTAATTATGACATAGTCGATTTTAACTTCTTCATGGCATTTTTTCTAACTGACGAATACGCTCAGCAGAAACGCCGTATTTATCCAGCTAGCTCTTGCAAGGTTGATTTGTCTTCACTTAACCAACGAGCCGCTAAAATGTCTTGGCTTCTTTCGTCTAATGTTTTAAGTGCGGTCATAAGGCGTTTCTGATGGTGGATCCGCCCAGTTCTCTTGCTCTAAGCTTTTCAGCGGGATCACTGTTTGCACTTTCATAAAAGGCTGCTGGAGCAAAGCTACTTTCTTCATCAGCATCCGCTGGTAAATCAAAAGCGGTATCACGAGAATTTAAACGACTTTCCATGCGTCTTACTTCAATCTCTGCTACGCCTAAGTCATCTGCAACCGCTTTTACTTCATCGTTGGTCAACCAGTTTTGTGGTCTTTTAGCACTACGAAGATTAAAAAATAAACTTACGTTGCGCTTTAGTGGTTGCTACTTTAACCACGCGCCAGTTTTTTACCAATACAAATTCATGAATTTCAGCTTTCTAATCCAATGAACTGCAAATGAAATTAATCGAACACCCACTTCGGGATCAAAACGTTTTACCGCTTTCATTAAACCAACATTGCCTTCTTGAATTAAATCCGCTTGAGGTAAGCCATAACCGCTATAACTTCGTGCAATATGTGCAACAAAGCGTAAGTGCGACATGATTAATCCACGAACCGCATCTAAATCGCCAGATTCTTTATATTGTACGGCTAAAGTCCGCTCATCTTCTGCAGATAATACAGGAATAGCGTGAATAGCGCTGACATAAGACTCGATACTGCCTTGTGGCACGAGTAAATTAGCCGGCTCTAGGACTTTGCTCATATCTTTATTAATTGCTTTATTGATTGCTTTATTCATATTCTTTCTCCCTTAAATACTCTTGACTCAAGCCTGATTGGCGAGTCTGTAAATTGGTTGAATGTAAAACTTAATCTCTTTCTTTGGACTTATTTTAGCACTCTATCAAGGAGAGTGCTAATTTTTTAGTCTTCAGAGCCTTAGAATGCTAAAAACGGCTGTAGTTCCTATTATAATCAATAAGTTAGTGGCACTTCCCGCATTCAAAAATACGCTCTAATCGATCGGAATTCAGTCTAAAACACATTCATTTACAAATTGTTGCGGCTTTGCACAACCATTATCCCTCATCGAAGCACTCATCAAACACCGTCATCGCTATTTTGAAAATAGGTAGAATGTCTGATATTCTGCTCTTTAAATAGGTCTTTTGAAGTATAAGTAAGAGTTTAAATGAAATCACTAATATTATCTTTTTCATTAATGTTGTTTCTAAATACATCACTTCATTCGGCAAGCTTTAAAGGCGAGTTAAATAAACTGATTATAAAAATTCAACAATTAATTAATCAAGAAATTAAAGAGTCCATTGCCGCCACAAAGGATAATAGACAGCACCTTAGTCGAACTTATTTCTTGATTATCTTTCAGCAACCCAATAACTCCTTCTATTTCATCAGTAAATAATTGACTGTCCGATATTTTTCTCAACAAGTCATCAATACGAGCGCCAAAATCTATTGGCGCTCTGGTTTAAAAGGAGAACTAATTTAAATCAAAGCGATCTAGGTTCATTATTTTTTACCCATGCCTTAACGAAATCCTGAACAAATTTGTCTTTGGCATCGTCACCCGCATAAACTTCTGACAACGCTCTCAATTGAGAATTAGAGGCAAAAATGAGATCAACACGAGTGGCTTTCCACTTTAACTCTCCGCGATTGCGATCTCGACCTTCAAATTCATCAGCAGTTTTTGAGGTTGCTTTCCATTCGATATCCATATCCACCAAATTGACAAAAAAATCATTGCTCAATACACCCGTTCTTTCGGTAAAAGCACCATTTGTAGAGTTCCCAAAGTTTGTGCCAAGCACGCGCATTCCACCGGCTAATACCGTCATTTCTGGCGCGGTTAGGGTAAGTAGTTGTGCTCGATCTAGGATTAATTCTTCAGCTGAAATATTGTAGGCTTTTTGAGTGTAATTTCTGAATCCATCCGCTATTGGCTCAAGCACTTCAAAAGATTCTGCATCGGTTTGTTCATCCGTCGCATCGCTACGTCCCGCTGAAAATGGTACCTCAATGCTAATCCCCGCATATTTTGCTGACTGTTCAATGGCGACACTGCTACCGAGGACAATTAAATCGGCGAGTGAAATCTGCTTATCGCCACTCTGAGAAGCATTGAACTGATCACGAATATTTTCATAAACAGCCAACACCTTTTGTAATTGCTTCGGTTGATTCACCTGCCAATCTTTTTGCGGGGCTAGTCGAATGCGCGCGCCATTGGCAACCACCTCGATGATCTGAATCCCGGTAAGTTGAAGCAGATGACCAAGCGGTGTAAACCATTTCTGAAATCGTTAATGAAGAATCCATAATCAATTGTTTAATCTGAGTGATATCAACCTCATTAACCAATTGATGTTCAACGGTTGGCAAAGGATCTTGCCAGATCAAGTCTTCAGCCGGGACTTCACTGCCGAGATAGCGAGATTTAGGGCCCATATCGCGATGGGTTAATTTAAACCAGGCGCGAGCAAATGCATCAGAAAATTCCTCATGATTCTGTTGAAAGTGTTCTGATATCTTGCGATATTCTGGATCTTCTTTCATTGACATATCGGCGGTTGTCATCATAAGACCAACCCGTTTAGATTGATCTTCGGCATCCGGCGCATGATCGTTATTTGCTAGATTTTTGGCCGCCCATTGATAAGCCCCTGCAGGACTTTTTATCAACTCCCAATCATAACCGAGCAATACTTCAAAATAGCTGTTATCCCATTTGATTGGCATTTTGGTGTCCAAGCGCCTTCTATACCGCTGGTGATTGTGTCACTACCGTTTCCGACTGGCATAGCTGCTCTTCCACCCCAAACCGACCTCTTCTATGGGAGCCGCTTCTGGCTCGGCGCCAACATTGGCCGCATCACCAGCACCGTGTGATTTTCCAAAGTGTGACCACCTGCGGTGAGTGCTACTGTTTCGTAATCATTCATCGCCATACGCGCAAAGGTTTCACGCACATCCTGACCTGGAGCCTATGGGATCGGGATTGCCATCAGGCCCTTCAGGGTTGACGTAAATTAGGCCCATTTGCACAGCAGCTAGTGGATTATCAAGATCCCTTTCACCACGATAACGCGAATTACCTAACCATTCATCTTCTGCACCCCAATAAACATCTTCTTCAGGCTCCCAAATATCTTCACGTCCACCACCAAAACCAAAAGTTTTTAATCCCATTGATTCAATCGCAACATTGCCTGCCAGAATAAATAGAATCGGTCCCATGAGAGACTGTCGCCGTGTTGCTTCTTCACTGGCCAAAGTAAACGGCGAGCTTTATCTAAATTGGCATTGTCTGGCCAACTATTGAGCGGCGCAAACGCTGACTGCCGGTCGCAGCTCCCCCGCGACCATCGGCCAGTACGATATGTGCCAGCACTGTGCCAAGCCATACGTACCATAAACGGCCCATAGTGACCATAATCCGCAGGCCACCATTTTTTTGAATCGGTTAAAACATCTTGAATAGTTTGTTTGACCGCTTTCAAGTTAAGTTGACTAAATGCTTCTGCGTAATTAAATGAATCATCTAATGGATTCGATTTAGTGTCATTTTGATGCAGGATCTTTAGATTAAGTTGGTTTGGCCACCAGTCCATATTTTTGCTGCCTGCACCACCTATACGAGTATTTCCTCCGTGCATGACCTGTCTCTTGATCACATTTATTCCATCTGCTGCTGCATGAATCTTGCTCCTTCTAAAAGTTGATTCAATGTAAACCATCCATCCCATAACGCTTCCCAACCTACAACTCCAGTTCTTTTACTGTCATGCCAACGGCCTAGCTTAGCAAGTGCATAATACGCCCAATATAACGTGGGGGGCTTTTTAGGTAATGCTTTGGCTTCTGTCTTTGACCACATCAATTTCCACTCAAGTGGTGCAAAATATCCTTCACAGCTAGTGGATTTAGCTTTTTCTTTATTACCCGATAATTCTCTTAACTGTAGTAGCCTTACCGCTATAAACGCGGTGATCACGATTATTTTTTCAAGATTTTGTCGTGTCTGTAATCTAAAAGATTCTACTTGTGTTCCTGCCGATTTCCACGCTTTATGATACTCTTCTACTCGCCACCTTAGCTCATAATATCTAACTGTTTTCAGCGCGTCCGCAGCACAATTAACGGCTTCATTTGTGTATAGTTTCCAACATAAGGCTTTTGCTCCTTCTGGTGGTGATATTTCATTACAGCTGATAAGCGTTAATTTTATATCATCACACATAGCCTGTTTTTTCGGGGGTGAAATAGTGACTGATGCAAAGCGTACTGCTACATTGGCAATACGTGCTTTTCGACCTCCCTTTTGCTGTATTTTTACTTGGTAAGAAAGCTCGCTAGATTGTTGATTTATATAGGGCGTTAGTTTATCTCCGTCACCCGTAACTATCCGCTCGTGCTTCGCCCGTACAACAAACCGTTGCTGGTGTTTCTCTTTATAAGCTATGTAGTCAAAAATATCTGATTCTCGATCACAAACACTGATAATATTATCCATGACACTGGCATATCTAGCAGTCATTGCTTCAGAAGAACGTTGCCATTTATAGCTTTCTTTTGTTTTATATTCACGCTGTTTTCGTTGATGTTTAGTGCCAAAATCTTCATCTTTTCGACACCAACGGTGTTGCTCTGCTAATCCAATGGTATGCTCTGTTTGAGCATCTACCATCAGAACAGAGTGGGCTAACATGCCTTTAGCCTTACATTTTTTACTTGCACCAGTAAAACCTAATTCTTTGGTAACATTATGACGGTAGCTCAATGTCGAAGTATCTTCTAATGCGAGTATATTTTTAGATGATTTCAACTCTGATAAAAGAGAAGAAAAACCAGCAGTGGCAATGTCATCAGCTTCAATTGCATCATTTCGAATAAAACGATAAGAGCCTTCAATTGCTGCTTGTGTTCCCGATGCTTTAACAATTGAACTGCCTGTATTGCTCGCCATTAAATGGCTAAGTTTGACTAATCGTTTAGTACGTCTTTTATCCCCTAACTTGGCGCTAGAAAATAAATTATTTGCCCATTCTTCGGTATCTTTTATAAGCATTTTTAAAGTCTTGATGATTATTTAACGTTAATGATCTGATCATCAAAAATGCAAAAAGTTCAATTCTAATAAAAAATTATTTGTGTATAAGAGTCAGGTGCATGACGGGACATTTACCTGTTGTGTTCGAATCGTTGTTTTGCATAATAATTTCTCCGTGGTTGGAACTATCTTATTTAACTTATGATAGGACAGACTTTAAGATAAGTATAATTGATTGAATTAATCTTGATATTCTATACCCGTTCTACTTGAAGATGCAGGATTCAGTGCTCAGCTAGGAAGCCTGAACAAGGCGCAATTTGCAGGGAATGACTCGTCCTTTCCAAGAATTGCAACGCCGGTCAGGTTTTCTAGCTGAGCACCGCAGGGAACAGGCTATAAACAACCATCTGCTTCGTTAAGGCAATTCTGCGCTAGAATGACTAAGCCCTAAAATTACTTGCCGCGTAGATCATGGCCGTTTCTAGCCTTGCTGAAACCTGCATCTTCAAGTAGAACGGGTATATAATATTGAACATCAGTGACAACCCGTGACAACCCGTGACAACCCGTGACAAAATCATAATATCGCCAAAACAACTTTCCTATGCACTAGCTGTGGAAAAAAACGCTACATTTTAAAAGCTCTGCTGAGGCCTGTTACATTAGTCAATCAGCTTTGAGTACCGGATTGAGGCTATCTTTAGCTTCGCGCACATCGAGTTAACTCCTTATATTTCAACTATCACTTGGGAAACCATTTTTAATTTTTTAATTAAGTTTCAGGTCTTCCGACAATAACTTATAAACATCTTCTGGGTTATCAAACATGTACAAAAAGCGATTCCAGCTTCATGGCGCTTAATAGTACCTCTTAAAATCATGTCGTCGAGTCGATTATATAAACTCTGCCAATGAATTTTTTATCACCAGCAATATACATGGGAACGGGTGCTAGTTGTCCGCTTTTCATTTGTTCGATGGTTTGAAATATTTCCCACTCAGTGCCGGTACCACCGGGGCAAAAATCATTGCCGAAGAATGCACTCACCATGACACTTTTTCTCTAATCGCGACACTGGTAAAAATAAGCCCATCGGAAATAATGTTTTTAGCTTTTCACTTTAGCGGGACGGTGAGATTGCCAAAAAGCCTTACGGGCATCACCACCTTTGGCTTTTCTTGAAGGACCATAATAAGTAGTGTACCCAATACTCTGGCCACCCGCTTTAGTGGCGCCTCGGCTTCCTGCTTCCATAATTCCTGGACCTGCACCAGTAAGAATGGGGTAAGACTCAGCGTGGTTTTTTGTCCATTTTATAGGCAAGATTATAAATTTGCTGATACCCTTTGTCCCATTCGCTTCTATCAAACTCATTTTATTGCCGGCATGAGGGTGCTCTCATGGATC
>JAUZSK010000031.1 GCA_030949565.1 Enterobacterales bacterium
GATTAAGCGAACAACAAGTCGAGGCTATTGGCTTACTGGTGGCGCAAAATAAAGACAAACTCGCTCAAGCGATTAAAAGTCATCCGGAAAAACTGTTACAAAAAGAGAGCGAGCAACCCACTAATATTAGTGATAGCAAGGCTACAAGCAAACAAGAGCAAACCGATAAAGTGACTAAATTATCAGCTTAAATAGTGAACGGGCTAGCGTGATTTTTGTAATGCACGTCACTGGATTAAGTGGAGGTTAGCTGTTAGCCAAGATTATGAGCGTCGTTAAGTAGCTACAAGAAATGACTGAATTTAACCATTTTCTGTGCTATTTATCTAAAAAAGTAACTACTCGCCCCCGTCATTCCGGTAGTGTTTAAGCCGGAATCCATGGTCTAAAACTGTAGATTCCGGCTAAAAAGACGACCGGAATGACAATTCGATGGATGTTAGATAGCTCGTAAGGGGTAAGTAGTTACCTAAAAAAAGGAATTACTGTAAAGTAGGCAAGCAATACAGCGAAAATAAGCAATACCGATGAACGGATTGGTGTTTGGCTAAAAGCTTCAAACTTGGAGATCTGTTTGCCCTGTTCTTTTTCTGATTGTAAATTGTCCCGCAATTTTTGGCTTCTTTCTTGTTGATATTGGTCGATCAAGGCTCGAGCCTGTTCAAATGATTGACCTTGTTCTAGCCAAACGGCAGCAAAACCTAGCCCCCAACGTCCTGAATCGGTTTCATAGAATTCGAATTCATTATCAGTTAATAGTTGCCGTATATCGGCAGCTTCATCGTCGGGTACTTGATTAAGTTTGAATAGTAGTTTGGACATTGATCTGTTGATGGTTATTTTGGAGACCTACAGGATGACACCTAGGCTTTTATTCGTCAATAAGAGAGGGCTATTTTAAGGATTGTGTTAAGTGACAGCGTTAAACTATCTTTGTAATCGAAACCAGCGACTGAGTGAATGCCAAGCCTAGACAGCACTTTGGGTGACAGGGATTACAGTCTTGGTGTGTTGGCTTATATGACAATATCATCATTACTGGTGAATAAATGCTCAATTGGTGGTAATATCACCGGCTAAAAGGGTTGTGTACCAACAGATTTATGGGGTTTTGTCGGTTATTGAGTTGCCGACTTTATCATCATTTTGGTTATTTTTGCTGGCAATCCATCAATAATAAAGGATTAAATTGTTTTAATTTCATTGTCATGATTACTCAAAGGAAAAGAAATAAGAAGTTGCCTCGTTTAAAAATACTGTTCATTCTATTAGTTTTTTTTAGCCTAGGCAGCCATTGTTTTGCGCTGGAGGTTCAGTTGACGGAGCAAGAGAAAGATTTTTTGGCGACTAAAAAACTTTACTCTGTGTGTCGGTCCTGATTTTATGCCTTTTGAAGATATTCAGGATGGTAAACACCTTGGTTTAGCTGCCGACTTAATCCAGATTATTAGCCAAAATATCCAGGTTCCTTTTCTATTGCAAGCGACAAATAGCTGGCAAGAAACCATGGACAAAGCGCTGCAAAGACAATGTGACATTGTTTCTTTTTTACTTAAAACACCTGACCGAACCAAATTTCTTAATTTTACCCAAGCCTATTTTAATGAACCGTTCGCCATTGCGACCACTAAAGATAAACCTTATGTACGTGATGTTAAAGATATTTTGGAGCAAAAAGTCGCATTAGTTAAAGGCTATGCCTATGTTGAAATATTGCAACATAAATATCCTCAACTGAATATTATCCAAGTGGATAGCATTGATCAGGGTTTATTAATGCTAAGCGACCGAGAAATTGACGCCTATTTAGACGGGTTAAATGTTATTGGTTACAAAATCCAACAGCATGGATACCAGCATATCAAAGTGAGTGGTAAGTTTTCTGAAACTTGGAATATGCGGATCGGTAGTAGAAATGATATGCCACTGATTAACTCGATATTAAATAAGGGCATTCAATCGATTAGCTTAGATGACAGAAAAAAGATTAGAAATAAATGGTTAACGGTGACTTATGACTACCGTTTTGATTACAAAGCGATAGTAGTCATGCTTTTATTGATTTCTGGTGGTTTTTTATTGATGTTAATAAGACAAAAATCATTGAAAGAGAGAAATAAAGAGTTAGAACGTTTGTCGGAGACAGACAAATTAACCAAACTGAGCAATCGTAGAAAACTTGACCAATATTTACAACATTATATCGATCGCTTTGAACGCTATAACGAAAGCTTTTCCATCATTATGTTAGATATTGATCGGTTTAAACTCTTTAATGATCAATTCGGACATCTTGTAGGTGATAAGGTCTTAATCGCCGTCGCTTCTATACTTGAGGAAAACTGTCGTAAGATTGATATTCTCGGGCGCTGGGGTGGAGAAGAATTTCTAATTATTTGTCCAAATACAAAGATTGAGTCGGTAGAAAAATTAGCCAATTTACTGCGTGAAATGATTGCTGAAAACCAATTTGAAGG
>JAUZSK010000032.1 GCA_030949565.1 Enterobacterales bacterium
GAGTGCAGTATGGTGCAGTATATATATGGTGTAGCCTACTTTTTGACTTTGCGACATTATTTCTTAAATACAGGGGTTGCAGCTGCTCAGGTGAGACACCTTTAGCGTTCTGTAACGCCTGTTGCGCTAAATTCAGCATATATTTTGCCTGCGGTAACTGGATGTCCATAGATGGTTCCGTTAATTGGTCGATAGATTGTCGATAAACGTAATCCCAACCATTACCAACCTTTACCACTCGACCTTGCAATGCGTCGATGATATGACGCTCAATTTCAATTAAATCAGGATCAATTACTTGGGGCTCGGTTACTATTTTTATTGATTGACCATTACCGCGTTCATAAACAGCAAAATAGACCTGCTGCATGCGCGCATCAATAGAAGCTAAGCAATAATCCGCTTTAGTCGTTGCAAAGGCTTCATAAGCGAGCGCCTCTAGCGAGGTAATGCCGATGCAGTCAAGATTGCTGGCTAGCGCTAGACCTTGAACCATAGAAATAGCAATTCTCAATCCAGTAAAAGCACCAGGGCCGATACAGCAGCCAATAGCGTCAAGCTGAGTCAATTCTAGCTGAGCCTGAGATAAAACATGATCAACCATAGGCAAAATTAATTCAGCATGTTTACGCGGCGCAATTTTTTGCTCGGCATAAACTAGCCCGGAGTGACTTAGGGCCACTGAGCAAGCTTCGGTAGAAGAATCAATTACAAGAATGTTAGTCATTTTTAATCTCTAATTTAATCATCACTTTGTTCTGAACCCGTTAAGAACGCCATCGTTTTATCCAGATCACGAGTTCGATACATATCCGGTAAACTATTGACAAATAACGAACCATAATCTTTACCCACGATTCGAGGGTCACACAAACAAATGACTCCCTTATCTTCGACACTACGAATCAATCGCCCGACACCTTGCTTTAAACTAAGCACAGCTTCTGGGATCTGCAATTGATAAAACGGATTACCCTTTTGCTTTCGACAGCGATTGATCTTTGCATTTAACACTGGATCATCCGGCGATGCAAAGGGTAATTTGTCAATGACCACCAATTGTAAAGCATCGCCACTGACATCCACACCCTCCCAAAAACTACCCGTGGCAATTAATACACTATTTTCTTCACTGATAAATCGCTGTAGTAGCTCATCTTTACTTGATTCACCTTGCACCAAGCAATTGAAGAGTTCAAATTCACGCAAATACTCGGCGGCGATATTAAGCGCACGATGACTAGTAAACAGTAAAAAAGCTTTGCCACCAATAGCCTGCATTAAAGGGAAACAAGCATCGACCACAGCTTTTGTATGCTGTTTATGGCTTGGTGATGGAAGGTCGCGAGGTACATAGAGATAAGCTTGTTTGCGATAATCAAAAGAAGAAGGTAAACACTTTTGCTTAATATCCTTCCAAGCGAGTTCTTGTAAATAGTGATCAAACTGCTGATTAACAGTCAAAGTGGCCGAAGTCATAATCCAGCTAGAATTCTGGTAACGCTGCCGACTGTTCTGAAAAACGTCACCCACATCAATCGGCGTTGTATTGAGACGAAACGATCCACGATGTGTTTCATACCAATTGATGCGCTGCTGATCAGTATTTTGTTGAGCAAAAACAACCAATGTCGCTTTAAAACCAACTAAGCGATCGAAACAAGACTCCATCACTTTATTTCGGGTGGCATTAATCTTTACCACCTCTAATAACTTTTCAGTGCGTTGGAGTAAGCTATCAACCGCAGATTGCAGTTTGGAATTAAGTTGCCATTCTTGCTTCATATCATACTCAGGCAAGTCCAATCGAAACTCTTTCACTTGTTTATTTAAACGCTCTGATTCTAGCAACAAATCCCGACAGTCTGTCAGCTCAGTTCGGTATTGCATTTCAACTTCTTTACAAAGATCGCTGATTTGGCGACTGCTGAGCGAGGCGCCATAAAATTGATAGGCGGTTTTTGCTAAGTGGTGTGCCTCATCAATAATAAACACATCGGTATCCGGTAAAAGTTCCCCAAAACCATCTTCTTTTAAAACAAGATCGGCTAACAATAAATGATGGTTCACTACCAAAACTTTAGCCTTTCTAGCCTTTTCTCTGGCTCTGGCTAAAAAACAATCTTCAATCTCTGGACAATCTTGACCAAGACAATTCTCCGCATTGCTGGTTACATGAGGAATAATACTAGATTTTTCTGGGAGCACGGATAAATCACTCAGTTCACCGCTAAGCGTTTTATCACGCCAGCGATTAATCAAGGATAGGTGTTTGACCGCTTTAGGATCTGGCAGGCGTCCAGACGCAAGTGTTTGATCCAGACGATACAAACACAAATAATTGTTACGCCCTTTTAGTAGCGCTACTTTGGGTTGCAGATCGAGAATTTTTAAAATCTTGGGTAGGTCGCGTTTAAACAGTTGGTCTTGAAGGTTTTTTGTACCTGTGGATATAACCAATTGTTTATCTGAAAGTAGCGCTGGCAATAAATAGGCAAAGGTTTTACCAACACCGGTTCCAGCTTCTATCAGTAAATTAGCCTGCGATTGAATCGCTTGATTAACCGCTATAGCCATTTGCTGCTGTACAGGTCGCGGCTTAAACCCCTCAATAGATTGCGAAAAAGCCCCGCTATCACTGAGGATTTGTTGGATTTCTTGGTCTGTTATCTTCAAGGGCTTGGTATTCCACTGATAAAGAAAAATATGACAACATCAGTGCCCTTTTGCTGGTTCATTAGGGTGACTTAATGCTTTGATAGTTTTAGCGTTGATGGTTTTATTGATAACACTGGTTGGGAATCACCTTTTTCAGAATATTCCGATGTTTCACTATCGGAATTTTGCCAAATCAGCTCGCCGATAGCCTTATATTTTGCCACCGTCATCGAGCCTCTTTTATCCGATGATAAATTTTCCAATTCCTTTTCAATGGTAACACGCTTAACCTTGTAAATTTGTGTGGGGCAATATTCAGCATCATAAATAACCATTAAAAGATGATTCCAAAGCCCTTGCAAGCCTAATTTGCCCAACTTTTGCCTAGCTTTGCCTGCTTTAAAAATGACTCGTCCCTTAATAAGATACTGCTCAGTCTCTACACCTGTTTGAGGTTTAGATATCGCATCGACGCCTTCAAGTTGATCCGATTGACCTAATCCGAGTATGCTGATGGCATCAAACCTTGCCAGTTCTTCAGTGACGGGTAAGGCTTGACCGGTTTGTTTACGATAGTCTGATGCCAGCTTACGAGTTTGCGCCATTAAAACGCCAACATCATACGATCTGATGGAGGCTTTTACCTCTTTATCGGTCTCTTTGGATGGTGAAGTGCTACTGGCATCTGACATGTTACAATATTCTTGTTTTAAAAAAATTATTTTTTAGTAAACGCATAGTCATTATTCTAACACAATTCATAGTAGGGGTTTTAGCTTGAATTGGTAATAATTGTCGCCTTCTATCACTAAAACTAGGCGTTTAAATCGATATGAGTTTGCATAGCGCTACGCTCATCTGTTTCATCGACTATCTTTATCTCAGACGGAGACTTCGAGCTTACTACTATTTCATGTTCTGTCGTGACCAAATAAGAATAATCAATATTAGACGGAGGTTCAAACCCTTTGCTGTGCGCGTTATGCTTTAATAGAAGATTGGACTTCAGGTCATCTATATCGATTTCTACATTGTCTTGGGTTGTTTCATTGTGGCTGGCGTGAGAGTTATTATTTTTTTTATGTTGATGCTTTTTTTGGTATTCTTGGTAGCGCCTTTTGGCTTTACTAGAAAGGTCAACCTTATCAGTCACTGGCAGCATCGCTTCCACTGGCGATGTAACCGGCAGCTTTGGTTTGGGTTTTATTTCGCTACGCTCGACACTTGGTTTGCTGATTTCACCGATATACATAGTATTTACCTTATATCACTCTACTTTGCCTAACTACTTCTACTCATTATTCTAGAAATACCTCCTGATTTTCTAGTTTAAATGAAACAAAACCTTCAAGTGATTGAATAAACTTGGGTTTATAGCTTAGTTATCGGCCAATAAAGCGGCAAATTTAGCCGAATCAAAATATAAAACGGGTAATCCCTTGCTATACTTTTGCTAAGAACGGGTTAAATATGCCTTGTTGATATCATTTTAACCTTAATTAGCACACTATTGAAGCACATTGGCAAACTCTAACAGACAATGTATCTCAATAAATAATAATACTACGCCGATGGTTTGTTATTTGTATGACAAAATACTTGCTATCGAAAACATAAATACACAGTCAAACAAAACCGCTAAGGCCTTAAATAATTTATGAAAAAACAATCGGTGAGTAAGACAAAAAAGGACATTTTTCTACCTAAGAAAGTTTGTTTACTGCCTATTAGTGAACGCCCTTTTTTCCCGCCACAAACTCTTCCTATTCTAATGAATGAAGAAGAATGGCAAGAAACCATTGAATATATTGGCGAACATCACGAACAACTTACCGGACTGGTTTTAGTAAAAAACCCCAAGCCAGAAAACTCAAAACCTGAAGAGTTTTATAAAATTGGTACGCTTGTCAAAATACATCACCCAGTTTTAACTTCTGGAAAGGTTCAGTTTATTGCGGAAGGTATCCAGCGTTTTAGAATTAAAAAGTGGCTCAGCAAGGAGGCGCCCTTTTTAGTCGAGGTTGAATATCCAGTTGAACCGAAACAAAATGAATCAGACGAATTAAAAGCCTACGCAATGGCAATAATTAATACGCTCAAGGAACTGGTTCCTCTAAACCCTTTGTATAGCGAAGAACTTAAATTCTTTTTAAATCGATTTAACCCCAATGAGCCGTCGCAATTAGCTGATTTTGCGGCTAGCGTGACGACCGCTACACGTCAAGATCTGCAACAGGTATTGGAAACGGTTCATTTAAAGAAAAGAATGGAACGAGTATTAGTGTTAATCAAAAAAGAATTAGAGGTTGCAGAGCTACAAAAGGATATACAAGATCAAGTTGAAGAAACTCTTTCTGAACATCAACGGCATTTTTTCTTAAAGGAACAACTAAAAACTATTCAAAAAGAACTCGGTATTGCCAAGGATGACAAAACGGCGGACATAGAAAGGTTCCAACAAAATATATTAGGTAAAGCGCTTTCAACACGCGCCAAAGAAAAATTTGATGATGAATTAGACAAGCTGTCAGTACTCGAATCGGGTTCACCGGAATATGCAGTGACTAGAAACTATTTGGACACTTTCAGCAAGTTACCTTGGGGCCAATTAAGTAAAGATAATTTAAGTCTACGCGCAGCCAAGCGCTCACTCGACCAAGAACATGCAGCCTTGTCCGATGTAAAACAACGGATCATCGAATTTTTAGCCCTAGGCGCGTTAAAAGGTGAGATTTCTGGTTCAATTATACTATTAGTGGGTCCGCCGGGAGTTGGTAAGACTTCTATAGGAAGATCTATTGCAACCGCACTAAAACGCCAGTTTTATCGTTTTTCATTAGGCGGTATGCGCGATGAAGCAGAAATAAAAGGTCATAGAAAAACTTACATAGGGGCTATGCCTGGTAAAATAATTCAATCGTTCACTCAAACCGGGACCACCAACCCGGTTATCATGCTGGACGAGATCGACAAGGTGGGCTCCAGTTACCAAGGCGACCCTTCCTCGGCTTTGCTTGAAGTTCTGGATCCGGAACAAAACAGTCAATTTTTGGATCATTATTTAGATGTTCCTTTCGATTTATCCAAAGTACTGTTTATATGTACCGCGAATCAGTTAGACAGTATTCCAAGACCACTACTCGATCGTATGGAAACCATCCGGCTATCGGGCTATATCGCAGAAGAAAAGCTACAAATAGCCAAAGATCATCTATGGCCTAAACTATTAAAAAAAGCAGGTATCACTCGTTCCAAGATACAATTGGCAGACTCAGCGTTAAATTCAATCATTGAAGGCTATGCCCGTGAAGCAGGTGTACGTCATCTGGATAAACTACTGGCAAAAATCATACGCAAATCGGCAGTTACACTGATCAAGAACCCCAAAAAAATCATTCGAGTCAACAAATCAAACCTAGCAGACCTTTTAGGAATGCCTTTTTATACCAAAGAATCACACCTAACAGGGATTGGTATTACCAAAGGATTAGCTTGGACTTCCATGGGCGGCGTAACGCTTAACATCGAAGCGGCGATACTGCATAATAAGGCTCGCGGGTTTAAGCAAACAGGTAAACTGGGTGATGTTATGCAGGAATCGGCACAGATTGCTTACGGTTTTATACAATCGCATTTAAAAGATTTTGGCGCCAAACAAGAAGTGTTTGATAAGGCTTTTATACACCTTCATGTACCTGAAGGTGCAACGCCAAAAGATGGACCAAGCGCAGGTATTACTATGGCTAGCGCTATTCTATCCTTAGCACTCAATAAACAAGTTAAATCTAATTTCGCAATGACCGGTGAATTAACTTTAACCGGCGCGGTATTGGCGGTTGGTGGAATTAGAGAAAAAGTGATTGCCGCGAAACGCGAGGGAATTACTAATCTTATTTTACCCAAATCGGTAGAAGGACGATACAAGAAGCTTCCGGTGCATATCCGTAAAGGATTGAAAGCCAGTTTTGTTTCAGATTTTAAGCAAGTGTTTAAAATTCTATTTTAAACACCAGAAGATAAATAACAGGTACTTTTTTCGAAAAAGGGCGATTCTGCCGTTACAGAAAAGCCCCTCCATACGGGTGAGCTCGTTCTAAACAGATCATCTTGTTAAAAAATAACCCATTATGCCAGTGCTTTCAAAATGCTATCACGGATCGAATCCAAGCTACCCACACCTGCCACCTTGACATACTGTGGTGCTTTTTCCTCAGCTGAGTTAGCCCAAGATGAATAATAATCAATCAAGGGTTTGGTTTGCTCATGGTAAACCGACAATCGTTGCTTGACGGTTTCTTCTTTATCATCTTCACGCTGTACCAAGTCGTCTCCGGTTGTATCATCTTTACCCTCTACTTTCGGCGGGTTATAGTGAATATGGTAGGTTCTACCAGAGGCCGGATGAACCCGGCGGCCGGCCATTCTCTTCACTATTTCTGAATCATCAACATCAATTTCAACTACAAAATCAACATCAATATTATTATCTTTCATTGCATCAGCTTGTGGAATGGTTCGTGGAAATCCATCGAGCAGATAGCCATTTTCACAATCGCTCTGCGCTACTCTTTCTTTCACCAGACCAATAATAATTTCATCAGAAACTAATCCACCAGCATCCATCACTTTTTTAGCTTCTATGCCTAAAGGCGTTCCGGCTTTCACTGCCGCTCTCAACATATCGCCGGTAGAAATTTGTGGAATGCTGTAGTGACTAGTCAAAAATTGAGCTTGGGTGCCTTTGCCCGCGCCCGGTGCACCTAAAAGGATAATTCGCATACAAGGATCTCCATTTAATTGGGTTTATATTAGATTTAACTAATTTTAGACTATAAAAGCCTTAAAAGAAATGATTAAAAGTACCAATATCAAGCTGTTAGGCTTAGTTTGCGACCTAATCAACAACCCTTTGTCAAATTTACTGCTATTATTATTTAAATGAAACAAGCTAGCTATATTGGAAATTAAGCCCTTGAAAATAATTGGTCAATTCATACTATCACTGTTTATCTGGCTGCCACTGGCGCAAGCGGCTACGCCTGGAGAGGTAATGCAGGGGCAATACTTGAGAGATGTCACCATGATGGGATTGGGCCTGCCTGATAAAGCCTTAAGCGAGTATCAAGGCAAACCACTGATTATTAATATTTGGGCTAGCTGGTGTGGACCTTGCCGTGCCGAAATGCAGTCGCTAGAGTCACTGTCAAAACAATCCCTAGCGGTTGAATTCAATCTCATTGGCATCTCTACCGATGACTTCCCACTAAAAGCCTACGCCCTGATCGACGAAACTGACATTAGTTTTGACAACTTTATTGACCAAAAATTAGTATTAGAAAATATGCTCGGAGCTAACCGTATACCCCTGACCATTCTAGTGGATGCCGAAGGTAAGGTATTAGCCAAGGTTCATGGTTCTCGTGCTTGGGATCACCCTAAAATGGTCAAAATGATTGAACAAACCTTTCAGCAAAAAGAGTTGATTACTACGGAGCATTAGCCTTTTGCAATAAAGCGACTAGAAAATCTGATTGGAATCTAATCCTCAACCAAATAACCTAGATTGGGCGCAAGCCATTTTTCCGCTTTACTCTTGTCCCACCCTTTACGTTCAGCGTAATTAGAAACCTGTTCTTCACTAATTTTCCCAACACCAAAGTAACGTGATTGAGGGTTAGCAAAATACCATCCAGATACCGCGGCAGTTGGATACATGGCATAACTTTCGGTAATGTTTAAACCTATATTTTTATCGGGTTCTAACATTTGCCACAGCGTTGCTTTTTCGGTGTGGTCAGGGCAAGCCGGATAACCCGGAGCAGGACGTATACCTTGGTATTTTTCGGAGATTAATTCATCATTCGATAAAACTTCCTGTGGCGCAAAACCCCAATAATCTTTACGTACCATTTCATGTAGTTTTTCTGCAAAGGCTTCAGCGAGTCGATCTGCTAGAGCTTTTAACATAATGGCGGAGTAATCATCCTTTTGCTTTTCAAACTCAGCCAATTGACGGTCAATACCAATGCCAGTGGTTAAGGCAAAGGCACCGATATAGTCTTTTACACCACTTGATTTTGGCGCAACAAAATCACTTAAACAGTAATTGGGTTTAGACATATTAACTTGCTTTTGCTGTCTTAAAAAATGCAATATTTTATTCGCTTCTGTACGTTCATCATTGCTGTATATTTCAACGTCATCGGCAACGCTATTCGCGGAATAAAAACCAATGACCGCGTGTGCCGTTAACCAATTACGGCTGACAATGGTCTTAAGCATTTTCTGCGCATCGTTAAACAATTGCGTAGCTTCTTCCCCAACCAGATCATCAGAAAGTATTTTAGGGTATTTACCGGCTAACTGCCAGCTTCTAAAAAACGGCGTCCAATCAATACGTTCGACTATTTTATCGAGTGGGAATTTTTTGATGATCTTCTTACCGATAAAACTTGGTTTAGTCGGCGTATAATTGACCCAGTCAATCTTTGACCGGTTAGCTCGAGCTTGGTCAAGGCTGGTTGATACTAAATTGGTTTGGTGCTTTTTACGTCTTTCTCTCAATTTGTGATATTCGCTTTGAATACTTTCAACATATGATGTCTTTAAAGATACGCTAAGCAGATTGCGTGAGGCTGAAATAATTCGAGAAGCATCCGTAATATAGATAGTCGGATGCTGATATTGAGGTTCGATTTTAACTGCGGTATGCACTTTGGAAGTAGTGGCACCACCAATGAGTAATGGAATAGAAAGGTTTCGTCTTTGCATTTCTTTAGCCACATTGACCATCTCTTCTAATGAAGGTGTAATCAAACCTGATAGGCCTATCAGGTCACATTTCTCTTCAATCGCTGTTTGAATAATTTTTTCACAGCTCACCATAACACCGAGGTCGATAACATCATAACCATTACATTCTAAGACAACGCCAACAATATTTTTACCTATATCATGCACGTCACCTTTTACAGTTGCTAGCAAAATTTTTCCCTTGGCTTCAATGGCATCGCCGGAAGATAGTTTTTCTTGTTCCATAAATGGTTCTAAATAAGCAACCGCTTGTTTCATGACACGAGCCGATTTTACTACCTGAGGTAGAAACATCTTACCCGCACCAAACAGGTCACCGACCACATTCATGCCATCCATTAATGGACCTTCAATGACTTCCAGCGAGCGATCGCACTGACCTCTAAACTCTTCAACATCTTGTTCAATAAATTGTGTAATACCTTTAATTAATGCATGCTCGATGCGCAAATTAACACCATCTTCACGCCACTCAAGCTGTTTCTGTTGTTGTTTTTCCGCACCTTGCCCCATATACTCCTGCGCAATATCAATGAGGTTATCCGTTGCTTGTGGGTGACGATTTAAAACAACATCCTCAACCGCTTGTTTTAAGTTGGGTTCAATTTCAGAATACACTTCTAACTGACCAGCATTAACAATACCCATGTCCATGCCTGCTTGAATGGCATAGAATAAAAACACTGAATGTATCGCCTCACGAACTTTATTGTTTCCTCGAAATGAGAATGAAACATTAGAAACACCTCCAGAAACTAAGGCACCTGGTAAGTTCTTTTTAATCCATTTAGTTGCATTTATAAAATCAATAGCGTAAGAATTATGCTCTTCAATGCCCGTTGCAATGGCGAAAATATTAGGATCAAAAATGATATCGGAAGGGCAATAATCTAGCTGCTTGACTAGTATATTATAAGCCCGCTGACAAATGCTTATTTTACGGTCAAATGTATCAGCCTGCCCCTCTTCATCAAACGCCATGACAATAACCGAAGCGCCGTATTGCTTTGCCAGTTTAGCGGTTTTTATAAAATTTTCTTCACCTTCTTTTAAAGAAATAGAATTAACAATTCCCTTCCCCTGCACGCACTTCAATCCTTCTTCAATGACTGACCACTTCGAAGAATCGATCATAATAGGTACACGACTGATATCAGGCTCCGCCGCAATCAGATTTAGAAATCGGCGCATGGCGGCTTTAGAATCTAACATGGCTTCATCCATATTAATATCAATGATGGTCGCACCATTTTCAACCTGCTCTCGCGCCACTTCAAGTGCGGTATTAAAATCATCGGATTTAATTAGGCGCAGAAACTTGGCAGAGCCTGTTACGTTAGTACGCTCGCCAACATTAATAAATAAAGACTCAGAACTCCAACGAGCGATGGCTTTCTAATCCCGCTAAATGGGTGCAAGGGCGAATATTTGGTAGTTGTCTGGGTGGACAGCTTTCAGCTGGCATTTCAAACACTCGCTTTATTTATGTCTCCTGGTTTGGTTCCACAACAACCGCCAAGAATATTTAGTAATCCAGATTCAGCCCACTCCAAAAGTTCTTGTTGCATATCTTGCGGCGTTTCATCGTAACCACCAAATTCATTAGGCAAGCCAGCATTTGGATGAGCAGAAACGTAACAGTCGGCAATCGAAGATAGTTCGGCAATAAATGGACGCAGTTCTTTAGGCCCGAGCGCACAGTTAAAACCAAAACTAATGGGCTTGGCGTGTTTTAAGGAGTGATAAAAAGCGCTAGTTGTTTGACCAGTCAGTGTTCGGCCCGAGGCATCTGCTATGGTGCCAGAAATCATTACTGGAACAATATTGCCAGAGTTTTCAAAATAATCTTCTACCGCGAAAATTGCCGCTTTGGCATTAAGCGTATCAAAAATAGTTTCAATCAAAATGATATCAACACCGCCTTCTACTAAAGCTTTGGTCGACTCATAGTAGGCATCCTTCATTTGGTCAAAAGTCACCGCACGGAAAGCTGGATCATTAACATCTGGAGATAGTCCACAAGTACGATTTGTCGGACCCAGCACACCTGCTACAAACCTAGGTTTTTCATTAGTAGAAAAAGCGGCGGCAGCCTGTTTAGCGATTTTTGCGGAGGCATAGTTAATCTCTGCAGAAATTTCTTGCATCTGATAATCTGCCATAGCAATCCGAGTCGAATTAAAGGTATTGGTCTCAATAATATCGGCGCCAGCTTCTAAATAGGCGGAATGAATATCTTTGATAATGTTAGGCTGGGTTAAACTTAATAGATCGTTATTGCCATTGAGGTCACAAGCCCAATCGGTAAACCTGTCCCCTCGGAAATCAGCCTC
Source organism: Enterobacterales bacterium (assembly GCA_030949565.1). GTDB lineage: Bacteria > Pseudomonadota > Gammaproteobacteria > Enterobacterales > Kangiellaceae. The sequence continues at coordinate 11,805 of JAUZSK010000032.1, forward strand.
TTTAAGCTTATAACCTTGGATCATAGTGCCCATAGCGCCATCTAGCAAAAGAATATTCTTGTCTAGTCGTTGCTTTAAGAGGCTTGTGATGTTTTTCATGCATTTCACTCAAATAGTGGACTTTTTGGTCAATTTTTTTGGCGGTCAATTCTTTTGGCTGTCTTTTGGTCTTATCTATTGATCTTGCTGGGAACTACCCCCTATCACTTGAGGGAGGTTTAAGGCGAGGTAAAATATAAAGCAAAAACCAATTACAGAAGCCGTTTAGATGGCTAAAAATGCAATGTACCACTAGTCTTAATAGATCACAAGACCAGCGATAGACTAGCCAGTTATAAGCTGGAAAACAAACCCACTAAGCGCCCATCCGTTTAGTATAGACGGTTTGCCTCTTCTCACTAAATTATTTTTGGCAACAACCAACCTTACAGAATTGTGATACCAGATAGAATCGTTAATTGGGTGATATTCGAGAGAGGCGCTGGTCAAGATTAAACAAATTTTTAGCGGATTTAGTTCTTTGGTGAGAGATCCGCCCGACTTGGTGTGCGAGATATCTCAAAGCTGCCTGTCTATAATTGGTTCAAGATGAGCAATAAAGAGGATTTTGTCACCGGTCATTTCTGGGAGTCTAGATTTAAGTCACAAGCATTATTAGATGAAGCTGCCCTGCTTACCTGCATGGCCTATGTTGACCTAAACCCCATTCGTGCCAACATGACTAAAACGCTGGAAGAAAGCGACCATACCAGTATTCAAAAACGGGTTAGAGGTATGACTGAGGAGCAACTGAATCAAGCCGTCAAAAGCCTTTCCGGTGAAATTAAAAACCGGTCCATGGTTTTAAAACTGAAAGACTATATTGAACTGGTGGAATGGGCAGGAAAATCTGTTACCTACCCCAACAAATCAAAAATGCCCGCCCATATTGAATCCACCCTCGCTCAACTCAATCTACAACCCAATCAATGGCTTGGACAAGTACAATACTTTGGTACGCATCAAGGTTATTTCGTTGGTAAACTAATTTTATTGCAGCAAAAAGCCGAAGAATTAAAGAAAAAATGGTTGAAAGGCTTTTCTAGCTGTAAAAAACTAACCATTTAAATCCCATTCT
>JAUZSK010000033.1 GCA_030949565.1 Enterobacterales bacterium
TATTCAGCGTAATTCAGGAAAGTCCATCAACAAAGTTAGGTAGTTTTCCTTCAAAGATTAAATTCATCGCATGACTTGAGCTTACACCGTGTTTTCGACAAGTCGATAAATAACCTCGAACGCGACAAAATATTTCCGCTCCTTCCATACTCCGAAAGCACCCCGATATTTTTTGTTGAACTTTCGTCATCCGAATATCTCTTTCACCTAGGTTATTAGTAAAAGGCACATCGGGATCATCCATAAATCTCAAGACATCTGATTCATAGTTGATTAATCGTTCAAGTAAATTTCTTGCTTTGCTCCTTTTTAGTCGTCCTCGTTGTCCTTTTTCTCGAACCTCCTCCGGTGGAGGGCATTCTATCTCCGCTTGCCGAAGCAGCTTGCGATATCGCCTTAAATATTTTTTGGTTTCTACCTCGTTGAGTGAATTATTCGCATTAATAACTGTTTTATTAATCTCTTCCAGTAAACCTTTCATTTTTTCTGCCCAGACTTGGTTATCTTGCTCATGGGCTCGGGTTAGCTCTCGTAAATGATGGGCATTACACAAAGCATGTAAACAATCTTGATAGCGATAATAAGGTTTCCAGTGATCATGGCAAAGTACGCCTTTAAACTGAGGCAAGATCCCGCGACTATCCATTGCCTCACAACCCCGTTTTTTATGAGGGTAGAAGTCTGTCCACAAATCATTGCTCGCACAATGCAGCCAGTGTCCTTTACCGTTAATGTTTATGCCGGTTTCGTCTGCGTGTACTCTGTTAGAAGTTATTAAGGCTTCTTTGGTTATCTCGTTAAACACGGCCAAGCGTTTAAAGGCATCTTTATTAAAATTGAAAATCGTTCCCTGACTTAACGAAATATTTAATTGTTCGCCAAAGTATTCCTGAATTCGGTTATAAGGTAATAACTGATACTGTGACATGTAAACGGCATGGGCTTTCAAGCCACCGCCGTATTGCACCGCTTTGGTCACTCCTTCTGAAACTGTCTCTTGATCACATTTATTCCATCTGCTGCTGCATGAATCTTGCTCCTTCTAAAAGTTGATTCAATGTAAACCATCCATCCCATAACGCTTCCCAACCTACAACTCCAGTTCTTTTACTGTCATGCCAACGGCCTAGCTTAGCAAGTGCATAATACGCCCAATATAACGTGGGGGCTTTTAGGTAATGCTTTGGCTTCTGTCTTTGACCACATCAATTTCCACTCAAGTGGTGCAAAATATCCTTCACAGCTAGTGGATTTAGCTTTTCTTTATTACCCGATAATTCTCTTAACTGTAGTAGCCTTACCGCTATAAACGCGGTGATCACGATTATTTTTTCAAGATTTTGTCGTGTCTGTAATCTAAAAGATTCTACTTGTGTTCCTGCCGATTTCCACGCTTTATGATACTCTTCTACTCGCCACCTTAGCTCATAATATCTAACTGTTTTCAGCGCGTCCGCAGCACAATTAACGGCTTCATTTGTGTATAGTTTCCAACATAAGGCTTTTGCTCCTTCTGGTGGTGATATTTCATTACAGCTGATAAGCGTTAATTTTATATCATCACACATAGCCTGTTTTTTCGGGGGTGAAATAGTGACTGATGCAAAGCGTACTGCTACATTGGCAATACGTGCTTTTCGACCTCCCTTTTGCTGTATTTTTACTTGGTAAGAAAGCTCGCTAGATTGTTGATTTATATAGGGCGTTAGTTTATCTCCGTCACCCGTAACTATCCGCTCGTGCTTCGCCCGTACAACAAACCGTTGCTGGTGTTTCTCTTTATAAGCTATGTAGTCAAAAATATCTGATTCTCGATCACAAACACTGATAATATTATCCATGACACTGGCATATCTAGCAGTCATTGCTTCAGAAGAACGTTGCCATTTATAGCTTTCTTTGTTTTATATTCACGCTGTTTTCGTTGATGTTTAGTGCCAAAATCTTCATCTTTTCGACACCAACGGTGTTGCTCTGCTAATCCAATGGTATGCTCTGTTTGAGCATCTACCATCAGAACAGAGTGGGCTAACATGCCTTTAGCCTTACATTTTTTACTTGCACCAGTAAAACCTAATTCTTTGGTAACATTATGACGGTAGCTCAATGTCGAAGTATCTTCTAATGCGAGTATATTTTTAGATGATTTCAACTCTGATAAAAGAGAAGAAAAACCAGCAGTGGCAATGTCATCAGCTTCAATTGCATCATTTCGAATAAAACGATAAGAGCCTTCAATTGCTGCTTGTGTTCCCGATGCTTTAACAATTGAACTGCCTGTATTGCTCGCCATTAAATGGCTAAGTTTGACTAATCGTTTAGTACGTCTTTTATCCCCTAACTTGGCGCTAGAAAATAAATTATTTGCCCATTCTTCGGTATCTTTTATAAGCATTTTTAAAGTCTTGATGATTATTTAACGTTAATGATCTGATCATCAAAAATGCAAAAAGTTCAATTCTAATAAAAATTATTTGTGTATAAGAGTCAGCTTCTGGAAAGGGGGCTTTAAATCGTTTGCCGTTTTCATCCACCAGAACCTGTGCTTGATATTCGGTGACCATTCGAGTGATCTCTATGTCAAATACCTGTCGGGATTCAAAACCGGCATCCTGATAATCATGTCCCTTTGGTAAACTTCTTCGGTCAATTTGAATGGTTTCAATTTCATCAGGATCATCTATTTGTTTTAAGGTGGTTCCCGGATGATTCTTTTGACCGCCGGCTTTCTTATTTGACGCTTTCCGAGTTTTCTTTTTACGATTAAGATCGCCCGACGGTGGTTTGCTGCTGTTACTGCTATTTAATCCAATCCGATTGGTCAACAGTTTGACAATTAAGATCAAAACACCAATCATAGAACGCAAGGCAGGAGACAGTTCTTTCTCTTGCGCAAGCGTCAACTCTAATTCCTTTAAAGTTGTATCGATGTCGATACCGTCTAATTTCACCTAAAAACAATCTCTGTTTACCTTTAATGTCAGGATTGTATCATGGGTTTTTCAGACCCTTTTTTTGCCCTCTAAATGGCATTCTAAGCAATCATTATTTTTTGCGCTCTACTGACGACTCTGAGAAAAAATTAAGATCACCTTGGATCAAATTGATCTTTTAAAGCTACGTTTAAAGGGTTACCATGAACTAACCCTATTTTGACAAAAACGCACGAAAAACATGTCAAGAAAAATTTGCAATTATTTTTTGGTAATTACGCTGAATAGTTACAAATCAACTAGCCTTAGTGAGCGGTATGACCGGAATGGCGACTGGCGCGGCGCTTGATTTTGCGGTAGCGGGGCATAGTTTTATGCTAGGTGCGATTGGCGGCGGGGCGATTGGTTTTACAAGTGCTTGGCTTGGTGCCGATAAACTGGTGAATACCAAAATTAAAGGTTTGCCGCTCGGTGGTTATCAAGCGGCTATTGGGCCGATTGAAAACAAAAATTTTCCCTATGTTGTTATTGGTCGGTTTTTAAATCTTTACCAACAATTAAGGTCGAAGAACCACGCTGATAGAAGGTGTATCGTTTTATCGGATCAAGAGCAGAATAAAAAATATCTTGCAATCAAAAATTGAAAGTTTGACTAAAGCAAACGCCAAATCACTTCACTTGGCTTGCAACCAGTTGTCGTCACAAAAGCGGTTGAGCAATTACCGCAGATCTTAATGGTTTTATTTGACGAGGCTGATTAAATAGCCTTTATTAGTATAACTTTCTTACACTTAGTTATTAGACAGTTCGTGATAGGTAGCCTATTGTAAGACATTCGATAACGGTATAAGCCCTTTCCATGAATTCTGGCAGTCAAATTTTCATTACGTTAACACTTACGCTAATTGCAGGGTTGTCATCCTCAATAGTGTTTGCAACGGTTCATCAGTATCAAATTGAAATTGATGAAAAAATCGATCAGGCGAAGGTAACCGCTTGCTTTGATGGTAAAGTGCCCGAATATCTTTCTATCGCAAGGAAATCCGCTCGCCAAGATTTAGTGCAATTCCCTCATTCCGATCAAGGGAAAATAGAAATTCAAGGACGTTATTGGCTAACTGAAGGTTTGGCTGATAATGCTTGTATTGTGTATGCGGTGAGCTTAAAACATTATCATGCACAGCGAAGTCGTCAATCGGCTAAGCGAAAAAACATTGCTTATTTAGAAGACAATAGTTGGTTATGGCTACCCGAAACGATCACTGAAAAGGAAAATGTTCAACTCAACTTTAAGTTACCTGAGTGGGCCGCCATTTCCGCGCCCTGGCATTTAATCAAAAATTCTAAGCATCAATTCTTGATTGGTAGCCAACCACAAGAGTGGGGATACACCTTGATAATTGGTGACTTTAACGTTACTCACGCACAATTAAAGGGTGGGCAAATGCTAAATATTGCCACCATGAAAACCATTCCCGATCCGCAACCTATTATCCAATGGTTAACCGATACGGGAAATGCATTAGGTAACTATTTAGGTCAATACCCCGTTAAGCAAACCCAACTTATAGTGATCCCAAAATCTAAAGGCGGCCCTGTACCTTGGGGCGATGTGAGTCGGGGAAATGGTTTCGGTATTCGCTTGGTGGTCGTGCCGAGTAAAGACATCCAATTATTTTATAAAGATTGGACAGTCACTCATGAATTTAGTCATCAATTACTGCCCAAGCTAGACTATGACGACAGCTGGTTATCGGAAGGTTTATCGTCCTATCTGCAATATGTGTTGATGGCTCAGTCACAAATAATCACTAAAGAAAAGGCTTGGCAAAAACTGTATCAAGGATTTGAGCGCGGCGAAAAAGGTACCCCAAAATCAAACCGTGAACCCTTATCAGAAACTTCAAGTAACAGGCGTCATGGCGGCGGTTCAGGACGAACCATGCGAATATATATTGGAGCGGCGCACTGTATTTTTACAAGCTGATATTGCGTTAAGACAACAAAGCAACGGCAAAGTCGGACTCAATGATATTTTACTCAAGCTAAATCATTGTTGTATTAATAGCAGTGAAGTCTGGACGGGGTTAGAGCTAGCAACCCAGCTAGATCAGTTTGCAGGAAAAAATATTTTTACTTCGCTATATCATTCTTATGCGACAGGCTATACCTTTCCTGATTTTAGAAAAACCTATGCTGAACTTGGTATCACCATTAGCCAAGAAAAAGATCCAAGTGGCAAAAAACAACGTCTATTTGAGCTGGTCAAAGGCTCGTTGTCAGATTGTAGCCGTCTGAATTGCTGTCGTACAATTTACCAAAATATTGGTCATACGATTTCGTGATTTTATGACCATTTTGCCAATCTTGTATCGTACACTTTTTCCGATTTCCCAAATTAAAATCGAATGATTTACCAAACAGCGTCATAAAAATTACCATCATAAGTTCTAGTAGCAAAAATGTAGCCGTCTGAATTGCTGTCGTACAATTTACCAAAATATTGGTCATACGATTTCGTGATTTTATGACCATTTTGCCAATCTTGTATCGTACACTTTTTCCGATTTCCCAAATTAAAGTCGAACGGTTTACCAAACAACG
>JAUZSK010000034.1 GCA_030949565.1 Enterobacterales bacterium
TACTGGCAAGACTGGACGGATTTAAAGAACATAAACATAAAATCGTTCGATATCAACGCTCTAAGGAGTTAAATCAAACGTGATGATCGATTAAAAAGCCAGACAGTTAACCGACCTAGCAGCAGGAGCAAAGGGTGTATTTTATTCGTTGGCGATACTCTATGCCGATGTGGCATTCTTTGTGGCATTTGCTAGGAGGTGAAAACGATATAAAAAGTAGTAACAATTCACAGCTTGATTATTTTTGTACGTACTGCACCACTATCTGAACAAGCGCTTAGATAATTATCGTCAAAAGTTAGTTAAAGTGGATGGAGTTGCAGGATCGATTTATCAATAAACTGCCGAAAACTAGGCAGAAACGACAACCGAGGATCAAGCGGACAAAACTTTAAGCGCCCAAGAAATATTTTTCTCAGAGCTGCCAAGATCATTGAGCTCTTCAAGTGATGAGGTGTAAATGATGAAAGCAAGGAATTTATCATTAAGCCAATTTGCTCAAAAACCTTGTATAGCCATTTCATTTAAAGAGCCGGAATATCCGGCTTTTTGTAGCCTTTTGCCTCTGCTATTTTTTGCCGGAAAAAGCCATCAGAGATAGACCAGCAACAGCTATCCGATTACATGGCCAGCCAACTTCAACCACCCGATATTTAAAGATATGACCCAGCGCTTATCGCATCATTGGCAGCGGAGGAGTTGTGCAGAATATGCCGAATCAGAAGTAAATTTAATGCTCAATGCTCAATGCTCAATGCACTAAAAATCGCTGCTTTTGTCGACGACTATATTTAGGAATAGTCCAAGTATCGACGGCAGTTAGGCCGAATATGATGATACATTCTGGAGCAATATTACGCAAAAAGTGTATCGAATATTGCGTCTCTTTTGTGTAGCATTGAAACCAATACCACTTTGATTACCTTATAAAAGGGATGTTATAGCCTAATGAATACACAGCGGGGGAAACTGTTAGCCTTTTGCTTTGAGATCACAACCATTGCAGCTTTTTAGTTTTACGTCTGAGTGCAGCAATTCCTGTCGGATCGTACACGACACTGTTGACGCAAACAATGCAGCCAAGCCTACGTATATAACCTTGCACGATATTGCTCAAAAGATCATCAGAGATTTCCGTATACAGCATCCACTACAGACGTCGGGATATTTTGGAAACGGCCGGATCAAAACCCTGACGATGCGACAAAAATAATCACCCTTTATAAAAAATGAAACCTATACCAAAGTGACCGGCGGTAATAATTTTTATAACCGCGAGCATACCTGGCCTAAGTCTTATGGTTTTCCAAGTAATGGTGATACAAATTATCCCTACACCGACATGCATCATCTATTTTTGGCCGATAGTGGTTACAATTCTGACCGCAGCAATAAGCCCTATGATGATTGCAATAGCGGCTGCATTGAAGATGTAACGGTGGCTAACAATGGGCGTGGTGGTGGTGCTACTGATTCAAACTGGACCCTTGGTGATTTTAGTGCGGGAAGTTGGGAAACATGGGACAGCCGAAAAGGAGATGTGGCGCGTGCTCTGATGTATATGGATGTGCGTTATGAAGGCGGTACTCATGGCATCAGTGGTGCGAGTGAACCGGACCTTATTTTAACTAATGATCGCGTATTAATTGAAAATTCTTTTACCGGTGGTAATGAAATGGTCGCTTATATGGGGATCCTATCAACTTTAATTAGTTGGCACAAAATGGACCCTGTGGATGATTTTGAGCGTCGCCATAATGATGCCGTTTATGCTTTCCAGACCAATCGCAATCCCTTTGTCGATCACCCAGATTATGTATCTTGCGTTTTTGAAGGGGTTTGTAACGGTGGTGGCGCTGATACCACGGCACCGATTTCTCCGGCTAGTCTAGTGGCTAGTGGTGGCAGTCTCAAGATTGACTTAAGCTGGAGCGCCAATAGTGAAACGGACTTGGCGGGATACAAGGTCTATCGACGAGATGTGGCTGGTGGCGCAACGACCACACTTACAGAATTTCCTATCGCGGCCACTAGTTATAGTGATAGCGGTTTAACCGCTGCAACCAGCTATTTCTATTTGGTCAGTGCGGTGGATCTATCTGGTAACGAGTCGCCACTGAGTGGCGAAGTATCTGCCACCACCGATGCCGCAGCACCTCCGCCGCCACCTCCCGCGTCCTCCGGCGGTGGCGGATCGCTCGGTGGGTTTTTGTTAAGCATTTTATTGATTACAAGCATTAGACGAAAAACAAAAGCATAAGCTGCGTCATAACTGTAGGTGATTCCCCTAGCTATTAGTCGCCCAAAATAGCCAAATATTGAGCTTAATCGCCTTTTATTCGGGGGAGTAACTTGGTAAGCTTAGGCTAATCGCCTATAATTCGGATTTACGCTAATTTAATCGCCATATTTTCGGGTTGTAGGGATTAAACACCATAAATCCGTAATTTATGTGGGTGCATGAATGTCTAAGCTAATATTTAAAAAAGATCTCAATGATGCTAAACGCCTTTCTGCTTTAGCTAAACAAGGTAAGATTATCCGCATTCGAAGCGGCGTTTATACCGATGTGGCAGCAAGTGAAATAGACGAGCTAGTGCATCGGCGCTGGTATGAACTTGTCGAATATTTAATTCAAGATCCTGTTGCTGCATTTCGCACTGCGGTGGAGCTTAAACCGGTTGAAGGTCAGGTTTTTGTAATAAGCAGTATTAAATCACGAAAAAAGTATTCAGTTGGGCCGCTGACTATTCATGTCATTCCCGGCGAGACAGTTGAGTTGACCGAGCTGTTTGTGCCTAGTCTAGCGAGAACAAGTTTGCCAAGGCAGTTACTTGAGAATCTTTTGCCATCGAGAGTGTCGGGCGGCATTAAAAAAACGCTAGGTAGAAAATGGGTTGAGGAAAAGGTTTGCCTTGATTTAAGTGTTCATGATGAAGATTGGATCAATCATGTTCGTGATGAAGCAAAAAAAGTATTCAGTTTCTCATGATCTGGATAAGGAATTTGATGAGCTTAACAAAATCATTTCATCAATATTGTCAACGGGCAAAGATAAAGATTTTTTGAAAACGCCAATTGCCATTGCAACTACTGAAAATAAGCCTTTCGATCAAGATCGTCTAAACTTGTTTGAGCAGCTGTATCACTATTTGAAGGCAATACAATTTGAGCCGCTGGGTTTTGAGTACAACAAATCTGCCTGGCGAAACCTATCTTTTTTTTGAAAGTTATTTTTCAAATTTTATCGAGGGAACTGAATTTGAGATCGAAGAAGCTGAAGATATAGTATTTTCTGATCATGTTATTGTTGGACGACATGCAGACAGTCACGATGTTCTAAATGTGTTCAACTTGGTCAATGATTACCAAGAGATGGTTACAGTTCCAGAAACTGCAAATGATTATATCGATCTAATAGGTGAAAGACATAGGCTGATTATGAGCGGCCGAAAAGATAAGAATCCCGGCAAACTTAAAGAGTTTGTTAATAAAGCGGGTTCAAGTGTCTTTGTTTCTCCGCAAAAGTTGCTAGGAACCCTAATTCATGGCTTTAAATATTACTTAAAATTGCCTGAAGGATTATCGAGAGCAATCTATATACAGTTCTTAACTTCGGAGTGTCATCCATTTGATGATGGTAATGGACGCCTATCCCGTATTATGTTAAATGCCGAACTAGTATCAGCAGAGCAATGTAAAATTATAGTACCAACAGTGCATCGAGACAGTTATTTAAATGGATTGCGACAGGCTACACGGCAAGGTTCATTTAGAACCCTAACTAAAGTTTTTTACCAATTGCAGCGTTATACAGCCTCCATTAATTGGAGTGATTATGCGGAAGCAAGAGATCAGCTTGAGAAAGATAAAGCTAATCTTATTCCAGATGAAGGTGTGGCAACGTTTAATGCGCGCATTCGTCAATTTAAAAAGACGTTTTTACCAACGTAGGACTCAAACGATGGGTTTTTACCGCTTATGGCTGATATTAATCATAGTGAGTCCACATACGTAATATCTTTATGGCCATTTCTTCATCTAAAACTTGATAAACTAGCCGATGCTTGATATTAATTCTTCGTGAATAAGCTCCGCTCAAGTCACCTACTAGTTTCTCATAGGGAGGCGGTGTTTGATAAGGGTTATTCTGTATGATATCAAGCAGGATTTGAGCTTTTGGTTTTAGGCTTGCCGAGGCTAATTTTCTAGCATCTTTTGTTGCTTGCTTGGTGAAAAAAAGCTGCCACATTACCAGTCGAGATCTTTTTCGCAATTGGTTAACTCTGTCGATATACCTTCGCGAATTGACTCTCTCATTCCAGGAATGGATAGCAAATAAAGGCTTTCGTTGACAGCGCGCCAATCTTCTTCTGCTAGTAAAATAGCATTACTTCTTTTACCAGTGATTAAAATTGGCTCATGGGTTTCCGCAGTTTCATCAATTAGATTGTAAAGATTTGATCTTGCTTCAGTAACAGTTAAAGTTGACATAATTTACCTCTCGACAGTTAGCGTACGTCATCACGTGTTTTTTGTCAATTTTAACTTGAGGTTGATAGTGACAAGGGCTTCGTATTTTTTGATGCTACCGAGTCTTTTTTAGCTTAGAATTTAAATATTACGCAGCAATAGACTTTAAAAATTGCCAAGTTTGAGAAAACTAAAAAGAACCGTTATTCTCCAAAACTCTCATCCTTGCACCATTTTGGTGCAAAAAATATTAATTTTAATCAAAATGCACCAAAATGGTGCAAGTTTTACGCTTTCTCATCAAGGATGCACCAAAATGGTGCATAGCCTCTTCTTTATTGGTTTGCTTTATATCTGCAACGGCTTACCTCTTATTCCCTATTTAGCACTTACATTACCTCTTAAGGGTGCTAAAATAATAAACACACTAGCCTATTCGAGTAAAATGAGCACTAATGACTGACATTCTAAGGATCGCCACCCGTAAAAGCCCGCTGGCCTTGTGGCAAGCTGAATATGTAAAGGCTGAGCTGGAAAAGCATCACCCGAAATTAATGGTGGAACTCGTCACTATGGTGACTCGAGGGGATAAGATTTTAGATACTCCTTTGGCAAAAATCGGTGGTAAAGGCTTGTTCGTTAAAGAGCTTGAAGTGGCCTTGTTAGAAAATGGTGCCGATATCGCTGTGCATTCCATGAAAGATGTGCCGATGGAGTTCCCAGAGGGATTAGGTCTTAGTATTATTTGTGAGCGTGAAGATCCTCGTGATGCCTTTGTTTCTAACCAGTATGCAAAACTTGATGATCTGCCGCAGGGCGCTAAAGTGGGTACTTGTAGCCTACGGCGACAATGCCAACTGAAAGCCAAGCGGCCTGATATCCAAATTCTTGACCTGCGCGGCAATGTCGGCACCCGCCTTTCTAAGCTAGATCAAGGGGATTATGATGCCATTATTCTAGCATCCGCTGGTTTAAAACGCCTTGGTCTGGCGCATCGCATTGCGCATGAAATTGCGGTTGATTGGATGTTGCCAGCGGGCGGTCAGGGCGCGGTGGGTATTGAAACTCGGCTAGATGATCAGCGGATTATTGACTATTTAGCACCGCTTAATCATTCACAAACAGCTTTTCGAGTCAAAGCCGAGCGAGCGGTTAATAACCGTTTACAAGGTGGTTGTCAGGTGCCGATTGGTGTTTATTCTGAAATACAGAAGGATAGGATTGTAATTGAAGCCTTAGTTGGCGAAGTTGATGGCAGTCGTATTATTCAATTTAAAACGGAAGGGCCAGTGGCTGAAGGTGAAGCGCTTGGTGTGGCATTGGCGAATAAACTATTAGCGAATGGCGCAGGCACTATTTTGGATGCTCTATAATTCTGTTTGATTTGACTAATTCTATTTAGGGGCCGTTTTTGAATCACACCAATGATCAAATACTTTTAGCGATGGCTAAGCGATTACAACAACCATTGGATATTCTGGTGACTAGGCCATACGGCAAGCAACAAGCATTAATGGCGCAATTAAGCCGACTGACCGCGGAAGATCCTTTAGTTAGTATTCATCATTGCCCTTTAATCACTATTGAAAACCACCAACAACAACCTCCCGCGTTATTAGGCGATTGGCCACAAGCCGAAAATTCAATACTAAGTGGCTACCAAGGGGTTATTTTTGTGAGTGGCCAAGCCATAATTTATACTAAACAACAGCTTTCTTCGGAGCAGTGGCGGCTCTTATTAAGCCAGCCGCTTTATTGTGTGGGTAGCCAAAGCGCTGCCCAGCTAACCGATGAAGTTGCTCAGTTAGGGCTACAAAACCGAGTAAATTACCCGTCTCAAATGAATAGTGAAGGCTTACTTAAGTGTATTAAACCAAAACTAAAGACCGCTGATCGCTGGTTAATTCTACGCGGTGTTACAGGACGCGATTATTTGCAAAATGCAATGCAACAGCGTGGTATTCAGCTGGATCAATGGCATATCTACCAAAGCAAGCCGCCGAGTGGTAAAGTGGTGGCTGGGGCCAACCAATTTGCTAGTCAACAAGCCTTATGGCTGGTAACTAGTCAGCAAGCCTTAATGCACTTGCTGGAAGTTACTGGAAAAAATGCATTGGGATGCCCTCTGATAGTGAGTAGTGATAGAATAGCGCTTAGAGCTGAGGAGTTAGGCTTTAAGCGGCCCTTAGTCGCTAAGGACGCAACCGATCACTCTTTATGTGCTGCAGTAACCGATTTGTTGCATGCAAAAGTTCAGGAATAATCCATGACAGATGATAATAAAACCGACAATGACTCAAAACCGTCTAATCTAGACGACCAAGATAAGGCGCTCGATATGGCGGCAACTGTTGTAGCGCCAAGCACTGCGAGTCAATCCGATGAGTCAGATCAACCTAATACAGCCGAACATAGCAATCCGGCTGATTTATTTGATGCGAAACCGATTCCTAAAATGCCGGCAAAAAAGTCTAAAAAGGGTTGGTTTTTACCGAGTTTAATCGCCCTATTGCTTATTGTGGCTTTGCTTGTCTCATCTTGGGTTGCTTATCAGCAATGGATTTTTCAAAATAGTTGGGATCAGGTTCAAAGTGATATCCAACAGCAGGTCAAAGCGCAAAATACTCAGGTAGCCGCAGCCAATAGTCTGTCACAAAAAAGTTTGCAAGCGATCAATCAAACCCAGATACAACTAAATCAGTTGAGCGCAAAAATTCAGCAGTCAGATCAAATGTTACTTTCTACTCAAGAGCGGGTCAAAGCGCTTTCTGGCCGGCAGAAGCAAGATTGGATGTTAGCCGAAGTCGCGCATTTAATTAAGTTAGCACAGTTGCAACTGACCTTGCAAAAGGATAAAGACACCGCAGTGCAGCTACTAAAAACAGCCGACAACCGTTTGATTGAAATATCTGACAATAGTTTGTTACCAGTGAGACAAGCCATCGCTCAAGATCTTTCTGACTTAAGCTTAATTATGCAATCTGATGTAACCGGTATCGCCATGAGTCTATCGGCAATCACAAAAGCGATTGAAGGTTTAACGCTTTCTGCCATTCAGATTAAAGCAGAAGTTCCAAAGCCACCTGTAGAGAATGAAATGCCGCAACAAGAAGGTTTTGATCTGCACCAGTTGTATCAAAATTTCTTAAAGGATTTTGTGGTAATCAAGGATTACAGTGAACCGGTTAAACCACTAATAACACCAGAGATGCGACAAAATCTAATCAGCAATATTCAACTAGCTTTGCAACAGGCGCAAATTGCATTGTTGCAATCACGAGAGACTCTGTACCGCAAACACATTAATGATTCTATAAATTGGATTGGTGAATATTATGTTAAGGATGATAAAACTAAAAATATTCTAACTCGATTAAATCAACTTAAAACCACACCCGTCGATGTACGTTACCCTAACCAATTAAAAGCCCAAAAAGCCTTACAGATTATCGCCCAACAGCAGTTGTATCGTTGGTTAGAATCTGCTGTAAGCAATAGCCCTAATTTAGTACCCAGTTCGTTGGATAAAAGTCTTGGTAATAAAGATCAAGCAAAAGCTTTAGAGCAAACTAGCCACGCTAAGAAGCCGTCTAGTGAAAGCACGACAAAACATGAGGCAGACATTCCTTCAGAGACTTCTGCAGGTAACAATAGCGACGAGCAAGAATCTGAGCCGGAGGCAAAACCATGAAGTGGAGGCTGACCTTTTTTGCTTGCACTGGTGGTTGGTGGTGTGGGTGGTTCTTGGCTTAAAAACTTACCTGGGATTTTCATGATAGCGGTGGGTAATACTAGCTACGAAATGCGGCTTTGGGTCGCAATAGCGCTTTTATTAGTATTTTTATCTCTATTATTTTTTGTTGGCGTTATCATCCGTAGTTTCTTAGCTGGAGCAAATAGAGTAAAAGGCTGGCAGGGTGGTCGTGTTTGGAAAAAGGCACGTAAACTGACGATTAAAGGAATGTTGGCTTTTGTTGAAGGACGTTGGAAACAAGCTGAAAATACCATGATTAAAGCCGCAAAAAATTCTGATACTAAACTGATTAATTATTTAGTTGCAGCGCAAGCAGCGCAACATCAAAATGCGGAAGATCGACGAGACCAATACTTACGCTTAGCACATCAGTCTGAACCCGGCGCTAAAGTTGCAATAGGATTAACTCAGGCACAATTACAGCTCGACAATAAACAACACGAACAAGCATTAGCCACTCTCACCGACCTGCGTATCAAACATGCTAATCATCCATTTATTTTAAAGCTTTTATGTATGACCTATAGGCGAATCCAAGATTGGCAAGCTATTATGGAATTACTACCAATATTAAAAAAACATCAGGTTTTTAATAACCACATCCTTTTAGAAATAGAAACTCAAAGTGTGAGCCATATCCTCACTCTAAAATCACGCCAAGGAGAGCTCGAAGGGCTAAAAGATGCCTGGTTAAAATTGCCCAATGCTAGCCGTAAAAATAGCGATAATATTATTTGTTATACCGAGTTATTAATTTATTTTGATCAAATGGATGAAGCAGAAAGCTTAATCCGTCCTTTGTTTAAGAAAAACCCCGATAATAAAACTATTAAATTATTTGGCGATATTAAAAGCCCGCTAGGTAATAAGCAGTTTGCATTTCTGGAAAATTGGTATGCCAGCCATCCGCAAGCAGCTAATAGTATTCATTTATCACTCGGTAAATTAGCCTTTAACATCGCTCTATGGGGCAAAGCAAAAGCTCATTTAGAACAGGGCATCCAACTTGAAGCCAATGCCGAAAGTTATTTTATGATGGCGCAAACCTTAGAGCAGCTCGAGCAGTTCGAATTAGCCAGCAAATTTTACAAGTTAGGGCTTGAATTTGTAGTGCACCCTGAGCAAGTTAACCAACCATTAGTTTTAGCTCAAGGAGTTGATGATTTAGTGACCGCTAATCTTTTACCAAAGTTTGAGCAAAGTAGTAAGCTTGACTAGGTATCTTGGTAAATATTACCCATGGTCAAGCTAGTTTCAAGATGATAGAATCGGTTTACTAGTCATTTATTTGATTGAATTACTTAAAAGCTATCCCTAGCTAAATCACTCAATCATTAACATTTAGTTAACGATGTTGCTTTGGATTGCAACATTAACATTCGATAAAAAGGATCCTTTTATCCATGATTAAATTCTGCAAAACTATTTTTGTATTTTGTCTGCCAATTTTTTCTTTAACCTTAAGCGCAGAAACTAAAGCCCCAGTTGATATAAAATATGAGCCACCCGCCGGCTGGGTGAAACCTTTTCATCTTGAATACCATCCCGCAAAAATAGACAATGAATCAAGCGTAAGGTATCTCCTAAGTGACCAACAATACGATGTTTCTCAAAAAGAAATGTCGAACTATCTTCGTATCACGATGCAACCAGTGAACGAAAACGGATTAGTACATGTTGCAGAGATTGGTATTAGCTTTAATCCAGATTTTGAAAAATTGGTTTGGCATGACATTTTAGTGACTCGTGATGGCAAGACGACGAGTCGATTAGAACCTAGTAAAATAAAAATACTAAACGAAGATGCCAGTAAAGATAAACGTCAATATAATGGTCGAGTAAAAGTTTTAGCAATATTAAAAGATATTAGGGTCAATGATATAATTAGTTATGGCTATACAATTACTGGTACTAATCCAATTTTAGGTGAAAAAAGATTTGGACGATTTTCGACTAGTTGGGGTATTTCCCTAGAAAATCTACACTTAAGACTAGTCACCAAAAAAAATGCATATATTCAATTTAGTAAGAGTGATAAGCGTTATAAAAAAGCTAGTCAGGATGGTTTAACAGAATATACTTGGGATATGAAGAACACCACAGCGATTGCACAAGAAGACAGATACCCTTCTTGGTTTAGTCCCTACTCGTTTATCGATTTTACTGAATATAAAAGCTGGAAGGAGGTTAACCAGTGGGCGCTAGATCTATATACGGCTAAGGAAACCTCTCCTGAATTACTCAATAAAATAGCCCAATGGGAAAAACAATCCTCAACGGAGGAAGACCAAATTGCAAGCGCGTTGCAGTTTGTGCAGGATGAGGTAAGATATTTTGGTATTGAAGTCGGACAAAATACTCACCAACCTTTTTCACCGGCAGAAGTCTTTGAACGGCGCTACGGAGATTGTAAAGATAAAACAACTTTATTAATTACAATCTTGCATCAAATGGGCATACAAGCCTATCCTGCGTTGGTTTCGAGCTATGGGGGTAAGGTACTGGATGAACAGGTTCCAAGCCCTGGTGCATTTGACCATGTTATTGTTAATCTCGATTATAAATCCCAAAAATACTGGTTAGACGGCACTGTGTCACATCAAAGAGGCGGTTTGAAAAATATTGGTTTTATCGATTATGAAAAAGCACTAGTGGTAAAAAAAGGTACACGTTCTATTAGTCAAATAAATCGTATTAATCGTGAAAATCCATCAGTAGAAACCCGCGAAATATTTGATATTCCTGATCTACAAAAAGCAACCACACTAATCGTTGAAACAATATTTCGCGGTTTAAAAGCGGACTCGATAAGATATAGCATCGCTTCGAATGGACCTAAAATACTTTCCGAAAACTTTTTAAACTTTTATTCTAGTATTTATCCCGAGATTGAAATTGTCGATGATATTAATATAAAAGATGATGAAAATAAAAATGAAATCATAATATATACCAAGTATAAGATAAAAAACTGGACAGAAAGAAGTGGCGGTAAACGTTATATTTCAGTCTATGCCACTGATATGAGAGAATACTTAGCGACACCTAAAACCTTAGTAAGGAAACACCCATTTTCGGTTTTAAACCATGTTGACTTGCTCTATTCTCAAACCATTCGAAGCCACAAAGGGAAAATCATTACCTTTGATGATAAAAATATTGAAAAGAATACAGACTATTTTAGTTATCATAAAAAAGTCGAACGTCAGGGTGAAAGTGTCACAGTTACGCACCAGTATACCCCTAAAATCAATTATGTTGATGCTAAAAATACGGCAGAATATGTCTCCTTAGTCAAAAATGTTAAAGAGCAATTAGGGATGAATGTGGTATTACAGGATACTAGTGGAGAAAGCAAAAAATCACAACAGGACAAACTCCGTTCTTTAGCCAAAAGTTTACTTAAAAAGAAGTAACTAACCAGCGACTACTTAAAAAACACATTAACGCTTTAGGAAAGCTGAATAGTCACAAAAAGAAATAAAATCAATAGGGAAGCAGTGTATGCAGAATAAATATTTCCATCTCGTCTTAGTTTTTATTAGTTTGGTTTTCATGATGCTTGGTTGTGCATCTAATCGTGTTAGTGAGGCGGGAAAACAATCAGACAAGCATTTTAATGGATTAATCAACAAGTACAAAACGGATCCACAATCTGTTTCTTATCAAACGCTTTGGTCGGCCTATTTAAAATCATCTCAGCCAGAGCAAACGGTGCTTAAGCATGATACCTATTTGGCGCTGCTGGCAAAAATAAAATCGAAACAATTAAGTTGTAGCGATGTCGATTGGGAAGCGATTGTTGGTTTGAATTATTGGAGTATTAAGCCTCATTTATCTGCGGTTGAGTGCTATAAGCAGTTAGACGATCAGGCAAAAGTTGATTTCCATGAAGGTTTTGTGGGTTTTATTTTACAAGGTGTGTTTGCTAGTGGTTATGGTGAACATTATTATGATGCCTATGAGGCGGCCTCATGGGGTGATGTGCAAGATATCTTAGAATTGGCTGGGTTTAAATATATCGATACCTACTTAGATCTGCGAGGCGCTAATCAAGGCGTGTATTATGTCGTGGTTGCTGAGGATGTTGAAACCGGTGTTCAGCGTTTATTTTATTTCGACAATATCGAGTTTATTAACCGTGTCATGGGCAACAGTGGTCGTATTAATTCAGCTGAAAATAGCCTTGGTTTCACTGTAGCAACCTCTCTTGCGAATAGCGTGGGACATGCGGCTATTGCTTTAGGTGATATTTTAGCGGCTGGCGAAGAATATGAAGCAGCCAGTGATTGGTATTTAAAAACATCACTAAGAGATAGCCCGATCGCCTATATGAGATTAGCCCGACTTTGTCTAAAGAACAGGCTACCAAATTATACTGAAGAAGCTTGTTTAGAGTTTGTAACTAAGGCCGCTGAGCTTGAATATTTTGAAGCTTACGTTCTTTTATCTGGCCTTTATTCCGAAGGGATTTGGGTTGAAAAAGATCCGCAATTATCCCATGATTTTCTGCAAATAGCCTTCAATAAGTTTGGTAAAGGTCAATCCCTTGCAGATCTTGCGGATTTTTATATTGAAGAAGTATTCGGTGAAAACCGATTTAAAACCGCCAAAAAATATTATAAGCGAGCTGTTAAAGAAGGCTATGTGAGTAGCTCTTATGTACGTTTACTTAGTTATCAAAATGCTAGAAAAAATATAAAAGAGGAAGAATATTACGCTCTTTTAAAAAAGTTAGCAGATCAAGGCAACGCATTGGCTCAATTTAAATATGCTGCTAGTTTTTTAGGTAAACTTAAATCGTCAAAAGATCCAGAAGTTAAAATCAGGGCTAAAAAATATATGCAGTTGTCGGCTGATCAATTGCTACCTCAGGCTTTATATGCGATGGGCGTTATGCATGAATATGGGCTAGGTGTTGACGCCGATAAAAGTGTAGCAGTTGACTATTGGTTTGCTGCAGGTAATCGATGGCACGCGGCGGCGCAATACGAAGTAGCCAGTTATCTGAGAGATAAAGGTGGTCTTAAAAATGAGAAAAAGGCATTTGATTGGATGTACTCCGCCGCCCGAGAAGGCGATGATGATGCTTATGTCACCTTGGGTTATTTCTACGAGCATGGTACGGGGACGGATCAGGATTTAGATAAGGCGTATCAATATTATATGAAAGCAGCGGCAAAAGATAATGCCTACGGTTTGTACAATGTAGGTTATTTCTTACGCTACGGAAAAGGTGTACTGATTGATCTTAAACAAGCCTTAGAATATTTTTTAAAAGCAGAGGCTAAAGGTAGTCGAGGCGCACCCTATCAAATTGCTCTAATGTATGAGTCAGGTATTGGAGTCGAAAAAAGCATAACTCAGGCAAAAAAATGGTATCAAAAAGCGGCTGACAAAGGGCATTCTGCTTCAAAATTGAGATTGAAAAACTGGTAATTTTAATCGATTAATTTAAAATAAGACTTTTCAGCTTATGACTCAACACTCTCAACGCTTAGGTCTTTTTATGAATAAGGAGCTTAAGCTCCTTACCTATTTGATGTTGAGTAATATTATCAAATGCCAATAAACATAATTAAAACTATCCATTTATTTTTTTACCCAGCTTCATCAATCAGTAACTCGCTTTAATAAATTCCGCTAAATCAGTTTTAAATTTTACTAGACTATCATCATGTACATACATCATATGACCGGCATCGTAGTAAGCTTCGGTAATATTTTTTCTGGCTGCGCTGGAGATATTTAGATGACTGATTAAGTATTTAGTCGTGAAATAGGGTGTGGCTAAGTCATAGTAACCTTGCATAAACAAGACTTTCATATTCGGGTTTTTGGTCATAGCGTAGGCAAGATCAATGGAAGTGTTAGGCATGGGTAATTTAAAGCCCGCCCCTGGTTGGCGATGCCCCCAATCCCATTGGGTAAATACATTACCAAATACGGCATATTTTTGTTTGGCTGGCACTTTTAAATCCTTACTATAATAATCCATAAAAGCCGCTAGATAACTAGGGCCAATGGAAGTCGTCATGGGATCATACTGCATGCTATCTGCATTTAATATAATGCTCTCACCTTTAAATCTAGAGTCGATTCTACCCACTGTTTGTTTACGGTCTCTTAACAGCTCTTTGACAAACTGTTGATGCCCGACTCTTAGATTTGCGCGATCCCAATAGTCCCGAGACAAACCGGAATAGGCTTGAAGTTTATCTAAAATATGTTCTCTAGTTTTATGATCCAACATAGAACCCTGCATCAATGCGCTGGCATATTCGCCGGTAGCAAATTTCTCTACTTCGCGTAAAAAACTATCTCTGTTGTTCGGTTGATTCTTTAGTGCCTTATGATACTCCGCAGTGGCGGCAAATGCGGGCAAAAATAAGATATGCGGCAGATCAATACCATCGATATCAAAACCTGTAATAAAATCTAAAAAGGGTGACACTAAAATAACGCCATTGAGTGCAATATTATGTTTATTAAGTAGGTTTAGACTCAAACCTGCTGGATCGCATACTCGCCAATAACTTTCCCCTAAAATAAATTTAGGTGATGCCCAGCGTTTATTCTCAGTAATATACTGCGCAATAAAATCACCCACAGAATTAATGTCTTGGTCAACGCCCCAAAAGTCGGAACCTTTAGCCTTGCCGATAAACTTTGAAAATCCGGTTCCTATCGGATCAATCATAACCAGATCGGCCTCATCGAGAATGGAGTATTGATTGGAAACCCGTTTAAACGGCCCATTATTAGTGAAACCTGTGTCATTAATAATGGCTCGCTGTGGGCCTAACACTCCCATGTGCAACCAAATAGACGCCGAGCCCGGACCACCATTGTAGGCGAAAACAATTGGCCTGTTTGACTGTTTCGATTGAGTACTTACATAGGCAGTAAAACCGAATAATGCGATGGCTTCATCTTGATCATTTTTGA
Organism: Enterobacterales bacterium; assembly: GCA_030949565.1. Taxonomy (GTDB): domain Bacteria; phylum Pseudomonadota; class Gammaproteobacteria; order Enterobacterales; family Kangiellaceae. The sequence goes on from JAUZSK010000034.1 coordinate 15,176, forward strand.
TTAAAAGAGTGCCTGCGGTGGCTTCATATTTTATATTTTTACCAGCAATTTTTATTTGATGCTTAGTAATATAAGTAGCCGCTTTTGGTGTGGGCTTACCGGACTTGTTTTTGCCTTGGTGAGAGTTCTGCTCTGCCGCTAAGTTAAAACATAAACCAAGTAGAAAAAAATAAGTGAATAAACGCATGACTTTGTCCTTTTAATAAGTTAAATGATATATAATCCATTGACTGCTTGACTGCTTGACTGCTTGACTGTAGTTGAAATATTTACAAGTCTTTAAAAAAACTATCGATAAAATATGAAACCAGAAGGGTGATTAGATTAAGCGTAATACGTATCACCGCTGATGTTCTTGTAACCAAGTTAAGATACCACTATATAGCGATCGCACTTAAAAAACAAACTGAAGCTAAATGTTGTAATATCAGTGAGCGCTAACGGCTATTTTTGCAGTTGCTGAATTTAAAGTGAACTCAATATAAACTCAACATACAGAGTTGCACTATACTCAATTTCATCGAAGGATTGCGCTTGTTTCTGTTGTACCTTGGCAGCGTCACTAAATGCCACTTTCTGCCGTTTGATTCTAGATCCTAATACACTTATTTTTTGAACTCGCTCTCTGGCTGCAAAACTACCACCATAATTAACCTGAGACTCGGTAAATCGATAAGTCTTTAATTTGATATTTAATTGTTTTTGATAAAATAGCTTTTGTTGCATAATTTGTAAC
>JAUZSK010000035.1 GCA_030949565.1 Enterobacterales bacterium
AGTATCGGCGCTACCGCTCTCAATTGACGCATATAGGAGTCACCGACAGCTTGCTCTTTAGCTAGACTAAAGACTTGAGACGCGCTACTTCCGATATCCGGTAGATCGTTGGAAGCTGCAAAAGAGCCCGCAGCAAAAGCGAAGATGCAACTGGTAGCAAATGGCAATATAAAGGAAGTGAATTGTAGTGATGGTTTCATGGTTGATAATTCTACTCATTAAAAGGCTTAAGTATGCAGTCCGCTATTCACATTATGATACTTATAAATCAATTAAGTTCCTAAAAAATTTAGCTTTAATGGTGCAGCCTCGTGACCGATAGTTTATCATTGTTGCCAATAAAGAGACACCACAATAGCCATGCTAACCAGAATGAGCTTTTATTAGGTATATAAGTCATGCAACAAAATCACATAAAAGTCGCCACTAGGGATAAAGCTTTGCTAGTGGATGCTCGCGGCCTGGCTTGCCCGATGCCTTTATTAAAGTTAAAACAAAGTTTAAAGCGATTAGAGAAAGGTCAAACACTGCTTATGTTGGCAACCGATCCCGTATCAAAAAGAGATTGTGTTTCATTTATACAAGGTACAGAACATCAATTAGACCTAGTGCAACAAGGCGATGAGTTTCACTTTCATGTGATTAAGAGGTAAATACTAACGATGAGTCGATTATTTTTGCGCTGGTTTAGGCGTAATTTTTCAAATCCACAAGCGGTTATTCTCGCCGTATTGTTGATAGCAGGATTTTTGACCATCTATTTTATGGGAAAAATCCTTATGCCATTGTTGGTCGCTACGGTTTTGGCTTATTTATTGGAATGGGCCGTTAGTGCAATGGTAAAAAAACGTATTCCACGTTTGATATCCGTTATTACTGTTTTTATATCCTTTTGTACCATTAGTTTAGCAATTATCGTTGGCATTATCCCTCTAGTGGGTCATCAAATAGAATCCTTATTTACTGATTTACCTAACATGGCAGCGAACATTCACGCTAAATTACTCGAAATTCCAGAAAAATACCCTGAATTAGTGACTAAAGAGCAAATTGAGTTGGTCATCCAACAACTGGGATCTGGTTTGACTAATATGGGGGATTTATTGGTATCGGCATCATTAGCTTCCTTTAAAAATATTGTAACCATCATGATTTATATGATTTTGGTACCTCTGTTGATATTTTTCTTTTTAAAAGATAAACAAACCATTTTACATTGGTTTACTCGTTGGCTACCTGATGATAGGCAGCTATCAATGCGTGTTTGGAAAGAATTGGATGTTCAAATAGGAAACTACGTTCGTGGCAAGGTGGTCGAGATCTTTGTGGTTGGAGGCGTGACCTACGTGTCTTTTGTTATATTCGGTCTTAATTATTCTGTTTTATTAGCTGTTTTGGTTGGTTTGTCAGTATTGGTACCCTACATTGGCGCAACGCTGGTGACTATTCCTGTTGCTTTAGTCGGGCTAATTCAGTTTGGTGGGGGTGACACCTTCATGTATTTAATGGTGTCTTATCTCATTATCCAAGCCATCGATGGCAACCTATTAGTGCCGCTGCTTTTTTCAGAGACCAACAACCTTCATCCTGTGGCAATTATCGCCGCGGTGTTATTTTTCGGTGGTATCTGGGGATTTTGGGGCGTATTTTTTGCAATACCCTTGGCAACTTTAGTGGTTGCCGTAACCGATGCGCTAGATGATAGTCAAGTTGCTGATGCCGAAGAAACCTAATTGATAGACTGCTACTCGGTTTTCGATAGCGCATAAAAAAGTTGGGATAATTGGCAGTCTAGTGCGATTCCTTTTCGCTAAATCGGGTCAGAATTTGGCTAGCGGCTTGCACGCCGTCGGAGACCGCGGTAACAACCAGATCAGCGCCTCTGACCATATCACCACCCGCATAAATATTTCGTAGGTTGGTTTCTAATGAATGACTCATCGAATCTTTGGGTTGCATATGGACTCGACCGTCTTCTTCTAGCTGTAATCCTAGGTCATCAAAACTGGCTTCAGGGCTTGGCGCAAATCCAAAGGCGGTGATGACGCAATCGGCCGATAAAAAATGCTGGCTACCTTCAATCGTTTTAAACTGCTGGCGTAGTTGGCTAGTGTCGTTAGGATTGCGTTACTTGGCGTGTTTCCAGTAAATTCAATCCTATTACCTGATTGTTGCTATCTGTTTCTATGCTAGTCGGCTGTTGGTTGAACATAAATTCAACACCCTCTTCTTGGGCGTTCTTAACTTCTTGAGGAGAACCCGGCATCAAGCTTGCTGAGAGCGCCGATAAATACAGGTGACTTTGGCTGCTTGCTGACGTATGGCACTTCTAACACTATCCATGGCGGTATCGCCACCACCAATAACCACCACTTTCTGGTTTTTAAGCGAGTTGCGGGCGGAAAACACTCACGCAGGGCTTGGTAGTTTTCAGCAATTTTGATTAACATTGCCAATCAAATAGTCGAGTGCGTTGATAAAGCCTTTGGCTTGAAAACCTTCAAAATTACCTTCTATTCTGCGGTAGGTTCCCATTGCCAAAAAGAGTGCGTCATACTCACCACGGAGTTGTTGTATACTGACGTCTTTACCTATTTCGGTATTGAGTTTAAATTCAACGCCAATGTCCTGTAAAAACTCTTTTCGATTGCGCATGACTGATTTTTCTAATTTAAATCCTGGTATACCAAAAGTTAACAAGCCTCCAATATCAGGGTATCGATCGTAAACTACAGCTTTTACGCCTTGGTTAGCTAATCTATCTGCGCAAGCAAGACCAGCAGGACCTGCGCCAATGATGGCAACTTTAAAGTTTGAAAATTGGCTATTAATTTTGCTAGGACGCCATTTCATGGCGATAGCCTGATCACTTATATTTTTTTCAATTGCACCGATAGTGACGGCGCCAAACCCCGTATTGATAGTACAGGCTTGCTCGCATAAACGATCTTGTGGGCAAACTCGACCGCATATTTCAGGTAAAGGATTGGTTTCGTACATTAATTCTGCTGCTTGTATATTGCGACCGCTACGCACACTTTCTAACCAGTTTGGAATGTAATTATGTAGCGGGCATTTCCATTCACAATAGGGATTTCCGCAATCGAGACATCGACTAGCTTGTTGGCTAAGCTGTTGTTCATTAGATTTAGCATAAATTTCTTTAAAATCGATAGAACGCTCATCCGCACTACGTTTATCGGCTAACTCTCTTGGATATTCCAAGAAATCCAACGTTTCTTTTTCTTTATAGGTGACATTGCCGGTGGTTGTTTTTTGTTGAGACATTAGTTCACCACCCTTAAATTGATCGATGGTTTGACACCAATCCGATTACTACCTTCGTTACTGATGGGGTGGCTTTTGGTTGGTGAGGTTTCAACCGAAGATTTTGGGATAACCAGCATAAAATAATCGATATACTGATCGAAGTTTCGTTTGACCTTTTTGGCCCAAGCACTATCGGTATGCTCAATATGCTGTTGAATCATTTCAACTAACTGCTCGGTATAATCGTCACACTCATTGTCGCTAAAACTATATAATTCGACATGTTGCGGATTAATGTTTTTGTGCAGGGTATCTCTGATATCTAAAACGAAGGCTAGACCTCCAGTCATACCCGCAGCAAAATTTTCACCGACAGGGCCTAATATCAATACACTGCCCCCCGTCATATATTCACAACCATGATCGCCAACGCCTTCGACTACCGCAAGGCTCCCGGAATTTCTTACCGCAAAACGTTCGCCAGCTTGCCCTGAGGCAAAGAGTTTTCCGCCGGTGGCACCGTAAAGACAGGTATTGCCAATAATTGAACCACGACTTGGGACATAATTAATATTAGCTGGTGAGCGAATACTAATACAACCTCCAGACATACCTTTGCCGACATAATCATTGGCATCTCCGGTTAATTGCATATTAACGCCTTCTACATTCCATACGCCAAAACTTTGTCCGGCTATTCCATTAAAAGTAAGATTAATTGTCGGTGTTTGGTAATTTTGCTTGTTTAGTCGATATTGATTAATCTGATCACCGATATAGCCGGATAGCGCAGCACCGACTGAACGGTCGTAGTTTTTGATTCCATAATCTAATTGAATGTCTTTTTCAGCAAACTGCATTTTTGATTTAACGTCGCCTAAAATTTTACGATTTAGTATGCCTTGATCGTGAGGTTCGTTTCTAATTTGTTGATAATGAGCTTGTGAGCCCTCAGGGCGTTTTGCCGAGGTTAAGATAATGCCTAAATCTAATTTTTGCTGTTGCGGTGTATTTCCCGGTAACAGGTTAAGCAAGTCAGTGCGACCAATTAGCTGATCTAAAGACTCAACCGCTAAACGCGACAGCCATTGTCGTACTTCAGTGGCAATAAAGTCAAAATAGAGTTCAACTTTCTCAGGTAATCCTTTGAAATGGTGTTTTCTAAGACGTGTATTTTGCGTGGCGATACCGGTCGCACAGTTATTTAAATGACATATTCTAAGGTATTTACAACCTAATGCGACCATTGGTCCAGTGCCAAACCCAAAGCTGTCGGCACCGAGTATGGATCCTTTAATAACATCTAAACCGGTTTTAAGACCGCCGTCTACCTGGAGGCAGATCTTGTCTCTTAAATTATTCTCAATCAGTGCTTGATGAGCCTCAGCTAAACCGATTTCCCAAGGGGTTCCAGCGTATTTAACTGAGGTTAGAGGGCTTGCGCCTGTGCCACCGTCATAACCGGCAATAGTAATCATATCGGCATAGGCTTTTGCTACCCCTGCTGCGATGGTTCCTACACCGGGCCCTGATACCAACTTGACTGAAATTAATGCTTTTGGATTAACCTGTTTTAAATCAAAAATTAGCTGCGCGATATCTTCTATCGAATAGATATCATGGTGTGGAGGAGGGGATATTAAAGTGACACCGGGAGTCGCGTGGCGAAGGTCAGCGATTTCTAAAGTGACTTTAGCGCCAGGCAATTGTCCGCCTTCACCAGGTTTTGCACCCTGTGCAATTTTTATCTGCAACACTTCAGCGCTGGCTAAATAAGAGGCATTAACACCAAAGCGTCCGGAGGCTATTTGTTTAATTTTTGAGTTTTTATCGGTACCAAAAGCGACTAGGATCTTCGCCACCTTCACCACTATTGGACCGAGCACCGATTCGATTCATTGCGACGGATAAAGCTTGGTGTGCTTCTGGACTAAGCGCGCCTATCGACATGGCAGCAGAATCAAAACGCTTAAATATCTGGTTTTTACTCTCGATTCGCTTAATATCTAATGGATTTTTGCTTAGTTTTAGCTGCATTAAATCACGCAAATTGGTGATCGGTCGATTATTAACCTGATCGGCATAGGCAAGATAATCCTGATAGTGACCGGATTCAATGGCCTTTTGAAGTCCAGTGACAATATCTGGATTATAACTATGATATTCACCGCCATGTACAAACTTAAATTGACCCTTGCGCTGGATCTTATTGTCATTGGACCATGCTTTAAAATTAAGCTTGACCATTGTGTCGTGTAAATCACTAAAAGTCGCTCCACCAATACGTGAGCTAACACACTCGGAAAACACATTTCAATTATTGAGGCATCTAGGCCAACACATTCAAATAATTGAGCACTACGGTAGCTGGCAATGGTTGAAATACCCATTTTAGAAAGGATTTTCAATAGCCCTTTGTTGATGCCGGTTAGATAGTTTTTGCGTGCTTCAATAATATCGTACTGAAGTTTACCCTCCGTGGATAATCGATTGACGATTTGCAAAGCCATATAGGGTGATATAGCGGTTGCACCAAGACCAATCAACACTGCATAGTGATGTGGGTCACGAGTGGTTGCGGTTTCAACCACGATGTTGGTATCACAACGAAGCCCATCGGTAATTAATCGTTGGTGGACAGCGCCCGTGGCAAGAGCAGCATGAATTGGCACGGTATCTCGAGTAATATCACGATCTGATAGTTGCAAAATTACACAACCATTTTTAACCAGTTCTACCGCTTGATCACAAACGGCTACTAACGCATCACAAAGATCCATTGTTTTTGGATAATTGAGTGATATGGACTGAAACTGATAGCAGCCTTGATCAAGCTCTTTCAATTGCTGAATTTTGGCGTAGTTAAGTACCGGTTTGTTTATAATGGCGCGAAAAGAAAGCCCGGTAGTTTCTTGAAAGACATTATGTTCTTTACCAAAACAGGTCTCTAGTGACATGACTGATGCTTCTCGCAGGGGATCAATCGGAGGATTAGTGACCTGTGCAAACTGTTGTCTAAAATAATCAAAAAGGTTGCGCGATTGTTGAGATAAAACCGCTAGTGGCGTATCGTCGCCCATTGAACTGGTTGCTTCTTGACTTTGGTTGGCTAACACCTGAATAACCTGTTCACATTCTTCGACTGATACATTAAACTGGGTTTGAAAAATCGGTAAATCTTTTAGATTTTCATTGATATAATTATCTGCGGCCTTTTTTTCTAGGCGCGAATTGCTACGTAATCGAATAGTGTTTTCTCTTAGCCACTCTAAGTAGGGATGTCTATTTTTTAGAAGATCATCAATTTTATTGGTTCGCCAGATTCTGCCGCGAGTAATATCTGCAGCTAACATTTCGCCAGGACCGACTCGATCTTTTTCTACCACATCGCATTCATTATAATCCCAAACACCAACTTCTGAAGCCACCGTTAGAATGCGGTCTTTAGTGATCACATAGCGAGCAGGTCGTAAACCGTTACGATCCAGAGTACAGGCTATCTGCTCGCCATTTGACATAACGATCCCAGCCGGGCCATCCCAAGGTTCCATGTGCATCGAGTTAAATTCATAAAAAGCTTGTAAATCGGGGTCCATATTTCGCCGCTTAGCCCACGCTGGTGGGATTAATAAACGAAGCGCTCGGAATATATCCATACCACCAGCCAGCATGACTTCTAGCATATTATCTAGCGTGGAAGAATCAGAACCTTTAAAGTTGACTAGTTGCTTAAGGTTTCCGAGATCCGGTAGTAAAGGACTATAGAGCTTGGCGTGACGCGCTTTGGCCCAGTCTCGATTGCCTGATATGGTATTGATTTCACCGTTATGAGCAAGAAAACGAAATGGCTGAGCAAACTTCCATAAAGGTGCAGTATTGGTGGAAAAGCGTTGATGGAACAAACTGATGGCGGTTTCTAAATTTGGGTCGGCTAAATCGGGATAAAATTGGTCCAGATATTTAGGCATAACCAGCGCCTTATAGACGATGACTCGGCAAGAAAGTGAGACCACATAATAGTCAGGATCATCGGGGATCTGATCAGCGGCCCGACGGCGCGCGATAAATAGCCGTCTTTCAAGATCTTGCTTACTCCAACCTGGTGGTGCTTGCACAAAGACCTGCTCAATACGAGGCATGCTTTTAAGCGCTACGTCCCCACAAACCGCCTCATTTAGAGGTACTTGGCGCCATCCTGCCACCGTGAGGGTTTCTTTTTGCAGTTCTTTTTCTAGTATTTGTTTGGCAATATTTGCTTTGTCTGAATCCTGGCTAAGAAAAACTTGACCTACTGCAAAGCGGTCGCCAATGATAAAATTGAGGTCATGCGCGAGTTTTTTAAAAAATTGGATCGGCATTTGAATCAATAGCCCGCAGCCGTCACCGGTTTTACCGTCGGCCGATATGGCTCCGCGATGAGTCATACGTTTCAGAGCGGTGAGTGAAGTTTGCAGTAAGCGGTGGCTTTGTTTGCCGTCCAAATGAGCAATCAAACCAAATCCACAATTATCTTTTGCTTGGGCTGGTTGATAAAGTCCCATTGAGATCATTTCTCCTTTAACGATTGCGTTTAATTTAAGTGACACAGTTTTAGCAGCGATTAGTTTACACCTGTATCATTTAACCAATAGATAGATAATAAGCATGAAGCGTTTTTTAAGCCAATAACTAAAATGGATAACACAAATAGAGATAATTTAAAAAACACCAAAAATCAGCCAGTTAGGTTCGTTAAACGGCATTATCATTTACAGTCATATCAAGTTGTTTAGATTTATTATCGGTTCCTTAGAAATAGCTAAAAACACTCACTTTTAAGGCGCTTTAGTGACTATTGTTTAAAGTTGAATTTGTTAGCCTTTCGCTAAAAGTAAGCATATAATTCCATAACTAGTTAATTCGGTCACTTATTATGGGTATACAAGGATAGAATCATGAGAGACAAGAAAATCACAAAAGCAGTCATTCCTGTCGCGGGTCTTGGGACTCGGATGTTACCAGCGACTAAGGCCATTCCTAAGGAAATGCTACCCATAGTGGATAAGCCCCTTATTCAGTATATCGTCGATGAGTGTGTTGCTGCCGGAATCTTACAAATCGTTCTGGTGACTCATTCTTCTAAAAATGCGGTAGAAAATCATTTTGACAAGTCCTTTGAATTAGAAACAACCCTAGAAAACCGTGTCAAAAGGCAGTTGTTGGATGAAATTCAGGCTATTTGTCCCAAGGATGTTACGATTATGCACGTTCGTCAAGGTGAAACAAAAGGACTTGGACATGCCGTTTTAAAAGCCCGCCATTTGGTGGGTGAACAGCCTTTTGTAGTGGTGTTACCGGATGTCTTGATCGATGAAAGCTCATGTTGTTTAAAAAAAGATAACCTAACAACCATGATCAAGCGTTTCGAGACAACTGGTAAAAATCAAGTTATGGTCGAGACTGTGCCCGATGCTTTGGTATCTAATTATGGAATTGCTGATTGTGATGGCCAAAAACTGTCCCCTGGTGGTTTTGCTCGGGTTATTAAAGCGGTAGAAAAGCCGAGCCAGGATGAAGCGCCATCTAATCTAGCGGTGGTTGGCCGTTATGTTTTATCTGAAAATATTTGGGATCTATTAGACTTTACTCCGCCTGGAACAGGCAATGAAATTCAGTTAACCGATGCTATTTCTAGCCTAATGAAAATAGAAACGGTTGAAGCCTACCATTTGATAGGTAAATCTCATGATTGCGGTTCAAAGCTCGGATATATGAAAGCTTTTGTTGAGTACGGCATTAGACATGATGAGAAAGGCCCCGATTTTCTCGAATATTTGAGTGAAATGGTAGAACAGCAAAATAAGTTAAATAATGACTCTAAAACTGGAAATGTTCAATCCATTAGCAAGCTGCATCGAGGTCAATAACCTGCGGATTTCGCCCTGTTTCAATATTTGTCTTGAAAGTCTATAAATGTAACTCACAGGTGTTTATTAAGGTTGTTATTCTTTTGTAGGCTTTGATATTTTTAAAAATACTATAGCAATCAATATTCCAAGCCAATCGGCTAACATATCAGCAAAACTAAAACTTCGATAGGGTATTTGTGATTGAATTAGCTCGACCAAAATGCCCAAAAGGCTAGAAATAAAAAATACTTTCCATAGCTGTAATCTTGGATAAGCCAACCCCAAAAACAGAGCAAACGCCCCAAACCCGACTAAATGAAATACTTTATCGATGTTGTCAATGGATAGGCGATAATTAACACTTGGCATCAAGGTTAAATAGAGCAATAAGGCCGCATTAAGCCAAAAGACGATTCGCCACTTAGTGGAGTACTTGGGGTGGTAGAGTATTTTAAGTAAAAATTGCAAGGCCATATAAAATCCGAGTTTGCCAGCGCTTATTTGATTGATGGAAGTCATCTTATCAATTCCTTAGTCAGATAAATAGTCGCTAAGTCTAAAAAATTTCTGCAACAGCTTGAAAGGCTTAATTATTGACTACTTTTTGGAGTATTTTAAGTTTTCTTCTGTTATCATCTGCCTATCCAACACCGCCTATTAAAAATCTAAGGAAAGAGATTTCAAATAATCTATTTGGAAAGCTAATAAACATGCCTAAACTGACCCATTTACAACAGCTAGAAGCTGAAAGTATTTATATTTTTCGTGAAGTTGCCGCTGAGTTTGAAAATCCGGTTATGCTTTATTCAGTCGGTAAAGATTCCTCAGTGTTACTGCATCTAGCGCGCAAGGCTTTTTATCCCGGCAAACTCCCATTTCCTTTGTTACATGTTGATACCACTTGGAAGTTCAAAGAAATGATTGCTTTTCGAGATCGAATGGCGATCGAACATGGCTTTGAATTATTAGTTCATCAAAATCCTGAAGGGGTAGAGTTAGGCGTAAACCCTTTCACACATGGTAGTTCCAAGCACACTGATATTATGAAAACACAAGGGCTTAAGCAGGCGCTTAACCAGTATAAATTTGATGCGGCATTTGGCGGTGCTAGGCGAGATGAAGAAAAGTCACGGGCCAAAGAACGCGTTTATTCGTTTAGAGATAGTGAACACCGATGGGATCCTAAAAATCAGCGCCCCGAGCTTTGGGAGTTATACAACGCTAAGATCAATCAGGGTGAAAGTATTCGGGTTTTTCCTTTGTCCAATTGGACTGAATTGGATATTTGGCAATATATTTACCAACAAAACATTCAAATTCCGGATCTTTATTTTTCCAAAAAACGGCCAGTAGTAGAGCGTGATGGCAGTTTGATCATGGTTGATGATGACAGAATGCCACTCGAAAAAGGCGAGACACCAATGATGAAATCCGTCCGGTTTCGTACTCTTGGTTGTTATCCTCTAACCGGAGCGGTTTGAATCGACTGCCAGCACCTTGCCCGATATCATTCAAGAGATGCTTTTAACTAAAACATCCGAAAGACAAGGTCGAAAAATCGATAGTGATGGCTAGTTGGCTCAATGGAAAAGAAAAAAAAGGAAGGCTATTTTTAATCTCGAAAATAGACGCTGTTGAGACTAAAAAAGTGACTATTTAGCGAGTATACAAAAATCACCCTAACGCTTCAGGTTGTCTTTTGAGGTAAGCTGATTCGTTAACAAAAAAAATAGGAACACCCATGCAAAATAATTCAAGCGACATCGTTTGGCATTCGCATCAGGTCGATAAGGCAGCCAGAGCTAAGCTAAAAAAACAAAAACCTTGTGTGTTGTGGTTTACAGGGTTAAGTGGTTCCGGTAAATCAACCATTGCTAATTTATTGGAGCAGCAACTCCAAGGCCAAGCCAAACATAGTTATCTTCTGGATGGAGATAATATTCGTCATGGACTTTGTGGTGATTTAGGTTTTTCTGATAGAGATAGGGTTGAAAATATCCGTCGTATTAGCGAGCTTTGTAAGTTATTTGTTGATGCCGGTGAAATTGTTTTAGCCGCGTTTATTTCTCCATTTAGAACGGATCGCGCTTTTGCTCGAAGTTTACTCGGTAACCAGGAGTTTATAGAAGTCTTTGTCGATGCTCCACTCGCCGTGTGTGAAGAACGTGATCCTAAAGGTCTGTATAAAAAGGCACGGCGCGGAGAGATCCATAAATTTACCGGTATTGATTCTGATTACCAAGCGCCTTCAGATCCTGAAATTCGTATTGATACCGCAAGTAATGATCCTCAAGCCTGTGTCGCCCAAATACTGGACTTTTTAAACAGCAATGGATTTTTGGAATAGTAATAATGTCGAAGGATAAGATGATAAAAGATAGTCAATCAAAGCTAAATGTCAAAGCCAATTATCGAGTAACGGATGATCAGTTATTGCAAAAAGACATTTTGGGTTACTTAAAAAGCCATGAAGATAAAGATATGTTGCGCTTTTTAACCTGTGGTTCAGTTGATGATGGTAAAAGCACTTTAATTGGGCGGCTTCTACATGACTCAAAAATGATCTTTGAAGATCAATTAGCAGCGATTGAAAAAGACAGCAAAAAATCAGGTACTCAAGGTGATGAAATTGATCTAGCCTTGCTAGTTGATGGTCTTCAATCGGAAAGAGAGCAGGGGATCACGATTGATGTCGCTTATCGCTATTTTGCGACTGAAAAACGAAAATTTATAATAGCCGATACACCAGGTCATGAACAATATACGCGCAATATGGCGACCGGTGCTTCGCATTGCAATATGGCGATTATCCTTATCGATGCCAGAGCTGGAGTGAAAGCGCAAACTCGCCGCCATAGCTATATCGTGTCATTACTTGGGATAAAAAAGGTCATCGTTGCCGTCAATAAAATGGATTTGGTTGATTATAAACAAACCGCGTTTGAAGCGATTAAAAAAGAATATTTAGCCTTTAGCCAGCAGCTAGGATTCGATACGATTCAAATCATCCCAATGTCAGCACTTAAAGGTGACAATGTGGTGAACCCTTCGGAGCCTTTGTCTTGGTTTCATGGTTCTAGCCTTATTACAGCCTTAGAAGAAATTGAAATACATTCTGTCAGCCAGCCACAACATTTTCGTTTACCAGTGCAGTGGGTTAATCGACCGAGTTCTGATTTTCGTGGTTATAGTGGAACTGTGGCAGCCGGTAGCGTTAAAGTTGGGGATAAATTAGTCGTGTTGCCTTCAGGCAAGAACTCGCGAGTCAAATCCTTGGTAACCTTTGATGGAGAACAAACGAAAGCGATCCAAGGCGAGGCTATTACCGTAATTTTAGAAGACGAAATCGATATCAGTCGTGGCGATATGCTGTGTCATGTTGATTCTCCTGCACAGTTAGGTCGCCATTTTGAAGCCGATATAGTATGGATGAGCGAAGATGCCTTAATGCCAAACAAGCAGTATGACTTTAAAATGCCGGGGAAATATGCCAGCGGCAGTATTGATGAGGTTTTGCATCGGGTGGAAATTAATAGTATGCAGCAAATTGATGCGACTCATCTTGAACTCAATGAAATCGGCCCTTGCCGAGTAAAGCTTACACAACAAGTTGCGTTTGATGACTATGAGTCAAGCCCGATGACGGGTTCTTTTGTCATGATTGATCGCATGAGCAATATTACGGTTGCAGCGGGTATGATCAGGCAGGCTTACAATCCCGATGACAGCGATTGTAAACCGACTGACTACAGTGAGTTTGAATTTGAACTTAACACCTTGGTAAGAAAGCATTTTCCACATTGGGGCGTTATTGATCTTGGTCGAAAAAACTAAATTTTATGACAATGCGAGCTTGAATAATTTCGGATCTAGCTGTCGAAAAGCCCTTAATAATGTGGGGGTGTCTCGTTCTGCTGGTTAACGCCTTGTTCATCACTTAAACGCTCCATCTGCGAGTTGAGGTTTTCTATGACGAGCATCAAACGGTTGATATCCTTTTGTTGGCATATTAATACCTGATTGAGTTCTTCAATCGCATCTTCCTGAAAGGTAAACTTGGTTTCAAGTTCTTCAATTCGATCAGTTATTCTTTTTGGCGTTTCTGGATTTATCATCTTTTATCTCATTAGCCTAGGGAAGGACGCTCAAGCGCCAGTCATTTTAGGAAACTAGAGTTTACATTTATTACTGTAAATTACAATCTAACTAAGCTACTATTTAGCCTTATAAAATTCTAGCAGGACTCGTCTTATGACCAAAACACACATTGTTCGAACTATTTCACTATTTGTAATCTGGTTAATGTTATTGGCTTGCGACAAGCCTAAACAAAACACTCAAGAAACCATACAACAACAATCGACCATGGTTACTATTAATAACCAGAGTGAAACCACCAATCAATCCCCTTTGTTATCACAGAAGCAATTAAAAGCTATTAGTAAGCTGCGTGATGAATTACTCAATAATGACTTGGCATACCAAATTCTCGAGTCATTAACTACTGAGATAGGCCCTAGGATGGCTGGTACCGCGCAAGATCCCTTGGCGGTAACGTGGGCCGTCGCAAAAATGAAAAGCTTAGGTTTTGACAAGGTTTATACAGAAGAAACCACTTATTCAACTTGGGTACGGGGCATCGAGACTGCTGAGGTAACCGCGCCTTTTCCACAAAATATGCATATAACTGCGCTTGGCGGTTCTGTATCTACCGCTGAACAAGGCTTGGAAGCCGAAGTGGTTCATTTAAAGTCACTCGCTGCATTAAAAGAAGCTGATGCTCTAAGCATCAAAAATAAAATTGTTTTTATTAGTAACCGTATGCAACGGTTTATAGATGGCCAAGGATACGGCCCAGCGGTTCAAGCACGCAGCAATGGCGCTATAGAAGCGGCTAAAAAAGGCGCCTTAGCAATTGTTATTCGCTCCATTGGAACGGACACTCACCGCCTACCGCATACAGGAATGATGCGTTATGATGAAAAGGTTACAAAAATTCCTGCGGCGGCTTTGTCTAACCCCGATGCTGATCAGTTGGAGCGCATATTTTCGCGGCAACAAAAAGTTACGCTAAAGCTTAATATAGGTTCCCATGCCGGTGCTGACTTTACTTCACATAATGTTATCGGAGAGATAACCGGCAATGAAAAACCCGACCAATTTGTGATAATGGGGGGACACCTAGACTCATGGGATTTGAGGCACCGGCGCAGTAGATGATGGGGCTGGTGTGTCGATCACTATGGCCGCGGCCAGTTTGATCAAAAAAGCAGGCTTTAAACCTCGTCGCAGCCTACGAGTGATCCTTTGGGCCAATGAAGAACAAGGTCTTAAGGGCGCTTTTTCCTATGCTAAAAACAATAAAGAAAAGATGGATAGTATGATCGTTGGTGCAGAATCGGATTTTGGTGCCGGCCGGATTTATCGTTTTTCCTCTTTAGTAGAAACTAAAGATCTGCCTTTTATTGAACAGATGCAAGACATGCTTGAACCATTAGGTATTGCTCGGGGCAATAATAAAGCCACACCAGGCCCTGATCTAATTCCTCTTTATGAACAAGGTATGATGGTGTTTAGACTACATCAAGATGGTACCGATTATTTTGATCTGCACCACACAGCTGATGATACTTTGGATAAAGTCGATCCCAAAGCGCTGGCACAAAATGTTGCAGCATACGCTGTTTATGCAATGATGATGGCTCAATACCAAGGCGATCTTAAAAGACCTGAAATAGCAAAGCAAAAACAACACTAACGATCAACATATTGTCGTTAGCTGCTCCAATGATGTGAGTTAATCAATTAGGAAAAATTATGACTGCAAATTATATTAATGCACAGATTGATCAATCGGTATATGAGATTGTTTTGTCACGTTCGGATAAACTAAATGCTTTAACCGATGCCATGTATGGGGCGCTGGTTGAGCATATCAATATTGCCCAGCAAGATGACAAGATTAAAGTGATATTTTTACGCAGTGATAGTAAGCATTTTTGCGCGGGAAATGATTTAGCTGATTTCCTTGAGTGTGAATTTAATGAAAATAGCCATGTAATTTTATTTTTAAGAGCCATCGCTAAACTGACTAAACCGTTGGTTTGCGCGGTGGGTGGTGCAGCTGTTGGTATAGGCACTACCATGCTGCTGCACTGTGACTTAGTTTTCGCATCGAAAGACAGCAAGTTTTCGGTTCCTTTTATAAAACTAGGGCTGACGCCTGAAGGTGGTTCATCCAAATTGTTGGCGCAACGATGTGGCACAGCCAAAGCAAATGATTGGCTGTTAACCGGCAGAACTTTTTTATCCCAGGAAGCATTGGATAGCGGTCTAGTCACTCAATTATTACCCGATATTGACGCAACATGGTCGGAGGCTCATAAGCAGGCACATAAACTAGCCCAAAATTCTTTACGTGTGTTACAAGATACTAAAAATTTATTAAAAGGTGATCAAGTTGAATCAGTATTAGCCTTGATAGATAAGGAAGCCAAGGTGTTTGCGAAAGGATTACAAACCGATGAAGCAAAATCAGCGTTTAAGGCGTTTTTACAAGGCTGATTACTTAAATTTGTTAGAACTTAGAATCTGAGGTCACATCGGCATCCATGCCCGCTTGTGACATACCGTCCATCCATGGACATATACCCACAGCTAGGTCACACCGACCAACAAATAAACCACTAGGGTTACGATCACCACGCCGATTAAATTTAAAACAAAACCTGTCTTAACCATGGTCTGAATGGCTATCTTATCGGTTCCGTAAACAATCGCGTTAGGCGCTGTCGCTACCGGCAACATAAACGCACAACTAGCACTCATCGCTGCGGGTACCATCAGTAAAGCAGGGTCTATTTGTGCGCTTAAAGCTGCGGCCGCAAGAATTGGCATCAGTAAAGCGGTTGTCGCTGTATTACTTGTCATTTCAGTCATAAATGTGACAGAAAGAGCTATTAAGGCGATTAACAATAAAGGCGTTAGAAGTGCCAATTCCGACAAATAGTCGCCGATTATCTGACTAAGACCACTAGCGCCAAAGGCTTTTGCAATGCAGATACCTCCGGCAAAAAGTAGTAAGACGCCCCACGGGATCTGCTTTGCAGTGTGCCAATTAAAGTAGTCGTCCGCTAGCATTATCGGAAGAGGGCTGGTGTTTGTCGTTAGACAAATTAGTCTCACTTTTTTCAGTGGCGCCGCTGGGAATAATAAATAAAGCAATACAAGCAAGAAGGGCCACACTGGCATCGTTAGCACTGGTTAACCCGGTCCATTCGCTCCAGCCACCAAAAGGTTGCTTGCGAGTAATCCATAACAAAGCGGTAACAGCAAATACCATCAATACGCGTATTTCTGGTGTAGTCCATTGGCCAACGGACGGCAATTTGATACTAATTTGCTGCTTTAAACCCTTGGTAATCCAAAGCATAGCGCAAGGAATAAACAATATGACGACAGGAACACCCCATTTCATCCAATCAAGAAACCCAAGGGGGATGCCGGTGGCTTCGCTGTACCCTGACATAAATAAAGCATTAGGTGGTGTGCCAATTGGTGTACCTATGCCACCAATATTAGCGGCATAGGCAATACCGAGTAGTAATGCGATAGTCAATTTTGGATCTTTATTATCCTCTAAGGTTGCCAATGCAACGGGCAAAAGCATCAGGGTGGTCGCGGTATTTGAAACCCACATACTGAGTAGAGCCGCAGCCACCATAAATCCAAGCACTAAACTTCTGGCGGAATTAGCGCCAAATAGATTAACCATTAACAAGGCGATACGCCGATGGGCTCCAGAATATGCCATCGATTGAGAAAGGATAAAACCACCCAACAGTAATAGTATTAATGGATGACCATAGGCTTGCGCCACTTGAGAAGAGCTCAGCACGCCAGTCAAACTAAATAACGCTAAGGGTATTAAAGAGGTGATAGGGATGGGAATGGGTTCAAATATCCACCATATTGCACACAAGCTGGTCACGGCAATGACCAAAGTAATGCTGTTAGATTGCCCATTAAGGGCTAGAAAAAAAGTGATAACAAGCGAAATAAGAGGTCCAAGCCATAGAGTGTGTTTTTTTAGTGACTGCATATAGGCGGATTTCCTTGTAGCGGATTATTTTATAAATTTAGCTCTAGCGGGGTCGTTATTTTGTAAATTAAGACTACACTTAAAGCTAAGGTATTCAAACTAAACAAATAATACAGGTAAATGGCATTTAGATATAGGCATTATCTAGTTTTGCCTTTAGCTAATAAAAGAGTCTAATTCATGAGAGTTGAAGAGCTAGGTCTTACCTTTGGTGATCTATTACAAATTCAAATTGGGGATAATGTTGAACAGCGTTACCCGGTGAAATGTATCGGTATTAATCCGGTATCGAGCATCATCGTTTCTGCCCCTATGACCGGTAAAGATACAGTGTATTTTGTTCGAGAAGGTCAAAATGTCACTCTTAGATTTGTGGTTAAAAATGTTGTTTCTGGTTTTTCAACGCGCGTGATGCTAACCAGGGGACAACCTTATCCCTATTTACACCTAGAAATTCCAAAAGATGTGCAGACCGTGGAAGTCAGGAAAGAAATTCGGGTAGAAACTGATATTGATATGACGCTTTTGAATAAAACATCCAAATCACCCGCTATGACGGCAAAAATGACTAACTTAAGTTTTTCCGGTGGAAGGGTTGAATCGAGTAAAGAAATAGCTTCGTTAGGAGATGTGATTAATATTATGATGCCTCTTTCCATCGGTAATGTGGAAAAACTGGTTACAATAGATTGTAAAGTTAGTTATATGAAAGAAGATAACTCCGATAGTCACCCTGTTTATGGTGTCTCGTTTGAGAATATCGATGAAGACGATGGTTTAATTCTACGTTGTTTTATTTATCAAGAACTCCTTATCGGCATGCATATGATTTAGCAGGATCTAGAGGCTTTCTAAAATACTTAAGGGAAGGGTGATTTTCGCCCATTCTTTTCTAGCTTTTTATAGCGACCATCCAACCAATCTTGTAAATCGGAAGTATACCATTTTGAAAAACGCCGATCGGAGGGACCTCCAGCCAAATTGGTTAAAATAAAGTCATCGGCCATATCTGTGACCATTCGGTAAGAGGGCATAAAAGTGGTATCTCGACCCGCGGCGCGGTAAATTTGACCTTGGCAAATCGTTGCTCGTCCACCGCTGGCTATAATAGCCTTTTTATCAAAACCTAAAAAGCCTGGTAACTTACCATCAAAGAAAATATTTTTCATATTATAGCTTTGCACCTCTCGCCATTCTTTTGCTTTAGTTTGTAACGCTTTTTCAATGACCTGTTGATATAATTGCTGGCGAGTTTTGCCATTAAACCAAATCGAATTTTCAGCTAATAACACGGTATCAAATTGTGCATAAAAATCAATAAAAGTACCACTTTCCTGTTGTAAAAATTGGACTACTTTTTCGCCTAACGCATGTCCTCCAAACACTTGGAGATAGAGTTCTCGATAAATAGTTTCAAAAAGATAAGCGCCTTTTGAGTCTTTGTTGTAACAAAAATCCCAGTCTTTTAATATTTGAGAATTAAGGCTGTTATCCAATAAAGGTTTGATGATCGGCATAAAAACTTCAGCTTGCTTTGAATAGGTATCATACTGCATTGGATAAATGTCCTCCACCTCAATATTGGAGCTTTTTTCTAGCAACTCGGCAATTCGGTCGGCACGATAACTTCCCATTGGTAGATTAATAGGATTACTTTTTCCATAACAATTTAGGTCGTTGTTTGCGGTACAGAAATAACCTTGTGGCGGGTTATAGCAACGAGGCATATCTTTAAGATCAATAAATCCTTGCCAATGATTTTGTTTTTTCCACGCAGGTAGAGGGATCAGCCCAGAAATTCCTTCACGTCGAATAGGAACCCGTCCAGACATTTGATAACCGATGTTGCCATCGGTATCCGCAAAGACATAATTCCAGCCAGTTTCTATTTGACCGTATATTTCCATTCCCTGTTGAACGTTATTACAATCTAAAAGGTTGATGACGGCTTGCACTGATTTTTTTCCGGAATTAGCTGCTGCCCATTGGGTGATCAAACAATATTTGTCTGAATAGGGATCACCCTCAAGTGTGCCTAGCTCATTTTCAAAAAATGCAACTTCAACTGTTTCACCTTTTTTCAGCTTAATAATTTCCTTGCGTTGCTTAAAATCACGCCAAGTATTATCTTCTTCTCGAAAAAACTTTCCTGCCTCACAACGCTCTATCCAAGAATCGATACTATCCACAAAGGCGTAGGTAGCGCCCCAGGATAAATGCTTATTTCTGCCGATTAAAATGCCTGGTAATCCTGGCATGCTACTTCCTATTGTCCAGCTATCTTGTGCACTAATACACATTTCATACCAAACATTTGGCAGGCGGTTAACTTCAAGGTGAGGATCACTGGCTAAAATTGGTTTTCCTGAACGGGTGCGTTTACCGGATATAACCCAATTGTTAGAAGCCATCATTCGGGGCGCACCACAGGCCCATAGGATGTCTTTATCAACAATGGGATCATCTAATTTGAGTTGCTTGATTAATTCGATTAGTTCATTGTCCAATTCGCCTAGTTGAGCCGGAAACAAGGCCTCTAATTTGTCGACGGACAAATTATTTTGAATCATTTGTAGGATTAGTTTCTCGACTTCTGCTTGCGATTGGGCGAGGGTTAAATAGCCAACCATTCGAGAAATTAAGATGCTATCTTTGGCGGTCCAAGGTTCAACCTTGTAGCCGACTAATTTAAACTCAAAAGGCGACCATTTTGAAAAGGCCTGGTTAACGCCATCACAGTAGGCATCCAGTTTTTTGGTAATGGCTGGTGGTAGACTATTGAGTTCTTCAGCGGTATTAGCATACCAATTCATTCGTCTGAAAAAGTGATCAATTTTTATTGAGTTTTGGCTTGGGTCGAGTAGTTCAGCTATTCGACCTTGACCGATTATACGCATCAACAACATTTGCATACCACGGTCACGAGCATGGGCAAAACCTTGTCCTGCAATCATTGAAATAGGATCTTGGGCATAAATATGAGCGACGCCTTGCGAGTCGCGATTGATTTTGTACTGGTGCGTCATGGACTTCTCTTTTACGTTAGATTTAACTCAAGGGCTCACACTAAGGATAGTTGTTTGAATGGCTTAAGAATGCACCGGTGTTGAATAAAATAAACAATCCTTGGTTGCAATTTCTGGGTGGTTAGTGACCATAAACAATTGCTGATCACTCGCCGCATAAAGTTGGCCTTGTTTATATTGAATAAGGTGTGTGATTAATTCTTTGCCCAAATGATTTTGCGCTGAAAGTAGATTGCTTTCCTTGGATTGACACCAACCAATAAACTCACCTTTTTCTAAAGTACGATGATTAAAATCTTCGATATCTTGTCGCAAAGTAATATCAGTGGTAGCTAAAGGTTGATTTGCAAAACCGACAGACGCATCATTTGTAAGGGCTACTCTTACCGGGTTTTTATAAATAATAACATTGAGTTTATCATTATCAAAAACATGTGTTTTCTGAAAAAACATTTGTAAACCATTGGTAGCTATCGTATGGGATGTTTTATCGTTGGCACCACCACATTCAACGGTGATAATGGGGGCGCCGAGGTCCTGCTCCATAATTGCACCCACTTCAAGCTCTGTAATAATTATCTTTTGATTAAATAATGCCGCAAGTTCTAAATGCTGACTGTTATCATTGACACTGACTGAAAAAGATGGGCTAGCGCCGGAAGTGTTGTGGATATCAATGATGGCTTCAGGAGATACTTCTTTAACCAGTTGCATGATTTTGCTAGCACGTTGAGCTACCGGAGAAGGCAGTCCTCGTGGATGTGAAAAAAAACGATTTAGATCATAGCTATTGTTAATAAAACGATGGCTGAAAAGCGGCTTAAGTTGAGCCGCTTCGGGGTTGCAAATAATTATTCTCAAGTTAACGGCGGGTATTTGTTGTCCGGTTAGCCATAAATGAACCGCAATGAATCCTGAAGGTTCGTTACCGTGAATTAAAGTGGTAACCACTCGACAACGCGATTGGTCAACGCCATTGATATCAATAACTGTCAGCCCTTCTAATGAGCGCAGAAAGTCGATTGGTGCATCGGGGAAATCGTTTCGACTAGAATCATCAAAATAAAAGTAATGGCTGTTGAGAGGGATCATTTCCAACAACGCTCCCATTCACTAACCGGTTGCCCGGTCATTTGATTTTCAAAATAGCGATCAAGCATAGCCGCACAGGCTTTTTCATTGCTTTTGCTTTTCTGATAGTGCCTAAAGGTGCTTTTTATCCAGTTTGAGGCATTAATATTTTTAGCTAGTCGTCGATGAATTATATTGAGGTATTTGTCTCTTTCCTTTAGATCGACATTCAACATTTTTAATCCATCATTAGCGACAATCAGCATATCATCGATCACATTTCGAATCGGTACTTCAACCGGCTTGTTTTGATAGTTTTGAGGCCATAAAATAGTTGCGTTTAAACCTTCTTTAGCGGCACGATAAAAATTATATTCGGCAAAACGGAAGGGTATTCGCGCCATGTATTCGTCAATTTTATTTTCTAGACCAACCGCCATGCCTATAGAAAAAGCGGCATTAGCGCTCATGTCAAGAGCAGTAGGACCCGCTGGCAAAGCTCGAAATTCAATTCTCAAATGACCATTACCTTGATTAGAATAGACTGCTCTATTCCATGGCCAGGTCGTTCCCATATGAAGGCTTAGCTCCGCTAATTTAGGCAATTTTCCTGAAACATGAAAGTCTTCTTCTTTGGCGAAAGTTTCAGGAAAAATTGGTTGGTAGAGATTAACCGTCTCAGCAAATAATTCCCAACCACTTTTGCGAACCCAACCATGACCAAAAGTCACTCTAGCCGGTTGCCGCCAACCGGTAGAATCGGCCATACGATTATCAATAGATTGTTTAAATAATACGACGCGGGTTTCATCCCAAAGACATTTACCTAAAAGCATTGGTGAATTTGCAGCGACAGCCAGTGCCATCGGCAGAGTAAGTTGAGCGGTATTAAAGGTATTAGCGAATTTTTCTTTTTCAGTCATTAAATGAACTTGAAAGGAGGTGTTTGCGCCTTCGACACAAACTTCTGAGCTGGTGAAGTCCACCGACTCTTCACCATCAATTTTAATATGGAAAGGTTCGCCGCGTTGTTTGATTAACTCACGGTTAAGTGATTTATAACGACCGAGTTCAGTCATGTTTTCATGGCAAAGGTCGGACTGTTTTAAGGTTGGTAATATACCGATTGCTAAGGGTCTAGTATCAAACTGTGCGGCTGTTTGCCATAAGTAATTAAATTTATCCAACATCTCCTTGGTAATGGCGCTAAAAGGTTGGCCTTTTGCTTCGACTGGCGAAAGGTTTAATTCCAGATTAAATTTATTAAGCTCCGCTTGAAACTGAGGGTCATCGAGTTTTTGTAGTAATGCGAGATTAATAGGGCTTACTTCACCTTTTGGGTCCATTAAATAGACCTCTAACTCTGCACCAATACATAGAGGATCTTTACCAAAAGTGGGCGATTCAATAAGTTCTTTTAGGATGTCCACTTGATCATGGATACGGCGGTTAAATTTTTGGTAGTCTTCGGCGGAGTACTCGCGTTCAAACAATTCTTGCCCCATAGTGATTCCTTGCAAAGTGGATGCTCGCTAGATTTGAGTCTTTTTATAGCTTGCGTGAGATAATATAACAAATTATTCTTATATAAACAGGCTTTTTTGAACTCTTGTTAGCGAATGCTTCAAAATATTTTCACTTGTTTCAACAAGGCTAGAACTGTTTGACGGCTTCGAGGACCGCATCTACATGACCTTTGACTTTTACTTTTCGCCACTCTGCGACTAGTTTTCCGTTTGTATTGAACAGAAAACTACTGCGCTCGATCCCCATATATTCTCGACCGTAAAGTTTTTTTAGTTTAATGACATCAAATGCTTTACACAGAATTTCATCTGGATCGGATATTAGTTCAAAGGGGAAGCCTTGTTTCGTCTTAAAATTATTATGGGATTTAATTGATTCTCTGGAGACTCCGAGGATTTTAGTATTTAGCTGGTTAAATGCTTGGATATTCTGCTTAAAATCTAATCCTTCAGTGGTACAACCGGGAGTGCTATCTTTAGGGTAAAAATAAACCACTAGATTAACTTTTCCTAGATCGGCAAATTTGGTGATTGACTCATCTGTGGTAGTTAGCTGGATATCCGGGATTTGGTCACCAATTTTCATTATTATTCCTTTTATTAGGTTTTTCGGCTTGTCGTTTTGTTTAAC
The DNA here is from genome assembly GCA_030949565.1 of Enterobacterales bacterium. Lineage (GTDB taxonomy): Bacteria > Pseudomonadota > Gammaproteobacteria > Enterobacterales > Kangiellaceae. The sequence continues at coordinate 23,514 of JAUZSK010000035.1, forward strand.
TGACTTTTAATTAGTCAGCAATAACCTGATTGAATTAATTTAGACGATATCACCGACTTTGAGTATCTTAAGCGCGTTGGTACCACCAAGTATACCCATATGGTCACCTTTAGTTAATAGCACCAGATCGCCATCTTCCAGATCAATAAAATTCTTGATTTCTTCAATGGCTAGACGATTGACATCTAATCGAGCCAAAACGGTCGGATCAAACTGTATCGCTTCGACACCACGATATAATGCCATTTTTCTTTGAGTTCGCTCGAGCCGTGTGAGAGCAAAAATGGGGATGCCGCTACGAATACGCGACATTAACAGAGGGGTGGAGCCTGATTCAGTTAAACAAGCAATGGCTTTAATGCCCTTAAGATGATTGGCTGCATACATGGTTGCCATGGCAATTGTTTCATCAATATTATCCCACTCTAACTCAACTCGATGGCCGGAAATTTTGTTGGTTCGTTCCTTTTCCGCGCCTAAACAAACGCGTGATACGGCTTCAACCACTCGAATAGGGTGGTCACCCATGGCTGTTTCACCGGAAAGCATCACCGCATCGGTACCATCTAATACAGCATTTGCCACGTCAAATACTTCTGCGCGAGTTGGGATGGCGTTGGTTATCATTGATTCCATCATTTGGGTTGCGGTAATGACTGCGCGGTCTAAGGTTCGTGCACGGCGAATAATTTTCTTCTGTACACCAATTAATTCTGCGTCACCAATTTCGACACCAAGATCACCGCGAGCAACCATCACGGCGGCAGAGGCAATGATAATCTCATCGAGAATTTTATCATCTGCTACGGTTTCCGCTCGTTCTATTTTCGCTACCATGCCACATTGACAACCGGCTTCTTTTGCCAGTTTTTCAGCAAGCTTGATATCATCCGCAGTCCGAGGGAAGGACACAGCAAGGTAATCCACATCCATTAACGCGGCTGTCTTGATGTCGTTAATATCTTTTTCTGTTAGCGCCGGCGCTGATAATCCACCACCTTTGCGGTTAATGCCTTTGTTATTGGAAAGCAGACCACCAATAACGACGTTAGTATGAATTTTATTGCCTTCAATTTTATCGACTTTTAATTCTAAGCGACCATCATCGAGCAGTAGTATATCGCCAACTCTACAATCTTGAGGCAGTTCTTTATAATCGATGCTGACTTGATTAATATCGCCATTGGTTTCATCAAGATCAGCGTCTAAAATAAAGGTTTGCCCTTTATCTAGCAGGATTTTGTCATTTTTAAAGCGAGAAATACGTATTTTAGGTCCTTGTAGATCACCTAGAATCGCTACATTGAGTGATAATCTTGCTGCAACTTTACGAATTAAGCGTGCTCGTTCAATATGATCTTCAGCGCTGCCATGGGAGAAATTCATCCGTACCACATTCGCTCCGGCCTTTAACAGTGCTTCTAAATCCTTCTCATCATTAGTGGAAGGTCCGAGAGTGGTGACTATTTTTGTTCGGCGTAGCAAAATCATGCTCCTTGGGACTGCCGTTTGGGTTGGCGTCTCATATCGGGTTTAAGCTTGGGAAAACGCTGCAACAGGGTAATTTTTGCAAATTATAATGTATTTTGCCTGAGATAGCAGTGGCTGTGAAATATTTATTTGTTCTAGATCTTGAAAACATTGTGTAAGCCCCCATGTTACACATCATCATATTTTTTAAAGCATTTAACCTATTTATTAGAAAGCCCAAGGGCTAGGAGAACACAAGGTATGACTGAAGTCGCTAATAAAGAAACCCATTCCTTTCAAACCGAAGTTAAACAACTTCTAAATTTGATGGTTCACTCGCTTTATAGCAATAAAGAGATATTTTTACGAGAATTAGTCTCCAATGCCGCCGATGCAGCGGATAAATTGCGTTTTGAAGCCTTATCTCACAAAGATTATTATGAAAATGATAGTGACCTTAAAATCCGTATTTCAACCGATAAAGAAGCCGGAACACTAACCATTAGTGATAATGGTATTGGTATGACAAAGCAGGAAGTAATGGATAATCTTGGTACTATTGCGCGCTCTGGTACTTCAGAATTCATTAAACAGATGTCGAAGGAAGACAAGGCTGATTCAAACCTAATCGGTCAGTTTGGTGTGGGTTTCTACTCTTCCTTTATCGTTGCCGACAGTGTTGAAGTAAGAACTCGTCGTGCAGGGGACCCTAAGGATAAGGCTGTTAGTTGGATTTCTGCTGGTGATGGTGAGTTTAGTATTGAAACTATTGATAAGGAAGACCGTGGTACGGACATTATTTTAACTCTTAAAGACGAGGAAAAAGAATTCTTAGAACCTTGGCGTTTACGCTCTGTCATAAGCAAATATTCTGATCATATCTCGCTACCTGTCGAGATGGAAAAAATGGATATGGGGATGCCCGATGAGGATGATAAAAAGGAAGAGGATGAAGTTGTTGTACCTGAATATGAAGTAGTTAATAAGGCAACGGCATTGTGGAGTCGTCCTAAGTCAGAAATTAAGAAAAAGAATACCAAGAATTTTACAAACATATATCCCATGATTTTGCGGACCCATTAACTTGGTCGCATAATAAAGTTGAAGGCAAACTTGAGTACACAAGCCTTTTATATCTACCCAAAAAAGCGCCAATGGATCTTTGGAATCGTGATAAGCCTCGTGGTGTTAAACTTTATGTTCAGCGTGTGTTTATTATGGATGATGCGGAGCAATTTTTACCGGTCTATTTAAGAATGGTAAGAGGTGTATTAGACTCAAATGATTTACCTCTCAATGTTTCTCGTGAAATTTTGCAAGACAAAGGCGCCACTCAAAGTTTAAGAAACGCTTGCGTTAAACGCGTATTAGGCATGCTCGAAAAGCTAGCTAAAAATAAGAAAAAAGATGATTACCAAGGCTTTTGGGATGAATTCGGTTCGGTGTTAAAAGAAGGTCTAGCAGAAGATTTTGCCAACAAAGACAAGATAGCCGGTTTATTACGTTTCGCATCAACTGAAAATGACGACGCCACTCAAAATGTATCTCTGGCCGATTATATTTCACGTATGAAACCCGAACAAGACAAGATTTATTACCTAGTAGCTGATAATTATGCCACCGCGAAAAGTAGCCCTCACCTTGAAATATATAAGAAAAAAGGTATTGAAGTTTTATTAATGATCGATCGCGTAGATGAGTGGGCGATGGGGAATTTAACTGAATTTGACAGTAAAAAGCTTCAAGCCATTACACAAGGTGATTTAGATCTTGGCGGGCTAGAATCAGAGCAAGATAAAGAAGCGGTTAAAAAGGCCAACGAAGATAACAGTGATTTGATTGAGAAAATCAAAGCCCAATTGGGAGATAAAGTGGAGGATGTCAAAGTATCGGGACGCTTAGCTGAGTCACCTGCTTGTGTGGTTTCAAACGATGGCGGTATGAGCTTACAAATGGCAAGAATGATGAAAGCTGCCGGACAACCCGTGCCAGAAATGAAACCGATCTTTGAGATCAATGTGGAGCATGCGTTGGTTAAACAACTATCTGCTGAAATTTCAGATGAAGACTTCTCTGACTGGGTTGAATTATTATTTGATCAAGCGGTGTTATCCGACAGTGGGCAACTAGAAGATCCTTCGGCATTTACGCAACGTCTTAATCGGTTGTTGTTGTTAAAGAAATAGTGTTGAGTCATTTTATGCTATTTAATTGAGAAAAGAGGGCGTTAGCCCTCTTTTTTTATCTAGAGCTAGGTCGAATTAGAATATCTAAAATTGCTGTAAAGTATAGAGTGCATGCCTTATACTATTTCAAAACCAATATTAAAATCGCTATAGAGCAACACAAAAAGCTTTTTAAAACCATACTAAAGCAGTCGAAAGCGCCGTTTAGCGGCTCAGATTAACCAAAAGTAGTGAGAATGCCGTATTTGTGCCATCCGCGACCGAATCAGTTTTGATGAGCAGGGCAATCTACTGCAACACCACAGTTATGATCCCTTCGGCAAGCCGCGAGATGGACGATTAAGGGATAATTTCACCTATAACTTAACCAGCAATGCTCTCAGTCAGCCTATCGGTGCAAATATCCTCGGCTCAGAGGCCACCAACCGCGGTTTTACCGATCATGAACATTTAGACGATGCACAGTTGATCCACATGAATGGACGGGTGTATGATTACAACCTCGGACGGTTTTTGAGTGTTGATCCCTTTATACAAGCACCGGGTAATTCACAGTCAATGAACCCTTATTCATACATTATGAATAACCCATTGGCGGGGACGGATCCGAGTGGGTACGCCGCAGATATAGACCAAGACAAATTAGAAGTCAAAGTTACGAGCCAATCAAGAACCCGTAGTGCGCCAACAGGCTCAAGAATAAAAAGAGATACCTCTCGAACCATCACTGCAACGGTAACCGATGAGAGTGGAAAGTCGAGTAATTATGTCTACACGGTAGCACGCAATGGGAGTGAAAGGGCTTTCAAAATAACGCCGAAAACATTAAAGCTGGATAATACGGATTTAGGTTCAAAAGGGCAGGTGGGTGTTGGCACCAATGGGGATAAAGGCGAAGTAAGTGTTGAGGGTAGCGCGGGTATTAGAAATAGAGGCCCTCAAAAAGTAAGGCATAATTTCGTCACTCAAACGGGTGAAGGGATGGGGTGGGATGATCCTAATGATGCTGTAAAGGCCTTTTATTTAGCCAACGAAGCGTTGTACCAAAGTGCTAAGAAAAATAAAGAAATTCTTGGTTGGCTTATTCAAGGTAGTGATAAAAAATATTACTTCACCGATGCAGTTCGAGTTCGTGATGAGTATAAGTTTGTCGGTAGTATCTTTGACGCTGATGGTAATAAATTAGGAAGTCAGATTAGCCTTCGAGGACCAGTAAAAGGTGTTTCAAAAATAATAGACAGGCAGAAATCAGAAGATATCTTCCTTGAATCGCGCTTTTTCTGAGGCTTGGTGATGAAATTAATTATTTTTGCAGGACGGAAGGCGTTTTGTTTGAATATCGCTTAATTATCCGAATTTCAGGCGAGGTTCAATCTCCTAGGTGCTAAGAAAGGCATTACGATGATGGATTTTACTTTTTGTGTTGTTAAATCATTAATTTCCGGCAGGTTAAAGCCTTTTAACCATTTTTTCTTTAATTCTTCAGCTTTTTGTTGCAATAAAATCAGTTTACCAACGAAATAACCTTGATGTGTACCAAAGTCTTGTACTTGTCCGAGCCATTGATTGGGTTGTAGATTGAGATGAGCGAGGGTGGACTCGATATGGGCAGGCATTTTTGATTTGTTGGGGTAGGCTATGGATTTTCCGCTCCATTCCACCAGCTCGATATAGTCTTTCAGTTTCAAAACCATAGAGCGGTTTTTAATTTCACCGGAAAGGCTTTTGACGGCTTGATTGAGTTGCGCCTCCGTCATGTTTTTAACTCGTTTTTGAATACTGGTATGGTCGCTTTCTTCCAGCGTTTTAGTCATGTTGGCACGAATGGGGTTTAGGTCAACATAGGCCATGCAGGTAAGCAGTGCAGCTTCATCTAATAATGCTTGGGATTTAAAGCGACTCTCCCAGAAATGACCGCTGACAAAATCCTCTTTATTACTCATCTTGGCAATGGGCTCATTAATTCGACTCATCAGCCAAGACAGGCTACCAAGCCTGTTTCTAATGGTCTTTAACTGTCTCGGATTATTAACGATAGCATCTAGTTTTAAGTCCCGTTGCTGTTGATACTTGGGTTTATCCAGCTTACCAGGATAAGCCTTTAGCCATCGCTCAGCGACCTCTAAATCAGTCCATTGATTGGGCGCTTTTGGGTCAAAGTAAACGACAAGGTGATAGTGGTTGCTCATAACCGCATAAGCATAAACCTCAATGGCAAATACATTCGCCAGCTCCAATATTCGGTTTTCAATCCATTGGCGACGATGTTCATAAGAGCGCCCAGACTCTTTATCCATACCGCACAGAAAAGTCCGCCGAACGCAACGGCTCATCAGGTGATAATAACCCGCATTTTCATCATCTATTAATTCACTGCGCTTGATTGCCATGTTTCATCCTTGAAGAAAATTCCATAAAGCCAATAATAACAGCAATCAGCCACTCACTTTGTAAGCCATTTCTGCAATGCGTGTAGGAAATTGACCCGGATTGTTGTAGGATATTAGCCATAGTTTGAGTGTCTGTTATATTTTCATGCCATGCCTAAATCCTTATGGAACCAAATAGGAGATAAATATTATGAGCAGGATTCTGTTTATTCTCATTTCTTTATTGTTAGTTAATTTGTGTATAGCTAAAGAACCTGTACAGCGAAATAAGGAAAAACTTCCTCCTCTTGTTAAGTCATTCGAAATTATTGATAAAAATTCAGAAAGCACTAGCTTTAAGAAAAGGTTAGATGTTGTAATTTCTCCAAGGTTGAATTCGGATGGTGTAACTTATTGGATCCCAATATCAATTGCTCAAGCAGCTCAAGAATTAGAAGCTATGCTACCAGCAGAGTACTATAAGTTGTTGATGAGTAGGTACGTAAAAATTAACGTCAATAATGTTAAGTATGATGATTCCACAGTTTTACTGTTTTACGATGAATTGTCGCAATATTTGTATAGTGTTTGGGATATACCTGAATCAAAACTTGGTGAACAATTTTACTGTATCGGTATTTTAGAGAGAGATTTATCCGTGTTTCTAGTTGTAGCTGCGTCGATGTACGCGGAAAAAAATGGTACATTTCTCAGAGAAGAATATAGTAATAATTTAGAAATGTTTCTAGACTATAAAGATAAATGTGAGAAAAAGGGAGATAATTAAGCACCAGTGGAGACGTAGCTACTGCTGTTATCGCTGGTGGAGCATTGTTGGGTAACGGTAAAGAGGTCGGTAAAAAGGTTGTTGGTGCATTACTTGGAGGGAAAAAATAATAGACAGGCAGAAATCAAAAGGCGTCTTCCTTGAGTAGCGTTTTTATTGAGGTTTGGCGATGAAATTAATTACTTTTTAAGAACGGAAGGCGTTTTGTTTGAATATCGCTTAATTATCCGAATTTCAGGCGAGGTTCAATCTCCTAAGGGCTAAAAAAGGCATTACGATGATGGGTTTTACTTTTTGTGTTGTTAAATCATTAATTTCCGGCAGGTTTTAAAGCCTTTTAACCATTTTTTCTTTAATTCTTCAGCTTTTTGCTGCAATAAAATCAGTTTGCCAACGAAATAACCTTGATGCGTACCAAAGTGTTGTACTTGTCCTAGCTATTGATTGGTGCCTTTGGACAAACGCTTAGAATTGGTTGAATTGGTTAAGATATCGAAGCTCACTAAGAATCCTGCAAATGATTTGAGTGGGCTACCATTGAGTCTGCAAGCGATATACCCTATAGTGATGGTTTCATAATTGAGAAACACTTTGTTAGATTTCAATCGAGAATTGTATGAAACCAGCAGCAGCTAAATCTTTAGGTTTATTGGAATTAATAGCCATTGCCCTTGGCGGAATGGTTGGCGGAGGAATTTTTACAGTTCTTGGTATTTCGGTTGCTTTGATTGGCGTTTTTACGCCAATTGCCATTGCGATTGGCGGTATGATTGCGGCTCTGGCGGCTTATTCATATATTAAGTTGGGTGTCTATTATCAGGATGAGGGGGCAACCTATTCATTTTTTAAGAAAACTTTCCCGCATCAGCCTTTTGCCGCTTCACTGATTGGTTGGTGGGTTATTTTTGGCTATATTAGTACTTTAGCCTTGTATGCCTACACTTTTTCTTCCTACGCAATTAGTGGTTTTAGTTTTGCTGATAATGAATGGGTTCGAAAAGGTGTCGCAGGTCTAGTGATATTAACCTTTACCCTGATCAACCTATGGAGTGTTAAGGGGATGGGGAAAATTGAAGATTTAATGGTTTATAGTAAGTTAATTATCTTAACCATTATTTCAGTGGTATTGATCCTCAATCGTGAAACAACCTTACCACAACTGATACAAGAGTCTAAAGACACTTCCATTTTGTCAATATTAATTGTAGCCTCACTTACTTTTGTGGCCTATGAAGGGTTTCAACTAGTGATTAACGCTGTGAATGAAATGGAAAACCCCGAAAAAAATATACCTCGGGCTATTTATACAGCGATTGTTTTGGCTATTTTGATCTACGTGATTATTGCTGTGGGCGCTATTTTGGCTATTCCGTTTGATGAGATTGTTGAAAATAAAGAATATGCGTTGGCCTCTGGAGCCAGCAAAAGTATGGGGCATTGGGGGACTGATCTGGTAATCATTGGGGCTCTGCTTGCGACCAGTAGCGCTATCAGTGGCACACTATTTGGTGCATCCAGACAAATGGCGGTGATTGCTAGTGATGGTTATATGCCCAAACAGCTGATGACTAAAAGACACAATATACCAACGGTTGCCATTATCACCATGGCTTTATTTGCTTTTTCACTCATTTTAATTGGTAATTTGGAGATGATTTTAGAGTTTGGAAGCGTCACTTTTTTGATAGTGTCTTTTTTAATGGCTTATGCCAATCATCTACAAAGAGATAAAACCCAGTCCCATGCTTTTATCACTGTTTTCTCCATGCTAAGCTTGGGTTTAGGCACTGTGTTAATTATCTACTATCAATTGAATAACCATCCAATGCAATTAGTGTTTATCATGTTGCTTTATTGCTTGCTGAGTGTGAGTGCGTGGATGTATGCTCGTAATAAGACCACATAATAGACAGAGTGTGATCCAAATCATAGGCTTTTTATCCACGGTTACTTTTCATTTTATACTAATAAACTGTATAATTAGCGGCATCTGAACTATCCTATATGTATTAAAAACAAGCAATTGGCGTTATTTTCGTAATTAATGCTAATCGACACTCTTTTTTCTGACTCGAAAACTAAATAACGAGGAATTCAATCGTGTTACAAGCCTATCGAAAGCATGTTCAAGAAAGAGCAGAACAGGGCATCGTGCCTAAACCTTTGTCTGCTGAGCAAATGACAGAACTGGTCGATTTATTTAAAAACCCTCCGAAGGGTGAAGAAGATTTTATATTGGATTTAATAACCAACCGGGTCCCTGCGGGGGTTGATCAGGCGGCTTACGTGAAAGCGGCTTTTCTATCGGCTATCGCTAAAGGTGAAACTACAAGCCCTTTAATTGACAAAGCCCATGCAGTTAAACTTCTTGGTACTATGTTAGGTGGTTATAATATTGAAACTCTAGTCAAACTGTTAGAAGATGATGATTTGGGTGAGTTAGCAGCTGAGCAGCTTAAGCATACACTATTGGTATTTGATGCTTTCCATGATGTGGCTGAACTCTCCAAAAAAGGTAACGCAAATGCCAAGTCAGTAATTCAAAGCTGGGCTGATGCCGAGTGGTTTACCTCTAAAGAGCCCTTAGCCGAAAAAATAACTCTGACTGTGTTTATGGTTCCCGGTGAAACCAATACGGATGACTTGTCGCCGGCACAAGACGCTTGGTCGCGTCCGGATATTCCTCTACATGCGTTAGCCATGCTAAAAAATCCTAAAGCAGGTATTGATGGCAATCCGCTTGAAATTATTGAAGATTTAAAAACTAAAGGGCATCCGGTGGTTTATGTGGGTGATGTGGTTGGTACGGGTTCATCTCGAAAATCCGCTACAAACTCCGTATTGTGGTTAATGGGTGATGATATTCCTTATATCCCGAACAAACGTGATGGAGGCTTTTGTTTAGGTGGTAAAATAGCACCGATATTCTTTAATACCATGGAAGATGCAGGGGCATTACCGGTGGAACTGGATGTTTCCAAAATGGAAATGGGCGATATTATTGACCTATATCCCTATGCTGGGAAAGTTGAGAAGAATGGTGAAGTGATTTCTGAATTTAGTTTAAAAACCGACGTTTTACTGGATGAGGTACGTGCTGGTGGTCGCATTCCATTGATTATAGGGCGTGGATTAACCACCCGAGCGCGAGAGTTTCTAGGTTTACCGACCAGTGATATTTTTCGCCTACCAGATCCCGTCGTTGCCTCTGATAAAGGCTATACCTTAGCCCAAAAAATGGTTGGTAAAGCCTGTGGGTTAGAGGGCGTTAGACCGCATCAATATTGCGAACCTAAAATGACCACCGTTGGCTCTCAGGATACCACCGGACCAATGACCCGTGATGAACTGAAAGATCTCGCTTGTTTAGGCTTTTTCTGCCGATTTAACCATGCAGTCATTTTGTCATACAGCGGCCTATCCCAAACCGATTGATATCGACACTCAACATACACTACCTGATTTTATCATGACTCGTGGCGGCGTTTCGTTACGTCCCGGCGACGGAATTATTCATAGTTGGTTAAACCGAATGTTACTGCCGGATACGGTTGGCACAGGTGGTGATTCGCATACCCGTTTTCCGATTGGGATCTCGTTTCCGGCAGGTTCTGGCTTGGTGGCTTTTGCGGCGGCAACAGGGGTAATGCCTTTAGATATGCCAGAATCGGTATTGGTTCGTTTTAAAGGCGAAATGCAACCCGGTGTAACGCTAAGAGATTTGGTCAATGCGATCCCCTATGCAGCGATTCAAGAAGGTTTATTAACCGTTGAAAAAGAGGGTAAAAAGAATATCTTCTCCGGTCGCGTACTAGAAATTGAAGGGTTGCCCCAGTTAAAAGTAGAACAAGCTTTCGAGCTCTCTGATGCGGCCGCTGAAAGAAGCGCGGCGGGCTGTTCGATTAAACTGGATAAAGAGCCAATCATTGAATACCTAAATTCCAATATCACGATGCTTAAATGGATGATCAGCGAAGGCTATGGTGATGTAAGAACCATTAGTCGCCGCATCGAGAATATGCAAAAATGGTTAGCCGATCCTGAACTACTCTCAGCAGATCCTGATGCAGAATACGCGTCGGTGATCGAAATAGACCTTAACGAAATTAAGGAGCCTATTTTAGCTTGTCCTAATGACCCAGATGACGTGAAAAAATTATCTGATGTTGCTGGCACAACCATTGATGAAGTGTTTATCGGTAGCTGTATGACTAATATTGGCCATTATCGGGCAGCAGGTAAGCTATTACAGAAAACCAATTCTATTCCAACTCGTTTATGGATCGCTCCTCCGACTAAAATGGATGAGCATCAATTAATGCAAGAAGGCTATTATAATATTTTTGCGACCGCAGGTGCTCGTACCGAAATGCCCGGTTGCTCCCTTTGTATGGGTAATCAAGCCAGAGTTGCGGCTAATAGCACGGTCGTTTCAACTTCAACTCGAAACTTCCCTAATCGATTAGGCGATGGTGCTAATGTTTATTTAGCTTCAGCAGAGCTCGCTGCCGTGTCTGCTATCGTCGGCAAATTGCCAACGGTTGAACAATATATGAGTTATGCTGCGGATTTAGATACTATGAGTGATGAAATATACCGGTATCTTAATTTTCACGAAATCGAAGATTTTAAAAAGTCAGCATCAATGGTCACAATACCGGTTGAGAATAAGGTATTAGTTAGCTAATATTGCCTCTCTCCACTCGTGAATTAAAAAGCACCCTCGGGTGCTTTTTCTATTTCTGAGGGGAAATGTATAATAATAGATACAAGCAAAAGAAAAGGAAGCAGTAAAATGCCCCGAATTGGCATTGATTTAGGCACAACTAACAGTCTCGCGGCTTATTGGGATGGAGAAAAAGCGGTTTTAATTGAAAATTCGCTGCATCAATATTTAACGCCTTCGGTGGTCAGTGTCTCTAAAGCGGGGGAAATTTTTGTCGGCGAAATAGCCAAGCAGCGCCTAGTGTCCCACCCACAACAAACTGCCGCTAATTTTAAGCGAAAAATGGGTAGTAAAGCTCAAATTAAGTTAGGAAAGGGGCATTTTAGTCCAGAAGAACTCTCAAGTTTTGTTCTTAAGCAATTAAAGCAGGATGCGGAGCAACAACTCGGTTGCAGCGTAGATTCTGCGGTTATTAGTGTCCCAGCTTACTTTAATGACGCGCAACGAAAAGCCACTAAAATTGCCGGTGAACTAGCCGGTTTAACGGTCGAGCGCTTAATCAATGAGCCAACAGCCGCAGCCATTGCCTACGGTATCCATGAAAAATATCAAGAGTCTAATATTATCGTTATTGACTTGGGTGGTGGTACGTTTGACGTCTCCGTTTTAGAGCTATTTGAAGGTGTTATGGAGGTTCATGCCTCTGCTGGTGATAATTATTTGGGAGGAGAGGATTTTACCAAGTTACTTATCAAGGCTTTTATTAAGGATAATCAGCTAATAGAAAGTCAATTGAATGCCAAACAAAAAGGCCTGATGCAGAGAAAAATTGAACAATTAAAAATCCAGCTTTCTAATGCCGAATCGGCAAATTCCATACAATACACAGAGTCCAAGATTGCTTGTGTGTGCCTGTTCTGGCAGTGCTTATGGTGCTATATATGGTAATG
>JAUZSK010000036.1 GCA_030949565.1 Enterobacterales bacterium
CTTCCTTCCTTCCTTCATGCTGTGGTACATATGCAGATAATAGCGCGTGGTATTAAACCAAGGAAAATTCCTTGGAAACGCAGGGTCTTGCCAACGTCTTGCCAGCCAGGCGCTGTAATGAATCATTCGCATGGCTCTTAATGGCTCAACAATTTTTACTTGGCGGTCATCAAAATCCATAAAATCTTCATAGCCGCCTAGCATTTTGTTCCAAAGGCTCTTATCCTCAAAATTATCAATCAGCATCCAGAGATCTTGAACCGCAGGACCCATGCGAGCATCATCAAAATCAACAAAATGAGGCCCGCTATCGGTCCAAAGCAGGTTGCTCGGGTGGCAATCACCATGCAAGCGAATGCGAGAATAGTCGCCAAGCCAATCAAATTGTGTCGCTGAGATTTCTATTAATTGCTGACTTATTGCTTGATAGGCCGGCAATATATGAGAGGGAATAAATTCGTTTTCTAATAGAAAATTGACACTTTCGATGGCAAAGGACTGTAAGCTTAAAGTCGGACGGTGTTGAAATGGCTTGGTTGCACCTAATGCGTGAATACGGCCGATAAAACGTCCAATCCAAGCTAGATATTCGCCATTTTCAAGATCTGGCGTTCGACCACCTTGCGATTCAAAAATAGCAAAACGGAATCCTTGATGTTCAAGCAGTGTTTTGTTGTTAAAACAAACGGGGGCTACAACTGGAATTTCAGCTTCTGCTAGTTCAATGCTGAACTGGTGTTCTTCAAGTATTTGTTGGTCGCTCCAACGTTGCGGTCGATAGAATTTGACTACCCAGCGCTTTTCATCCCAATCGCGGAATTGATAAACTCTATTCTCATAGCTATTTAAAGCAAGCAGTGCAGCTTGGGGTTCTATACCGACTGATTCGATAGCATCGAGCACCTGATCAGGCAATAGTTGGTAAAAAGAAAGGCTGTTGCTATCACTATCAGTCAAAATTAAGTCCTAGTCATGCTCAATCCAATAGTATAAAGCGGCTACTGCCTCGGAACAACTAATGTTTAGGAACAACTAAAGTCCTAAGCAATTGAACTGGATGAAATAGTGAATTAGACTTTAATTTTGGCCCAATCTTTTTTACGCCAAAGCATTACAAACCAAATGGCTTGTATGAATCGGTACAGCCCTTGAGCTAACCAAATAGCGGTTAGTCCCATGCCCATATAGGGACCAATCACCCAAGCTAAAGGTAAAAAGAAAATCCACTGGCAAACGATGCTAACCACCATAGTGATCTTGGTGGCGCCGGCACCTTGCAGCGATGACATGAGCACCAGATTAACTGCATCGATGATGATTGCGATACCGACTAATTGAAGTGGTAAAGTAGCCATTTCTATCGCGTCTACTTCGTGAAAGAAGATTGACAATACCGCCTCTGGGATTAATATCATGGGCGCACTAATCAGCGATATTGAAAGCGAAGCGATTTTGGACGTATCCCATGCCCATTGATAGGCATCGTCAACTTCCTTGCGGCCGAGGGCTTGACCAACCAAGGTTGCAGAACTCATACCGAATCCCATGGCCGGAAGAATCGCGACTAAGGTTAGGGTGGTTAAAATATGTGCTGCTGCAAGTTCGGTGGTCCCTATTTGTCCAACTATCCAAAATAAGAAGGTAAAACCTAGTGCGAAAAATAGTTGCTGTAATGACGACGGAATAGAAATTTTAATGAGCTGTTTTACTGTTTCTAACTTGGGCAGGTGGACACCGAAACCGTAGTGTTTGGTATATCGAATGGTTAAAATAGTATAGATGATGGTGCCCACATAGAGGGATATGCTAGTCCCTAAACCTGCTCCTTGAGTGCCTAACTGAGGAAATCCCCAATTTCCAAAAATTAACAAATAATTCAGTGTAATATTGACCATATGCATGATAACAATGGTTTTAAAATAAAATTGGGTCATTTTAATAGCACTTAAATAACCACGATAACTAAAGTTCATTCCGATTGCCATGATACCAAATAAACGTGCATCTAAATATTGGCTACCTTCAATGATGACTTTGGGGTCACTATTGAAAAGGCTCATTATTTCGGTGCTGTAGCTTACTAATAACCAGCTGGTAGGAAGCGCCGCAAGAAATATGATTAATAGTGCGCCATTTAAAGGATTGGCGGCAATGGATTCTTTTCCTTCGCCAACTCTTCGGGAAACCATCGCCTGAACTCCCGAAGAAAAGCCCATAAATATCGCGGCAGCTACAAAGTTAATAAAACTCGCCATGCCAACCGAAGCAAGCTCAACCTTACCTAGTTGACCCACCATTGCTGCATCGACTAGGTTAAGGATGTTTTGTGACATCATTCCGCCGATAATCGGTAAGGCTATTTGAAATATTTGAGAAGAGCGATGACGTGAAACCAAAAAACTTATTCCTTAACGCTATAAATTAAGTAAAGGCAGGTTTGCCGCTACTGCATTTAATTTGTAGGTTCATTATAGCATGAGTCAGGAGACAACAAGAGAAGTATCATCTTGGTAGATATTGTATCTAAGCATAATCATCCTTGGTTATCAATGTGATCAAAACTAGCGTAGTGATAGATCTGCCCGAGTCCATAATCTAAAGAGTGACTAGCTAAATATCGTATGCTCTAGCTAGAGACCAGACATCCACTTGTTTGGCTCCAGCTAAACGCAAAACCTTGGCTAGTTCAGAAGCTGTGGCGCCGGTGGTTACAACATCATCAATAATGGCGATATGAGACGGCGGTTTAAGCAATACTTGGAAGGCATTTTTAAGGTTTTTTTGTCGTTGTTTTGCGTCCAAGTCGGATTGAGGAAAGGTTTTTTTATGTCGGATCACGCCACTGGTTAATATTGGAATATTCAGTCTTTTTTGCAATTCTGCAGCGATTAAGCTGGACTGATTAAAACCTCTTGCCTTAAGCTTAGAAGGATGTAGTGGCACTGGCACTAAGGCTTGTGGAAGTGACTGTTGCCGATAAAAATGCGAAATTTTTGCAACTAAGTAGCTGCTTAAAAGTGGTAAATATCGAAACTGCGAGGCGTATTTCAACTGTGTAATCAGGCGATTGATCGGGGCTTGATAATGAAAAATACTGACCGTGTGGTCAAATGCAGGACTATTTTTTAGGCATTCTCCACAGGGTGAACTAAGGCTGCTAGCCTGCAACTCTAATGGCGTTAAAGGAAGTCCACAAACCAGGCAATTGTTAATGCAGAAGGGCAAATGAGTATGGCATTGATAGCAAATAATCGGTAATTGACCCAGCTTTACCGGATATTGAGTGAAGACCTCAGTAGAATGGCTATCGG
This sequence comes from Enterobacterales bacterium, assembly GCA_030949565.1. GTDB lineage: Bacteria > Pseudomonadota > Gammaproteobacteria > Enterobacterales > Kangiellaceae. Next base: position 3,312 of record JAUZSK010000036.1, read on the forward strand.
CGGCGCTTGGGATAGTCTCCACAGCACACCCACAAAATAAGCAGTCACTTGCTATTTTTAAAACACTAAATAAATCCATTGAATTCCTTTTCACTAATTTCTTTTTATCTGTAACGAGTTATCGTGAGTATCGCTTAGGCGTGAGTAGTTTGAGTTAAAGAATCCGTGCATGCAATAGTCGATCGCTGAGTCGGTTGTAAGAGATATCTGATTTTTGTGTAGGAAATTGACGATTGTCTCTTTGGCTAGGATTGCTAATGTCCAACTGAAAGGGTTAATTCCTTTAGCACACTAGATCGATTACAATGCTTTATCAAATGAGGCAGGGCGAACTAAATCGTCGTTAAAAATAAGGTTATTGCAAATTAATGGTCAATCAAACGAAACCCTATGTAGAGATTTCGGGTAGCGGTCCTGATCTAGTTCTTCTGCATGGATGGGGATTACATGGAGGGATCTGGAATCCTATTTTACCCGAATTAACTCAGCATTATCGTGTGCATAATATCGATATTCCGGGTTTTGGGCATAGTCGAATTCAACACCAAAGCTGCTATCAGATGCAAAACCTAGTGTCTACCATTGAAACTCTTATCCCGCAAAAAGCTTACCTTATGGGGTGGTCGATAGGCGGTCTTATTGCAACGGCGATAGCGCTTTCCACTGAAGCAAAGATTGCTAAGTTAGTGACTGTTGCATCGAGCCCTCGTTTTACTTTAGGTGATGACTGGCCTTTTGGAATGCAGGCGGAAGCGCTAGATGGGTTTATCGCTGAACTAACTAAAGATTATCAAAAAACCTTAGTTAACTTTTTAAGCTTACAAACGATGGGTAGTATGACAGATAAAACAGGATGTCGCCGGTTTAAAACAAGCCATCTTTGAACGTGGAGAGCCTTCACCTATTGCTTTGCAAGGGGGACTTGAGCTGTTAAAAAATACTGATTTAAGTCAGTCCTTAAACAAAATTAATATTCCTTTTCTTAGGATGTACGGTAAACGCGACACCTTGGTACCAATAGAAATTGTGCCTCAAGTTTCTAAGCTAGCGCCTTCAAGCGAAGAGATTATCTTTGAACATTCAGGGCATACACCCTTTATTTCAGAAAAGGCACTTTTCACTTCTAAGTTATTAGATTTTTTAAAAGATAGGCCTACTTGTGGTAGATGATAAACAAAAAGCAAATATACAACGACAACAACGCAATCAATATTTTGATCGAATTTCAATGGATTTTTCGGACTTTTCATTTCTCCAAAATGAAGTAGCTACTCGCTTGTTTGAACGTTTGGAAATGATGAATGTCATTCCTCGACGGATTGTTGAAGTGGGATGTGCCGATGGTTTTTTAACGCGTCTTTTAGCAAAAAAATTTCCTAAGGCTAAGATTGTCGCTTTAGATGCATCGAGTCAGATGATTAAATCGGCCCAGCAGAAACAAGGTTTTTTCAGTCCTATTAAATTTCAGCAATCAGATCCTGAGAAGCTACCAATGAAAAATAATAGTATGGATCTGGTGATTTCTAACTTAGCCTACGATTATTGTATTGAACCCAAAAAAATGCTGTTGGAATTTAACCGAGTGTTAAAGCCGGGAGGCTTATTATTGCTCTCTGCGTTAGGACCCGATAGCTTGCTGGAGCTTAGACAAAGCTGGCTACAACTCAATCCTAATGCCAGCTTTCAGACATTTTTAGATATGCATATTATCGGTGACCAAATACAAGCGGCCCAATTTGAAAATACCTTGATGGACCGAGATCTTATACAGCTAAAATATCAAACATTAAAAGGGCTTTTAAGCGAACTTAAACGTGCCGGTGGACAAAATTTACATCCATCTCGCGGAAAAGGATTATGGGGTAAACAAATATTTAAAGAATACCAAAAGTTGGTTGAAAAACTTAGAACTGACGAGGGTCATTTAAACGTCACTTGTGAATTGGTTTTTGGCCATGGCTGGAAAAATCAGGACGTATCTAGTGCCGACTATCATACCTATAAGGTTAAACTGGACGATAACTAATAAATTCAATCAGCTTGGAACATTGGAAAGCTTATCGATTAATTTGCTGGCTGCCAGACAATATAGCTGGTTTTATCGATCCAACTTGCTTTAGAGTGTGATAAAATAACTGCTAAAGCAACGCTAAAACTCTTCGAGTAATTCACAGCATGGTCAATATCGGTCAATACAATTATTTAAAAATCCAACGAAAAACAGGCCGCGGAACTTTTCTTGCAGCGGGTTCTTTGGGTGAGTTATTTTTACCCAAGGGGCAAACGCCAGATTTTTGCGAGGCGGGAGATAAAATTGAAGTTTTTGTGTATTACAATTCGGATAACGAAGCTATTGCTACCACCAAAAAACCGCGCGCTGCGGTGGGTGATGTCACCTGTTTAGAAGTTGTATCTACCAATCAGGTGGGAGCATTTTTAGATTGGGGATTACCTAAAGATCTATTCGTTCCTTTCGGTCAGCAAATTACCCCTATGCAAACCGGTGAGCGTTATATCGTGGCGGTTTATCAGGATAATACCGGGCGTATTGCTGCCAGTTCCAAGCTTAATCGTTTTGTTAAGGCTGAAACTAGAGGCTTAAAAAATGGGCAAAAGGTCAAAGCGGTGGTGGGAGAGAAATCAGATCTCGGTTATAAACTCATCGTTAATTCAAAATACTGGGGAATGCTACATTTTAATGATGTGTTTAAGCCTTTAAAATACGGACAAACTTTGACCGCTTACGTTAAAAATCTTAGAGCGGATAGTCGCATTGATATGACCTTAGAAGGCGATGATTTCCAAACGCGAGAAACATCACTACAGCAGAAAATAATGAAACTGCTTAAAGAAAATGACGGCTTTTGCCCGGTCAATGACAAGACATCACCTGAAATAATCTATAAAACCTTTGGAGTCAGTAAAAAGGTTTATAAATCAACCCTCGGCAAGCTCTACAAAGCACGTCAAATAAGCATTGATAAAGACGGTATTCGCTTAATTTAAACAAGCTCTATTCAAACTTATCTTTTTTTATTTAAAGACAGGAAGTATCATGGCAAAACCCGGAAAAACAGGCATCAAAAGAATTATCGCCGCCACTGGCTATTCATGGTTGGGATTAAAAGCTGCATGGAAATATGAGGCAGCATTCCGCCAGGAACTCATGTTAGCTCTAATAGGGATACCTTTAGCCTATTATTTAGCTGCCGATCTTAACCAGCTTTTATGGCTAATATTACCGCTCTTTATTTTGGTTATGGCTGAACTGATTAATTCTGCGATTGAAGCGGCAATTGATCGTATTGGTGACGAGCATCATGAGCTATCGGGAAGAGCCAAAGATATGGGCTCGGCTATTGTTTTTGTTGCCTTATGCCTGTTGGCAACCATTTGGAGCCTGATCTTAGTCTTTCCTACGCTGATATTCTGACTCGTCTTATCACTATGGTTCACAATTGATTACAGTTTTGTTCGCTAATGTGTGAATATTAGCGTTTTAATTGCCTTTTTATTGGAGTAGAGTGCCGTTAATTGAACGCTAGTCCTTTGCTCGCAAGTTCAACCGACTAAAACAAATTAAAATATCAGCCGAATCAAGTTTAAGGAGAACCCGGTGAAACGTCTAATACTTATAATCGCAATTTCGAGCCTTTGGGCCTGTAGTCCAGATAAATCGACTGAAACAGGTCAATCGACCGCCAGCAGCATTCAAGTTGATGGCGCTAAGCTTATCGAGCAGGTCGATGCCGTTGAAGGCAAGACTCTTATACCCTACCAAAAATACCAATTGGACAATGGACTAACCCTTATTTTGCATGAAGATCACTCCGATCCATTGGTTCATGTGGATGTCACTTACCATGTTGGATCGGGACGTGAAGATATCGGTAAGTCTGGTTTTGCTCATTTCTTTGAACACATGATGTTTCAAGGTTCAGAGCATGTGGCCGATGAACAGCATTTTAAGTTGGTTACAGAAGCTGGCGGCACTATGAATGGCAGTACCAATACCGACCGCACTAATTATTATGAAACGGTACCGGCCAATCAACTGGAAAAAATGCTTTGGTTAGAGTCTGATCGCATGGGATTTTTAGTGGATGCAGTAACTCAAGAAAAATTTGAAGTACAAAGAGAAACCGTTAAGAATGAGCGCGGTCAACGGATTGATAATCGTCCCTATGGGCGATTGAATGAACGAGTCTCAGCAGCACTTTATCCACCCGGACATCCTTATTCTTGGCCGGTTATTGGTTTTATGGAAGATTTAAACCGTGCTAATGTTAATGATCTTAAAAAAATTCTTTTTAAATTGGTACGGCCCCAACAATGCAACGGTGACTATCGGTGGCGATATTGATGTTAAGTCGACGCTAGAACTAGCGGTTAAATATTTCGGGCCTATTCCTAAAGGCCCAGAAGTGAGTATGCCGAAAAAGCCAAAGGTTACACTCGACAGTGATCGCTATATTTCGATGCAAGACAATGTTCATCTGCCATTACTCTATATTTCTTATCCAACGGTTAGCGTCCGTGATGCCGATGAAGCAGCATTAGATTTATTGGCTGAAATTCTGGGTGGCGGTAAAACCTCCTTATTTTACAAGAATATGGTAAAAAATCAGTTGGCCGTTAATGCGGGCGTGAGTCACCCTTGTGCGGAGTTGGCCTGTACTTTTAATATGTTTGCGTTGCCTCATCCAGCGTCGGGTAAATCATTAGCCGATCTGGAAAAAATTATGCGCGATAGCCTCGTAGAATTTGAAAAGCGGGGTGTGCAGCCTGATGATCTAGCCAAAGCCAAAGCAAAAATGGAAGCTAATTTTATTTTTGGTTTACAAAGCGTGAGCGGCAAAGTGAGTCAGTTAGCGGCTAATCAAACCTTTACCGGAAACCCTAACTACATTGAACAAGATATTAAACGTTATGCGAATGTCACCAAGCAAGACGTTGATCGAGTATTTAATCAATATATTAAGGGGCATCATGCGGTAATTATGAGTGTCGTACCGAATGGTCAACTCGATGCAGTGGCCCACACTGATAATTTTAAAGCACCGGTTAGACAGTTAGTTAAAGAGTCAGAAACTTCAGCCGATGAGTTGGCATTACGCAAAGCAAAGGATAACTTTGACCGCAGCCAAATTCCGCTGGCAAAGGCCAACGCGCCAGTCAGTGTGCCAATGATGTGGCAACAAGAAACCGCCACAGGGATTAAAATTTTAGGCACTCAAAGCAATGAAACTCCGACCACCTCTTTGTTAATTCAAATTCCTGCTGGTCATTATTATGAAAACCAAGATAAAGCCGGAACAGCCTCTTTGTTAGCCAATATGCTTAATGAGTCCACCAATAAGCGAAGTGCAGAGGATATGAGTAAAGCGCTTCAACTACTCGGTAGCAATGTTTCCATTTATGCCAATAATTTCACCATCGATATTAATGTTAATGCGTTAACCAAAAACATCGATGCCACCATGGAATTAGTCAAAGAAAAGCTATTACAACCGGCTTTTTTAAAGGATGAATTTGCTAGAAATCAAAAAAATGCGATTCAAGGGATTAAAAATGGTAAAAAGAATGCGAGCTATTTAGCCAGTAGCGCTTATCGCCAACTGCTCAATGCGGATAATATCGCAGCCATGCCTGTTGGTGGCACTGAGACCAGTATGTCAGCTATTAGTCTTGATGATGTGCGTAATTTCTATCAAACTCATATAAAACCTTTCGGTACTGAACTTATCGTGGTTTCAGATAGAACTGAGAAAGAGCTCGCTCCAACCATTGCTTTTTTAAATGATTGGAAAGGACAAGGCCCTAAATTAAACCTAGTGATTGCAGAATCTCCTAGCAAAAAAGGGGTGGTTTATTTGGTCAATAAAGATAAGGCGGCACAGTCCGCTATCCGCATAGGAAAAAGAGACATTAAGCAAGATATCACTGGTGAATTTTATCGCTCTTATTTGATGAATTTTCCGCTAGGAGGCGCATTTAATAGTCGAATCAACCTAAACCTTCGGGAAGATAAGGGCTATACATACGGCGCTAGAGGCTATTTTTGGGGTAACAAGTTGACCGGTGGTTATACTGCTTCAGCGGAAGTACGAGCCAATGTGACGGATAAATCGATTGTTGAATTTATCAATGAAATCAAGAGATATCACGATCAGGGGATCACTGATGAAGAACTTGAGTTTATGCGTAATGCGATCAATCAAAAAGATGCGCTAAAATATGAAACGCCACGCGCAAAACTTCGTTTTCTTGCACAAATTTTAGAATATAATCTAACCCCTAAATTTGTGGCAGATCGTGCTGAAATCGTGCGTAAAATTACCAAGCAAGAGATTAACGCCTTAGCAAAAAAACACCTAGTGGTGGATGATATGATCATTCTTGTAGTTGGTGATGCTAAAACGCTAAGACCTGAGCTAGAAGCGCTCGGTTATGAGGTGGTTGATTATTCGATTCGTTAGCGCTGATAGTCTAAATCAAAGTCTATAGCTTAGGCTTGTAAATTCCCGCTAGAATGGCTTTACCGCTGCTCTGGCGGGTTTTTTTATGTGCGAAATAGCTAAACATTTTTGGGCTTCGGCCGATAGTATACCTAGATGGCAATTTAGTTTCGATTGATGCTACTAAATTGACTAGATTTGCCTGAAGAGTTTGGTTTAAGTAAAACTGGGGTGTATATGTCGATCGATAGTCTAAATATTGGTGTTCAAGGCTTTCAAGATGCTCAGTTAAGAGTACAAGAGGCGGCCCAGTCCATCGCATCTCAATCGGTCAAAGATGCCTCAGTTGAATCTGTCGATCAAAAAGATTTGGTTAGTTCGCTAGTCGATTTAAAATCGGCTGAAATTGATGCTAGGGCCAATGTAAAGGTCATTCAAGCTGCATCGGATATGTTAGGAACGCTGCTAGATATCAAAGTCTAAGCCGATATTGAAGGTTTAAGTTATGTTTTTGACAAGTGATTATTATTGTAGCTGCGGCGGGATTAGCTTATGTTAATTTCACCTGCGCCGATAGTCATCCCAGTTAATACCGCCAATATCTCGACTGAAGCAGCTCGGGCCGAAGCGGTGCAGCGTCCGAGGATTCCGCAGCCTGCAGCCGCTGCTGACTCTGCACGTTCTAAGGATAGCAAGACCTTTTCCGACCAACAAACACCTACGTCAAATGCCTCGACAGATGCTAAATCAAGTATTAATTCTGAACGTGAACAAGGTGAGTCTCCAAAGGATGGAGACGAAAACGAGTCCGCGACCGCTTCAACTCGCCACACCGCAAAAACCTCCAGTGATTTAAATCAGCAAGAAATAGAACAGGTCACTAAACTGCGTAACCGTGATCGTGAAGTAAGAAACCACGAGCAAGCTCACGCTTCAGCCGGTGGTTCACTCGCTGGCGCGCCAAGTTTAGACTATACAACTGGCCCGGATGGTAAACGTTATGCGACCTCTGGAGAAGTATCGATTGATAGTTCACCGGTAGCGGGCGATCCTAAAGCGACGATTCAAAAATTACAACAGGTACAAGCTGCAGCGTTAGCACCCGCTAACCCCTCGTCTCAAGATCAAAAAGTAGCTGCGCAGGCGGCTAGTGGTATTAATCAAGCGAGGGTTGAACTCAATTTAGACGCGCTAGCGGCCGGTCAGGGCACTCAAGAGAATGCTTCCGTCCAATCGACCTCTAATTCAGATAGTCAACGGTCCGGTAATCAAGCCTCAGACCACCAAAAAAGTGCGCTTAATCCGATTTATGCCAGACGCCAAGCCGCTCAGTTGAATCAAAAAATAGCCACCTCAGGCGCATTGGATATTCAATCAGTGATACCCACCATCGCTATTCGTGTGTAGCGGAATTCATTAGACGCTAATTTGCCTTTTATTCTGTGTTAGTTGTAGTTTATATTCTGTATTCTCTAATTAATCGGCTAATTGCTATTCCCACAGACACCTATATTCCGTAAAATGACTGTCTTTAAGTTGACTGATTAAATGCAGTGGATAGACGCAGATCCCGTGACCAATGATAAAACAACCAAAAATCACTCCACCAATTAAATACCCAGGCGGTAAACGTTTTCTGGTTGATAACATTCGAATTTTGTGGGAGCTATCTAAATCCACACGGTTAGTAGAACCTTTTTGCGGCGGCATGGCAATTTCATTGGGTATTGCACCTAAAAAAGCCTTGGTGAATGATATCAATCCCCATGTGGTGAACTTTTATCATTCGATTCAACAGGGACTAAAAATTGATATCAAAATGCTCAATGATAAGGATTTCTACTATCAAAAACGCGAGGAGTTTAATCAGTTAATTCGGCAAAATGAACACCTTAGTCCCTTAGCTGCATCACTCTTTTACTATTTAAATCGAACGGGCTTTAACGGTTTAGTTCGTTTCAATAAATCAGGGCTTCTTAATGTTCCTTTTGGACGCTACAAAAAAATAAACTACCAAACTGAATTTCTAAGCGTTGCTAAAACGGTAAAGAAATGGACCCTTAGTTGTGGCGACTATAGTCTGTTAAAAATACGCAAGACTGATTTTCTTTATGTCGACCCACCCTATGATGTGGAATTTAGAAACTACTCAGGTAATAATTTTGAATGGCAAGAGCAAGAAAGATTAATTAAACATCTTAGCCGCTATCAATGTCCCATTGTGCTTTCCAATCAAGCCACCGATAGAATTATCGAACTCTATGAAGCCAATGGCTATAAGATTTTTTTAATTGATGCGCCGCGCAGGATCAGTTGTAACGGTGATCGAAAACCAGCGCAAGAAGTATTAGCGCTGAAAAATATGGTTATAGAAAGTCATCAATCTCCCTTTGGATAGGCGTATTTGGGTGATATTAATTTTTATAAGTCACCTTATAAAAGGTCTCATTGAAAATATAAACCACCCCTCATCCTAGCCTTCTCCCTGAGGGAGAAGGGACCGTATATTTTTAATTCAAAAATATATTCTACCCAAAACAAACCGTCTCCCATCCGATCAAAAAATCAAAACAAGCGTTAGATCCAAAATGGAAATCCAATATTTAATAAGAAGGGTAGGCGCCCGTGCCCAGCGGCGAGCGTTAGGGCTTTTCTGTGTTCTTTTTTAGCTCTTGAAATAAGAATGTCGCACGCAAGCGCAGCGGTGCGAAACAGCTTTTAGTTATAGTCATTGTAACGCGGCGATATTGTCATCCAATGAACAAGATTGCCGCGTCGCAATTACCCTTTCGGTCCCGCATTTCTAATCGCATCTGAAACTTCAAATTTAGCAAAATTATCACTAAAAAGCTTAGCTAAAGCTTGTGCTTCTTGATCGTAGGCTGCAGGATCTTGCCAAGTTTGTTTGGGTTGTAATAATATTGAATCGACGCCATCAACCTGTAACGGAACGTCTAGGTTAAGTGGTTCGATATGACTGGTTTCACAATCAGCAAGCGCGCCAGACTGAATGGCACTGATTACTGCGCGAGTGGTGGGAATATCAAAACGATTGCCGCCGTTGGTATAGGTTCCACCAGTCCAGCCTGTATTGACTAGATAGACCTTGGCATTTTTTGCTTCAATCCGCTTGATCAATAACTCTGCGTAGACACTGGCTGGTCTTGGGAAGAAGGGCGCACCGAAACAGGTTGAAAAAGTTGACTCAATAGCGGAAGTCGATCCTATTTCTGTCGAGCCTACTTTGGCTGTGTAACCACTTAAAAAGTGGTAGGCAGCGGCCTCTTTAGAAAGTACTGAAACCGGCGGCAGCACACCGGTTAAATCACAGGTTAAAAAAATCACCGCGTTGGGTTCGCCGGCGCGGTTTTCTTTGACCATGAGTTCAATGTGTTCACGGGGATATCCAGCACGGCCATTTTGACTGTATTTTGTATCTGCGTAATCAGCAACGCCATCATTGTCTATCACCACGTTTTCTATCACAGTACCTTTTTTTGATAGCTTTCCAAATAACCGGTTCGTTTTTCTCCGATAGGTCGATGGTTTTGGCATAACAGCCGCCTTCAATATTAAAAACTGTTCCCACACCCCATCCGTGTTCATCATCACCAATTAAGTAGCGTGATGGATCGGCAGAAAGAGTGGTTTTACCGGTGCCCGAAAGGCCGAAAAATAGGGTGACATCACCTTTGCCATCCGTATTTGCGGCGCAGTGCATTGGCAACACATCCTTGGCCGGTAAAAGAAAGTTTTGCACTGAGAACATGGCCTTTTTCATTTCCCCTGCATAACGCATTCCGGCAATTAGTACTTTACGTTGCGCAAAGTTAATCATAACGCAGGCGTCGCTGTTAACACCATCGGTGACAGGATCACAAATATAGTGAGCAGAATTAATCACTTGCCAAGGTTTTTTATTATCCGGATTATATTCTAGCGGTTTGATAAATAGATTTTGAGCAAATAGATTATGCCAGGCGGTTTCGGTATGAACCTGCACCGGCAAATAGTGCTTTGGATCAGAGCCAACATGCAGCTCAGAAATATAGTGTTCGCCTTTATAATCAAGATAAGCGCTGACTTTGTTCCATAATTGGTCAAACACTTGTTCTTCAACCGGTTGGTTAACCTTTCCCCATTCTATATCATTTTGGGTAGAACTCTCCTGCACAATATAGCGATCATTAGGCGAACGTCCAGTACGTGCACCGGTGACAACACTTAATGCGCCAGTGGCTGCTATCACGCCTTCTTTGTTATTTAAAGCATGTTTAATAAGTTGTATCGGGGATAAATTTAAATACTGCGAGACTAGATTGTCCACCATTGGCTCCGGATTGTCGACCTGTGGTCTTATAATTAACTTGGATGAAATTTGAGCGCATTCTAACAAATAACAATGCGCTAAACTAGCATTGTTAGTGCTTTCCTTGGCTTTTTTGGTTGCAAAAAGATAAAAGCCACTCACAACGAGTGGCGATAATAAAAAAGATGGATTATTTCAAAGAGTTGCCCTTGTTTGAACTAATAGGTCATTTAATAGACATTCTCTTGCGGATTCACGCTGACCCTTTTAGCCACAGATTTTGACCTCCTAGTGGTTTGTTTTGCCACTGCGCAGACGCCACCGTTCATATGATTGATTGCCACAGAAAACAAACCTTCTGCAGGATCAGCGAAGGCATGGGTTAAATCATCGTTGGATAAACAACTCGGCGTTAGTCCGTTAAAATAGTCACCTTGATCGAAATGATTGAGCGACTGAAACTCGATTGGGAGGATAATTTTGTCGCAAAAGTTCTTGCCGTACATGCCGACAGGTTTTCCGCAAGTCGTACCGCCTATCTGTATAACCTCGACAAAGGGCGATAGTGAATTGATGACAAGTTCGCTAGCGGAGCAGGTTTTATCGGTAGTTAATACATATACTCTACTAAAATTAAGCGCATCGGGAAAAGTTGTATAGGGGATGGATGAGTTAGAAAGGTAGTACTTGTTATTATGGATGGTTTTACTGTAGTTGTAACCGTTAGTATTACTGCCGCCAATATAAGACGCTACGTCACGAGAAGCATAAACTCGACCGCCGCCATTGTATCTTAAGTCAATCACCAGTTCATCAATATTGGCCTGTGCGAACTGATTAACCGATGCGTGAAATTCGGCCGCTGTCTGCTCCAGAAAATTACTAATGGCTACATAACCAATTTTTTGATTGGCGGTTTGAACCACCTGGCTGACTAGGACGCTATTCATATTAACAATACCCTTTGTCAGGGTTTGTGAAATCATCGAGCCATTGAGCTGTGCAATGTCAAAAGTGGCGCTATCACCATCATTCAATCCACCAAGAGCTGTATTAATACCACCTGCCGCGATTATATCGCTCACCGCAACGCCATCTATAGCAGATATAATATCGGTGCGTTGCCATCCGGCCCTACCGGCAGCTGAATCATCAAATATATAACCAATAATAAACGCGTCCTCGGCCGTATTGGGTAAAGCTAGAAAGCCAAAGCCCAAATAGCTACCATTATTAAAAAAGTTACTATTGGCCACTTGAGTCGTGATATAGCTAAATCGATCCTGTGGCGCACGCAATGCATCAAGGGTTTCATTCAGTGTTGCGTAATCTGAAATATTAATTGCTGGGACTTGTTCATACCACAAATAAGTATCGTGCATCACATCAACAATAAACTGCTTTTGTGAGTCGATATCACATGATTGCGGCTGAATGGCTACGCCTTCACCAATATTAGGCGGAGTGTTGGAATTGCCGCATGCAGTAAATACTAAAATTAACAGGACGCTGGGTAACCAATGGGTAAGGTGATTGCATCTAAAGTACTTGATTGGTAAATGTGTGACCATTGCAAGGCTCCTTTTGTTAATAAGGATGAAGTTTCAATTTTTATCTCTGGAGTATAAATATCGACTTGATATTATTCTAATGCAGTCATGACCGCAAAACCAATAGATACTGAAAGAAAGTATTAGGTTTATAGACTAGCATAAATAAACGTCTTATTTCAGCCGACAAGATATCAAACTGGTCAATCCAGAGGCTACGGACTAAGTCGAATTAAAAGCGTCGTTCTACTGCCAGTTCTGCGAGTTCATAAAGGGCTTGAGTGTAAGGGTTATTCGGAAGTTGGTTTAACTCCTGTTTTGCCAAGGCAACCTGATAGTCGGCTTTTTCTAGTGTATATTCAATGGATTGGGTTTGTTTAATGATTTTTTGCACCTGTTCTAAGTTTTCCAAACCACCATTTTTAATGCAATCATGGATCAGTTGGGCATCTGATTCATTGGCTTTAAGTTTGGCATAGATTAGTGGTAGTGTGGGTTTACCTTCGGCTAAATCATCACCGACATTTTTACCGAGTTCTTCACTATCTGCCACATAATCCAGCGCATCATCCATTAATTGAAAAGCCAGCCCTAGATGTAAACCGTAACGGTGGAGGTTTTCGCTATGTTGGTATTGACCAGCGATAATCGCGCCCAGCTCACAGGCCGCAGCAAATAAAATGGCGGTTTTGTTTTCAATCACTTTAAAATAGCTGGCTTCAGTAGCGTCTGGGTCGTTGCAGTTCATTAGTTGCAACACTTCGCCTTCAGCAATTTTATTGGTGGTATCGGACAAAATTTTCATAATCTGCATTTGGTCGATAGCCACCATCATCTGAAAGGCGCGGGAATATAAAAAATCACCCACCAGAACACTGGCGGCATTGCCAAATAAGGAATTAGCGGTTTCGCGTCCACGCCTGCGGTCACTTTCATCCACCACATCATCATGTAATAGGGTTGCTGTGTGTATAAATTCTACGATGGCCGCGGTTTGATGGTGTTGAGTGCCCTGATAACCGAGCGCGTTGGCCACCATTAGTACCAGTAATGGTCTTAATCGTTTGCCACCAGCAGCTACAATGTAGTGTCCCAGTTGGTTAACCAGAGCAACATCCGATTCAAGTTGTGAAACGATCACCTGATTAGTGGCGGCGAAGTCATTTTGCACGAGTTTTGTAATACTTTTTATATCTGGCAAGGGTTTATGCTCAAAATGTTAGTCAATTAACAGGAATTTGCTTCGAATGTTGATGCATAACCCAAATTTAGGGGCAAGCAGACACCGTCTTCAGCTCGGAATGCTATTGATTGAAGCCCTTTGGGTCAAGCGAAAACTTAATTTTTTAGTGGATTATTTAATTCCTTTGATAAAAAAGCATCTTTTATACCATTTATACTTGCTAGCTTGCGGAGAATACCTTAAAATGCGCGCCCTAATTTAAAGGATTACCTAAACTTTTGGTGGGGATCCTTGGCAGCTTAAAATATTAAGGCTGTATAAAAACTTAACTCTATTGGGCATTGGTTCCAGTATAGATTTAACGGAGAGAGTGTCGCTATGTACGCGGTGATTCAAAGTGGTGGTAAACAACACCGAGTAAAAGAAGGCCAAGTCGTTCGCCTTGAAAAAATTGACCTTGAAAAAGGCGCAAACATTGATTTTGATAAAATTTTGATGGTTGGCGAAGGTGATGATCTTGCACTAGGCGCACCTTACCTAGACAAGGCTAAAGTTTCTGGTGAAGTGGTTGAACAAGGCCGAGCTAAGAAAATCAAGATTATAAAATTTAAACGCCGTAAGCACAGCATGAAGCGTATGGGCCATCGTCAATGGTTTACGGAAGTAAAGATTACTAAAATTAGCAAGTAGTTGATGAACTGACCTTGTATAGGTCGCATCTTCTAGTAAGCAAATCGGAGAGATAAAATGGCACATAAAAAAGCTGGTGGTAGTACCCGCAACGGTCGCGATTCAGAGAGTAAACGCCTTGGTGTTAAGCGTTTTGGTGGTGAAAATGTTTCAGCTGGAAGCATCATAGTGCGTCAACGTGGTACACGTTTTCACGCCGGCACTAACGTTGGTATGGGCCGAGACCACACTTTATTCGCTAAAGCAGACGGTGAAGTGAAGTTTGAAGTTAAAGGTCAAGCTAACCGTAAAACAGTGAGCATTGTTGTCCACTAAGCAAGTTGTTCACTCAATATAGCTCGCTCTTTGAGTGTTGCCTGTCTAAAGACCTTTTTCTCTAGAATGGGCTTTGGCGAAATAAAGACCTATTAATATCGAAAGCTCCGACCTAGTTCGGGGCTTTTTTTTGTGTTAGTCTATCCTTGACGAAGGTATTATTCATAATCTATAGCAATAGCGGCATCTTATTTTAGCAAAGAGATGTTAGCGAGTCGGTCAAAAAAATGAAATTTGTAGATGAAGTCAAAATCAAAGTGAAGGGCGGCAATGGCGGCAGTGGTATGTGTTAGCTTTCGTCGTGAAAAGTATGTGCCAAAAGGCGGCCCAGACGGCGGTGATGGTGGCGATGGTGGTAATGTGTATCTGGTGGCTGACTCTGAGCTTAACACGCTGGTTGATTACCGTTTTGTACGCTTTTACGCTGCTGAAAATGGCACTAAGGGTATGCCGCGTAATTGTACTGGGGCAAAAGGTGAAGCGCTTGAGTTAAAAGTTCCGGTGGGAACCAAGGTAATCAATGTTGAAACCGATGAAGTCATCGGCGATCTAGAAAAGTCGGGTGAGCAGCTATTGGTTGCTAAAGGCGGTTTTCATGGTCTCGGTAATACTCGATTTAAAAGTAGTGTCAATCGGGCACCACGGCAGACCTCAAAGGGTACTGAAGGCGATTTTAGAGAGTTAAAGCTGGAATTAAATGTATTGGCCGATGTCGGTCTGCTAGGGCTGCCTAATGCCGGCAAATCAACTTTTATTCGTGGTGTTTCTTCCGCTAAGCCGAAAGTGGCCGACTATCCCTTTACTACTCTGATCCCTAACTTGGGCGTGGTTGCGCCGGTGCCTTACAAGAGTTTTGTCATCGCCGATATTCCCGGTGTTATCGAAGGAGCAGCCGAAGGCGCAGGGCTAGGCATTCGTTTTCTTAAGCATTTAAGCCGAACCAAGCTGTTGCTGCATTTGGTCGATCTTGACCCCTATGATGAATCTGACCCTTTGCAAAACATCAAAACCATTCACCATGAGCTGCAAAAATACTCGGTTGAATATGAAAAGCCGCTGGCCGACAAAGAGGTTTGGCTGGTTTTTAACAAGTGCGATCAGCTGGATGAAGAGGAAATGCAATCACGTAGCGAGTTGATTTTAAAAGCTTTAGATTGGCAAGGACCGCATTATACAATTTCTGGATTAGAAGGTCGTGGTACCAAGGCGCTTTGTTTTGATATTTTAGAACATATCGAAGCGCAGCAGCTAGCGGCTAAAGAGCTGGCTGAAGCTGAAGCAGCACTAGTTGAAATTGACTCTAAATCAAATGATTAGAGGTGGTTAGGGCTTCATTTATTTGTGGTAAGCAATAAAAAACCCGCTAAAAAGCGGGTTTTTTATTGGAATTTTTAAAAGCGATTAAGCCATCGCTTGGATCTGTTGATTAAATCGACTTTTATGACGAGCGGCTTTATTCATATGAATCAACCCTTTCTGTGCGGCAACATCCAGCACAGGTACCGCAGCGGTGTAAGCTGCAACGGCAGATCTTTGTTACCTGATGCGATTGCTGCAACAACTCTTTTCAAGTAGGTACGCATCATAGAACGACGACTAGCATTGTGCTGACGACGGCCTTCCGCCTGACGTGCACGCTTTTTTGCGGATTTGATATTAGCCAAGGCTTTGCTCCAAAAAAATAATAGTTAAAATATTAGGCATAAAATTAGGTGCGAGAATATACAGCTTTTAACCACTGATATCAATAGCTGAAGACAGAAATTAAATAAAATTGCGTTATTTATGCTGCTGAACTTAGTTTACCGCTAAATTATAGCAGTGTCGCCCAAAATAAAGTGGTTATTGCATAATCTATGCTGTTTTTTTATTGTTGGATAACTAAATTCGATCTCTTTGAAATCGGAGCTATACTCAAATCAGGAGCTGGGCCAATGCCATCTAGGGAGACTCAGTAGAATTCTGGCTTGATGTGTCGGTTAAAAGACCTTCCGATGAATAAAAATAAGCCAAAAAGATAGGATAGGAAGCAAGGCTATGTCGGAAAAAATCGATATTCTGGCGATAGATGACGATAAATTTATCCATAAAATGATTGCTCGGGCGCTCGATTCTGAGGATGTCGCTATTCGATTTGCGGTCAACGGTGAAGCCGGCATCAAAATGGCTACTGAATCGATTCCAGAGATCATCTTGTTAGATGTAGAAATGCCAGGGATTAATGGCTACGAAACTTGTGAGAGGTTACGCGCATTAGATGTTACCCGTAATGTCCCTATTGTGTTTTTATCGTCGCGTTCATCTTTGAGAGAAAGGATGCAAGGCTATGAAGCCGGTGGTGATGATTATCTTGTAAACCTTTTGAAACTGAAAACTTAAAAGCCCGCGTTAACATCCTTATTCGATATCAGCAAGAGCGCTCGCGACTTGAAGAGCAGTATCAGTTTGCTCAAAAAACCGCCGTTGAAGCCATGACAGGCACTAGCGAGCTAGGTCTTGCGATGCAGTTTCTGGAAAAAAAAGTATTACTTTTAACTCGGTTGAGGAGTTATTAAATGGCCTGTTTGATTCTACCAATCGATTAGAATTAGATTGTTGTGCCATGGTGCAAACCAAACAGGGTTTTACTTGGTTTACCTCTAAGCAGGTAATAAGTCCTATTGAAAAAGATCTATTAGAAATGTCTGATAGAGAACAACGTTTTCTGGATTTTGGACAAAGAACCATTGTTAACTATCCATTGGTTAGTTTACTTGTCAGGAAAATGCCGCTCGATGACAGTCAGCGCTATGGACGGACTAAGGATCTTTTACCTATTCTGCTTTCAGCGGTGAACGTCAAATTGGGCGCATTGGAAATTCGATTTTCACTGAATCAACAAAGTCAGCATATGCTAGATGCATTTAAAGGCATACGGGCCAACCTTTATTTTATGGGAAAGACCATTGTTGATAGTCGTGATCAGGGTAAAAACATGCTCAGTGCATTGGTGCAGGAACTGCATGCTGATCTGCTGGGGATGGGGTTAGAGCAAGATCAAGAAGATTACCTCATCGACCGCATTGACTCGGTTTTAGATGAAGTGATGGAGAAACTCGATGCCGGGGCTGAAATTAGTTCGGTATTAAACTTTATTTTAATTAATTTAAAGAGTCTGGTTGAAAAACAAGAGCTAATATTAGAAGAATTTAATTCTAGCCTCGCTTCCCACAGCGAAACTGAGAATTCTGATGATGGTATTGAACTCTTCTAGTTTATATCAAAATAACTTAACTCATTTGACCTCAAGCGTTTAACTCGCTAACCTTGTCAGCCTTTAAATAGGCAAGATCGTTTAATCTTTATTTTTGCATCAAAATCACTCACTCTTGCTCAATAAGAGACGTTTTGTCGCTATAAACAAATGGTTATCAATGCCCTCGATGGCAGTGTTGGAGAGCTTAATGAGCAAGCAATTGCTTAAATCAGGTATTATTGTTAGTGGCATGACGCTATTATCTCGGGTACTAGGTTTAACCCGTGATGTGGTGATGTTTCATCTACTCGGGACGCATTGGGCAGCCGATGTGTTTCTGGTGGCGCAGAAGATCCCTAATTTTTTGCGGCGTCTTTTTGCAGAAGGGGCTTTCGCGCAGGCATTTATACCGGTTTTAGCTGAGTTTCAAACCAATAAAGAAGTTGCTGAAGTTAAAAAACTGGTTTCCGAAACCTTTGGAACTTTGGCCGTGATCTTGGCGATAGTGGCCATTGTCGGAGTTATTGGCTCACCGATACTGGTGTCTTTATTTGGACCGGGCTTTATCCAAAGCCCCGAAAAATTTGAACTTGCATCGGTTTTACTCAAAATTACTTTTCCCTATATTTTCTTTATTTCTTTAACCGCCTTTTGTGGTTCGATATTAAATAGTCTTGGGCGTTTCGCGGTGCCGGCTTTTACGCCGGTGTTACTCAATATCAGCATTATTTCGGCGGCCATCATGGTTTCACCAACGCTTCATGAGTCAACTGCAATAGCCATGGCTTGGGGAATCTTTGTGGCAGGTATTATTCAGCTGCTTTTGCAATTACCTTTTTTATGGAAAGAGGGTTATTTAGTCAAACCCACTTGGGGTTGGCGTTCTCCCGGTGTGCAGAAGATATTAACCTTAATGGGGCCCGCGTTATTTGGCGTTTCGGTAGGGCAAATTAATTTATTATTAGATACCATCATTGCTTCCTTTTTAAAAACTGGCAGTATTGCTTGGCTTTATGTCTCAGATCGAATGTTGGAGTTTCCCCTCGGCATGTTTGGGATCGCTATTTCGACCGTGATCCTACCTTCGCTTTCAAGACAATACTCAAGTAAAGACTCATCACAATTTAATTCAACGCTTAATTGGGCATTGCGCTTAGTGTGTCTTATCGGCGTGCCGGCAACGCTAGGGCTTTATTTGATGGCCGAACCCATTATTTTAACGGTTTTTCAGCATGGCAACTTCGATTTAAGAGACTCCTATTTAGCTGCCATGAGTTTACGTGCTTATATTGTTGGCTTATTGGGTTTCATGTTTATCAAGGTGTTGGCCACCGGTTTTTTCTCACGCCAGGATACCAAAACACCGGTTAAAATTGGCATTATTGCTATGACTGTTAATATGTTTTTTAATCTTCTCTTATTTCAACCCTTAGGGCATGTTGGTTTGGCGCTTGCGACCAGCATTTCGGCATTACTCAATGCAGGCTTATTGTATAAAGCCTTGAGTAAAGCGAAAGCCTATACGCCAGATGACCAATGGTTGTCTTGGATTACCAAGCTATTTCTTGGCAATCTTTGCTTGGTGCTGTTTATTCTGTGGCAGATGGAAAGCCTCAGTCAATGGCGGCAATGGGATGTTGCTAATCGTGTTCCGCATATGATGTTATTGGTGGTGGGATCGGTTGTGGTATATGCAATGAGTATGTTTTTGGTTGGGGTGAGAGGGCGTCATCTAAAACATAGCTAAATGACAACTGATCTGCGAGTATTTAATAGCACCGCAACGGTTCAGGTTGGCTCAAAAATCAGCCAGTTTGAGGCAGGAAATGTGAGCATACTCGTTTATGTGTCCATTTCCGAACGAAGAAATGGGTGGTTTTTGGCGTATGCTGAATTGCATTCTAAAAAACAAGGTAACGCATCGGGTTGACTCAAAAATCAGCCAGTTTGAGGCAGGAAATGTGAGCATACTCGTTTATGTGTCCATTTCCGAACGAAGAAATGGGTGGTTTTTGAGGTAAGCTGATGCGTTACGCTAAATTAAAGTCTATGATCCATCGTATCGCTAGGCTATAATTCTGCGTTTTCAGGTCAACTTTTTAAATCAAAATGCAACTAATCCGTGGTTACAAACAACAGAATAAGCTAACTGGTTATAGTGCAGTCATTGATGGCGCCATAAAAACTAGTCAATGTGTTGCGACCATCGGTAATTTTGATGGGGTACATCTTGGCCATCAAAAAATTATTCAGCGCGTGATTCAAATCGCCAAGCAAATGGCTTTGGCTTCTTGTGTGATTTTGTTTGAACCACACCCCAAAGAATATTTTCTAAAGCAAAAGAGTCCCAGCGCGGATCACTCGCTTACGTCAAAAATATCGACTGCTAAAAAAATTGGGTATCGACAGGCTTTTTGTTTTACGTTTTAATGACGAATTGTCGCAGATGGAAGCGCAAGTATTTATCAAACGTATATTGATCGATGCGATGCAGATTAAGCATCTAGTGGTAGGAGATGATTTTCATTTTGGGCACCAGCGTCAAGGTGATTTTGAACTGCTTAAGCAAGTTGGCCAAGGATATTTTTCGATTGAGCCGACTCCTACTGTTTATCTTGATGGTTCTGAAAATAGGGATGAAGCCATCAGAGTGAGTAGCACACGCATAAGGCAAGCCCTGGCTGAAAATGACTTTTTTTTGGCCGACAAACTACTTGGAAGACGATTTTCCCTTTGTGGCAAAGTGCATTATGGTCGACAACTGGGTCGAACCATTGGTTTTCCTACGGCCAATATCGCTTTGCAGCGTAAGAACTTTCCTTTGACAGGTGTATATTGGGGGCGTGCCATGTGGCGTGACCCGCGAACTCCGGATCAAATCCAATCGACTTGGTCGGTTGCTAATTGTGGCGTTAGACCCACGGTGGATGGTAATAATTTTAAGTGTGAAGTGCATCTATTGGGTATGACTGCTGAGCTATATGGGATAGAATTAGCCTTTGAGTTTTTTGTGGTTTTTTGCGAGCCGAACAAAAGTTTGACGGTATTGATACCTTAACCAAACAAATTACACAAGATGTTGAACAGGCGAAAGCCTTAATTCAGCAAATTGAAAACTAGTAACATAAAAATCAATAATGAGATTAGAACAAAATGACTGACTACAAATCCACTTTGAATTTACCGGAAACTTCTTTTCCGATGCGTGGTAATTTGGCTCAAAACGAGCCAAAAATTTTGGCATCTTGGAATAAGAAGGATTTGTATCAGCAGATACGAAAAAACTGCGCCGGTCGACCTAAGTTTATATTGCATGACGGCCCTCCCTATGCCAACGGTGATATCCATATCGGTCATGCGGTGAATAAAATCCTGAAAGACATAATTATTAAAAGTAAAACCTTAGCCGGTTTTGACTCGCCCTACGTCCCAGGCTGGGATTGTCATGGTTTACCCATTGAACATAGGGTCGAAAAAAAGATCGGTAAGGCAGGGGTTAAAGTGCCGTTTGATGAATTTCGACAAAAGTGCCGGGACTATGCGGCAAAACAGGTGGAAGGTCAGAAGAAAGATTTTATCCGGCTTGGCATTTTTGCTGAGTGGGACAATCCTTACTTGTCGATGGATTTTCAATTTGAAGCGGATATTATTCGTTCGTTATCGAAAATTGTGGCTAATGGTCACTTGCATAAAGGCTTTAAACCGGTTTATTGGAGTGTGGTGGGTGGTTCTGCGTTAGCTGAGGCGGAGGTTGAATATCAAGATAAGACATCGCTATCGATTGATGTCCGTTATTCACCGCGTGATGAAACTAATCTACTTAAAAAATTTACTGCTGAAGCTGGTGATTTGGGCGACGGAGCTGTTTCCTGTGTGATCTGGACTACCACGCCGTGGACCATTCCTGCTTCTCAAGCGATATCCATCAGCGCCGATCTGGATTATGTTTTGGTTGAGCTAGATGCCGCCAATGATGCTGATCCTCGATATGGTATCGGTAAAGAGCGTGTTGTGATTGCGACTGATATGGTGGATCAAGTGATGTCACGTTGGGGCATTAAAGAATACTCCATCAAAGGACGCTGTGCGGGACAAGCCTTGGAAAATCTCGTTTGTAAGCATCCCTATTTAGATCGCGATGTACCCTTATTGTTAGGCGACCATGTGACCACTGAAGCGGGAACCGGCCTTGTACACACAGCGCCCGATCATGGCGCCGACGATTTCACGGTGGCTCGAAATTACGGTATTGGCACGCTTAATCTAGTGATGGCTAATGGTGTTTACTCGGATAAAACCGAGCACTTTGCAGGACAGCATGTATATAAAGTTGATGAGCCTGTGTGTGAGTTATTAGCCGAACAAGGACGCCTTGTGCGTAAGGAAAAATTCCGCCATAGTTTTCCTCATTGTTGGAGAACCAAAACTCCTTTGATATTTCGAGCAACCCCTCAATGGTTTATCTCAATGGATCAAAATGGTTTAAGACAAAAAGCCTTATCCAGTATACCCAAGGTGAAATGGATCCCGGATTGGGGACAGGCGAGGATTGAAGGTATGGTCGAAGGTCGTCCTGACTGGTGTATATCTCGGCAAAGAACTTGGGGCGTACCTTTGTGCTTATTGGTTCACAAGGAAACCGATGAACTACATCCAGACACCACTGAGCTGATGGAACAGGTGGCAAAACTGGTTGAACAACAAGGTATGCAAGCTTGGTTTGACCTGGATCTGAAGCAGCTTATTGGCGATCAAGCGGAGGATTATGTCAAGGTTAACGATACACTGGACGTTTGGTTTGATTCTGGTGTCACTCATCAGTGTGTTTTAGATCGCAGAGAAGAACTGACGGAACCGGCAGATCTCTATTTAGAAGGTTCCGATCAGCATCGAGGTTGGTTTCAGTCATCTCTATTAACCGGCATTGCGATTAACGACCATCCTCCGTTTAAACAAGTGTTAACTCACGGCTTTGTAGTGGATGCAAAAGGTCAAAAGATGTCTAAATCTTTAGGTAATGTGGTGGCACCCATGACAGTGATCAATAAGCTCGGCGCGGACATTTTGCGCCTGTGGGTGGGTTCAACGGATTATCGCTCAGAAATTACAGCTTCGGATGAAATATTAAACCGTACAGCCGATACTTATCGACGTTTACGTAATACGGCGCGCTTTTTATTATCCAATTTAAATGGTTTTTGACCCAGCTAAAGATATGTTAACGGCAGAGCAAATGCTGCCGCTGGATCGCTGGGCGGTAAATGCCGCTTTTGAAACTCAAGCAGCCATCAAAAGAGCCTACAGTGAGTACAACTTTTTAGTAGCGACTCAAAAAATGCATCATTTTTGCGCCATGGATATGGGTAGTTTCTATCTGGATATCATTAAAGATCGTCAATATACCGCTAAATCGGGGGATCATTGGCGCATCAATCTTGCCAAACAGCCTTGTACCATATTATGCAGGCCATGGTGCGTTGGTTTATGCCAATCATGTCGTTTACCGCACAGGAATTATGGCCGCATATTCCGGGCAACCAAAATAATAATCAAGATAGGTTATTTTGGGAGACCTGGTATGAGGGCCTCTTTGTGAGTGAAGGCATGGACAATATCAGCCTACATGACTGGAAGGTTATTGCGCAGGTGAAAGATGAATTGAATCGCTATATTGAACAGATGCGTAAAGACGGTGCTATTGGCTCTTCTTTGGAAGCCGAAGTGACCCTTTATGTGTCGGATGAACTAGCCGCCAGTTTAGAAAAAATTACAAGATGAATTACGTTTCGTTTTGATTACCTCACAAGCCAAGGTGGTCAATGGGAAAGGGGGAGCCGCCACTGAGCTTGAAGGTTTGTCAATAGAACTCAGCGCATCAAGCCATGAAAAATGCGAACGTTGTTGGCATCGTCGTCAAGATATCGGTGTTGATTCAAAGCATCCAACACTTTGTGCTCGCTGTGTGGAAAACGTCGATGGTCAAGGTGAGGTTAGGCAATATGCTTAAGTCTAAAACCGACAGCATATTCGGTAAAATTAGCTCGTCTGGATTGCGCTGGTTTTGGCTCACAATTATCTTTTTTATTCTCGATCAGGTTTCCAAGCAGTATGCGGTTGAACATCTTTTTTTGGGTGAAAGGATCAATCTTTTACCTATTTTTGATTTTACCCTACGCTATAACACCGGTGCCGCTTTCTCGTTGTTTGCCGACCAAGATGGTTGGCAAGTGTACTTTTTTACAAGTATTTCTATTCTAGTGGGTGGTGGCTTAATCTATTGGCTGTATACTTTACCGGCCAAAAATTGGTGGTTGAGTATCTCGCTTAACTTAATTTTGGCGGGGGCTTTTGGCAATCTTTATGATCGAATTGCTCAGGGTAAGGTGACCGATTTCATATTATTCTATTATCATGATTGGCATTTCCCAGCCTTTAATATTGCCGATTCGGTGATTTTTCTTGGGGCGGCGATGATGCTATACGATAGTTTTGTTAATCCTGAGACAGCGCAAAGCGAAAAATCAAAAGATGGCAATGTAAAAGCCCCTGAGAAAAGTGAGTCGTATGACAAATTCTAGTATTGTTCAGGTGCAGGCGACTAGTCGTGTATTAGCCGATATAACGGTTAAGCTTAAAGATGGAAGTCTCGCTGATAGCACTAAGGTTTCTGGTAAACCTAGCTGGTTGATTATGGGTGATGGGAGTTTTAGTGCAGCATTTGAAGCCCAACTAATGCAGCGAGAAGTAGGCGAGCAGTTGGTTTTTGAATTGTCAGCGGCCGATGCTTTTGGATCTAGCAATCCAGATGCTGTTGACTTTATGGATATTAGCCAGTTTCCTCAAGATATCGAACTTAAAGTCGGCGCAATTATTGGTTTTGAGCAGGCCAACGGAAACCAACTCCCCGGAATCATTCGATCGATTGAAGGAGCTTCGGTAAAGGTTGATTTTAATCACCCTTTAGCCGGTGAAGATGTGATTTTTGAGATAGAAATCAAGCAAATAGAGTCGTCAAATCTTGCTTAAACAAGATTTTCATCAGGCTATAATAAATCGCTTTTGGAGTAAAAATCAATGAATATCCTACTGGCAAATTCTCGTGGTTTTTGTGCCGGAGTTGATCGAGCGATAGAGATAGTTAATCGAGCGATTGATCTCTTTGGTGCGCCAATTTATGTAAAACATGAAGTGGTACACAATAAGTTTGTGGTCGATGGATTAAAACAAAAAGGTGCTATATTTATTGAAGATTTGGCTGATGTACCAGCCGGCAGCACACTAATTTATAGTGCCCACGGTGTGTCTCAAGCGGTAAAAGAAGAAGCCGAGCAGCGTGGCTTTAGGGTGTTTGATGCCACCTGTCCGTTAGTCACCAAAGTGCATATGGAAGTTAATCGACGCAGTCGTCGCGATCAAGAGTGTATTTTGATTGGACACAAGGGGCACCCTGAAGTCGAAGGTACGATGGGGCAGTATTCTAGCCGTTCTGGCGGTATTTACTTGGTGGAGTCAAATGAGGACATTGCCAATCTAAAAGTTAAAGATCCCGATAACCTCTATTATATGACTCAAACCACTTTATCCATTGATGATACCAAAATATTAATTCAAGGTTTGGTAGACCATTTCCCCAAAATAATGGGGCCGCAAAAAGATGATATCTGCTACGCTACTCAAAATAGACAAGATGCAGTTAAGCAGCTTGCTCAGTCTTGCCAGCTAATCTTGGTGGTTGGCAGCCGCAATAGTTCAAACTCTAACCGTCTAAAAGAACTGGCTGAAAAACAGGGTAGCCGCTCTTTTCTGATTGATAATGCGAGTGAAATAGAAACCTCTTGGCTAGACCATGTTGATTGTGTTGGCGTTACCGCAGGCGCTTCTGCGCCGCAAATATTGGTTGACCAAGTGATCGAATCATTGCAACAACAGGGTGGACAAATGCTAGAAAATGCATCCGAAATTGATGAAAATATGGTGTTTGCGGTACCCATTGAGCTGCGCTAGTGAGTGATCATTTTACGGCGATGGGATATCGTCTTGTCTAAACTAGATGCTATTAAACCCAGCGAGTCACTAAAACATTGGGGCATCGAGTTAAAGCGAAGGTTTTGGTTGAATTAGAAAGCTCTGTTGAACCAAGCAGACTCGGTCTACAAATGACGCAAGTGGTGTCTAAAATACCAGAAATTCAATTTAATTCACCATTTATCCATGAATATTAGTCGGTTATCGGACACTTATTGCATCTTTTTCACTTCTAATAGATAGTAACATCAGCATTCTTTCTAATGAGTCGGATTTGAAAAGGCACATTTAGAACAAAATTGTTTCAAATAAAAGGTAATTGAGAATTGTTAAATAGTAAAAATCATGGCGTCACAATGCTCGAGTTAGTCGTAACGATTGCGATTGTCGGCATACTCGCATCGCTCGCAGTTCCCGCTTTTGATAATCAAATTAAGGACTCTAAACTGATTTCAAATACTAATTTGGTTGTTGGTGCTTTTAATATGGCTCGTTCTGAAGCGATTAATCGAGGTGCTCAGGTCAGAGTGAACGGCATTGCCAATGGTTGGGCGAAGTTACCGACGCTGCTACTGGAGAAGTTTTAAATCAGTTTGAACCGGATAAAAAGGGAATTACTTGGACACCTGCCATTTTTCCTGATGTGGTCTATAACACCAATGGATTTCGACCCTTTGGTTCGCAAACGGTGACTATACAATTAGTGGATAGTCGAGGCATCGGACGCCTAGTCACTATTTCTCCGGCGGGTTCAACTAAGGTGGCGATGATTCCATGACATTAATCAAGCTAAAAACAGCTAACAATAGACAAGCAGGGGTTTCTTTAATCGAAATTCTGGTGACTACCCTTATTTTAGGGATCGGTTTACTGGGGGTGGCCTCGTTACAGGTGGCCAGTGTTAGCAGCAACCAAGAAGGCTTTTTTCGTTCACAAGCGACCTCGATTGCTGAGGAGCTTTCTTCTCGTATACGTTCGTCAAAGGTCGCAGAAATGGTGCCGGGCAGTACCCTAGACCACCCAACCTATATCGCTAATTATATTGATGCAGCTGGTTATGCTTGTGCTGCCGCACCTGTTAATTACTGCCGTAGCAACCTTGGTCAAACCCCGTCAGCGACCTGTAGTGATGGGGTCAATGATGTTGCCGATATCGCGACCTTTGACCGCTGGGATATTTGTAAAATAGCGGCCGATACTTTGCCCGCAGGTAAAGTGCGAGTATTAGGCTCCGGTTGGCGCCTTTCTATTGTAGTTGAATGGGATTCTGCTAAAGCTCGAACCGATTTGGGACAAAAAAACAATGTGAATGGTAATTGCAATGCGATTGTTGCCGATCCTCAAAAAAATTGCATTATCTTGGAGATATTACCGTGATAAGTAACTCTAGCTACCGACCTATTAAAAACATTTGCTGCACGGCAAAAGGGTTTTACTATTGTTGAGCTGATGATTGCCGGCGCATTAGGGCTAATATTATCGGCCGGCATTATCAAGCTTTTTATTGGTTCAAATCAAAACTATAACTTGCAATATGAACTGTCTAATATCCAAGAAGACGGTCGTTTCGCTATGATGTTTTTGGAAGATGAACTGCAGAGAGGCGGCTGGATAGATGATTTTAACTCACAGGTGCCGCCTGCGATTAGTCTCGCTCAGTCGTCGGATGGGGTTACCGATAGAGTTGCCATTAGTTATAAAACTGAGATCAATGGTGTCGCTAATCGTGATTGCAATGGTTCGGTGGTTGCCGATGGGTATGTTACTAATCAATTTTTTGTGGGCGGCGCCACTGGCGAAGAATTTTTATGTCAAGGCAATGGTGGTGGAGCGGCACAACCATTGATTGACGGAGTCAAGAATTTTCAAGTGTTATACGGCGTTGAAACTAATGGCCAATGTCCTGATGGCGCGGTTAATCAATATATGACACATGATCAAGTGGTCGCTGCAGGACCTGGTATTTTAGTGGTGTCGGTACGAGTCGCGTTAATACTGGGTAGTGAGCGAAATGTGCTTGATGTGGTTGAAGCGAATACCTACGATATTCTTGATACTCAAATGGACACTAACGATCAACTGGCTTACCGAACCTTTCAGCAGACTATTTTTATGCCAAATGCACTCTATTCAACAGCGGGTAATCCAGACAAAGGCATTACTTGTTTAGCGGGCGCGGTAGGCGGCTAACAATTAATTTTTAGGGCTTTTACGGAATTATATGATGACATTAAACCACTATTCAAAATTAAATCAGTCGAAACAAAAAGGTGTCGCCCTGTTTATTAGCTTAATTATTTTGTTCGCACTAACCATTATCGGTTTATCAGCAGCAGATCGAAGTAATCTTCAGGAACGTATGGCAACCAATATGCACATCCAGAATATTGCGTTTAATGCCGCTGAAAGTGCCATTGGTGGATTTGTTGTGGATGCGCAAACGGGCAATAAGCTCGACCCTACTCACGTGATGTTTCAATTAAGAGTTGATGGGCAGCTGAATAATGAGTGCTACGATTCAGCCGGGGTTAGGTTACCTTGCGGCGCAGTGCATCTCGATGGTGACCGTGATGGTGCAATTACATCCAAAGTTGATGTAACAATATTGAAAGATTGTGATCCAAGAGCTTGTGGCGGTTTTAGTTTAGGCGTATCAGGTTCCGGGCGGATTGGCTGTCGACTCTATAAAATAGATGGCACAGGTACAGTGGGCAATCAAACGGCATCAAGTACTTTGTGGGCATACGAAGTAACAGCCTGCAACTAATCGCTCGCTCGATTTTTATCGATCGATTTATGATAGCGAGTGAGTATTTACAGAAAGAATTAATTTTATTTAAAGTAGTAATGAGGTAGCAATGATGAAATTTTTAAACAAGATGATTAAGTAATCAGTATTGGTTTTTTATCGGTGACACTTGGTCAAAGTGTGGTACAGGCGGATGATACCGAGGTGTTTTTTGCCCCGCAAAATAGTGTGGGCGGTATTTATCCTAATATCATGTTCATTATTGATACCTCAGGTAGTATGGGATGGAGTGTTTCCGGAACCAATCTGAGTCGACTTGAAGTGGTGCAACAGGTTATGGATCAGGTGCTGTCTAATATTACCAATGTTAATGCGGGTTTGATGCGCTTTAACAATGGTCTTGGTGGAGGCGTGCTTTATCCTGTGCGTAGCATCGATCAACAAGCGATACCCCAGACCTTTCAAGATATTAAAGTTGGATCGAATGACGGTGTTCAAACCATTGCAGGTACTATTTCTACAGCCGGTAGCAGTATTGTGATGAATGGAAATAGTGATATCGTCGGGCTTCGATTTGAGCAATTAAGCATCCCTCAGGGTGCCACTATCCTTTCGGCTAATGTCGTATTTACGGCAGATACAAATGCAACGGGTGCCTCTGATGTTACTATCGCTGCTGAAAATGTAGATTCTTCATCACCTTTAACCGGAGTCGTTAACGAGTTAGGTGTTCGCTACAACACCAACAGCACCGCGGCTAAAGTTCCTTGGTCTATTGCTAATTGGAATAATGGACAGTTTTATTCTAGTAGCGATATATCATCCGTTGTTCAACAGGTAACGGATCGCAGTGGTTGGTGTGGTGGGAATAATTTTATGGTTTTGATTAAAAGCCAATCGGGGGCGTTACGATCCGCCTACAGCAAGGAAGGTGTCGATGCGAATATAGCCACTACACCCAATATATTTGCACCTAGAATCAAGGTCACTTATTCCACTGTATTCCCACCTAGCGCTAGCAAGTGTATGACGAATGAGACGGTGAGCCAGATAGCAGATAAAAAGCATGATTTTGAGATTTGGCAAGATGGAACTTATGAACGCAAATCAAAGGACTTAGATTTCTACCTAGATGGTTCAAATAAGCAGCAAGGCGTTGGTATGGCCTTTCAAAACGTAAATGTTCCTCAAGGTGCGAATATCACTTATGCCTATCTTTCGTTTACCGCTAATAAAGCATCAACTGGCGTATCAACGGTGAACATTGAGGCGGTTAATCAAGCCAATATTAGTAATTTAACCGATTACGCGGGAATGGATTCGGCACCTAAAACCGTTTCAGTACCTTGGACTGTGGCTGATAATTGGCTCAGTGGTAATCGTTATAACTCAGTCGATATTAGCTCAATAATAACCCAAATAGTGAACAATCCAGGATGGAATGCCAATAACAGTATGGCATTGTTCATTCGCGGGAGCTCAGGTGACCACACCGCGGATTCACTTGATGGCGGCACGCCACCTAAACTTCATATTGGTTATAGCGGCAATTGGACCACCAGCGCAAATACTATTCGCGACGATTTAAAAACCGCGGTTGCCAGCTTGGTTCCATCTGGCGGAACACCGATCAGCTCTACTTACGCTGAAGCCGGGGCGTATTATAAAGGTGATAAAATATTTTATGGTCAAGATCGAGATTTTAGGGGGAGCTATACTAGACGATCTGAATTTCGAAGAGTCAGCCATCCCTTGTCTTACGATGCTTCGGGTGTGGTTTTTAGAGACCCTAATTGTACCGATGCTAATTTAGATGATCCTAGTTGTGGTACTGAACGAATATTGGGTAACCCTAACTATATTTCGCCGATTGTTGAATCTTGTCAAACTAACCATATCGTATTCTTAACCGATGGAGCGGCTAATTCTCACTTTGCGGTTACCGGCGATATTTATAACGCATGGAGCGGTGATACCTGTCAATATTCTAGGAGCGGCGATGATTGCTCGATAAAAATGGCGGCTTGGTTACATAATAATGATGTTTCTCCCAGTATCCCAGGTAAACAGACAGTCACCACACATATGATTGGTTTTGGACCAGGCGCTGACCCCGCATTGATGGAACAAATGGCGACTGCCGGTGGTGGTGGCTATTACTCGCCAGCGGATCAGGCTCAATTAACTTTTGATGTTAGTAATATTGTTAATTCCATTTCAAATATTAATACCACTTTTGTTACAGCCGGTGTTACGGTTAATCAATATAATCGTTTAAGCCATAATGATGAATTATTTTTCTCCCTGTTTAGCCCTCAAGCGGGTACCACATGGCCAGGTAATATTAAACGTTATCGACTAGCTGGTGGGCAAATTGTTGATGCAAATAGTTTGCCGGCAATTAATCCTCTCAACGCGGAATTTAAAGGCAGTGCAAGAAGCTTTTGGAGCACCACTGTTGACGGCAACGAGGTAGAAAAAGGTGGTACGGCAGAACAGCTACTGATCAATAGAAAAGTTTTTTCAAATATTAGTAGTAATAATCTTTCAACCGACCCAGGTAACCAATTAAAACAGAATAATAATTCTGTAACGACAACCATGCTCGGTGGCGTCACTCCGCAGCGTAGGGATACAATACTCTATTGGATTGAAGGTTATGATGTTAACAATGCGGCCTATATTCCATCGGATCCTAACTCCTTACAAAGTACACCTGCCAGAAAAAAACTAGGCGATCCTTTGCATTCGCAACCAACTGTGTTGCAGTATAATGATTCAGCCGGTGGATTATTAACATCACGTATTTATGTGGGTACTAATCACGGTTATTTACATTCATTTGATGTGACTAGTGGTCAAGAAGCCTGGGCTTTTGTACCTAAAGAATTATTACCAAGGCTTGATGGGATTATTTCTAAAATTTTAGGCGCCCATTCCTATGGCCTCGATGGTTCAGTGGCTATATATGTGCTTGATAATAACAAAAATGGTGCGGTTGATCCTGGTGAGAAGGCTCTGCTATATATTGGTCAACGTCGAGGCGGAAATAGCTATTTCGCATTTGATATTTCTGACCCGGATGCGCCTAAACTATTGTTTAAGATTAAAGGTGGCACAACCGGTTTTAGTCAACTAGGCCAAACTTGGTCAACGCCAACGATTACCAAAATGAACCTTGCGGGTGTTAATAGCGACAAACTAGTAATGATTTTCGGCGGTGGTTATGATGAAGCTCAGGATGTCGAAGGTATTGCTTCGGTAACCGATTCTATCGGTAAAGCTGTGTTTATAGTTGATGCATTGAGTGGTAATTTACTATGGGATTCAAATAGTAATACTGCACCTCATGGAGGTCTTGCCGGTCCTATTTCAACTATGAATAGCGTGCCCTCTCAAGTGACAGCCTTGATTTTGATTCAGATGGGCTTGCTGATCACTTATACGTGACTGATACAAAAGCACAGGTATTTCGCTTTGATGTCGATAATTCAAATGGTGTGATTAAAGGTGGCCGGATAGCGCATCTTAATAATGGTGGTGCTATTACTGAAAACCGGCGTTTTTATTATGCGGCGGATACGGCACTTATCCGGCAGGTGGGCGATAGTTTCGTTTCCATCGCCATTGGTTCTGGACATCGGGCGCACCCACTCAACAAGCAAGTCATCGATAAGTTTTTTGTAGTGAAAGACAAGGGTGTCTTGACCGGTAGTTATGATATGGATGCTAGCTTTGCCAATCTGCAAGACATCACTTCGCTGGTTGATACAACCGGTAACGGTATATCCAACGCGGTCACAATTTTAAATGACCCCAATGCAAATAAAAAAGGTTGGTATCTTAGCTTTAGCAATACCGGTGAAAAAGTGATTGATCGTTCTATTACATTTAACAACGCTGTCATCTTTACCAGTTACATACCGCCTGGCGCTAATAGTAATAATACCTGTCAAGCAGCCGCAGGTAGTGGTCGTCTTTACGCACTTAACATTTTAAATGGTAATCCCTATATCGATACCAATCATGATGGTACACTGAATGAAAATGACCGGTTTGTTGATTTGGTCGGAGCCGGTATCGCACCGTCACCTCAAGTGTTGTTAGAAAGCGGTCTGGATGGTATAACGCCAAGACTTTGTATTGGTACTGAATGTGGATTTGATCAATTACTGCCGCCAACCACTAAGGGGTTGATGGGTATTAAGTGGCGAAAAAATTAATAGATACATGATAAACGAGGTTTAATGAATGAATTTATTCAATAGCAAGCGCAATCAAACCGGTTTTACTTTGGTTGAATTAATGATAGTTGTAGCGATTGTAGGTGTCATCACCGCTATTGCCTATCCTTCCTATCAGCAGTATGTAGAGCGTGCCAAACGAGGTGATGCGATGACTGCGCTTATGCTTGCAACTCAAGCCATGGAGCGTTTTAGAGGCAATCATTTCAATTATGATATTAATTCAGATATTACCCAAGTCTTTGTCAACCAGGTACCGGTGGAAGGTGGTACCGCTTATTATACCTTGAGCGCCGTTACTACACCCACCAGCTATACCATTACGGCATCGCCTGTGGGAAGTATGGCTGGCAAAAATCCTCTGAGTATTACTAATACTGGGGCAAAGACTTGGGGGGCGAAAACTTGTTGGCCCGATGGTGGTAGCACTTGCTAAATTAATACTAGCGATTAAATCACCGTCATAAAACATTCATTGATGCCAGACAGATTTTTCTGGCTGGCTTTTTATTAGTTTTTATGGTCGGCAATAGATTAATCAATCTGGGTTGAAAATATAAGTTTCATCTTTTTACCATCCCACAAATAAACATCCGAGCTTCCGTTAAGGCGAGACAGTTTAAGAGCATAACGGCTATGGCTGGTATCTAAGACTTTAGTCGTCATATTAGGAAGGTTTCTGGTTTGAACCCATTGCAAATAGAAATTTTTAGGTGGCATTTTAGATTGTTGAACAATTTCAATTTTGTAATCCCTAGGGCCCGATAAATAGGCTAGCAATAGATAATCATCATCCAATTTAACAAATCCTATCCAGTCCATTCGACGGTCACCATTAAAATCTAATTCCAAACTCCAAGGGCACATTATTTCTTTTTCTGTGGCTAATACTAATAGTTCATGGCTAGGTAGAAATCTTAAACGCTTGTGATTGGTTTTTTCAACTAACTTAAATCTTTTGTAAACCGTATTCTTACAAAGGGAACCAGAGCGGATATCTTCAATCATTCGTTGTCCTAATGGGCTGGTTCCTAGAGTCATTTCTTGGCGTGGTAATGCGGCTGTGGCTGAAAAATGGTAAAGGAAAGTGCAAGCGATAGCTGTTCTCAAAAGGTGTTTCATTGTTTAAATTCCTGAAAATGGGTTGCTTGTTACTGATTATAGGAGCAATTGGCGCTAGGAAAAAATATTTACTTAGCAAAAGCGCAATAAATAGGCCATTTTGTAAGCTTTTCTGCTAGAATGCGCGACTATTTTTTAAACTAACAGCTATGGATACGGATAATATCCCCTAATTGATTTAACCATGCAAAAGTCAGATTTTAAATTCGAATTACCCAATGACTTGATTGCCGCTTTTCCTTGTGCCAATCGCAGTGAGAGCCGCCTGTTGCTGCTTGATCCAGCTAGTCAGTCTTGTGAGCATAAAGCATTCTATCAGTTGGTTGATTTTCTTCAACCAGAAGATTGCTTGATCTTTAACAATACCAAAGTTATTCCGGCCAGATTATATGCCGAAAAAGAAACTGGTGGTAAAGTTGAAATATTACTTGAAAGATTTAAACATATTGATGGTAGAGCCATCGCAGTGGCTCAAATTAGGGCCAGTAATACACCCAAAATTGGTGCAATTATAAAATTAAATGCCGATATTCAATTTAAATTAGTGGATCGCGATGGTGCTTTTTTTTTGCTAGAGAATCTATCTAAGTTTGATTTTATGGATGTTTTTGAAAGCTTTGGACAAATGCCACTGCCACCCTACATAGAAAGGCGAGCATCTGAAACCGATAAACAGCGCTATCAAACGGTCTATGCCAAAAAGGCTGGGGCGGTGGCAGCACCGACTGCAGGTTTGCATTTTGATCAAGGATTAATCGATAAAATCAGTCAAAAGGGTATCAATCACGATTTTGTGACCTTACATGTTGGTGCCGGCACCTTTTCACCGGTGAGGGGCGATGATATTAAACAGCATCAAATGCATACCGAGTGGTATGAAGTACCTCAGTCGGTGGTCGATTTGGTTGAAACAACCAGGCACAATGGTGGCCGCGTGATAGCTGTCGGAACCACATCGGTGCGCTGTTTAGAATCGGCTTCTCGCGCGGGTAAAATACAGGCGTGTCATGGTGAGACGGATATATTTATTACGCCGGGCTACCAATTTCAATCGGTAGACGCTTTAATTACTAATTTTCATCTTTCCGAATCCACTTTAATCATGCTGGTTAGCGCTTTTGCCGGTCATCAATTGACTATGACAAGCTACGCCACAGCGATAAAAGAAAAGTACCGGTTTTTTAGTTATGGTGATTCCATGTTTATTCAAAACAAAGCGCTCCATTCTAACAATCATTCATTGGGGAATAACTGAAAATGAAGTTTTCTTTATTAAAGACTGAGCAGCAAGCTCGGCGCGGCGAACTCAGTTTTGATCGAGGTGTTATCAACACACCTGCATTTATGCCAGTGGGAACCTATGGTACGGTTAAGGCGATGTCACCAGAAAGAGTGGCGGATACTGGCGCAGAGATTATTCTAGGTAACACCTTCCATTTAATGTTGAGACCGGGCACGGAAGTGATTGAAAAACATGGTGACCTGCACGATTTTATGAATTGGCATAAACCAATTTTAACGGATTCCGGTGGGTTTCAGGTGTTTAGTTTAGGTGAGCTAAGGAAAATAACTGAAAAAGGTGTGACTTTTCGATCACCGATTAATGGTGACAAAGTCTTTATCGGACCGGAAGAATCGATGCAGGTTCAACGATCTTTAGGTTCTGATATCGTGATGATTTTTGATGAATGTACGCCTTATCCAGCCAGTCATGAGCAGGCAAAAACCTCAATGGAAATGAGTTTACGCTGGGCCGCTCGATCCAAAAAAGCCCATGCTGACAATCCTTCTGCGCTATTTGGAATCGTGCAAGGTGGAATGTATCCGGATTTAAGAGATGTCTCTTTGCAAGGATTAACTGATATAGGTTTTGACGGTTACGCCATTGGCGGCCTTTCAGTAGGTGAATCCAAGCCTGAAATGAAAATGATACTCGATCATTTATCTGATAAAATGCCACAGGATAAGCCCCGATATTTAATGGGTGTTGGAAAACCTGAGGATATTGTTGAGGCGGTACGCCGCGGAATAGATATGTTTGACTGTGTCATGCCGACCCGAAATGCTCGCAATGGACATCTTTTTACACGTCAAGGGATTGTAAGATTGCGTAATAGCCCCAATAAAAAGGACATTGCGGCAGTTGATGACCAATGCCAATGCTATACCTGTCAAAATTATAGCCGTGCTTATTTGCATCATTTAGATAAATGTCAGGAGATGTTCGGGGCGGAACTCGCTACCATTCATAACCACATTATTACCAAGATCTGATGCGAGGATTAAGAAAATCCTTAGATCAGGGCTGTTTCGACGATTTTGTGGAAGAATTTTATCAATTAAGGGGACTTGAGGCGCCAGTTTTAGGTAAAATAGAGAACTAAATTGAAATAAAGTGATTGTGCGCCTACGTCCGTTTAGATTGTTGATTGGGCACCATGATTGCTTTATGTGAGCTTAAATTACTCAATGACAACTAATAACGAAGTATTTTAATAAAATTAAGGGGAAGAACAATGTTTTTTATATCTAGCGTTCAAGCTGCCGATGCAGCACCAGCACAGGCCGATGGAACTAGTACAATCATTATGATGGTATTGTTTGCCGTTGTTTTCTACTTTTTTGTTGATTCGTCCTCAGAGCAAGCGGGCAAAAGAGCATAAAAACATGGTTGAGTCGATTCAAAAAGGTGATGAAGTGGTGACTACGGGTGGGATTATTGGCAAAGTCAATAAAATCACCGATGCTTTTATCGTGCTCAACGTCGCACAGGGAGTGGAAATGAAATTCCAAAAACACTCGGTTTCCGCAACGCTACCAAAAGGTACTATTAAGGAAATTAAGAGCTAGAAAACTCACCACTATTGAAAATAGGTAGAGCTGTCTTCCTATAGAAACCTCTAATCGACTGCTGTTTTTGTAGGCTAGGGGTTTTAATCATTTTTTACGGCACTTTATAACCATAATCATCAAAATGCAGGATTTAAGAGCTGCTTGATTGTGGGTATATAATTAGAGAATTACATTATGTTTACAAGTCATCCTCATATGCGGCCCATTAATACTTACCCAAAGTGGAAGTATACAATGTTGGCTGTTCTTTTGGTTATTGCTACTCTGTTCGCCTTACCGAACCTTTATCCGCCAGATCCTGCGATCCAGATCACTCAAGAAAATGGCTCTCTGATTGACGATGCTCTATTTGAAAAAATACAAGCGCGCTTAGTAGAAAAAAAATTAATCATAAAAGCGGCGCATGTTGAAGAAGGAAAATCATTAATTCGATTTTTTAATAAAGACGATCAATTTAAAGCCAGCGACGAGTTACCTAAATACTTATCCAGTATTGGGCACAGTGAATTGGTTGTTGCGATTAATTTAGCGCCGACCACGCCTGACTGGCTAAAATCCATAGGTGGAACCCCGCTAAATTTAGGATTGGATTTACGCGGCGGTGTTCAGTTTTTAATGCAGGTCAATATGGAAACAGCAATGGATAAAAAGATCCAGCTGTATACCACTGAAATTAAAACATCTCTGCGAGACAAGAGTATTCGATATTCTTCTATCGTGAAAAAGACCAATGAGCAGATAGTGGCTCGTTTCCGTAAAGCAGAAGAGCGCGATAACGCAGAAATTTTGATTCGAACTCAATACACTGATTTTAGAAGCGTGGCCCATGATAGAGAAGGACTATTTGAATTAGTGTTGCAATTAACACCTCAAAAAATAAAAGAGATCCAAGATTATGCGGTGGACCAAAATATTGCGACCTTTCGAAATCGTATTAATGAATTAGGCGTGGCTGAACCTTTGATCCAAAAGCAGGGCCGTGATCGTATTTTAATTCAATTACCTGGTGTTCAGGATTCCACTCAGGCCAAACGCATCTTAGGTAAAACCGCAACCTTGGAATTTAGAATGGTTAATCAAGGTGCCAACGCGCAAGCTAAAGAGCACCAGCGGGAAGCGAAATTTTAGAGCAAGAAGATGGTTTTAAATGGGTGGTTAAAAAGAAAGTGATTGTTGATGGTACGCAAATAGTTGATGCGACCTCTGGATTTGATCCTCAAAATGGTCAACCTCAAATTAACGTCAAGTTGGATAGCGATGGTGGCGCAAGAATGCTAGCCAATACGACTAAAAATACCGGTCAATTAATGGCGATTGTAATGGTCGAAGACAAGGCAGTATATGGTCATAATGAAGCCGGCGATCTGGTGGTGGTTGATACGATACATGTTAAAGAAGTTGTTAGCGCACCTCGTATCAATGGTGTTTTTGGTTCTAATTTCGTGGTGACCGGTAGTTATACGCCCAAAGAAGCCAGTGAATTTGCGCTAATTTTGCGTGCCGGATCTTTAATTGCACCGACTTATATTATTGAAGAAAGGACCATTGGTCCAAGTTTAGGTGAAGAGAATATCAAAATGGGAATGACTTCTATTTTGGTTGGTTTTATTGCGGTTTTAGTCTTCATGTTGGTCTACTATCGTCTCTTCGGTCTGATTGCAAATGTAGCCCTTTTTTTCCAACCTCATTTTTATTGTTGCGGTGATGTCACTCGTGCCCGGAGCTACTTTAACTCTGCCAGGTATTGCAGGTATCGTATTAACCGTTGGTATGGCGGTTGATGCCAATGTGTTAATT
The DNA here is from genome assembly GCA_030949565.1 of Enterobacterales bacterium. Taxonomy (GTDB): domain Bacteria; phylum Pseudomonadota; class Gammaproteobacteria; order Enterobacterales; family Kangiellaceae. Next base: position 41,842 of record JAUZSK010000036.1, read on the forward strand.
TTTGAGCGTATTAGAGAAGAACTAGCAGATGGTGTTAACCCTGCCCAGGCCATTCACAATGGTTATGATAAAGCTTTTTCAACCATTGCTGATGCTAACGTTACGACCTTAATTGCTGCATTTGTGCTATTTGGTATTGGTACTGGACCGGTCGCTGGATTCGCGGTGACCTTGCTTATAGGTATTATAACTTCAATGTTTACTGCGATTGTAGGCACTCGAGCAATTATTAATTTGATTTACGGTGGTAAATCGGTCAAAAGTCTTTCTATCTAATGATTGGATAAGTTATGCGGTTTAAGTCGAACTGCGGAGTAAAGAGAAAATTATGAATATTATAAAACCTAATACCAATATCAATTTTAATCGATATCGATTGGTAGCAACCATTTTTTCTGGTGTCTTGCTGCTAGCTTCCTTAGCTTCTGTCGCTATTAATGGTCTCAATCTAGGCCTTGATTTTACTGGCGGTACTTTAATTGAAGTGAGATACGAACAAGATGCTAATCGCGATAAGGTTCAGGCAAAATTAGAAGCGGCTGGTTTTAGTAAATCGGTGGTGCAGTATTTCGGGACATCCAAAGATTTAACTATCCGACTAGGCCCTCAAGAGAACATGAAATCGAGCGAAATAGGCAATAAAGTTCTATCTGTATTACGACAAGATTCGCAAGAAAAAATATCGATGCGTAGAACCGAATTTGTTGGTCCTGCTGTTGGTGATGAACTCGCCGAGCAAGGTGGCTTGGCGATGCTGGTAGCACTTATTTTTATTATGCTGTATGTTTCAGTCAGATTTGAATGGAAATTTGCCTTAGGTTCGGTGGCAGCTCTTGCACATGATGTTATTATCACCATGGGATTATTTTCAGTGATTCAAATGGAATTCAATTTGACGGTTTTGGCGGCAATCTTGGCAGTTATTGGTTACTCTCTGAATGACACCATCGTTGTTTTTGACCGTATTCGTGAAAATTTCTTAAAGTTACGAAAAACCGAGGCTGAAAAATTAATTGATATTTCATTAAATCAAACACTTTCTAGAACATTGATGACCTCTATTACGACCATGTTAGTGCTACTCGCATTGTTCTTTCTCGGTGGTGAGCTCATCCATGGTTTTGCTACTGCTTTAATTGCCGGAGTGGTGGTTGGAACCTATTCCTCGATTTATGTAGCCAGTAATATTGCATTAGTTTTAGGGATTACCAAAGAAGATCTTATGCCTGTCATCGTTGAGAAAGAAGGCGCGGACCAAGATGCTCTAATGTAAGTCGAACAAGCTTAAGCTATTTTATCCTCATACAGCCGTTTACAAGCTTTGTAGCGGCATTTCTCATTCGCCCTGTTTTGTCGTTCGGCGAATGTTTCATTTCAAATTAGACTATAATATAGTCTAACCCTTGTTTTACTGGAATACTCATGTCAACACAACAAGAAGATAAATCTTCAAAAGAACCCACGTTTAGTGATCTTGCTTTACCGGAAGAGCTGAATAGAATATTAAGTGAGGTCGGATATGAAAAACCGTCTCCGATCCAGGCTGAGGCTATTCCGGTATTACTCGCGGGCAAGGATATTATTGGCCAAGCGCAAACCGGCACGGGTAAAACGGCTGCTTTTGCATTGCCTTTATTAGCCAAAATAGATATTAAGTTAAAGCAACCTCAAGCTTTGGTTCTAGCGCCGACTAGGGAGTTAGCCATTCAAGTGGCAGAGGCGATAAATACATATGCCAAATACCTTAAAGGACTGCAGGTTGTTCCTATCTATGGCGGTCAGTCTTTTCCTATTCAGCTAAAGCAATTAGCTCGAGGCCCACAAGTGATAGTCGGTACACCAGGACGAGTGATGGATCATATGCGTAAAGGTAAAATCAAATGGGATGCAATGCATACTTTGGTTTTGGATGAAGCAGATGAAATGCTACGTATGGGATTTTTAGAGGATGTTGAGTGGGTGTTAGAACAAACCCCTAGTAACCGACAGATCGCATTGTTTTCAGCGACTATGCCAAAAGAAGTAAAGCGAGTTGCAGAGCGATTTTTGAATAAACCGAGAGAAATAAGAATAAAAACTAAAACTGCTACGGCAAGTACCATTGACCAATCTTATTTAACTGTGTCTCACCATAATAAAATTGATGCCTTGACTCGAATTTTAGAAGTGGAAGAAACGGATGCGATGATAATTTTTGCTAGAACCAAAAATGCCACAACTGAGCTGGCTGATCGATTATCCGCAAGAGGTTTTGCAGCCGCAGCAATCAATGGCGATATGGCCCAAGCGGCAAGAGAAAAAACTATTGAGCAGTTAAAAAATGGGCGTTTAGATATTCTGGTAGCGACGGATGTGGCGGCTAGAGGGCTGGATGTAACCCGAATTTCACACGTTATTAATTATGATATTACTCAGGATGTTGAATCCTATGTCCACAGAATTGGACGAACCGGTCGAGCAGGCCGTGAAGGCAAAGCGATTTTATTTGTAACGCCTAGAGAAAAGCGTATGCTTTACTTGATTGAAAAAACCACAGGTAAAAAAATAAACAGAATTGCTTTACCATCAACCGATCAAATTAATGACCAACGTGTTGAACGTTTTAAAGCTAAAATTACTGAAAAAATTAATTCTGCTGAATTAGCGCCTTATTTAGAAATTTTACAAAATTATCAGTTAGAAACAGATCAAACGGGTATTCAGATTGCCGCTGCATTGGCCAGTCTTGCACATGAAAAAAGCCCTCTATTAGTAGAGGATATGCCTTCACCGAAAGCCGCGCGCAAAGAAAGGCCGCAAACAGATTATGGTCGTTCTAGTGAGCGCAAACCGCGACGAAACAATAAATCCGGAGAAAGCCGAAGTGGTAAAGATTTTAGTCGAGATGCTGATAGGTTAGCGGAATACCCCGATATAGAAATGCGTCGCTATGTAATGATGGTTGGCTTTAATGCAGGCATTAAACCAGGTAATGTGGTGGGAGCTATCGCTAACGAAATAGATATTGAAAGCCAGTACATCGGTCATATAAAAATTTACGATGATTTTTCTACGGTTGATCTACCTGGTAAATTACCCAAGTCTTCTTTATCTCATTTAAAAAAGGTAAGGCTTTGCGGTAAACCAATGAATCTTACTAAAGCAGATGATTTTAATTTTGGAAAACTAAAATCGGCGGGTGATAATCATCAAGATCGCAAAGAGCATTCCGCTGGAAAAAAATATAATAAAAAGCCTCGGCGCTCTAAAAATTAATATACTTTAGAACCAATAAAAAATGGGCTATTTAAAGGCCCATTTTTTTTGCCTAAATTTGGAGGCGTTAGTCTTTTTTATATCAAAAAGAAACAGCTCTATTGACCGAATTGTTTCCAATTTCCGTTGAATACTGGCTACCAGATTTTCACTCTTTCTTCTGGCGCTCGATACATCTTGTCTTCTTGTTTAACTTGATAGGCCTTCATAAATTCCGGCATATTCATTAGTGTACCATTGCCACGGTAAGGTGCTGGAGAATGAGGGTCGGTTGCCAGTCGACTGCGGAGTGCTTCCTCTCTAAATTTATAAGCCCAGACCTGTGCCCAGCCCATAAAGAAACGCTCTTCACCACTAAAACCATCAATAACCGGTGAAGGTTTACCTCTTTGAGACAATTCAAACGCTCTGTGAGCGATAGTTAGTCCGCCCAAGTCTCCTATATTTTCTCCAAGAGTCATTTCTCCATCGATCTGTTCGCCGGGTAGTGGCTCAAATTTTGAGTATTGATCAGCGAGTTGTTTAGTGCGAAGTTTAAATTCCTTTAAATCTTTTTCTGTCCACCAGTTTCTAAGAACACCATCACCATCCGATTTAGCCCCTTGGTCATCAAAACCATGGCCCATTTCGTGACCTATAACGCCACCAATAGCTCCATAGTTTACCGCATCATCGGCATTCATATCAAAGAAAGGTGGTTGTAATATTGCGGCAGGAAATACTATTTCATTCATACTTGAATTATAGTAAGCATTGACTGTTTGTGGAGACATCCCCCATTCCGTTCTATCGATAGGTTTACCTAGTTTATTTATTTCTTTTTGATGACGGAATATTGAAGCACGTTTAAAATTACCGGCTAAATCATCCGCTTTAATTTCTAAAGCCGAGTAGTCACGCCATTTATCGGGATAACCAATTTTAGGTGTAAACTTGGCAAGCTTGTCTAAGGCTTGAGTTTTCGTTTCATCACTCATCCAATCAAGATTGATGATTGCATCCTTGTAGGCTGCGCGTAAATTTTCTACCAGTGTCACCATTTTAGCCTTGGCTTCAGGGGTAAAATGTTTTTTGACATAGATCTTGCCAACGACTTCACCCGCACCGCCGGACTGCACTATCGGCATTTCGCGTCCATGCGTGCTATCAGCTGGCTTAGGGCGTACCATGAAGCTTGGTAGAATAAAAATCAAAGTGAGCTTGTTCAAAATCACCGCTCAAAATACCTGAGGCTGAATTAATTAAGGTCCACTTGAAATATGTCTGCCAAGTATCCAATGATGTTTTGGCAAATAAATTAGAGAAGGCAGCAAAATAACTTTTCTCACGAATAATTGTTTTCGTTTGGTTGCCGATGCCAGCACGGTTAAAATAAAGCTTCCAATTGAAATTAGGCATCATACTTGATAGCTGTTCAAGGGTTAGTTTGTTATAGGTTTTGTTGCGATCACGACGGTCTTTTCTATCCCAATGTAGATCAGCGACTTGAGTTTCAAAAGACATAATTTGGTCAGCTTTTTGCGCACTATTTGCAATGCCAGCAAGCGATAACATTTTTTCAATATGCGCGACATAGTCTTGACGCAAATGCTCAGATTTTTTGTCTTGTTTGAAGTAATATTTTTTGTCCGGTAGACCAAGTCCCGATTGGGTGAAGAAAGTAATATACTCGGTTGGATTTTTTGAATCGTTATTTACCCAAAATCCAAAGGGAGCATCAGAACCTATCATTTGGCTTTCGGCGAAATATCCAGCGACATCATCTAGAGTAGCTAGCGCATCTATTTTTTTAAATTCTGCAACCAGTGGTGATTTGCCTAACTGGTTTAATTTTTCTGTGTTCATAAAGCTACGATAAAGATCGCCGACTTTTTGTGCATCCGAGCCGGGCTCGACATTTTTTAGCTTCGAGGTTTCTTCAATAATGGCTTTAACGTCACTGCGAGACTTTTCTCGTAAAGCGGTAAATGCACCATAGGTTGACTTATCTTCTGGTATTTCGGTTTTATCTAACCAGTTGCCATTGACGTATCGATAAAAGTCATCCTGAGGCCGTATGCTATGGTCAATATTATCTAAATAGATACCTGATGACTTGGAGCTAATTGGGGTTGACTTAGAGCTGGTATCTTTTGGATCGCTACAAGCACTAATAAAAGCAACGCTTAAAGCACCAATCATGAAGGATTTGGTTAAGTGTTTTATGGATTGATATTTCACAGAGGTCTCCCTTATATCTAGTAATTATTTTAATTTGCGGCTCAAAATGGTCAGAATTCGGTTTCTAAAACCATGAAAGTGGTCAAGAATCTAATTTTGCACGCATCAAACCATATTTATTCCTGCAAATGCAAGGATAGTGAGGTTAAAATCGTTACTGAATATGAACAAATCAACTATTTAAACTAGAATGAGAGATAGAAGCCATTTTACCGGATGGTTTTCTGACGATTATTTCAAAAATTAAGCTACATAGAGATTTAGAAGCCTTATGACTGATACAGTGAAAACCTACGAATCAATAGATGCTGGATTACTACTAGCATTACCTAATCCATCGAAATCCGCCTATGAGATCAAGATAAAATTCCGGAGTTTACTTTCCTTGGTGTGGGTGGTCAGCCTGATTTTGCCCAAATATTTCTAACTTTTTACCCAGGTAAGAAAATAATTGAGCTAAAGGCGTTAAAGCTTTATGTGTATCAGTTGCGAGATATCATCGTCTCTTACGAGCGGCTAATCAACATAATCTACGATCATTTAATGGAAACCTTTGACGCTGATCGACTAAGAATCGTGATGCATTGTAATCCTCGTGGCGGTATTAGTTCGCATCTGACCATCGATTCTGACTGGAAAAGCCGTGGCGGCGAAGAAAAATACAAAGATTGGGTGGGTACTTCCGAAGAGTGGATACGACCTAATTAATCGAGGGTTTAGTAGGTTACTCTGGATGACCAATCGGTATGATCTTAGCCCGACTTTCTATTTTCTTAAAAATGCTAGTGACTGAGGGTTGTGCTGCGATATCGATGGTCATACCATAGTATTCAAGATCTGAATCACTAAACAGTTTATTTATTCTTTCTGATTTATGTAGAGAAATCAGAATAAAACGAATTAATTGATTTTCTTCAAGCTGCGCAATGAGAGCCTCGTAATCAGCCTGGTTTACGTCCTTTATCTTTTTGAAGTGCCCAGTAAGTTTAGGCTCCAAGCCAAATACAACGTCTAATTGTTGCATGCAATAACCCGCTTTGTCAAAAATAGGTTCTGCTTGATTAAGGGTAATGATAATTGATTTTATTTTTTCGGAACTAAGGTCATTAAGACGACTAAAAGGCGACTGATCGCCCCGGTCTGACTCCCTTTGCTTAGCAGCAGAACCGTGTTTTTTTTGTTTTTCGAAAAATCGACCAAGCATCTTCAATTAAGGCTTCTATTAGCATAAGTGAGTGAGCTTACTTTAACACGCCCGTCTTTGGAACTCCAATTATCTTAAATTGAGATTTAAAATACTTACTTGAATGTAAATATTACCGGTTTTTCTACTATTCCAATCTGGTAGACTCAGTGGGCTATGTGGCTTTATTTTGTGCTGCATCGCATTAACAATAAAACGGATAAACCTACAAACAAAAACAGGATCATGACAATGAAAAAAATAGTAACGACGATTGGTTTAGCCGCTCTCGTATCTATACCTGCTTTTGTAGGCGCCGCAGACAAGGTTGGTTTTAATAAAACCGTCACTCAATCTGCGCAAGTAAAGATCTCAAAACCTTTACGGGAGCTTGCAAAACCTCAGCCGGTATTAACTAAAGAGCGCAAATTTAAAATTATGGCATCAGGCGATCAAGTACCTGGTTACGGGATTGTTAAAGAAATCCCCAATCGCTTTCCTTACAAAAATCGTGTAATGAAGCAAGCAGAAGGTTTTGTTGATACCGCTGCTCAAACAAGTATGAAAAAACGCGCAAACGGCGTTTTAGCTCCCACTCTTGGCGTAAGCTTTGATGGTGTGGGTAATATTAATGGTGTTGCTCCCCCGGATACAAACGGTGAAGTTGGACCAAACCATTATGTACAAACAGTCAATCTTTCGATGGCGGTGTGGGACAAGACGGGTAATCAGTTGATGGCACCGACCAATACCAATGTTTTATGGACTGGTTTTGGTGGTATTTGTGAAAACCAAAATGATGGTGACCCTATCGTGCTTTATGATAGTGCTGCTGATCGTTGGTTAATCAGTCAGTTTGCCTTAAATGGGACTGACAATCACCAATGTATCGCTATTTCGACCACCGCTGACCCAACTGGATCTTACTTCCTTTATGACTTCCTATACGGTGCCTTAATGAATGATTACCCTCATTTTGGTATTTGGACCGATGGTTATTACATGGGTGCCAACCAGTTCGATTCAACCAACGGTTTTTCTTTTGAAGGCGGCGGTGTGGTTGCTTATGAAAGAGACAAAATGTTAATTGGTGCGGTTGCACAGCAGGTTAAATTTGACATGAATGGCTCGACGCCAACAGTGTTTACTGCGATGCCACTTGATATGGACGGTCTATTGCCTCCACCAGCGGGTGCAAACGAGTACTTTATCTGGTCAAGTTTAGATTCTCTGGATAATTTGCAAGTTTGGGAATTCGCCGTTGACTGGGCTAACCCTGGTGCTTCTACTTTTACCCAGGTTACTAGCATTCCTGTGACGCCTTATTCTAGTGCGCCGTCTATTACTCAACCAAATGGTAGCTCATTAGATTCTTTAAGTATTCGTTCTATGTTTAGAGCGGCTTATCGAAATCTTGATGGTCAAGGCAAAATTGTTTTTACTCACAATATTGCAGCACCTGCTGGTCAAGGCCAAACAGCGTTACGTTGGTATGAAATCGACGTCGACCAAAACGCTGGAACGGCTACTTTAGCTCAAGAAAGCACTTTTGCTCCCGATCAGACTTCTCGTTGGATGGGTTCTGGCGCAATGGATGTTAATGGAAACATTGCTTTTGGTTATAGTATGGCGAGTTCCACTATGGAACCTTCTATCGGTGCTGCGACACGTTTAGTAACCGATCCTGCCAATACTTTAACTGACGAAGTTATGTTAAAAGCAGGTGAAGGCTCTCAATCAGGTACTAGCCGTTGGGGTGATTACTCTAATTTGAGTATCGATCCAGTGGATGATTGTACTTTTTGGTTCACAACTGAATACTATAAATTAGCCGATAGCGGAAGTATTGCATGGTCAACTCATGTGTCTAGCTTTAAGATCCCAACTTGTGTTGCTGGTCCTCGAGGTGAAATTGCTGGTACGGTTACAGATGCTGTGAGCGGTGATCCTATCCCTTATGCGACAGTAACAGCGGGTATCGGATCAACTCGTACCGATGCAAATGGTAACTATTTAATTACATTACCGGTTGGCAATCATGATGTATCCGCTACTAAATATGGTTGGGTTTCTAACACACCTATTACAGTAGCAGTGCTTGAAGATCAAACCGTTACTGGTGATGTTGCACTTAATGGTGCAGTACCTGTAGTTGTTTCTGGTCATGTTGACGATGCTGGCGGTTCCGGTTTATCGCTTTATGCTAAAGTGAGTGTTAGCGTGCCTGGCGATACCATCGTTACCTATACCAATCCTGAAACTGGCAACTATACTGTTAACCTTTTTGAAGGAACAACAGTCAGTTTGACAGCCAGTGAGATGGGTGTTGGCGGATTCTTAGATCAGACAATCAGCTTATTACCATCCAATGGTGCGCCCTTGCAACCACAAGGTGGCGTTGATTTCTCTCTAGCACCAAACTCAAACTGTACAGCTCCTGGTTATGCTTTTGTTGACCCAGCATTTTATGAAGGGTTTGATGTATTTCCAGCCACTGGATGGACCGTTGTTGATGCTTCTGGTGTAGGAGCGCTGTGGGATTCTTATCTCGCAAATGGTCGTGCTATTGCTGGTGTACAACCGGATGCCGCTATGGCAGATTCCGATGCCGCAGGTCCTGGTAGTAGCACAGATACCTCTCTAGTTTCACCGGTTATCACTGTCGCTAGCTTAAGTACTTTTGTACTTGAATTTGATGGCTACTTTAGACCTCTTGGCGCGAGTCGCGTTGATGTTGACGTTAGTTCAGATGGCGGCGCTTGGGTTAATGTTGGAAATATCGCAGGTGTTCGTTCTTTGGACCCCTATGCGATTGATTTAACACCTCAAATTGGCGCAGCTACTAGCTTCCAAGTCAGATTCCGCTTCACCGCTGGATGGGATTGGTACACGGTTGTTGATAATGTTCGATTTGGTAATCGTGGTTGTGCACCTGCCGTTGCTGGAGACTTAGTTTCTGGTTATGTGGTTGATACTAACAACGGTAATTCATTAACGGGCGCAACGGTATCATTGGATGGTATGTGGGCGACAACTACTGTATCTACTCCAATGGATATGGCACTTAACGATGGTTTCTTCCAAGTGTTTGTTCCTGCAACTACGGCATTAATTGAAGTGGCTGAAGTGAACTACGTAACGGCAACACCTACTGTGGCAGATATTACTCTAGCAACACCTATTAGTTTAGATGCTGGTATGATTGATGTAGCACCAGGCTCATTGTCTGCTAGTATGACTGCTGGTCGTGCTTCAGCTGATTCGCTCACCGTTAGCAATAATGGTTCTGCAGCGGCTGATTTTGCTTCATTCTTTATCAATGGAAACCCAAATAAAGTGATAAATGGACCTTTTGATCCAGCTATCCGTCATATGGGACCAAAAGATTTAAATGATATGAGTGCTGCTAAAATCCGTCACTTCCCTGAAGTGATTGTTGATGCTCTTGCTCCTGGTGAAATTGTTGGATTCTTCCCAACAAACCTAGCCTTTGGTTGGGGTGTCTCTCGAGACCGTGTCACTGGTGAGTTCTGGGTAGGCGATTTAGTCTTAGGTGGTGCAGCGGCTGATTTGACTTGGCGTTATGATGCAGGTGGTAATTTAACTGCAGATAGCATCGATTCTAACTTCGGTGGTGTATTCCATGCGGATTCTACCTTCAATCAACGGACTGGAATGTTATGGTCAGTTAATGTTGGTGGTGATAACTGTATCCATGAAATGGATACCTCTACTTTAACCCAAACAGGTAACACTATCTGTCCAGCGTTTAGTAGTTCGCAACGTGGTCTAGCTTATGACCCGATCACCGATACTTTCTATTCGGGTTCTTGGAATGACGGTACTATTCATCAGTTTACCACTGATGGCGTTATCATTCGTTCTGTGAACGTGGGTCTTCCGATTGCTGGTTTAGCCTTTAACTCAGGTACTAACCACTTGTTTATCAGTGCTAATGGCAGCAGTGGCGCAGGCGATTTTGACATTATTGTGGTCAATGCCGCATCACCTACTTTAGTTAAAGTGGGTGGCTATGATATTACACTTGATGTCGATGGTGACGGAGTTGGGGATGATGTTATTTCTGACAATGGACAAGCCGGTTTAGATATTGACTGTAACGGTAACCTTTGGATCACTGAGCAGAATCAACAGTTTGTCGTTGGTTTCCAATCAGGTGAAACAGGTGCTTGTGAGTGGAATAACGTGCCTTGGTTATCAACTGATATCCGCAGTGGAACTTTAGCTGCCGGTGATTCTACCCAGGTTAATGTTAGTTTTGACTCTGCCGGTATGATGGCTGGTACTTATGATGCGAGTATTGTTTATGCGAACAACACACCTTACGGTGAAACGGTTGTTCCTGTTAGCATGACTCTATCTGAGCCACAATACGGTGCACCGCAGTTTGCCGTTTCTTCTGTTGCAGTTTTCGAGCAGGATACCGCTGTGATTACTGTCAATCGAGTCGGTGGTTCAGACTATCCAATCAGTGTTGACTATTCAACCGCTGATGGATCGGCTAGCACTTTAAGCTATAACTCAACCTCGGGTACGTTAAATTGGGATGATTTTGATGCAAGTCCAAAGACTTTCACTATCTCCACACTTAACGTGAATGAGACTTCGGCATTTGTTGTGTCGCTTTCTAATCCTCAAGGTGGAGCCGCAATGGGCAGTCGAAGCGTTATGACTGTTACTGTTAAGAAACGACCAGAAGGTGGTTCTTTCGGTATTCCATTGTTAATGTTGTTTGCTATGGCTGGACTTCTTCGTCGAAGAAAAGTTAAAGCTAAATAGTCGAACTAGTAGGAAGCATCGCTTCCTACGAAACGATAAAATTAAAAAGCCAACAACTTAGGTTGTTGGCTTTTTTTTATTCAAATTGGGCTTCATTTAAGGTAAGCTCTTAGCTTTCTAGGATGCAAAAGGCTTTAGGAAGAGAGGGGACACTTATGAAACAATTGCTTTGTTTAACCGTTATTATCGGGTTATTCAATGGGGATGTTATCTACGCCTGTGAAAATAAAGTGGAAACTAGTAAAAGCAATAAACAATCCCATAAAAATAATGCCAAAAATCCGATCGTTTCAAAATCAAAAGCAGGCTTATCAAAACCTTTAATAGATGCAGAAAAAGTCAAACCAGAAGATAAAAATCAACCAATTTATATCGTCCCCAATCAATTTCCCTTTAAAAATACCGAACAAGAAAAAGCCAAGCATAAAGACTGTTTATAGAAATCTTAACTGTGACTTCTCATCATAAACTTGTTAACATAGCGCCTTTGTAAATTCGTGTAGAAATAAACTATGTCATTGATCCGAGGCGACCATCTGTCCTTATCTTACGGTCCTCAAGTTTTGTTGGATAATACATCATTTGTGATTGAGCAAGGTCAAAAAGTCTGCTTAATTGGTAGAAATGGTACCGGTAAATCGACGTTACTTAAAATGATTAATGGTGAGGTGATGGCTGATGACGGCATCATTAACCGCTCAAATCAAGTAACGGTGGCTTTTTTAAACCAAGCTTTACCAGAAAAAAATCAATTAACTATTCGACAGTATGTGGCTTCAGGCCTTTCCCATGTGATTGAAGCGGTGGAAGCCTATCAAAAGTTGATTATGGAAGATTGTCAATCGCCTAAATTAGAGGCTTTAGATCAGATTATTAATGCGCAGGATGGTTGGGCGGCTGAACAAAGAATAGAACAAACGCTGTCTCGATTAGCACTAGATGGTGATCAGGTGATGGAATCGCTGTCTGGAGGTTGGAGGCGTCGAGCCGCTTTAGCCAAAGCGCTAGTGCAAAATCCTGATTTACTCATTTTAGACGAACCGACCAATCATTTAGATTTGACCAGCATTCAGTGGTTAGAAGAGCAGTTGATTAAATTTAGGGGAGCATTGCTATTTGTTTCTCATGATCGCCATTTTGTGAATAAAGTAGCTGACCAAATCATGGAGCTCGATCGGGGACATCTTCGGCTCTATCCGGGGAATTATCAGCGCTATTTAGAAATAAAAGCACAGCAGTTGCGCGATGAGGAAAAAACTAACGCAGAATTTGATAAACGTTTGGTCAAAGAAGAAAAATGGATCAGACAGGGTATTAAGGCAAGGCGTACTCGTAATGAAGGTCGTGTTCGTGCACTTAAGAAAATGCGACAAGAGCACGCAGCAAGAAGGGATAAAATAGGTAATAGCCTGTTTAACGCCAATGTTGCTAAACAGAACAGTAAAATAGTGGCCACTATGGACAAACTGGTCGTCGGTTACAAGGAGGCATTAATCACTCCGTTGGATTATATTATCCAAAAAGGCGACAAAATTGGTATTTTGGGTGATAACGGCAGCGGCAAAACAACCTTTATTAAGACGCTATTAGGACAACTTCCCGCTTTGTCTGGAAGTTTCCAGGCGAGTGAAAATATTAAGGTGGCTTATTTTGATCAGCTTAGAGATGGTATAGACCTACAAAAAACGGTATCGGATAATTTAACTGACGGTAAGGATTTTGTTATTATCGATGGCAATGAACGTCATGTCATTAGCTATATGGCTGATTTCAATTTTACCCCTGATAGAGTCCGTGCGCCAGCCCATTCATTGTCGGGTGGTGAGATTAACCGTTTGTTATTGGCCAAACTGTTTACTCAAGCAGCCAATCTTTTTGTACTCGATGAGCCTACCAATGATCTCGATGTTGAAACGCTTGAAATTCTTGAGCAAATGTTAGTTGAGATATCTGCCACGGTCATTGTTATTAGCCATGATAGAGCCTTTCTTGATAATTGCTGTAGTGAACTACTGGTTTTTGATAACCAGCTGTTGTCACAAGTCGAGAAGCAACAAGGTTTGTTTAAAGTGATTGAAATTTCTGGTGGCTATCAAGATTGGAAATGCTATCTTGCGCAGCAGCTGGCTGAATTAGAGAAGTCTCAAAGATCTCAACCAGCAGCTAAAACAAAAATTCAACAGAGGATCGAAAAGCCCTCTCAAAAACGCTCATACAGCGAGCAAAAACGGCTAGAGGAATTACCAAAATTAATTGAATCTTTAGAAAATGAAGTGGCTGATTTTGAGACTATTATGGCTCAACCTGAATTCTATCAGCAGCGAGAAAAATCGGATAAGGTACTAAAAGAGTTTGACAAGGTCCAAGCTGATTTAGGTGCTTTATACACTGAATGGGATGGGCTAGAAGGCTAGGGGAAAAATCAGACCCTAGCCCACTTTCGGTTGGCATTTAAAGGCTTTTTAAGGGATAATGTCGGCTATTAAGACCAGTGAATTGTGTCAGTAAAATACCTGAAGGATATCCATGAAATTAGCCAGTTTAAAAAATAATACTCGCGATGGTCAGCTGGTTGTTGTGAGTCGGGATTTAACACGTGCAGTGAGCATTCCTGATATTGCACATACAATGCAGCAGTTATTGGATGATTGGAGCAGCCTTTTACCGGCAGCACAAGCGATATACGAACAGCTTAACGCTGGAGAAATATCGGATGCGATTGCGTTTGAACAGCAAAACTGTGAGTCACCGTTACCGCGCGCCTACCAATGGGCAGATGGTAGCGCCTATGTTAACCATGTAGAGCTAGTACGAAAGGCCCGCAAAGCTGAAATGCCGGAAACCTTTTGGACTGATCCCTTGATGTATCAAGGTGGCAGCGATGCTTTTATCGGTCCTAGAGATGATATTATCATTGAGTCAACTGATTTCGGAATTGACATGGAATCAGAAGTGGCAGTAATTGTCGATGATACACCGATGGCGGCAACACCAAAGGAGACTGAGTCGCGGATTATCCTGTTAATGCTGGTGAATGACGTATCCTTAAGAAATTTGATTCCTGCAGAGTTGGCTAAAGGCTTTGGGTTTTTCCAAAGCAAACCTTCCAGTGCTTTTTCTCCAGTAGCGGTGACTCCTGATGAACTGGGTTCTGACTGGAATGGTAAAAAAACTTCATAGGCCGTTGGTTACCCATTTAAATGGAGAGCTTTTTGGTGAGCCGAATTGTGGCGTCGATATGACTTTTGATTTTCCGACCATTGTCGCGCATGCGGCAATAACTCGGCCTCTAGGAGCAGGAGCGATCATCGGTTCAGGCACTATTTCTAATATTGATCGTTCAAGCGGCTCTAGTTGCTTGGCAGAAAAAAGAATGCTTGAAATTATAGAAACTGGAAAGCCTGTCACACCTTTTATGAGTTTTGGTGACAGAGTTAGAATTGAAATGTTTGATCAGCAAGGCCATTCCATTTTTGGCGCTATTGATCAACAGGTTAAGCAGTATATTCCGACCTCTCAAACTGACATGTCAGTTGAATCTTTTGAACAAAACGATTAATCCATGATCAAATTATATAGCTATTGGCGCTCTACAGCCGCCTATCGAGTTCGTTTAGCGCTAAACATTAAACAGGTTGCCTATTCTCAGCATTCGGTTCATCTAGTAAAGGATGGCGGCGAGCAGCATGAAGACGAGTATCGTGATATTAATCCACAAGGTTTAGTCCCTACGATGGTTCATGGTGAGGTTAAAATTAGTCAATCTCTCGCAATCTTGGAATATTTAGAAGAAAAATATCCGCAGAAAATCGCTCTTTTACCTGAGAATATACAGTTAAGAGCCTTTTCACGCCAACTTTGTCAGGTTATTGCGAGTGACGTTCACCCCCTTAATAATCTTAGAGTGCTACAATACCTTTCTAATTCACTGAAAGTGAGTGAGAAAGACCGCATGAAATGGTACCATCATTGGTTAACCTTGGGCTTTGATGCGTTTTCGTCATTACTGAAGGAACAAAATTTTTCTGGTCCATATTGCCTCGGTAGGGAACTATCTATGGCAGATGTTTGTCTTATACCCCAGATTTACAATGCAGATAGATTTGGATTTTCAATGGCTTCTTATCCTCGGTTGCTAGAAATAAACCAAAATTGTTTAAAATTAGAAAGATTTAAGGACGCGATACCTGAAAACCAGCCTGATGCTGAACGTTAACAGTTCGTTTCTCTCAAACATTAAAGAAGTA
This sequence comes from Enterobacterales bacterium, assembly GCA_030949565.1. Lineage (GTDB taxonomy): Bacteria > Pseudomonadota > Gammaproteobacteria > Enterobacterales > Kangiellaceae. The sequence continues at coordinate 57,547 of JAUZSK010000036.1, forward strand.
ACCTATTTATGAATAGATTGTATAAAAAAATAACGCTAACTCTACTAACCGCATCTTTAAGTATGGCGGTGCCTGTTTGGGCGGCAGATAACTATCAGATCGATGATTTAGGAACCCTAGGTGGGGCGCAAGCCGAAGCATTTAGTATCAATAATTTGGGTGACATCGTCGGCAACTCAAGTGGTGCTGATTTTGATAACCATGCCTTCGTTTATCGTAATCAAGCGTTAGTTGATTTAGGTTTTTTACCCGTAGATGCAAACTCTACATCGAGTAGTTTTGCATTTGATATTAACGATAATGGGCTTGCTGTTGGATTTTCAACCCAAAGCTTTGTTGATGCCAATAGTGTAGGCTATAACAGAACGATAGCTACCTATTTTGATACCATCAATCTTACAATTAATCCTATACCTCAAGTTGACCCTGCTTTACCTCTTAATATGCGGGCTGAGAGGTCAAATGAAAATGATATTATTGTAGGTGTTACTGAATATGATGACCCAAATGACGTAGACACTAATGGTGACCCGGTTTCGGTAATCACCATTAAAGGTTTCGTTTATGATATAAATTCTGGTGTGTTAGATATTCTCTCACCACCCGCTGAAACGACGCGAACGGGCCTAGCCTTAAGAGCGATTAACAATAATGGCGTTATTGTCGGCTTAGCAGCTGAAACCGTTAGCAATGGATTTCAGAACGTTATTCTAAGTGATATTGTGACGACTAATATTAGCGACCTTACCCAAATATCAAAAATCACCATTTACGATGGCTCTCAAAATCAAGTTTGGTCTATTAATGATAATAATATTATGGTTGGTAGTGCCGATACTTTAACGGATGGTAACAAAAAGGCATTTAGCTACAACCTAAACACACAGGAAGTGATTAATTTAGGTTCACTCAATATCAATTTTCCTTTTTCGGAAGCATTTAAAATTAATAATGCGGGACAAATTGTTGGTGTTTCGCAGTATCAAAACTCCCCTATAATTTATCACGCGTTTGTTCACGAAAATGGGACCATGAAAGATTTATCAAAACTAATTGGTTGTGATACTGGTTGGGTTCTAAACGAAGCTCGTTCAATAAATGATAGCGGAATAATCGTTGGCACTGGTTTGTTCAATGGTGAAAAGCATGCTTATAAGCTGACACCCATTGCGGGAACAGCACCCGTTTGTGTTGATACAACATCTTCTTCGTCTGGTGGAGGTTCTTTACCGATATTTCTTTTAGTTTTATTTTCTGGTTTATTAGTTTATCGGAAAGAAACAAAGAATCATCTTTAAAAAATAAAAAGGCTGTTTAGACAGCCTTTTTATTTTATTTTAATTTAGCATTTCATTAAAGCAATTGTCGTATCGAGCATTCGATTGGAATAGCCCCATTCATTGTCATACCAAGCCATAATTTTCACAATTTTGCCTAATACTTTGGTTTGTACCGGATCAAAACTTGAGGAAGCTGCATCGTGATTAAAATCAATAGAAACCAATGGTTCGGTTACGTAGTTTAATACGCCTTTCATTTGATTCTCGGAAGCTTGTTTCATTGCTTGATTGATTTCCTCGGTAGAGGTTTCCTTTTGAGCGATAAATGTAAGGTCAACCAAAGAAACATTGATTGTTGGTACACGAATGGCCATCCCATCAAATTTGCCCTCAAGTTCAGGAAGTACTAAGCCAACCGCTTGTGCCGCTCCGGTTTTTGTTGGGATCATAGATTGTGCTGCCGCCCGTGCTCGATAGATATCAGAGTGGGGCGAGTCGATTAGCCGTTGATCATTGGTGTAGGCATGGATAGTCGTCATAAGACCTGATTCAATACCAACTAAATCATTGAGTATCTTTGCAACTGGCGCTAAGCAATTTGTGGTACATGATGCATTAGAAATAATCTGACATTCGGCGTTAAGAACATCGTGGTTAACGCCATAGACAATGGTTGCATCGAGATCTTTGCCAGGTGCCGATACGATTACTTTTTTGGCACCTGCTTTGATGTGTTTATTGGCTTTATCTCTATCTTTAAAAAATCCGGTACATTCAAGTACAAGGTCAATTGCAAGTTCCTTCCAAGGCAAATTTTCAGGATCGGACAGATTAAACATTTGAATAGAATCGCCATCGACCATTAAAAAAGAATTATCATTTTCAACTTTTAGAGACACGCTTGAACTAAAGCGACCATGAATTGTATCGTACTTAGTTAAATGTACATTACTTTCGTTGGATGCTAGGTCATTGATGGCAATGATTCTAATTTGATCTTTGTGGGGGCCTTCATACAGGGCCCTAAGTATATTGCGGCCAATACGACCATAGCCATTAATTGCAACATTAATCACGAGATTGACTCCTTAAATAGATTTTAAATTAAATAAAAGAAAACTATTGAGTAAAGAATTTACTAAAAATTATGAATGATTACAAAAGGCTAGCTTGCTTGGCTAATTGGGTAATCGCAGACCAGTTTTTTTGCTGTATTAATTGTTTGGTTAGCATCCAGGTTCCACCCACGCAAACGACATTGTCCAGTTGAAGATATTGTTTCGCGTTAGATAAATTAATACCACCGGTTGGGCAAAATTGAGCTTGTGGTAATGGGCCATTGAGTGAGGACAACATCTTTACACCACCGGCGGCTTCAGCAGGAAAAAATTTTAAACAATTATAGCCCAGGGCCAGTAAATTCATCACTTCAGTGGCACTGGTTGCGCCGGGTAAAATAAGCGCATTGTTGGATTTTACGGCCGATAAGAGCTCGGGCGTTGAACCCGGACTAACAACAAAATCAACTCCGGCCTCTAACGAAGCTTCTAGAGATGCTGCATTGATTACCGTACCGCTTGCGATTACTGCATCGGGTAAGGCTTGTTTGATCTGTTTAATCGATTCAATCGCAGCCTCGGTGCGAAGCGTGATCTCAAGCACCTCTAAACCGCCGTGATATAATGCACTAGCCAAAGGGACTGCGTCTTGTAGGTTTTCAATCACAAGCACTGGAATTACTTTTGAACGCTTAAGGTATTGCTTTATTTTACTAGTCAAAATAAGTATCTCTTTGAAAATGGTAATTATTTAAATAGGGGACTTGTCGTCCTATTAGCTGGCGCAATCATCTATATCGATCCATTGTCGGCCATCTTTTTCGAGCAGTTCGTCTGATTCTTTGGGGCCGTAGGTTCCGGCGCGATATAAAAAAGGGGTTACGTGATGTTTATCCCAATATTCAATGATTGGATCAACCCATTGCCAAGCCGCGGTACCTTCTTCTCGGTGAATAAAGAGTGAAGCATTGCCACAAATTGCATCGAGTAATAGTCTCTTATAGCCGAAGCTTTTAAATCCCTGTGATGACTCAGTAAAATTCAGATCTAAGGTGACGGGTTTAAGAACTGTTTTTAATTGCGTCATATCCTTGGCCATCAGAATCAGTTGAATTCTTTCTTCTGGTTGAAGTTGAATAATTAATCGATTGGGGATTAGTTTTCCAGATTCCTCACCAAAGGCATTATGCGATACATCACTAAATTGAATGGCTATTTCCGCGCTGCGTTTTTTCAGGCGTTTACCGGTGCGAATGTAAAAGGGGACTTTTGCCCAGCGCCAATTATCGATTGAAGCACGTATAGCAACAAAGGTTTCAGTATTGCTTGTTCCTGACCCTAACTCCTCTAAGTAACCAGGTTGCAATTGCTCATCAATGGCTCCAGCCACATACTGACCTCTTACCGTAAATTGGTTGACATCCTCTTCGTTGATAGGTTTAAGCGCTTGCAAAACCTTTATTTTCTCAGCGCGAATATTGTTAGCATCCATTTTATTCGGTGATTCCATGGCAATGAGTGCCAACAATTGCAATAAATGATTTTGAACCATATCACGCATGGCGCCTGTGGAATCATAGAATCCTGCGCGGCCTTCTAAACCAACCTGTTCACAAATACTAATTTGTATATGGTCGATAGATTTCGCGTCCCAAAACTGCTCGAAAAGAGAATTACTAAATCTTAAGGCAAGTAAATTTTGTACGGTTTCTTTACCCAAATAATGGTCAATTCGATAAATTTGATCTTCTTTAAAATACTCAGCTATTTTTTGATTAATAGATTCCGCCGACTGCTGGTCATAGCCAATTGGTTTTTCGACCACTAGTCTAGTATTTTCGGTAATCAGATGGCTCGCGGCAAGATTGTCACAACAGTCACCATAAACGCTCGGTATAATGGCAAGATAAAAAATTCGTGGCTGTTTTTTTCGTTTGACAAACAGTGATGAAAACTCTGCCCATCGGTCGTCACGTTTTGCGACATCAATTAAAACCGGTTTAATGAATAGACAAAATTTCTCATAGTTTGAGTCGGATAAATCTTCTTCAGGAATAAACTTTGAAAATGCTTTTTTAATAATGCTATGCATTCCCTCAAACTCGTGTACTTTTCGAGTTCCCACCATTATCCGAGAGCCTTTTGGAATACCATCTTCTAAAAAAGTGCGGTACATTGAAGGCAACAACTTACGCAAAGATAAATCACCGGTACCACCAAAAAGGATAAGATCAAAAGGTTGTGTTAGTAATTGGCTCAAAATATTTAACTCATTTATATGATTTATAAGGTGTTCAAGTTTATTGAATTATCCAAAAGTCATTGCGCCATGCTCGGCGTTGGTGACATTGTTTCGAAAGCTTTTAAATAATTCTCGTCCCATGCCGGATTGCTCAGAAAGCGTTTCCTTAACCGCCAATGGACGCTGTTTAAACTCTATTTCATTAACCTTGACTGTTAATATGCCATTCGCAGCATCGAGCTCGATCAAATCGCCATTTTGTATTTGTGCGATGGGACCACCTTCGAGTGCTTCGGGGATCAGATGGATAGCGGCAGGTACTTTACCGGAGGCTCCGGACATTCTGCCATCGGTAACAAGGGCTACTTGATGACCGGCCGCCTGTAGCGAGGCTAAAATAGGAGTTAATTTGTGTAGTTCTGGCATCCCATTGGCTTTAGGGCCTTGGAATCGAATGACCGCGACGAAGTCTTGGTTTAATTGACCCCTTTTAAATGCAGTAACCAGTTCATTTTGATCATCAAAAACTACCGCTGGCGCTTCAATCTTTAAGTATTGTTCGGCAACCGCTGAAGTTTTTATCACGCTTCTGCCCAAATTGCCGGTTAACAGGTTTAAACCACCATGTGAACTAAAACATTGATTGACCGGGCTTAGAACTGACTCATCTAGACTTTTTGTGACGGCGTTTTTCCATTGTATTAGATGTTCGCTTTGTTTTTCTTGCCCATTTTGGCGATAAATATCAGCTTGAGGGTTTTTAACTAGCTTGGGCTCTTTAAAATAAGCACTTAATCCAGTGCCCATAATCGTCTTCACGTCTTGATGTAAAAAGCCAGCGTCGGACAGTTGCTGCATAAGAAAAGGCATGCCGCCTGCGGCTTGAAAATGATTAATGTCAGCGCTTCCATTAGGATAGACTCGACAAATGAGAGGGACTATTTTGGAAAGCTCCGACATATCTTGCCAATCAATGATAATACCTGCGGCTCGTGCAATAGCGATTAAATGAATGGTGTGATTGGTAGAGCCTCCAGTGGCTAGTAAACCGACCAAACCATTAACAATGGTTTTTTCTGAAAGGATCGAAGCAAGGCTAAATTTTTGTTCGATATTTTGTAACTGTTTTCTAACGCCGTACTGGCTGAGCGCCTGTCTAAGCTCGGTTGTTGGAGGAACAAAAGAGCTACCAGGAAGCTGCAAGCCCATAATCTCCATCAACATTTGATTACTATTAGCGGTGCCATAAAAAGTACAGGTACCTGCTGTGTGATAGGAGGCACTTTCAGAAGCTAATAGCTCTTTTCGGCCGATTTTTCCTTCTGCATAATCTTGTCGTACCTTGGCTTTGGCATCATTGCTTTGTCCTGTTGGCATAGGACCTGCCGGTAGGAAAATACAAGGTAAATGTCCAAAACTTAATGCACCAATCAGCAATCCAGGAACAATTTTGTCGCAGATGCCAAGTAAAATAACGCCGTCGAACATATCATGGGAGAGGGATACTGCGGTTGCCATCGCAATCAAATCACGACTAAAGAGAGACAATTCCATTCCTTCTTGACCCTGTGTTACCCCATCACACATAGCAGGGACGCCACCGGCAACCTGCGCCGTAGCGCCTAAATGTGCAGCGGCTTGTTTAATGATATCGGGATAGTTGACATAGGGCTGATGCGCCGACAGCATGTCATTGTAAGCATTAACAATCGCCAGATTAGGTGCTTTTTCGGCAGCCAAGATGCTTTTATCCGTTGGGTTACAAGCAGCCATCCCGTGAGCAAGATTACCACAGCTTAATCGTGAACGAGTGGGGCTATTATCGTTTGTCGCAGCTGCATGAGACATTCGCGTAAGGTAGTCGCTACGCGTTGACTGGCTTTTTTCAACAATTCTTTGTGTAACTTTTATAATCGTGTCATTTAAGGACATAGTTGTTTCTTCATAAGACAAAAAGGGGACAATTGTTCGCTATCTAACCATAAAAAATAAATGGCATCTGTTAAATAAACTCTTTATTTAAGGAGTATAGTAGTATTTACTCATAAAAAGACACCGGTGTCAATTTCTAAATAAGCCTGCTTTTAATATAGAGGCATTATTCTTTTCAAGCTTGGTTGGAGGTACTAGATTAAGGGTTTACTGAATCTATTGTCTAGTTGATTATGTTGAAGATTTAGTCGAGTTTCGGCGCAGGAGCACTGGATTCACGAACAATTAGCTCATCTTTAAAGATAATATTGGGGTTCTCAATCGGTTTCTGCCGAATGATTCTAATTAAAATGCGCGCCGCCTCAAATGCCATTTCTGTAATGGGTTGCTTAATAGTGGTCAATGAAGGCCAAATATAGCGTGAAGCAGGGGCATTGTCGAATCCTGTGACGGTTAAATCATTCGGAATAAAGAGGTTCATTTGCGCCGCCACCTTAACAATACCGGTTGCCATATAGTCGTTCGAAGCAAATATAGCGGTGGGTCTACGGCTAAGAGTCAGTAGTTTTCGTGCACAATGCTCACCAGACTCAAAGGTAAAAAAACCTTGTTGGATATAATCATCGATCGGTTTGATACTAGCTTCATCCAGCGCCTGTTGATAGCCTAAAAGCCGTTGTTTGGATGCTGCATGATCAGGGTGTCCCATAATAAAGGCAATCCTTTGATGTCCAAGGGAAATTAAATAGCGACACATTTCATAGGAGGCTTCTTTGTCGTTACTATAAACACTAGGGTGTTGGTTAAGCGATTGATCGCCGCCTACTCGAACAAAAGGGATCTGTCTTGTTTCTAAGAAACTCAGTAGCGGTTTCATATCAGAAAAAGGCGGAGTTAAAATAAGTCCATCGAGATTGGTGTTGATGAGACCCTTTTCAAGATTTTCTAGCAATAGATCACTTTCATGATCTTCCGGATAAATGATCAGATTATAGCCATCGTTTTTACAGCGTTTTAACGCCCCTACTTGTATTTTTGACACAAAGCTGTTGCTTTGGCTAGCGTAAAGTAGACCGATTAATAGTGATTGGTTACTAGCCAAGGCTCGTGCTTGAGGGTTAGGCTGATAGCCTAGCACTTTTATTGCATGATGTACTTTTGTTTTGGTATCTTGGCTAACATTGGGCTCGCTATTTAGGACTCTTGAGATGGTTTTTTTAGAGACTCCGGCATATTTAGCGACGTCATTAATGGTGATTTTTTTCACATCATGGTTCCTTTTATACAAATTGTTCTAGGCCTGACACAGTTCGTGCAATGGTCTCATCTTATTCATTGCTGATAGTAAGCCGCCGCTCCGGTTAGAGCTGAATTATTTGCCAACACCAGATTAACCGGAATACTTTCAAGGTAATTTTTCATAATAGGATTTGCAGTAAAGCCCGCAGTAAAATTGCTTTGGGTTAACAGATCCGCATTTTTCTTCAAAATGCCACCACATAGGTAAACCCCACCTCTTGCGCCAAATGTGACAGCTAAATCCGAGGCTGATTGACCTAACCAGTCGCAAAAAAGTTGAAAGGTCTTAAAGGCCAGTGAATCGGGTTCATTATTTGCTATTTCTGATATTTGCGAGGCATTAAGTGGCTTTTGGTTCAAATCATTGACGGCAGATAACGCCTCATATAGATTTCCAAGTCCTGGGCCTGAGAAAATTGACTCTAGGGTAACAAAAGGGTTTTTGCGGTTTAAATAATCAATCACTGCGGATTGTAATTCGGTGTGTGCTGCTAAGGACATATGTCCACCTTCAGAGGCGAGCACTTTCCATTGTGGTTTGGGCTTTGTCGCCATGCGCACTAATGAGGCCACACCAAAGCCGGTACCTGGGCCAATAACAGCAATCGGCGCGGCATTTATCGGAACGCCGGATTTAATACCAATAATTTCTTGGTTTGAAATATATCGAGTGGCTAGCGCATAGGCGGCAAAATCATTGATGACTTGAAGGGTGTCTAATTTGAGATCTCGCTTTAATTGCTCGATAGAAAAGCGCCAGTTTAAATTAGTGAGCAGAATCTTGTCTGTTTCTACTGGACCGGCGACGGCTAAGCAAGCGCCGTGAATAGTGGTCGTGCCAAGCGAATTAATATAATGTTTGACCGCTTGCGAAATATTTTCAAACTGTTTGCTAGGATATTTTTGAATGTTTTCAATTCGAAAGTTTTGTCCAGCGCTACAACTTTGGGTAACCAGTCCGAATCGGGCATTGGTTCCGCCAATATCTGCAACTAGGTAAGGATATTTTACAGTCATTGATTAAAAGTCTCTAACAAGCCATTGATTATGGGCGATTGGGTGGTTCGCAAGCGCTAAGTCGATTATTAACGGCGAATAATGCTGTAATGATACCGGTGTCATTGATACTTTGTCAAAGCACCAGGGGTTAAAAAACAGTTTTTAGCGGGGAATTGCTTTTGTATTTATGATTTTAGTTAGACCGTGGTTAGAAAGAATGCCATAAAATTCAAACAAACGTTTGAATTAATCGACCAATTAGGGTAAATTTATCTTCCGCCAGTGATTTTGCTTGAATAGAAGGTTTAATGTTTATCTAGCCTTGAGCAAAATACCTTTCAATGAATTTTCTATTCTAGATTGAGAAAGAGCTTAATATGACTAAAGCGCCCAAAAAATCAGCGACAAAGACCTCAAGTGTTAAAACAGTAACCGCTAAAAAAGCGATGGCTAAAAAGGCGAAGCCTAAAACAGCAACTTCGACTGGCAAAGCAGTCACTAAAAAAAAGTCCGCAACGGCTAACAAAAACACTGTCTCTTCAAATGTATCGGCCAAGACCAAGGTGAGTAAAAAGCCTGCCACTCGATCTAAAGTGAAAAACAGTCGTTCCACTACCAGTTCAAAAGATAGGATTGCGATTGTGGCAGGTCTTAGAACCCCTTTTGCACGACAAATGACCCACTTTAAGTCGCTCAACGCGATAGAGATGGGGCAGATGGTGTGGTTTCGGAGATGTTAACCCGTGCTGAAATTGATTTAACATTGATCGACCGGGTGGTGTTTGGGCAGGTGCTTGTACAGCCGGAAGCGCCTAATATTGCGCGTGAGATAGTGCTTGGTACTGGGATGAATGTCCATACCGATGCCTATTCTGTTTCTCGCGCTTGTGCCACCAGTTTCCAATCAGCAGTGAGTATCGCGGAATCCTTGATGGCTGGCAGTATTGAGATAGGTGTCGCCGGTGGTGCGGATTCATCTTCCGTGGTTCCTATCGGCGTATCCAAAAAATTGTCATCCATTTTAGTTGAAATGTCTAAAGTAAAAAGCCTCGGGCAGCGCCTAAAATTATTAGCTAAACTTCGCCCTAAAGATCTCATTCCGGTACCACCTTCGGTCAAGGAATATTCAACTGGATTAACCATGGGACAAAATGCTGAACAGATGGCTGTTGATCATGCTATTAGTCGTCAGGCGCAAGACCAATTAGCCCACCGTTCGCATAGTTTAGCTGCCGAAGCCTGGACCAGCGGTAAATTAGAGCAAGAAGTGATGACAGCCTATGTTGCGCCTTTTAATAAAGCATTAAGCCGCGATAACACGGTGCGCTTTGATTCTGTATTGGAAAATTATGCCAAGTTAAAACCCGCTTTTGATAAACAGCATGGTACTTTAACCGCGGCAAATAGTACCGCATTAACCGATGGGGCTGCGGCTTTGTTGATGATGAAGGAGTCCAAAGCAAAGGCGCTGGGTTATGAACCCCTAGGCTATATTAAAAGCTATGCGTTTGCTGCCATTGAGGTGGAAAAAGATATGCTAATGGGACCCTCCTACGCAACACCTATTGCACTTAAAAAAGCTGGATTAAGTTTAAAGGATATGGCGATGATTGATATGCATGAAGCCTTTGCTGCGCAAACTTTGTGTAACTTGCAAGCTTTTGCTAGCAAAACCTTTGCCCAGCAGAAACTCGGCTTATCCAACGCGATCGGTGAAGTCGATATGGATAAATTTAATCCCTTAGGTGGTTCATTAGCCTACGGTCATCCCTTTGCGGCAACCGGAGCTCGCATGATCACACAAACTTTAAGAGAGTTAAAAAGACGCGGTGGTGGTTATGCTTTAACCACGGCTTGTGCAGCTGGTGGTCTTGGTGCGGCAATGATACTGGAAGCTGAATAGAGGAGTATGGAAATGACCCAATCAAAAACAAGTACTAGCAAATCACTGACCCTATCGGTTTCCGAACAAGGCATCGGATGGATCACCATTGATGTTGCGAGTGAAACTCAAAATACAATCCGTGCAGATTTTGCGGCTGAATTTGAAGCGATTTTTACGCAAATAGTTAAAGATCCTTCGATAAAAGCCCTAGTGATTATTAGCGGAAAAGAGGATGGTTTTATCGCTGGTGCTGATATCGGTATGCTACAAGGTATCGATAGTCAAGAGGCTATTTTTTCGCTGGCTATGACAGGGCATCATATCTTCAATAAATTAGAGTCGCACTCAATGCCGGTGATAGCCGCTATTAATGGAGCTTGTCTTGGTGGCGGTTTGGAGTTGGCGATGGCTTGTAGCTATCGTATCGCAACGGATAATCCCAGTACCAAACTGGGCCTACCAGAAGTTCAACTGGGTCTTCTACCCGGCGCCGGAGGAACACAACGATTACCAAGATTGGTGGGTATTGCAACTAGTCTCGATCTTATGCTCACGGGTAAACAATTACCCGCTATTCGAGCTAAAAAAATAGGTTTGGTAGATGAGGTTGTCGCACCGGCAAATCTTAGAAAGGCTGCTGAAAAGGCGGTAACAAAATTGCTCGGACATTCTAAACGAGTGAGCAGTCAGCTATACCCTCATTTTTCTTTACCTAAGAATTTTACCGCCTCGGAACTTCAGAAATTAGCGCTTGAAACCAATGAATTTGGACGTAAGATTATTTTTGACAAAGCTAAATCGTCGGTTCTAAAGAAAACGCAAGGCAATTACCCATCGCCACTAAAGATTATCGAATGTGTAAAGCAGGGGATAACCAATGGTTTTGATGCAGGCATAAAATATGAAGCGCAAGCCTTTTCAGAGCTGGTGATTTCTGACATAGCAAAACAACTAATGAATATCTTCTTTGCCACGGTTGAACTTAAAAAAGATAGTGGTGTTAAGAACAAAGTATCAACAGTTAATATTGAACGGGTTGGCGTATTAGGCGGAGGTTTAATGGGGGCAGGGATAGCTTTTGTAACAGCCGATAAAGCCAATAAAATGGTTAGAATAAAAGATCAAGATGATCGGGGAATTAATCACGCGCTTAAATATTGCTGGGATATTTATCGTAGTAAAATCAAACGAAAGCATATTAAACTTAATCTAGGCAGCCAAAAATTTTCGCGTATTACAGGTAGTACCAGTTATCGTGGTTTTAAAAATTGTCAGTTAGTGATTGAAGCGGTTTATGAAAACCTTGAATTAAAACAGCAGATGCTAAAGGATATTGAACGAGAGTCCGGGGGACAAAGTATTTTCGCGAGTAATACCTCTTCAATTCCGATTACCAATATAGCCGCTGCGGCAAAATATCCTGAAAAAGTGATTGGTCTTCATTATTTTTCACCGGTTGAAAAAATGCCATTGCTAGAGATCATTGTTACAGAAAAAACTTCAGACCAAGTCATCGCAACCTGTGTCGAATTTGGCAAACAACAGGGTAAAACCGTCATCGTGGTAAAAGATGGTGCGGGTTTTTATACCAGTCGTATTCTCGCGCCATTTGTTAATGAGGCAGGGCATTTATTGGCCGAAGGTGTGGCCATCGAAAAAATTGATCAAGCCCTGCAACAAGCCGGTTATCCGATAGGTCCGATCCGTTTACTGGATGAAGTAGGGATCGATGTTGGGACTAAAATAGCGCCTATTTTAGCGCAAGCATTTGGTGAGAGAATGCTACCGCCAGCGGCATTTGATAAGCTCGAAAAAGACAACCGAAAAGGCAAAAAAAATAAAAGAGGTTTTTATCGTTATGATACAAAGTCCTCCTCTAAACGACAGGTGGATTCCAGTATTTATCAACTGCTGCAAATAGAACCCAATAATAACATGACCGCAGAAATGATTGCCGAACGCTGTATGTTACAAATGGTTAATGAGGCCGCCTATTGTTTTGAACAAGGGATCATTAGCAGTGCAAGAGATGGTGATATCGGAGCGATTTTTGGGCTCGGTTTCCCACCCTTTTTGGGTGGACCATTTCGCTATGCTGATGCAATCGGTTTAGACAAACTCGTGCAGCGTTTGCAGCATTATCAGCAAACCTGTGGAGGGCGATTTACACCGGCTAAGGTGTTAGTTAAAATGGCGAAAAATGGGGGGAAGTTTTACTGCTAATCAGCGCTCCGCCTGTCATTCCCGGGCCACTACCATCATTCCCGCGCTCCGCACGTCATTCCCGCGCAGGCGGGAATCCACCAATTATTCAATCAAGCAAAGCCATCCAATGGCCTAATAATTCACCATCAATTATATCGTTTTATATAAAAAACCTACTTTTTATAACCTAAATGTTAATATTACCGTTTTTTTAACGCGTTTTTTCTGGTAATGTCGCTGCCAATCAATAAAATCAAAAATAATTTGACAGAAAGGGAGCTTTCAGCAATGATTTTAGCCAACAGCCAACAGCCAACAGCCAACAGCCAACAGCCAACAGCCAACAGCCAACAGCCAACAGCCAACAGCCAACAGCCAACAGCCAACAGCCAACAGCCAAATAAATCCTTATTAATTCTTTTCTTTAGCGGTTTATTCTTTCTCACCGCGGTATTTTATACCCCTTTTGCGTCCAGTGCTTTTGCCGGTGGTGGCTGTAATCTAAAAGGCTCAGGGATTGGTGAAATCGGTCTTAATGCGGGCTGCGGCGAGCCAGCGCCGAATCTATTAACCCCTCCGGCAAGTATCACCGTGCCCGTCAATGGCGATACACTGTCATATGTGATCAGTTGGACGCTGCCCAATCTCGGCACCGTATCACGATACGAGCTCGAAGAGCATGCCAGTAGCGATCCCGTGGGGCGTTATACTCAAATCTTTAGCGGTTTAGCCCTGTCTAAAACCATTGCGAACCAATCCCCCGGGGTATGGAGCTATCGCATTAGAGCCTGTGACTCCAATGGTTGTAGTCTTTGGCTCTATTCAAGCAATGATGCAACGGTAACCGATCCTAATACGGGTGGTGGCGCTGGTGGCGGTCAACCGCCAGGGACAACGCCGGGCATGGCGCCAACGCATGATCCTACTCAAGGCGCTATCGCTGGGCAGTTCCGCGTGAGCGAATCGGGTCAAGTGAATTATTCCGTCAGTTTTTCGGCGGTTCCGGGACGTGGCGGCATTACCCCGCAACTGGGGCTAAGCTATTCTTCTCAAGGCGGTAATGGTGTGGTCGGTTTAGGCTGGAATATTACTGGACTTTCAGCCATTGGTCGTTGTCGTCAAACCTGGGAGCAAGACGGGCTCAACAAGGCCGTGGATTTAACCGCCAGTGATCGCTTTTGTCTGGACGGTCAGCGGTTGATGGTGGTCGCAGGCGATTATGGTGCCGTTGGCGCTCAATACCGCACAGAAATAGACAGTCAAGTGGAAGTGTTTGCAATTGGCGGCAGCTTGGGTAATCCCGATCACTTTGAAGTCTACGCCAAAGATGGCTCTCTCACGACCTATGGAGACAGCGTTGATTCAAAAATCTATTCCAATAGTGCTGCCAGCAACAACCTGATCACTAACTGGGTTAAAAGTCAATTCACCGATAATCCTCGTTTAGCCAGCCCGAATGGATACAGTTATACCTATGAAACCGATGCAACCACTTCCGAATTTGTACTCACTCGGGTGGATTATAGCGGTGCGCAAGCCAATTCCGTTGTTTTTAACTACGATAGCACACGCCCCGATAAGTCGAATGGTTGGTCAGCCACGGGTGCGCGTTTTGCAACCAGTAAGCGTCTGGCACAAGTGGAAACGCTTGCCGGTAACAGCGTGATCCGACGTTACCGATTGACCTATGATAACAGTGGTATCGCTCAACTCTCTCGTCTAGCCACACTCAAGGAATGTGCGGTGAATAACCTCGGCAGTGAAGTCTGTTTAAAACCGACGACTTTTGACTGGCAACAAGCCCATCTTGGGATGCGAAGTGCCTACAGTGAAAGGACGCCTTTTCGGGGCTATACGGCTGGCGATATAATTCAACCAATCGATATTAACGGCGATGGTCGACAAGATGTCGCTTATAACCATGTGGGATACATCATGGTGGGTCGTTCGATGGGTGATTATCTGACCTATTCCATTGGTAAAGTGATGGATCCAAATTATCAAGAATACTGGAAACAACTGGATTATAACGGCGATGGTAAAACCGATCTACTCTATATCCACAAACAGTACAGTAACTACCATTGGACGGTTTCACTTTCTGACGGTACGGGTTTTAATGGTGGTGATATCAATACCGGTATATTGGTTAATAGCGGTGCACAAGCGAAGCGTATGCGGATCATGGATGTTAATGCCGATGGTCTACCTGATTTAGTTTATCAACCACCGCAGAATACCTCACAGTTATATGTCAAATATTTAAAGATTGATGCTAGCGGCAACCGTCACTTTACCCAAGGGCAGGTCCTAAACTTTAATCCGCTAGATGGGCCTAATGGCGATCTTCCCGCCGATGCCACCGTCGGTGATATCGATATTGAAAAGACGCAGATGATGGATATTAATGCCGATGGTATTGCTGATATTCTGGCAAAGGTGACATTTCATTATACAGGCTACAACTATTACCCCGAGGAAGATGCTTGGTTTTATGAGCCCATGGTGGAACAACGATGGGCTTTCTTTACCGGTCAACAGAATAGCCCCAACGACAATTATAGCTATTCCTACCACCCCTACATTATTCTCAGTGAGGGATTAAACTACTCAGTCGATAGTCAGGATTTCCGTATTGTTGATTTTAATGGTGATGGCTTGTCTGATGTACTCTATCAGGTAACGAGTGGCGGTGATTGGTTTTTACTCATTAATAAAGGCGTTGAAGGATTCGGAGGTATTGACTCCTCCGTCGCGATTAATATTGGCAGCGTCCCCTATGATGCGCATATGCAATTTTTTTGATTGGAACCGTGACGGTAAAACGGATCTGTTGTTTTATAAACCGAGTGGCGCGGTTTATTACAAACCTTGGAATGGCAGTAGTTTTGGTTTTGAGCAAACAACCGGACTTAATGTGCGACACATTACTGACGGCTCAAGTGTTTTCCTCGATATCAACGGCGATGGTTTAAGCGACTGGCTAAACATTTACAAGATCAGTGCCCGTGTCCACCTCAGTAACGACAGCTTAATCAAGGACAATGTCATTGCCCGGATTGATAATGGCGCTGGCGCTTTAACGGAAATCACCTTACAAACCGCTCACCGATGCCAATGTTTATACAAAGGGCAATGGCGCCAATCAGATGGTGTTTGGCAATCACTCTGCAGTGTTTGATGTGGTGTCCTCAATGTATGTGGTGGCATCAGTGACCAGTCAATCGGCGGGTCTACCCACCAGTGGTGATGTCAATGCCGGCAGTTATCTTCTGAGTCAACAGCAACAAGTGAAATACCGCTATCGCGGTGCGAGAATGCAGTCCGGTGGTCGCGGCTTTTTAGGCTTTGAAGCCTTATCAACCCTTGATCCTCAAACTGGCGTGGAAACCACTACTTCCTACTTGCAACAATTCCCCTTTACCGGACGGCCCCTTAGCACGGTACGCAGATTGCTTGGCAGCAATGATTTATGGGGTGACAGTGTTTCAAGCTGTAGTGATTGTGTGCCGGGCTCTTTTATTGGAAGTGGAAGTGGCGGTGGATTCGGCGGCGGATCAGGCGTTATTTCAGAAAATTGGGCGTTGGATCTGTTAATGAATATCGCGCCATCGGGGACCACATTACCCCCCACCGAGTTTCAAAAAACCGCCAGTTCAAGCAATAGCACCGTGATCGAATTATCACGCGCCACCAACACTTGGGAAAGCTTTGGCACTGTTATCAGTAACCCCGGCGTGGTCTTTCCCTTTCTGGCGGAATCGGTGGAAATCAATCGGCTGTTGGATCAAAATTTACCGGAAACGTTGCCATTGGATTATAGCCCTTATTCGCACGCTGTCAGTACGCGGGTAACCACCGCCAATGTGTATGATGAATGGGCCAATCCGACCCTTATTACCGTCACCACCCAAGATAAAAATGGCATTCAATTACAACAAAAAGTCACACAGAGTGTTTTTGATAGTCGGCCAATCTACCAGCGTTTTGGTCGCCTAACGGCTTCAACCGTTACCAGTTATAGCACGTCGGGATCAACGGGGATCGTTAAGCAATCCGCCTTTGAATATGATCCCATCAGCTTGTTACTTAAAAAGGAAATCATTGCGCCCAATGGAGGACTCGATGAAACTTTAATCACCGCGTATAAACACGACAGCAGCGGTAACATCATTAAAAAAACGACCTGCTCGGCGCAGGTAGCCAATTGCGGTGATTCCACCAGTCAAAATGCGAGTAATCCGTTATTTATCAATCGTTGGGTGACGAGTGAATATGATTTAAGCCAAACCTTTGCCAATGTCTCGCGCAATACTCTCGGCCATGCGGTCTCGCAGGTGTTGCAACGAAATCTCAGTGGTCAACCCACCGAAAGTGTGGATATTTACGGTACTCACAGCTATCAAGAATACGATCCCTTCGGCATGGTTATTCATGGTTGGAATGATACCGGCGCGGAATCTTGGACGGGTAAGCAGGCATTCGCGGGTGATTTTGGTATTACCACGCAAGTGACGCAGGTGACCCTTGGCGCCCCGACCAAGGTGGAATACAGTGATGCACTCGGTCGCAGCATTCGAAAAGGTATTCAAGGTTTCGATGGCATTTATATCTACACCGATACGCTCAGCGATACCCAAGGCCGCGTCAGGTTAAAAAGTCAGCCCTATAAAAGCGATAACAGCATCCGCTATTGGCACCAGTCGACCTATGATTTGCTCGGCAGGGTGATCAAAACTGTTAGCGCCGATGGTAACACCTACAGTGAGATCCAAAATAACGGTTTAACCACTCTTTCGCGCATTGGTATTGCCGATTATGAGGTCAATGGCGGCAATGGTTTGGTTAAAACAGAAATTAAAGATCCACTTGGTCAATTAATTAAAATTATTGATCATCTCGGCGGCAGTATTGACTATGTTTACGATGGTCACGGCAAATTACGCTTTATGCACAGCCACAATGCCGCTGGCACACAAACCATTACCACCGAAATTCAATACGATCCCTTTGGTCGTAAACTGAAAACTATTGATCCCGATATGGGCACTTGGCGTTATCAATATAATGCGCTGGGTGAAGTGGTTAGCCAAACCGATGCCAAGTTACAAGTTGTGGAAAACCGTTATGATCCGTTAGGGCGATTGGTGCAGCGTTTTGATCGCAATGCGTCTGGAACACTGGTAGGTCAAGCCATTTGGCAGTATGATCCCTTGCTGGGTCATCTAATAACTGCTTATGATAGTTTGGATGGCAATTATAATGAATCCTACAGCTATGATAGCTTTGGGCGGGTTGACAGTAAAACCACCCAAGTAGATGGCAAAAACTATATCCAAAAAACCTGGTATGACAGTATGGGACGGGTAGTATCTACTCAGTCTCGGCTTTGGAGTTTGGCGCAGATCGGGGTGATTGATAATGAATACAATGCTTATGGGTATCTCTACAAACGCATTGATCGCGATAGTGGTCAGGTTTTATGGCAAGCCCTGGCAAGCGATAATTACGGTCATATCACCCATGCCGCCAATAATAACGGCAGCTATGAAACTACCGATTTTTACACTCCTGAAACGGGTTTAATTAATCAGCAGATCATGCAAAAGGTGGATCAGCTCGCCATTCAAGATCTCAGTTATCATTGGGATACGCTGGGCAATTTAAGACTGCGCCGAGATAACAAAACTGGCCGTGAGGAAACCTTTGACTACGATAACCTGAATCGTTTAAAGCAGTCACAAATCGGCGCGCAGATCAAAACTTTCGCCTATGATGATTTTGGTAATATCCAAATTAAAGACGGCGTGAATTATCAGTATGGCACGACCGGAGCGGGGCCTCATGCCCTCAGTCAACGCGGTGCCAGCAGCTATTATTATGATACCAACGGTAATATGACCTCCGGCGGTGGTCGTAGTTTAGTCTATTCCACTTTCAACAAACCCACTCAGGTGGCCAAGGGCAGCAGTCAGGTTATTTTTAACTATAACATTAACCGCAGCCGTTATAAGCGGATCAATCGAAGCAATAATCGTTTGGTCGATACTAAAATCACCGCCGGTGGGGTGGAAGTGGTTTTCAAGGGCAGCAGCACCGAAGTGCGGCGCTATGTTGGTAATGCTTTAATGAAGTATACCTACAACGGCACCAGCGTGATCCCCACTAAAAGCATTGACTATCTGTATAAAGATCACCTTGGCTCGATGGACACTATCGTCTCGGCCAGTAGCAACAGCGCGCCAATGAAAATGAGCTTTGATAGCTTTGGCAATCGGCGATTAACCAGTTGGGTGAACAGTTTACCGACAACTAGCGGCGTTTTGGATTTGCTCGCCATGACGGATAAAGGGTATACTGGACACGAAACCTTGGATGATGTGGGCTTGATCCACATGAACGGGCGGGTGTATGATCCCACCCTCGGACGGTTTTTAAGTGCCGATCCGAATATCCAAGCACCAACGGATACGCAGAGTTTAAACCGCTATTCCTATGTGTTAAATAATCCGCTCAGCGCCACCGATCCGAGTGGTTATTTCTTTAGTAAGTTGAAGAAGTATTGGCGCACGATAGCATCGATTGTCATTACGATTTATTTTCCTATGATAGGCTGGGTTGGCGATCTGGGTGCTATTGGATCGGGTGCATTAACGGGCTTCCTAGCTGGAGCGGTTGCAACCGGTAGCTGGCGAGGCGCATTAGTGGGCGCCTTTACCGGCGCTTTGTTCGGCGGCATTCATGATGGTGTAACGGCGGGAATGGGTAAAGTGCTTGCACATGGCCTCGCTGGCGGTGTTTCAAGTGTGCTCAACGGCGGTAAATTTGGGCATGGTTTTATGAGCGCTGGGATCACTCAATTTGCTGGATATAAAGGCTGGATGCCTAAAATAGGTGCTAATAATCTTGGTCAGCGAATTAAAAATGCGGTTTCGGCCGCTGTGCTAGGAGGAACGGTTTCAAGGTTAACCGGCGGGAAGTTTGCTAGTGGCGCGATTACTGGGGCGTTTTCTCGGTTGTTGAATGATATGGCGGCTAATAAATTAGAAGATAAAGTTAATAAATGGGCAAAAAAAATTAATTTAGCAAAAAAGTATGGTAAAAAAGCCATAAAGTTATATTTAGCTGTAGATAAAATAAATGAAGCTATAGCGATAGCTACAAAAAATAAAGCTTTGTATCATGCCATTCAAGTTATGAGTAAAGAACAATTAATACTATTATGGCCGCCAGTCGCGGCAATGGATTCACGATCCGTTGAAGCAATGAGACACATGGTTGTAATATATGTGTCCAGTAATAGTGAGAATAATCGGTACAGATTAATGTCACGTGCTGGCGTAACGGCTTTGGAAGGGGTAGGAATTGGTGCCACTACATTATTACCTTCTCCGCCTTTTATAGGAAAATTATCTCTTTTGTTCGAACTAACATCTGTAAATTATGAGTTTACTTTAGATCAGCAAAGAGAAGAATAATGAGTAATAGTAAAAATTATTTTTTATTAATTTGTATTTTTAGTTTGTCGAGCAATAGTTTAGCTATCCAAGCTAGTAAACCGCTACCACAAAGTGTTGAACTAAAAATTGGAAGCTTCATTCTTAACATAGATGCCAGTCTTTCAATAAGGTATGTTATTGCCGAGCCTCATGAATCATTGATTGCATTTATCCCCAAAAATAAGGCCGATAATTATAGCAAACCCGTAAAATTAAGCGGTATCATACTGCTAGAAAACGCCAATATTGAGGATTATTTTGAGAAGAATAAAAGTATTTATTATCGTAACCAAAGGGATAATACTGACTGCTATTATACATACCTTCAGAATATGGACTTGTTGGAAGCGCTAATTATTGACGATAACTTCACATTGCATATTCTTGACACAATGCAGGTTATTGAGAAGACCATTGACTTGAAGCGTTACTGCAACATCGATATAAAAAAACTGGGAAGACTAGAATGAAAATCAAACAGGTTTTATTAGTTTTTTTATTCCAGCTTGTCCTTTTATTGAGTATTGCTAGTCATGCCGAAGAGCTATATCTAAAGATTTTGTTTGGTGATTTCTCGATAAGAATCAAGACTGATTGGAAACTGGAAGTGCTAAAAGGTCATAAAAATAAGCTTGAATTTCTTTTATTCGAAATAAAAAATAAAAAGCGATTGGCAAGCATACAAATGCTTCCTTTTGATACAGGTTTTACAAAACAACTTGGCAAAGACTATAATGTTTTTGAACACAAAGATATAGGAAAAAAAGTTTGCTATTATAAATATTCCAATAATGTGATGTTTCTTTATCTAAAGACTGTCGGCAATCTTTTGATTATAAAGGGAGAGCCTAATATTGTCGGTGAGATGGTTAATTTAAAAGAGTATTGTGGAAAAATAAGGTCAAAAATAATAGACAGGCAGAAATAAGAAGGTATCTTCTTTAAATAAGGCTATCTCTGAGGTTTGGTGATGAAGTTAATTATTTTTTCAGGACGGAATAAATAATAGACAGTCAAAATTCAGAAGGTATCTTCCTTGAATCGCGCTTTTTCTGAGGCTTGGTGATGAAATTAATTATTTGTTCAGGACGGAAGGCGTTTTGTTTGAATATCGCTTAATTATCCGAATCTCAAGCGAGGTTCAATCTCTTAATAGCTAAGAAAGGCATTACGATGATGGGTTTTACTTTTGTGTTGTTAAATCATCAATTTCCGGCAGGTTTTAAACCCTTTTAACCATTTTTTCTTTAATTCTTCGGCTTTTTGCTGCAATAAAATTAGTTTACAATAAATAATAGACAGTCAAAATTCAGAAGGTATCTTCCTTGAATCGCGCTTTTTCTGAGGCTTGGTGATGAAATTAATTATTTGTTCAGGACGGAAGGCGTTTTGTTTGAATATCGCTTAATTATCCGAATCTCAAGCGAGGTTCAATCTCTTAATAGCTAAGAAAGGCATTACGATGATGGGTTTTACTTTTTGTGTTGTTAAATCATCAATTTCCGGCAGGTTTTAAACCCTTTTAACCATTTTTTCTTTAATTCTTCGGCTTTTTGCTGCAATAAAATTAGTTTACCAACGAAATAACCTTGATGCGTCCCAAAGTGTTGTACTTGTCCGAGCCATTGATTGGGTTGTAGATTGAGATGAGCGAGGGTGGACTTGATATGGGCAGGCATTTTTGATTTCTTGGGGTAGGCTATGGATTTTCCGCACCATTCCACCAGCTCGATATAATCTTTCAGTTTCAAAACCATAGAGCGGTTTTTAATTTCACCGGAAAGGCTTTTGACGGCTTGATTGAGTTGCTCCTCCGTCATGTTTCTAACTCGTTTTTGAATACTGGTATGGTTGCTTTCTTCCAGCGTTTTAGTCATGTTGGCACGAATGGGGTTTAGGTCGACATAAGCCATGCAGGTTAGTAGGGCGGCTTCATCTAATAATGCTTGGGATTTAAAGCGACTCTCCCAAAAATGCCCGCTGACAAAATCCTCTTTATTACTCCTTTTTGCAATGGGCTCATTGATTCGGCTCATGAGCCAAGATAGGCTACCGAGCCTGTTTCTAATGGTCTTTAGCTGTTTCTGGTTATTGATAATGGCTTGAAGCCTTAACTCCCGTTGCTGTTGATACTTGGGTTTATCCAGCTTACCAGGATAAGCCTTTAGCCATCGCTCCGCGACCTCTAAATCAGTCCATTGATTGGGCGCTTTTGGGTCAAAGTAAACGACAAGGTGATAGTGGTTGCTCATAACCGCATAAGCATAAACCTCAATGGCAAATACATTCGCCAGCTCTAATATTCGGTTTTCAATCCACTGCCTTCTATGTTCATAACTTCTGCCCGTTTCTTTATCTTTACCGCACAGAAAAGTTCGCCGAACGCAACGGCTCATCAGGTGATAATAACCCGCGTTTTCATCATCAATTAATTCACTGCGCTTGATTGCCATGTTTCATCCTTGAAGAAAATTCCATAAAGCCAATAATAACAGCAATCTAATAAATAATAGACAGTCAAAATTCAGAAGGTATCTTCCTTGAATCGCGCTTTTTCTGAGGCTTGGTGATGAAATTAATTATTTGTTCAGGACGGAAGGCGTTTTGTTTGAATATCGCTTAATTATCCGAATCTCAAGCGAGGTTCAATCTCTTAATAGCTAAGAAAGGCATTACGATGATGGGTTTTACTTTTTGTGTTGTTAAATCATCAATTTCCGGCAGGTTTTAAACCCTTTTAACCATTTTTTCTTTAATTCTTCGGCTTTTTGCTGCAATAAAATTAGTTTACCAACGAAATAACCTTGATGCGTCCCAAAGTGTTGTACTTGTCCGAGCCATTGATTGGGTTGTAGATTGAGATGAGCGAGGGTGGACTTGATATGGGCAGGCATTTTTGATTTCTTGGGGTAGGCTATGGATTTTCCGCACCATTCCACCAGCTCGATATAATCTTTCAGTTTCAAAACCATAGAGCGGTTTTTAATTTCACCGGAAAGGCTTTTGACGGCTTGATTAAGTTGCTCTTCCGTCATGTTTTTAACTCGTTTTTGAATACTGGTATGGTCGCTTTCTTCCAGCGTTTTAGTCATGTTGGCACGGATGGGGTTTAAGTCGACATAAGCCATGCAGGTTAGTAGCGCGGCTTCATCTAATAATGCTTGTGACTTAAATCTAGACTCCCAGAAATGACCGCTGACAAAATCCTCTTTATTACTCCTTTTTGCAATGGGCTCATTGATTCGGCTCATGAGCCAAGATAGGCTACCGAGCCTGTTTCTAATGGTCTTTAGCTGTTTCTGGTTATTGATAATGGCTTGAAGCCTTAACTCCCGTTGCTGTTGATACTTGGGTTTATCCAGCTTACCAGGATAAGCCTTTAGCCATCGCTCCGCGACCTCTAAATCAGTCCATTGATTGGGCGCTTTTGGGTCAAAGTAAACGACAAGGTGATAGTGGTTGCTCATAACCGCATAAGCATAAACCTCAATGGCAAATACATTCGCCAGCTCTAATATTCGGTTTTCAATCCACTGCCTTCTATGTTCATAACTTCTGCCCGTTTCTTTATCTTTACCGCACAGAAAAGTTCGCCGAACGCAACGGCTCATCAGGTGATAATAACCCGCGTTTTCATCATCTATTAATTCACTGCGCTTGATTGCCATGTTTCATCCTTGAAGAAAATTCCATAAAGCCAATAATAACAGCAATCAGCCACTCACTTTGTAAGCCATTTCTGCAATGCTTGTAGGAAAAAGACCCGGATTGTTGTAGGATATTAGCCATAGTTTGAGTGTCTGTTATATTTTTTACAATACGATCCCTTTGGTCGTAAACTCAAAACTATTGATCCCGATATGGGCACTTGGCGTTATCAATACAATGCGCTGGGTGAAGTGGTTAGCCAAACCGATGCCAAGTTGCAAGTAGTGGAAAACCATTACGATCCGTTAGGGCGATTGGTGCAGCGGCTTGATCGCAATGCGTCTGGAACACGGGTAGGTCAAGCCATCTGGCAGTATGATCTCATGCTAGGTCATCTAATAACCGCTTATGATATTTTGGATGGCAATTATAATGAATCTTACAGCTACGATAGCTTTGGGCGGGTTGACAGCAAAACCACCCTAGTGGATGGCAAAAACTATATCCAAAAAACCTGGTATGACAGCATGGGACGGGTGGTTTCCACTCAGTCTCGGCTTTGGAGTTTAGCGCAAATCGGGGTGATTGATAATGAATATAATGCTTATGGGTATCTCTACAAACGCATTGATCGCGATAGTGATCAGGTTTTATGGCAAGCCCTAGCAAGCGATAATTACGGTCATATCACCCATGCCGCTAATAATAACGGTGCCTATGAAACTACCGATTTTTACACCCCTGAAACGGGTTTAATTAATCAGCAGATCATGCAAAAGGTGGATCAGCTCGCCATTCAAGATCTCAGTTATCATTGGGATACGCTGGGCAATTTAAGACTGCGCCGAGATAACAAAACTGGCCGTGAGGAAACCTTTGACTACGATAACCTGAATCGTTTAAAGCAGTCACAAATTGGCGCACAGATCAAAACTTTCGCCTATGATGATTTTGGTAATATCCAAAGTAAAGACGGCGTGAATTATCAGTATGGCACGACCGGAGCGGGGCCTCATGCCCTCAGTCAACGCGGTGCCAGCAGCTATTATTACGATACCAACGGTAATATGACCTCCGGCGGTGGTCGTAGTTTAGTCTATTCCACCTTCAACAAGCCCACTCAGGTGACCAAGGGCAGCAGTCAGGTTATTTTTAACTATAACACTAACCGCAGCCGTTATAAGCGGATCAATCGAAGCAATAATCGTTTGGTCGATACTAAAATCACCGCCGGTGGGGTGGAAGTGGTTTTCAAGGGTAGCAGCACCGAAGTGCGGCGCTATGTTGGTAATGCTTTAATGAAGTATACCTACAACGGCACCCGCGTGATCCCCACTAAAAGCATTGACTATCTGTATAAAGATCACCTTGGCTCGATGGACACCATCGTCTCGGCCACTAGCAGCAGCACGCCAATGAAAATGAGCTTTGATAGCTTCGGCAATCGGCGATTGACCAGCTGGGTGAACAGTTTACCGACAACTAGCGGCGTTTTGGATTTGCTCGCCATGACGGATAAAGGGTATACTGGACACGAAACCTTGGATGATGTGGGCTTGATCCACATGAACGGGCGGGTGTATGATCCCACCTTCGGACGGTTTTTAAGTGCCGATCCCAATATCCAAGCACCAACGGATACGCAGAGTTTAAACCGCTATTCCTATGTGTTAAATAATCCGCTCAGCGCCACCGATCCGAGTGGTTATTTCTTTAGTAAGTTGAAGAAGTATTGGCGCACGATAACGGCGATTGTCATATCAATTTATTTACCAGGCTCAGCTGGGTTGTTGGCTGAATGGGGCATAGCGAGCGGAGCCGTCGCGCAAGGCGCAATCGCTGGTTTTATTTCTGGCGGCATTGCAACAGGCAGCTGGCGAGGCGCATTAGTGGGTGCGTTTACAGGTGCCATGTTTGGTCAAATTGGTAATGAATTTGGTCATGGCGCTGAGGCGGTCACATCCGTTAATAAAGTGTTAGCGCATGGTGTTGCCGGTGGCATTTCGAGTGTGCTGAATGGCGGTAAATTTGGGCATGGTTTTGCTAGTGCAGGGATGACCGCATCGTTAGGAGATTCAAGATTATTTACTAAAGCAGCAAAAGGTTGGGATCGCGTTAAAAATGCAGTAAAAGCCGCCATTGTTGGTGGCACCATGTCTAAATTGACGGGCGGGAAGTTTGCTAGTGGCGCGATTACGGGTGCTTTTTCTCGGTTGTTGAATGATGATGCGAGTGTCGAAAGCAATAATAACGAGGAAAAACATCAACGCTCTTTGACTGTCGAGGCTACATATGTTGATGGTAAGGATGGTAATAAATTGCAAGTTACTATATTTGACGGTGGAGAATTAATTTATAGCGGGTTAGCCTATAACGCACCAAAATCCGTGTTATACGATTGGTTTGGAACAAATAGCCAAATTCCGCCAGGTAGTTATCGTTTAACACTTTCGACAACGGGCAGATTTAATAATAATGCGGCTTTAGATAATACTGGTATTCCCGGTAAAGTTAAGTCTCCGTTCGGAGGAACTCGAACATCTATTAAGTGGCACAATGGAACAAAACCCTCTCACAGTCATGGTTGTTTAGTTTCACCGGATTATAATTCGTTAATAAGACCTCTATTAATTCAAGATCCAAATTTTAGTACAACTATCGGGGTTCGCCTCAATATATTTTCCTCCAAAGATGGGTGAAGAAAAATGAAAATAATAAAAATGGCAGCGATATTAATAATACTATTGAATAATAAATTACTGGCAGAAGAAAATAGCTGTAAATTATTTTATGAATTGATAGAAAGAGTAAACGTTGGAGAACTAAATATTGGGAGAATAATCAAGTCTATAAAAGCTGAAAATGGAAATAAGTTAAAGAATCCTGATTGTAAATCATACTATATTGAACATTTTAACCATTATGAAAATGAACTTTATATTTTTATTTCTAGAACAAGCCAAAAAACAGAAGGATACAAAGATCGGCTGGTATTGATGGGAGAACTTATTTATATAACGGACGGCTCTATGACAAGCGCCCTATTGGATGTTGTTACAAGTGTTTTCTATAACCATACGCAAGTAACAGCATCGTTTATAATGAAAAACAAACTAATGTCAGATATGTTCGAATCAATTATAAACCCGTCCTCAGAATTAATAAACGGACAAAATAAGTGTGAATTATTTAAGGCAAAAATCTCCGAAATAAAGGACCAAAACTGGTCTGATATTAAAACGTTTGAACGTGTTAACGCTGAGTTGACGAATGCTTTAAAATGGGAGTGTACATAATAATAATAGACAGGCAGAGTAAAACACTGGGGGTGTAACTCTCGCACTGATCAAAATTGCTACAATCGTACGACGTTATTAGGTGGTGCGATTGGTCTCAAATAGGACGTTCTTTATCAATTCCCAAGCATTATCTAATTGTTTGCTTAGTAAAATAGCGCGAAATGTCAAGACGGCACTGCCCTCCCTTGTTTTCCCAACGTTGACCTGACCGTTTGCAGCGCATTTGTAAAAGAAAATTAATAGACAGCCATCTTTGAGATATCTCGCACACCAAGTCGGGTTGATCTCTTACAAAAATAAATAACAGACAGGCAGAACTCAGAAGGTATCTTCTTTAAATAAGGCTATCTCTGAGGTTTGGTGATGAAATTAATTGTTTTTTCAGGACGGAAGGCGTTTTGTTTGAATACCGGTTAATTATCCGAATTCCAAGCGAGGTTCAATCTCTTAGAAGCTAAGATGCGCGATGGAAAAATAATTGTCGTTAAAATGGGTTTTAAATGGTTAGTTTTTTACAGCTAGAAAAGCCTTTTAACCATTTTTTCTTTAATTCTTCAGCTTTTTGTTGCAATAAAATCAGTTTACCAACGAAATAACCTTGATGCGTTCCAAAGTGTTGTACTTGTCCGAGCCATTGATTCGGTTGTAGATTGAGATGAGTGAGGGTGGACTCGATATGGGCTGGCATTTTTGATTTGTTGGGGTAGGCTATGGATTTTCCGCTCCATTCAACCAGTTCTATATAATCTTTGAGTTTCAAAACCATGGAGCGGTTTTTAATTTCACCGGAAAGGCTTTTGACGGCTTGATTGAGTTGGTCCTCCGTCATGTTTTTAACTCGTTTTTGAAGAAAATAATAGACAGGCAGAAATCATAAGATATCATTCCTTGAATGGCGTCTTTTTTGAGGCTTGGTGATGAAATTAATTATTTGTTCAGGACGGAAGGCGTTTTGTTTGAATATCGCTTAATTATCCGAATCTCAAGCGAGGTTCTATCTCCTAAGAGCTAAGAAAGGCATTACGATGGTGGATGTTACTTTTTGTGTTGTTAAATTATTAATTTCCGGCAGGTTTTAAAGCCTTTTAACCATTTTTTCTTTAATTCTTCAGCTTTTTGCTGCAATAAAATCAGTTTACCAACGAAATAACCTTGATGCGTACCAAAGTGCTGCACTTGTCCGAGCCATTGATTGGGTTGTAGATTGAGATGAGCGAGGGTGGACTCGATATAGGCAGGCATTTTTGATTTGTTGGGGTAGGCTATGGATTTTCCGCTCCATTCCACAAGCTCAATATAGTCTTTTAGTTTTAAAACCATAGAGCGGTTTTTAATCTCACCGGAAAGGCTTTTGACGGCTTGATTGAGTTGCTCCTCCGTCATGTTTCTAACTCGTTTTTGAATACTGGTATGGTCGCTTTCTTCCAGCGTTTTAGTCATGTTGGCACGAATGGGGTTTAGGTCGACATAGGCCATGCAGGTAAGCAGTGCAGCTTCATCTAATAATGCTTGTGACTTAAATCTAGACTCCCAGAAATGACCGCTGACAAAATCTTCTTGATTACTCATTTTTGCAATGGGCTCATTGATTCTGCTCATGAGCCAAGACAAGCTGCCGAGCCTGTTTCTAATGGTCTTTAACTGTTTAGGGTTATTGATAATCGCTTGAAGCCTTAACTCCCGTTGCTGTTGATACTTGGGTTTATCCAGCTTACCCGGATAAGCTTTTAGCCATCGCTCAGCGACCTCTAAATCAGTCCATTGATTGGGCGCTTTTGGGTCAAAGTAAACGACTAGGTGGTAATGATTAGACATAACCGCATAAGCATAAACCTCAATGGCAAATACATTCGCCAGTTCCAATATACGGTTTTCAATCCATTGGCGGCGATGCTCATAAGAGCGTCCGGACTCTTTATCCATACCGCACAGAAAAGTCCGCCGAACACAACGGCTCATCAGGTGATAATAACCTGCATTCTCATCATCAATTAATTCACTGCGTTTGATTGCCATGCTTCATCCTTGAAGAAAATTCCATAAAGCCAATAATAACAGCAATCAGCACTCACTTTGTAAGCCATTTCTGCAATGTTTGTAGGAAATTGACCCGGATTGTTGTAGGATATTGGCCACAGTTTGACTGTCTGGTATTTCATTGAGCTGCATAGAGCGGCTGAAGGATGATTTCTATTTCGAGACTAATGAAGATAGTGAACAACCAGTTGAGTTCCAACCAACTAGATGGTTGGAATCGAACCCAGAAGGTTATTTTCCTTCGGTAGCTATCCACGAGAAGTTCATCAGCCCTATGCCGGTTTTGGTCATTAGGTTCTGGTAAGGCGCATTGCGCGGTGCGATGGCATGCACAGGCTATAGCGCCGAAGCTGGTGCGGTAGAAATTTCTGAAGCGAAGGTGAAGCAGCCCATTGGGCAGGCAGCTTTGGAGATATCTGCGCACACCAAGTCGGGTTTGATCTCGCACGAAATCTGCAGGAAATTACTCGCTTTTGTCGACCAGACTGACCCGAGTCTTTGTAGGGAAATTGACTATAAAGTGCCTGTCTGATATCTTTCCAGGCGGGGACGGATCCGAGTGGATACGCCGCAGATATAGACCAAGATAAATTAGAAGTCAAAGTTACGAGCCAGTCAAGAACCCGTAGTGCGCCAACAGGCTCAAGAATAAAAAGAAATACCTCTCGAACCATCACCGCGACGGTAACCGATGAGAGTGGAAAGTCGAGTAATTATGTCTACACGGCAGCACGCAATGGGAGTGAAAGGGCTTTCAA
Organism: Enterobacterales bacterium; assembly: GCA_030949565.1. Classification (GTDB taxonomy): domain Bacteria; phylum Pseudomonadota; class Gammaproteobacteria; order Enterobacterales; family Kangiellaceae. Next base: position 87,688 of record JAUZSK010000036.1, read on the forward strand.
AAAGAAAAATAATAGACAGGCAGAAATCAGATGATATCTTCCTTGAATAGCGCTTTTTCTGAGGCTTGGTGATGAAATTAATTATTTGTTCAGGACGGAAGGCGTTTTGTTTGAATATCGCTTAATTATCCGAATCTCAAGCGAGGTTCTATCTCTTAAGAGCTAAGAAAGGCATTACGATGATGGGTGTTACTTTTTTGTGTTGTTAAATCATCAATTTCCGGCAGGTTTTAAACCCTTTTAACCATTTTTCTTTAATTCTTCGGCTTTTTGCTGCAATAAAATTAGTTTACCAACGAAATAACCTTGATGCGTCCCAAAGTGTTGTACTTGTCCGAGCCATTGATTGGGTTGTAGATTGAGATGAGCGAGGGGTGGACTTCGATATGGGCAGGCATTTTTGATTTTTTGGGGTAGGCTATGGATTTTCCGCACCATTCCACCAAGCTCGATATAGTCTTTCAGTTTTAAAACCATAGAGCGGTTTTTAATTTCACCGGAAAGGCTTTTGACGGCTTGATTGAGTTGCGCCTCCGTCATGTTTCTAACTCGTTTTTGAATACTGGTATGGTCGCTTTCTTCCAGCGTTTTAGTCATGTTGGCACGAATGGGGTTTAGGTCGACATAAGCCATGCAGGTTAGTAGGGCGGCTTCATCTAATAATGCTTGGGATTTAAAGCGACTCTCCCAAAAATGCCCGCTGACAAAATCCTCTTGATTGCTCATTTTTGCAATGGGCTCATTGATTCGACTCATGAGCCAAGACAAGCTGCCGAGCCTGTTTCTAATGGTCTTTAACTGTTTAGGGTTATTGATAATGGCTTGTAGCTTTAAATCCCTTTGCTGTTGATACTTGGGTTTATCCAGCTTACTAGGATAAGCCTTTAGCCATCGCTCAGCGACCTCTAAATCAGTCCATTGATTGGGCGCTTTTGGGTCAAAGTAAACGACAAGGTGATAGTGGTTGCTCATAACCGCATAAGCATAAACCTCAATGGCAAATACATTCGCCAGTTCCAATATACGGTTTTCAATCCATTGCCTTCTATGTTCATAACTTCTGCCCGTTTCTTTATCTTTACCGCACAGAAAAGTCCGCCGAACACAACGGCTCATCAGGTGATAATAACCTGCATTCTCATCATCAATTAATTCACTGCGTTTGATTGCCATACTTCATCCTTGAAGAAAACTCCATAAATAAAATAATATCATTAATCAGCAGCTCTCTTTGTAAGCCATTTCTGCAATGTTTGTAGGAAATTGACCTGGATTGTTGTAGGATATTGACCATAGTTTGACTGTCTGGTATTTCATTGAAGCTGCATGAACGGCTAAAGGATGATTTCTATTTCGAGACTAATGAAGATAGTGAACAACCAGTTGATTCCAACCAACTAGATGGTTGGAATCAACCCACAAGGATTATTTTCCTTCGGTAACTATCGAGAAGTTCATCAATATACGCAGTTTTGGTCATTAGGTTCTGGTAGGCGCATTGCACTTGGTGCGATGCATGCACGATATAGCACCGAAGCTAGTGCAGTAGAAATTTCTGAAGCAGGTGTTAGGGCAGCTTGTGTATTTGATGATGCCTGTAATGAGCCGATTCAAACATAGGTAATGACACTTGCAGAGTTCACTTCATCTAAAATTTAATCGGGGACTATTTACATGATAGTCTTATCTTTTAAAAACATTGTATTATGTCTCTTGCGATACTTGATAGCCTGCTTGCCCTAAGATAGCTGATTAGCTAAAGCGGTTGATCTGATCCAGGCTAAACAGCTTACGACCCAGAAAACAGCTCAAAGAGGCTATTTTAGATAGTAATCCCTTGACGGTTAATCGACAGGCAATCAAACATATCAAGGTTTTTGTTACTCTTTATAAGGGAATAATTTATATCAACTTATGTAGAGCCAGTTCAACTTTTATTCGATTTTGATCTATTCAATTGTGTTTTAATAAGTCTTTTACTGTCATTTTTTAATTGTTCAAATTAATTAAAAAAATATTCGCCAAAACTTTGACAAAAAGTCTTTTGTCGTCTAAAACTTAATCTATGTTACTAATTCTTAAAGCTTTTTGGTTAAAAACTAACCAAAAGTCACCACTCTTTACCAATAGGATCTTAAATGACCGAAGTGATGCAGTTACTGGTAATCGACGACAACATCGAGCGAAGCCACGATATCAAGACCATTTTAGAATTTATTGGCGAGCCTTGTTCATTCTATGGCAGTGATAATTGGCAGCAAGGAATAGTTTCCCCTAGTCATGTTATCGGTATTTTTATAGGCCAAGTTAATCACTATCAGCAAACCATCCAGTTACTAAGTGAAATTTATAAGATCGATCCAGTGATGCCAGTGGTATTGTTGGATGATGTTGTTTTTACAGGTGATGTAACTAAACCAGCTTCAGAGCTAGTGGTGGGGCGTATTACTTGGCCGCTGCATCAAAATGAGATTCTAACGGTAATCCATTCTTGTCAGTCTTGTCGAAATGGTCACCAAACACCGCAGCAACAAAATCGTTCTCAACAGCTTTTTCGTAGTATGGTTGGGAAAAGTGAAGCGATGCGAGAAACGAGAGGTTTAATTGAGCGAGTTGCCGATAGCGATGCAAGCGTTTTAATTTTGGGTGAGTCGGGCACCGGTAAAGAAGTGGCGGCTAGAAATCTTCATTATTTATCCGATCGAGCAGAAAAGCCTTTTGTGCCAATTAATTGCGGTGCTATTCCTGCTGAACTTCTTGAAAGTGAGTTATTTGGGCATGAAAAAGGAGCTTTTACCGGCGCCTTAACCACCCGCAAAGGTCGTTTCGAATTGGCCGAAGGCGGCACTATTTTTCTTGATGAAATCGGTGATATGCCGATGCCAATGCAAGTAAAACTATTGCGGGTTTTGCAAGAGCGAACCTTTGAACGAGTGGGGAGCGGTACTTCACTTCATGCTGACGTAAGAATCATCGCGGCCACGCATCGCCAGCTAGATATTGAAGTGAAGGAAAATCGTTTTAGAGAAGATTTATTTTATCGATTAAATGTTTTCCCTATTGTTATGCCATCGCTACGGGAAAGAGAAGAAGACGTGCCTTTGTTGGTGAATGAACTTATAGCACGGTTGGAAAATGATAAACGGGGAACGGTAAGATTAAGCCCTAGCGCCATGCAGTCACTTATGAAATGCCGGTGGCCGGGAAATGTACGAGAATTATCCAACCTGATGGAAAGGCTATGTATTTTATTTCCTTATGGTGTGGTGGATTTAAAAGATTTGCCTAGCGATTATCAACATTCTGATGGATTGTCCTGTTATCCAAAGCCCGAATTAGCGGACCGCAGACAGTCACCAATCATTCAAGAAGTTGAACCACTAATTCAATCGGGGCCAATTGCAGCGTTACCGGAGGATGGCATTGACCTAAAAGAGTTTGTCAAAAAACTAGAAATATCCTACATTGACCAAGCGCTTGAAGAAGAAGATTGGGTCGTGGCGAGAGCAGCAAAGCGACTCGGTATGAGGCGTACTACCTTGGTTGAAAAGATGCGAAAATACAGTTTGCAAAAAGCCAGTTAATCTCTTTTCCTAAACTTTAACAGGCTGAAATATTAGCTTTAATAAACGACTATGTTTTAAAGTAGGCATCCAATGAAGGCATGCTTTTCAACCAGTAAATTTCTCAAAATATTATCCACTCCAAAACGGCAGTAATTTGACACTGTCGTTTTTTTTACCTTTATATCTACGTAACTAATTGATAAATAACGATATAAAAAATCGGCACGCTATTTGCTCTAGTTAATATCAAAACAGGCTTGGGATGTAATAATTTCAACCTAAATGATTTAGTAAGATGTTAAAGAGGTTGTTATGTCAAATAGGGTGCAGAAGCTAGCCACAAAAGAAAATGAATGTGTTAATAGCGCGGAGTTGGAACAGCTCCCCAAAAGCTCTAAAATTGAACCGTCATTAAACAGCGTAATGTCTGATCTAACACGTTTATCAAAATCCTTTGTCAATACTTATCAAGATCTTGAAGGTCAGGTAGAGGACCTCAATGAACAACTAGAAGATGTCCATATTGAGCGCAGTGAGGCTATTGAGGAAAAGTTAAAATTACTTGAAGAAAAGCAATTGTTGGCAAACCGATTACAAAACCTACTTGCCATATTACCTTCTGGTGTTGTGGTGCTGGATGGTCAAGGAAATGTTAAAGACTGCAATGCAGTAGCGGTTGATCTTCTCGGTAGACCCTTACTTGGCGAGTCATGGCTAAGTGTTATTAAAAGAGCATTTATGCCACAGGCAGATGATGGTCATCAAATATCGCTAAAAGATGGGCGTAAAATACATATTGAAACGAGAGCCCTAGACAGCGAGCCAGGCCAAATGATTGTGCTGACTGATATGACGAAAACTAGACAGTTGCAAGCTCAGCTGAGTCATCAACAAAAGCTTTCGAGTATGGGAAAGATGTTGGCATCGTTGGCTCATCAAATTAGGACGCCATTATCCGCAGCCATTTTATATAGTTCGCATCTGAATACAGGCAAACTGTCAGACCAACGACAAAATGAGTTTAGCCATTCTTTGTTTGAGCGCTTAAAGTTTATGGACCGACAAATAAATGACATGCTCAATTTTGTAAAAGGTGAGCGTAAACAAAAAGATTTATCTGCCATTAATCAATTACTGACTGCGCTGCAGCAAGCCAGTGTATCTTTTGAACATCATATTCAGTTTAATATTGATCCTAAGCTCTGTCTGGAACAACCTATGTTGCTTGACCAAGATTCTCTTGTTGGCGCTATTACTAATTTAATTGAAAACTCTATTCATGCAACCCCCGATCAAAGTCCTATTTTCGTGAAGTTTAAGCAGCATGAAGATTCACTCCAGATCCAGGTAGTTGATAGCGGTGAAGGTATTGATTTACCCAACAAAGATAAAATATTTGAACCCTTTTATACCACCAAAAATAATGGTAACGGGCTGGGTTTAGCCGTTGTGAAGGGAATAGTGATTGATCATGGTGGCAATATATCGATTCAAACAAAGCCGGGGAAAGGCAGTTGTTTTACTATCCAGTTACCTTTTTCAGATGAAAATAAAGTAATGAATCCGACACTTTTGATGCCTATAGAAAGTAATGAAAATAATCAGGAGCATAGTTATGGCTGCTAGTGTATTAATTGTAGAAGATGATTTTGCTTTGCGTAGTGCACTTCGTGCAAGTTTAGAGGTCTCTGGTTATAGCGTCAATACTGCGGATAGCGCTGAGTCAGCTATTGCTTTACTTAACAAGAATAATAGTGCGGATATAGTCATCACAGATATTCAAATGGGTGACTTATCGGGCATTGATTTACTAAAATATATTCGTAAAAACAATAGTGCTTTACCGGTAATATTAATGACTGCCTACGGTGATGTTAGCGATGCGGTGGAAGCAATGAAGTTGGGAGCCTGTGATTATATACAAAAACCCTTTGAACCTGAAAAGCTTGTCGAGATTATTGAAAGCTACTTACCTAATCAAAGTGAAAAAAATATCATTATTGAAGATGTATTAAGTATCGACACCTTTACCTACGCGAAGAGAATTGCAAAAACTGATTCAACCGTTTTATTAATGGGGCCTAGCGGAGCCGGTAAAGAAGTTATGGCTAAGACAATTCATCTTAATTCGAATCGAAAAGAGCAAAAGTTTATTGCTATTAATTGTGCCGCAATACCTGAAAATATGCTTGAGTCCACATTGTTTGGTTACGAAAAAGGAGCATTTACAGGGGCTCATCAAGCATGCCTAGGTAAATTCGAACAGGCGCAAAACGGTACACTTTTGTTGGATGAAATATCTGAAATGCCTTTGGCTTTACAGGCGAAAATACTAAGGGTTATTCAGGAAAGAGAAGTTGAAAGATTGGGCGGTAAGAAAATAATACAACTCAATGTCCGAATCATCGCTACCACTAATCGAGACTTAAAAAAAGAAGTTGAGCAAAAGAAGTTTAGAGAAGATCCTCTACTATCGACTTAATGTTTTTCCGATCAAATGTTTATCGTTAGCGGAGCGTCCGAAAGATATTTTACCCTTGGCCAATATGTTTTTAGCTAAATACTGTGCCGCAAATGCTAAAAGTATTAAACAATTTTCACCTCAAGCTGAAGCCAAGTTAGTTGCCTATGCGTGGCCTGGAAATGTTCGAGAGTTAGATAACTTTATACAGCGGTTAGCGGTACTATCGGACCAGGAAATGATTGAAACTGCGGATGTTTACTTTGGTGAAGAACAGCTAGTGAATGAAATAACCGGCAAAAATGAAATCCAAACAGATATAGCGGCAGAAGATAGTTTGTTAGGAAGTGATATGAGGCATCATGAGTATCAGCTTATTATTGAATCGCTTTCTAAATGCAAAGGCAAAAAGAAAGCGGTTGCAGAGCAATTAGGTATTAGTGCTAGAACTCTAAGATACAAGTTAGCTAAGATGCGTGAAGCGGGCTATCAAATCCCTCAAAAACGCTCAATGGTGTAAGGAGATAATAATGAAGACATCATTAGATAGTAATCAGCTTATCGCTCAAATGCAGCAGTTGTCAAAGCTGGCAAAAGTTGGAGCTAGTCAATCAATTGATACCACAAATGCCACAGCTGGAGTGAGTGGCGGTGCATTCGGAAATCTGCTAACTAAGGCTATTGATAATGTGAATTCCCAGCAAATGCAAGCAGGGCAATTGGCAAATCAGGTGGTGATGGGGGACGGGGGAGTGAGTTTGGTGAAAGCAATGATTGCTTCCCAAAAAGCCAGTGTCGCTTTTCAAGCCACTCTGCAAGTTAGAAATAAAGTAGTTTCGGCATACCAAGATATTATGAATATGCCAATTTAGTGATACAGATTTTAGTTTAGACTATCTTCATTAGAAAGATATATTCAAACTAGTCATTGAGTATAAATGTTATTTAGCTAGATTTAGCAGCGTTAAGGAGACCCAATAAAGTGGCCGAAGCAGCAACAACCGATTTAGTTCCAGTGGATTCTGGAGCCTCTGGGATTTTGCCAGGTATGAGTAGTTTGGCTCCATTAAAGCAAGTTGGTATATTGGTTGCGGTCGCAGCGAGTATCGCTTTAGGGGTCTTTGTTGCTCTCTGGTCAAGTGATCCACCCATGAGACCATTACCGCATTTAGAGCCAGAAGCTTCTATGGATGTGATTAACTACATGGAGCAACAGCAGATCCCTTATAAGGTTGGAACCAATGGTCGGATATTGGTTCCGCAGGGGCGATTTAAAAGAATTCAAATAGAACTAGGGGCGCAAGGTGTTTCTTTGCAAGAATCTGGTAGCCATTCCTATTTGGATAAAGATAGCGGTTTTGGTGTTTCGCAGCGTATGGAAAAAGCACGACTTTTAAAAAACCAAGAAAATGAACTAAAGAGAACACTCGAACTATTCACGGGTGTGCGGGCGGCTAACGTGCACTTAGCAATTCCCAAACAATCATCCTTTATTAAAAATCGAAGAAAGCCCAGTGCTTCTATTTTATTGAACCTCTATTCTCGGGGTGGAATATCGGATGAACAAAGTGATGCCATGGTTGATTTGGTAGCTGGTAGCATACCTAATTTAGAGCGT
>JAUZSK010000037.1 GCA_030949565.1 Enterobacterales bacterium
AATGACTGCTCAAAAACACTCACTATGAACAAAATGTTGAGCCTTTACAAATCGCAACAAAGTGTTGAAAAGGCTTTCGTTTCTTAAAAAGCCCCGACTTTTAACCTCATCACTTTACCTAAAAAGCCAGAGCGAATTGAAGCGTTATTAATGATCATGACTTGCTGCTTGATGATTTATGCGGCATTGGAGCATAAGATCAGAGAAGAGTTAAAAACAAAAAAAGTGTATTTTCCTGACATGAAGAAGAAGCCCAGCCAACGCCCCCACCGCTCGTTGGGTGTTCTTTTGTTTTCAGGGAATTCATGTCTTGACCATTGATGATAGCGAACGACATGTGGTTAATTTACAGCCTAGACACCAGACGATTATTAACTGCCTAGGAGATATTTATCAGCAGATTTATTCCTAAAACTGGGTGCGGAATGTCGGCAATATACTCTGTCTGTCACTGTCGCACTTTTTTTTATTATTTTCGGTTCGCAAATCGCTATAGAGCAACGTTGGTTGGTTTGGTTGCTAATCACTTGGCCTCTGGTAGGTAACGGACTTTTACTTGATCACCCTAAAAAAGGAATTAGTTTAGAATGGATCAGGCTTGTTAGCTCCGGATTTATTTTGTTCTATCTTGAAAAATCAATCTTGAATAATCTACAACAGGTTTATTGGGTTTGTATCATTGGATATTTTACTATTTCCGCGGCTTTTTTATTGTTTCTGAAACATCAATCCATGGTCAATGTAGTTGCTAACCAACAGACCAGCTAGATCCTAAAACCTGAAGAAACTAGCCTAAAGTAAAGGCTAGTTATTGTTGACTAAGCCAATTGATACTTTCGTCGCGTGGCGGAGTAATAGAGTAGCGGTATAACGATCAATGTTAATAAAGTTGACACAAAAACACCGGTGATTAAGCTGACAGCTAGTCCATTGAAAATCGGGTCATCAAGGATAAATACAGCATCCAAAATTGCCGCTATAGCGGTCAAAATAATTGGCATAGCACGAGTAACCGCCGCGTCGACCACTGCTTGCCTTAATTCGCTACCTTCAGCTAATCGAATGTTTATAAAGTCGACCAGTAGTATTGAATTTCTAACAATAATTCCAGCCAAAGCGATCACGCCAATCATTGATGTTGCGGTAAATTGAGCTCCAAAAATCATATGCCCTGGCATGATTCCGATAAGAGTCATAGGTATAGGTGCCATAATCACTACCGGCATAATATAAGAGCGGAACTGAGCGACAATTAATAGAAAAATAACGACCAATCCTACAGCATAAGCAAGCCCCATATCGCGAAATGTTTCATAGGTTATTTGCCATTCACCATCCCATTTAATACTTAGTAAATAGGGATTATCAGGTTGGCTAGTAAGCGCTTGTTCGACATGAGGAAAACCCTCGGAAATATTGCCCATGGCTTCAAACATTCCGTAGAGTGGACTGTCTGTGCTGCCAACGCCATCAGCCACTAGGTACACTACCGGTAAAAGATCTTTATGATAACGATTATTTTCTAAGGTGGTTTTTTCTAAGCTGACAAGATCGCGGATAGCGATTAAATTCCCTTGACGACTACGAACTTTTAATTGCAGAAAGGCCATAGGATCGGATTGTACACTCGTGTTTAGTTTCAACCGAATAGGAATTGGATAGCGAGAGGTATCACTATGGATAAAACTGCCATCCTCTCCACTTAGACCCGCGGCTAGCGCGCTGACAATATTGTTTTGCGAAACGCCCAAATGAGCGGCTTTTTGTCTGTCGACATGGATTAAATAGCGAGTTGCATTGGCTTCGATACTGTCATCAATATCGACAATCGCAGCCACTGATTCAAACTCTTGTCTTAGCTGCTTTGCAAACTTAATTTGTTCTTGATAATTTTGACCATAGATTTCGGCGACAATCGGTGCAAGCACTGGAGGTCCGGGAGGAACTTCGACAATTTTAATATTTGCTTGATAATTGCGCCCAATTGTTTGCAAAGGTTTTCTAACCGATAAAGCAATTTCATGGCTGGTGCGATCTCTGGCACTATTTTCCACCAGATTCACTTGTAAATCGCCCAGATGACTCGATTTTCGTAAATAATATTGACGAACTAGTCCATTAAAATTAATCGGCGCTGCGGTCCCTGCATAACTCTGGATATTATCGATCTCCTTAATATTTTGCAAATAACTAGCCAGTTCATCCAATAAACGATTAGTTTTTTCTAACGCAGTACCTTCGGGGTAGATCGACCATAATTTGGAATTCAGTTTTATTATCAAAGGGCAGCATTTTCATAACCACGTCCCGAGTAACCACCAACGTCATTGAGGCTAAAATTAAAACCACTAGTGAAAAATACAGTATATGGCGATTGCGCGCAGCTTTTTTATGGAACAAAAATGGCTGCATAGACTTTTGGATTACACGGCCAAAAAAAGCTGATTTTGGGCGGTTCATCAGTCTTAACTAAAGCATCTGATGGTTGTTTCTTTGGTGGGTTTAAATCTTTCGATTCATCTTCAACAGAGTGATCGAGGTGTTTACCTTTAAGCACCTTATAGGTGAGCCAGGGCGTAAAAATAAAAGCAATTAGTAGAGATAGAAACATTCCTGCGCTGGCATTGATCGGAATAGGACTCATGTAAGGCCCCATCAAGCCAGACACAAAAGCCATCGGCAATAAAGCAAAAATAACAGTAAATGTCGCTAGAATAGTTGGACCACCGACTTCGTCAACGGCAATAGGAATCGCATCTTTTAGTTTATGTACGCCTAATTTTAAATGGCGATGAATATTTTCGACAACCACGATGGCATCATCGACCAAAATACCGATTGCAAAAATCAGCGCAAATAAAGACACACGATTAATGGTGAAACCGAAAGCCCATGATGCAAAGAGCGTTGCCAGCAACGTGACAATAACCGCAGCCCCAACCACTAACGCCTCACTAAGGCCGAGAGCAAACCAAACTAATAGAATAACGACAAAAGTAACGATCAATAACTTCTGAATAAGGTGGTCAGCTTTTTCTGTGGCTGATTTGCCATAATCTCTAGTAGTAATGATTTCGACATCCTGTGGGATATAGGTACCTTCAAGTTGCGCCAAACGTTGGTTAACTGCATCCACCACATCAGCTGCATTAACCCCTGCTTTTTTAGCTATTACTAGAGTTACAGCAGGCTTCGAGAGCGAGGCTTGTACATTGCTACTTTCGACGTTTGCTTGATAATAATGAACAAGATTGGTTGGCGTATCTTGGTTAGGTAAAATGTTAGCGACGTCACGTAAGAAAACGGGGCTTGCACCATTGATACCGATGATCAGTTCATTTAACTCACTGGTAGAGCTAAAATAGGTACCTGCTTGCAGACTAATAAACTGGTTATTTGAAATGCTGTTACTAGTGGTTACCGACAGACTCAACGCCGCCCGAAGATCATCAAAGCTGATATTGAGTGCTGCCATTCTTTGTGCATCCAATTCAACTAATACGGCATCATCTGGCGCACCAATGGTATAAACATCATTGGTTCCAGGGATACGCTTTATTTCCGTTTCTATTGCTTGTGCTACTTTAGATAATTGAGTTCTGTCGATTAAACGATCTTTACCCGTAAAGGTTAAAGTCATTATAGGTACATCATCAATACCTTTAGGTTTAACAATCGGCTGCCTCACGCCAAGTTTAAGAGGAAGCCAATCTTGATTGGAGTATAATTTGTTGTAGAGTCTAACCAGGGCATCGGTACGTGCTTCACCGACTTTAAACTGCACCGTTATTATGGATAGCCCTGGCGTAGAGATTGAATAAATATGGTCGATACCGCTAATTTCGGAAAGAACACTTTCGGTGGGTGAACTGATTAATGATTCAACTTCGCTGGCAGACGCACCCGGATAAGCAATAAAAACATTAGCCAATGTCACGTCGATCTGGGGATCTTCTTCTTTTGGTGTGACTATAATCGCAAATATTCCTAACAGCACAGCAACCAACGCCAAAAGAGGAGTGATTTCGGCGGTAAAAAATGTTTTGGCGATTCTACCGGATAAGCCGAGCGGCTTAATGTTGGTGAGTTTTTTATCGCTCATATTATTCTCCTCGCTGATGTTGGGCGAGTGAGCCTATAGCTTGAAGAGGGTTTAAGATAATTACTTCGTCTACATCTAATCCAGAAATGACTTGGGTCAGATTTTGGTCAATGGTTTTACCCACTCTTATCTGTCTTAAATGAAGCTTGCCTAGTTTATCTTGTACATAAACCGCACGTAACTCAGCTCGTTTTACGATGGCTTGGCTGGGCACAGCGATAAACTTGATAGAGCCTATTTTAAAATGGGTTTTTAAATACATTCCAGGATATAAATTAAAGCTTTGTTCGGGTAGTTTTAATTTAACTTTAAAAGTTGAGCTGTTAGCAGAGGCATAGGCATAAAAACTAATTGCTTTTCCGCTTATATGAATATTTTCAGTGGGTGTTTCGGCACTTAAATGAATATTAGAAACCATATTGACACGCGGTAATTCAATAATGGCATCAGCATAGTGTTTTACGAGAGGCATATCCACCTGGGGTATTTGTGCCACCACTTTAATTTGACTAAGCGATGTGCCAGAGAATAAAGGGGTTCCAGGAGATACTATTTCGCCAAGATTGACATGGCGCTCTAAAACGATTCCTGAGTAGGGTGCTTCAATAAGCGTGTAGTTTAATTGCTCTTCGGCAGCATTTAATCTAGCCTGTGCCGCTTCATTATTGGCTTTTGCAATATTTAATCGCGCTTTGGCACTATCAAGTGACTCCTGAGAAGTCAGTTTTTTTGCAAAAATAGATTTTGTTCGTTCAAAACTTCTCTTAGCATCATTTAATTCGGTTTTAGTTGCTTTTAATGCCGCCTCAGCAGCTTGGTAGCCCGCTTTTTGGTTTTTATCTTTAAGTTTTAGTAGAATAGAACCAGCTTTTACATGGTCGCCACCATCAAAATATATTGCTGCAATTTGACCACTGGTTTGAGCAGTTAGCGTTGTTTGGTTGACGGATTCAACCTTAGCATCAATAGCAATACGATGATCAAGTGTTAATGCCTGAACCTTGGTCGTTTCAATCGTTTTTTGCGAGATTTTTGATAGCGGTTGTTGGTTTGCGGCGTTAACCCCAGACAGCAGAGTGAAAAGACTTAAAAAATAAAAAGGGTGTGAGTATTTTGGCAACATAATCAACTCTCGCATTAGTTGTGTTTAAACTATATTTAAACCTTTTGCCAAGCTTTATCATCCAGACTATGGACTCTGTTTTACTTTGTATCAGCAATACAGATTTTTGCATAAACAAAAAGTAATTTTGTACTAATTATCTTTTACGCCAACTAACCCAAGCTTTTAAAATCTAGATGATCAACCAAACAGGCTAGTCGAGTAGGTAAATTATTAAATCCTAAATGTTCTAGACCATGCCATTGGATAATTCGAATCATACTGGATAGTATGTTTTGCAAATTTATCAGGCACGTAAACAGGATACCACAGATTATGGTGGCATCCTTTTGAATTTCAAGCGCTATTTTTTAAATAATGCATCAATGGTCCCTTGAGCTAATGGATGGTATCCTGGGCGGGCTTTTTTATAGATGGAATGAGCTAACTGTCTTCCTTCTGAAGTCTTTATTAACGCTTTGTACAGCGGTACTATCAGCTTTCGACGACCAATTGAGACCATATAGTCAGTTAGTCGTGTATTAACCTTGTTATAACCTTTTTCTATACTAAGCAGCAGCCACGCATGGGCGATTTCATTATTGGTGGTTTGTGTAAGGTCGAAGGCCAGATCTAGCTGTGCTAATTGCTTTTTAGTAATAGTGGGGGGCAGGTTATTAATAAAAAACAGCCATTCGTGCACCGTCCAATGATTGGTCGGAATAGTGTTGAGTTTAATCTTACCTGCAAGCCATAGGTCACGTTGCTGCTGAACCTTAACAAAGACATCAGAATGAGGCTGGGGTGCTGTTTTCGGCAAACCGGGACTTTCAAGCCATTGGTTGACTTCAATTTGGGTTATCTTACCTGGGTATTTGTTTAATAAATTAGCGCTTATATAAGCTTTAAAGCCTGCTGTATCGATACTTTTGAATGCATAGTTTTCGAAGTAATTACGCAGAAATTGATCAAAGTCTTTTCGACCAAAACATTCTTCTAAACGCATTAAAAACAGCTGCCCTTTAACATAGGGAACGTCAGAAAAAGCATCATCAGGATCTCGGCCTTGTATTTTTATGTGAAGAATCGTATCAGCGGCGGGTAATTCAGTTAAGTTGTGTTTTAAATCCTGCACTCCAAGAACCTGTTCCATAATAGCCCGCTTAGAGCCGTAGACAGACTCCATAATGCGGTTTTCAACATAGCTGGTAAAACCTTCGTTGAGCCATAGATCACGCCAAGTTGCATTGGTCACTAGATTGCCCGACCAAGAATGAGCAAGTTCATGAGCGATTAAGCTAACCAAGCTCTTATCACCAGCTATGACTGTTGGAGTAATAAAGGATAAGCGGGGATTTTCCATTCCGCCAAACGGGAAAGACGGTGGCAAAATCAATAAATCGTATTCACCCCAACGATAAGGACCATATAATTTCTCAGTGGCATCGATCATCGTTTGAGTATCCTCAAACTCTTTGGCTGCGGCATCAAGAATTTCAGGTTCTGCATAAACCGCAGTTTGTTTAGACATGGCTTTATGCTGAATGTTACCCGCAGCGATAGCGATCAAATAGGTTGGAATTGCTTGCGGCATTTCGAAATGATATTGACCATTATTATTCCACACGGGATCATTTTTAGCACTCATAATGGGTCTTAAGTTGCTCGGGGTTTTAATATCCGCGCTATAGGTTACGCGCATTGCTGGGGTATCTTGAATGGGCATCCAGCTTCGGGCATGAATTGCTTGTGACTGACTAAACATAAAAGGTAGTTTTTTACCGGCAGTTTGCTGTGGCGATAACCATTGCAAGCCTGAAGCTTGTGGGCGAGAGTTATAGCTGATTTTAACTTGACTGGTATTTTTTACTAACTCTATGCTTAGTCTTGAGCCTCTAACAGCGTCTTTTTGACCCAGTACAAAGCGCGTGCTCTGCCATTTTTTACCAGTAAAAAGACTCACCTTATGTATGTCGAGATCACGTGTATCTAAAACCAATTGTTTAACATAGCCATTAGGAAAACTAATATGGTGCACAATGTTGCCAATCAGTTGTTTTTTATCGAAATCAACTTGCAAATCCAGCGTAATATGGTTCGTGACTACCTGCTGATAGTTAGATTGGGTGTGCCAGTCTCTTTCAAAAGCAAAGGTATTACTGGATAAACCAACAATACAGAGAGCTAACAACAAGTGAGTGAATAATTTCATAAGTAATCCTCAGTTTTGCCTAGCCTTGGGAATACAGATTAAGCAAAACGATTAAAAGTTGCGTGAGAGCTAGAATTTTAAACCATATTTATTGAATAAATTAAAATCCTGCTCTAAAAATAGTCTTTATGTTAAAAACTAAGCCCAGGACTTAGTTTTTCTGGTAATTTTGATGATTCATTTTCAACTGAAGAAATAGGATAAGCGCAATAATCGGCTGCGTAATAAGCGCTGGCTCGATGGTTACCGCTAGCGCCAATACCGCCGAAAGGTGCTTGCGAATTGGCTCCGGTAGTCGGTCGGTTCCAATTGACTATACCCGCACGGATAGTTTTAAAAAACTCCTGGTATCGTGCGTTACTGTCACTCAAAAGGGCCGCGGATAAGCCAAATTGAGTTGCGTTAGCGGCATGCAGTGCTTCAGAAAAATCTTGATAACGATAGATTTTTACTAGCGGTCCGAAATATTCTTCGTCGGGGACATTAGCGACGTCTGTCATGTCAATAATACCTGGAGAAACAAAACCGGTGCTCGGTTCTAAATGCCTCATTTCGAGCAATACTTTGCCACCTAAGGATTTCAATAAATTTTGGGCTTTTAGCAAATCAAGTGCGGCTTTTTCTGACACTAAGGAACCGTAAAAAGGCACATCTTCATCGTCATAGTGGCCAATTTTTATGTTTTCACTAACTCTAATTAAGCGCTCAATTATTGCATCGCCTTGTTGTGTCGCTTCAATAAACACCCGTCTAGCACAAGTACAGCGCTGACCAGCGGTCACAAAGGCCGATTGCAATATATCATGCACCACGGCATCAACGTCTTCAACTTGATTGACAATTAAAGGATTGTTACCACCCATCTCTAAAGCCAGTATTTTTCCCGGCTGTCCGGCAAATTGTCGATGCAAAAGGTTACCGGTATTAGAACTACCGGTAAAAAATAGACCATCAATATCACTGTGAGCGGCCAATGCTTTGCCAGTTTCGACCTCACCTTGAACTAAATTGATAACGCCTTTTGGCAGACCAGCAGCTTGCCAAGCTTCAATAGTCAACTGCGCTACTTTAGGGGTTAATTCACTAGGCTTAAACACCAGGGTATTACCCGCCATCAGTGCTGGTACCATGTGGCCATTGGGTAAATGTCCGGGGAAATTATAGGGCCCGAACACAGCAACCACACCATGAGGCTTGTGTCTTATATAGGCTTTTGAACCACCCATTTCGCTTTCCACGGTACCGGTACGTTCAGCAAAAGCTTTTTCTGAAATAGTGATTTTCGATATCATGCCCGCGACTTCTGCTGTTGTTTCCCATAAGGGTCTTCCAGTTTCTTGGGAAATAGATTCTGCCAAGGAAGAACGAATTTTATCGAGTTGTTCAGCAAATTTTTTAATGATTGTTAGTCGCTGTTGATAGGATAGATCGGACCAAGCGCCAAAAGCGGCTCGGGCAGCGCTAACAGCACGATCTACCTGGCTTTCACTGGCCGAGTTCCCCGACCATACCACTTGGTTTTTGGCTGGATTAATACTTTCAAAAGGCTTGCCTTCACCGACTAGCCAGTTGCCGTTTATAAATTGAACCTGCTTGCTCATGTTTTAACTTCCTCGTGAGGCTTAAAATAAACCCTAATATAAAAATTGCATTGGTTGTTTAATCTAACCAACTAGCTAGCAATCAAGCGTACCAAATCATCTTGTTCTACCAATAAATAATTAGCTTGTTGTTCGGTTAAGGTAACCATATTTTGTTCGTCGTTGATGATTGCCTCAGTCTGTATCGCTCGAGATTGACTTAGTTTAGAATTACAAATTATTAAGTTTTGTCCGATACCGTTTGAATTATTTGGTCCAATGTTAACTTGGAATCCAGCACTTTGTTGGATGCTTCTAATATGCTGTGTTTCGGCCGCTATAGTTGGTCCGGCATCAAAAATATCGACATAATTGCTGCGGCTAAAGCCTTCAGTCTGCAAAAGTCGTAGCGCAGGAATTGTATTTTTATGGACCTTATTAATTACTTTTCTGCGCTTCGTTACTAAGTAAACTCACATAGATTGGGTGTTTCGGCATGAGTTCTGCAATAAACACCTTGTTGCCGGTTCCTGTTAAATAATCGGCTGTTGGAAAATCGATGGAGAAAAAGTTCTCTTCTAACCATGCCCAAAAAAGGTGAACGTCCTTTTTCATCTGAAACGCCTCTCATCTCGGCAATAATCTTGTCACTGAAGCGT
>JAUZSK010000038.1 GCA_030949565.1 Enterobacterales bacterium
AAATTATTTACAAACCTCAGCCAAACAAAGGCATATTATTGAAACAAATCTAGCTATCGCTTTTTCCCGATTTGGATAAAAAAATAAAGAAAAACGGGTTCAACAATGTGCAGAGCATGCCGGTTTACTGTTGGCAGAATTTCCAATTGCTTGGCTTTGGTGCAAAAGATCAAATTCAATTACAGTTTAAATCAGTGGTTGGAGATGCGTTGCTATCAAATATCCTAGCGGCTAATCGCCCGGTCATTGTGGTGATGCCTCACCTTGGTAGTCGGGAACTTTTAGTGCAATGGATTCAGATCAATTACCCCATGTTTGGATTGTATAAACCATCAAAACTGCGCAAAGTGGACCAGCTTATTTACAATGCTCGAAGTCAGTTTGGTTGTCAGCCATTTCCCGCCGCTCGGGGCGTCATGGGTTTGATGCGGCAGCTAAAAAGGTGGGGTGATGGGGATTTTACCGGATCAGGTACTGCAGCAAAACGGTGGGACTTTTACCGACTTTTTGGTCAACCAGCTTATACTATGACACTATTGCATAGAATTACACGAAAATGGATGCCCAATTATTGTTTGCTACTTGTCTTAGAAATAAGAATAAGCAGGGCTTTTCAATCCAATTGCAAGCGGCAAACTTTGACACAAAAACAAGACTCGGTTGAGATCTTCAACCAAGCACTTAACCAGCAAATTGAATCCATGATTAGACAAAATCCCGAACAGTATGTATGGGATTATAAACGCTACAAACGACAACCAGATAATTCAGATATCTATGCGTTAGATAAAAATTGAAAGGGTTATAACGGGCTTTATTTAATGGTTGCTAGTGGATGCAAGCGTCGATATTTTCAAGCCAAATAGCGGCTTCTTCTTTGCCGGGGATATTAAAAAGAACCATACCAATGACCCATTTTAGTTGATCGAGATCGATTTGATTGTCTATCTCTAAAGCTAACGCTCGATCAATAACCGCTTCTCGACAATGACTGTCAAGCACGCCGATCTGTTCTAGGAAATAAATGAAACCACGGCATTCGATGGATAAAGCATGTACTTCAAAGGGATGATAAATACGAGTATGCGGTTCATCAATCAATGGTGCGAAATCTTTGGAGCTGGCATCAACAAGACCATCAAGCCATTTTAAGGCAACTTTAATTTCCTTGTGACTAAATCCGACTTGTTTTAACTCATCAACTAAAGCGTCATTTTTTCCGAGAGTAACCACTGCTTGGTCTTGCATGCGTTCAAAAATGTATTGTAATAAATCCAATACTGGTGTTTTCATGTGAGCCCCTGTCAATCAATGGCGTTAAGCCAAATAAAAATCATTCAGCCCAATTATTAGTTGTAGGGCTATTTTTAAAACATTGTGGGCCTGCGATGACAACGTCAGTGTTATGACTCAATATTTCGGTTAGCTTAAGCTCTAAATTCGACTATAGCCACCGGCTGCATTGATTACCCAACCATCTAGTTCTAATAATAACAGCTTATTGGTTATGGTTTCTATGGGTAATTGGCTTCGCTCCAAAATGGTGTCGAGTGAAGTTGTCTCAAAGTCGATAGATTTAAGGAATTCAGCGGTATCTTGGTTAAGTTGTGGGCGGGTTTCTGAGCTAGCCATTTTATGCGCAGTAGCTAAGGCGGGTAGTTCATCAAGCATATCATCGCTTGTTTCTACTAGCTTTGCACCTTGTTTTATGAGGCTATGGCAACCTTGCGCCAAGGTATTGTTAATATTTCCGGGAACCGCAAAAACTTCTCGACCTTCATCCATAGCAATTCGAGCGGTAATCAAGGAGCCGCTTTTAAGCGCAGCTTCGACCACTAGAGTGCCCAAACTTAAACCGGCAATGATGCGGTTTCTTCTTGGAAAACTTGCTGCGGAACCGCGTTCATCCGGAAAGCACTCAGAAAGCAATAATCCTTGCTCACTAATGCTGTGGGCTAGTTGCCTATGCGCCGCCGGATAGACCAGATTAAGTCCGGTCCCCATCACGGCAATAGTATAACCCTTTTCATCCAGTGCGGTGCGGTGAGCTTCAGCATCAATACCAAAAGCTAGTCCGCTGGTAATGCTTAAACCACTAGCAACCAAAGACTGACAAAAATATTTCGTGTTGGAAAGCCCTAAATGAGTGGGAGTGCGACTTCCAACCACGGCTATCTGCGGATTAAGGATCTGCTCAATATTACCGATGGCAAATAGCAAAATTGGTGCTAAGGTGGTTTCGGCGAGTAGTGGAGGATAGAAGCTGGAACCCAAAGTAATGCAATGATGACGTGGTCGATCGAGCCATTCTAACAGGGGATCAAATTGGTCAAAATCCATATTTTGGATGGACTGTTGGATTTGAGGTTTTAGTTTGAGCGATTTTAACTGGTCGGTTGTAGCATTAAACAGTTTTTGCGGCGATTTAAAATGATTCAGTAATTTATGGGCGCCGGCATCACCGACCCCCATAATACTTTTTAGGGCAAACCAATAGCGTATTTCATTTTCATCCATGTTTTTTTCTTTTTATTGTCGCTAACTAAGCATCATAATTATAGAGGGGTTTTTACATTATCTCCAATATGAATAGAACGAGAGGATTTAAGTACTAGCGCTAAGCTGACTTTCTCAAAGGTTCTAAACACCATCAACATGCCGGCTTTTTCATCTGGGAGCTTGACCGTATCGCTTAGATTGCTATCTCTTCTAGCGGCTACTTGGTCCTTTATAATCTTACCTCGTTGATAGATATCCATAACGTGACCGACTTCGATATTTTCTCGATCACCTCGATTAATGATTACCACGTTATATTGACCAATATACTGTACACCGCCATACACACCGATTATTTGACCACCGCTGAAGTTCTGCGGCGCATGAGGAAAGTAAAGCGGTCTAATTTGTTGATCATCGGTGGGCCATAATCGATCGCCTTTACGCAGCTCTTGGGCGGGATTTTTTAACCTCGCAGCACGCTAGGATCGCCGGACAGAATTTTTTGCCCTTCACCTAGATGAATTGCCTCGGTACCTAAATACTCACCCGTTTGCGGGTCGATATAATCTTTACCTCGCCTAAAAAACGAGAATTTATCAATGGACTGATCTTTAATCGCTCTAACGTAAACCTTATGTTCTTGTGCCGCTAGTAATCGGTTGCTATCGCTTCCTACAATGTAGGGTGCGGTTTCAAATTCGGATTGATTCAATACTCGAGCGGAAGTCAAAAAGGGTAAAATGGCATCCAAAGGGATGGTTGTAATGGCTTGGTCGGCAGTCAACTGTCTTATTTTAGGGGATAATTTAATAGTCCCTTCTGGGTATTTGTTTTTGGTGATTTTAGTTTCGCCGCCAACATAGACTAAGGATAATACGTCACCCGGAAAAATAAGGTGAGGGTTGTCTACTTGATCATTAACATGCCATATTTCTGGCCATAGCCATGGGGTTTTTAAAAAGGTTTGAGAAATGTCCCATAACGTATCACCTGGTTGAACCACGTAAAACTCGGGGTGATCCTCTCTTAACTCAGCCGCACTAGCCGAAAGCATCACAAGACTCAACAAAATGGCTACTAGGCTGAAGATACGCTTTTTCATGATCGATTCCTTTGCATTATAGATTGACCTGCTATTATCAATTTGTTCTAAATAAAGATGAAACGTTTTAACTGTTTTTAAACAAATAGGCGAGTTTAATAAGCCTTTTACCTATTCTAGCCTAAAATAAATCAAAAAAACCCAGTATAAACTTAACAAATTTTCCAGTATGATCATAATCTTAGCAGTATTTCTTATGTTTTTACTATAACTTGCGTCACACACTTATGGCTTTATTAAAAATTCTAGAATATCCTGATCCTCGTTTACGTACTAAAGCGACCGATATTAGCGACTTTAATGTAGCGCTCGGACAGCAAATTGATAACATGTTTGAAACCATGTATTCCGCACCTGGCATTGGTTTGGCTGCGACTCAGGTGGATTTCCACAAGCGTTTGTTTGTGATTGACGTATCCGAAGAAAAAAATGAACCCTTAGTCTTTATTAATCCTAAAATCAAAGAGTTACGGGGCGTTGAGCAGATGGAAGAAGGCTGTTTATCCTTTCCTGGTGTTTATGCTTTAGTCGAACGCGCTGATTCGTTAACCATTGAAGCACAAGATCGAGATGGCAATCGATTTGAGATGGAAGCGGATGGCTTGCTTGCGGTTTGTATTCAACATGAGCTGGACCATTTGCAAGGAAAGCTGTTTGTGGACTATTTGTCCGCTTTAAAGCGTCAACGCATCCGTAAAAAGCTAGAAAAAGAACAAAAAGCCAAAAGCACCAGTGGTATGTAGCTTTAAACGATTCAATTTTTAACAAAAATGAGCAAATAGGGCGCTAAAGGGATATGATTAGCTTAATTCTGCTCAAATTCCGATTCAAAAAACGATTCAGATATTCAATTTAGGATCTTTCGATGGGTTCAAACGACTCAAATTCAACTCAAAATAGGATTAGTTCCGGCGAAAAAATCCGCATTAAAATTACTCTTTGCTGGAACGCCGGAGTTTTCGGCGGTTATTCTAGAGTCGTTAATCGAGGCTGGGTATCGCCCCGAGGCGGTTTATTGTCAGCCTGACCGTCGAGTTGGACGCGGTAAAAAATTGCAATTTGGTGCCGTGAAAAAACTAGCGGTTGAACAGGGATTGCCGGTTCAGCAACCGATTAAATTTGATCGGTCACAAAACGATCAAGGCCAGACCGCTACGCAGATTATGGCGGACTATCAGCCGGATTTATTGATTGTGGTGGCTTATGGACTCATTTTACCCCAAGAAATTCTCGATTTACCGCGTTTTGGTTGCGTCAACATTCATGCGTCCTTATTACCAAGGTGGCGTGGAGCGGCCCCTATTCAACGAGCCATACAAAGTGGCGACAAGCAAACCGGTATTACCATTATGCAAATGGATCGCGGCTTAGATACCGGTAATATGCTGCTAAAAAAGACTTGTTCGATTGAGTCACAAGATACCGCCTCTGATCTACATGATCGGTTAGCTGAGTTAGGTTGCCAATCGATCCTTGAGTTTTTGAGGGATTTCTCAAGCGCCAAAGGTTCACCGCGTTTTCCCGGTGAAATCCAGCCGACTAAAGGTGTGACTTATGCGCATAAATTGGAAAAAGCCGCTGCAGTCATCGATTGGAGTATGAACGCCAGAGCGATTGATCAGCAAATTCGAGCGTTTAATCCGTGGCCAGTGAGCTTTTCTTATGTGGGCCAAGAGCGATTACGCATTTGGTCGGCGAGTGTTATTTGCAAGCAGCAACTAATCAGTGATGGCATCCAAGTAGCTGATCTAACGCCTTTTGGTCAAATTATAAGGGTAGATAAAGCGGGTTTAGTGGTGCTGTGTGGCGATCCTGATGCCTTGTTGATAACAGAATTACAGGTTGATGGTAGCCGGCGAATGTCTGTCGCAGAGTTTTTAAATGCAAAAAGCCAGTGGTTTGAACCGCTACCTACTTTATCTGCTAAACCGAGCTAAATTAATCACGTGTCCAAACCTAGCCAACAGTTGTCTAAATCCAATAATCAAGCGGTCACCGCCGCCAGGCTAGTCGCTTTTAGCTGGTTGGTTGGTGTGATCATACATGGCCGTTCTATTAACGAATTATTGGCTGCTTCACCCAAGAAAGAGGATTGCGCATCTGCTCTATCGGTTACCACTAGTGGAATAGCAAGCCTTGAACCGCAGCAACGCGCCTTTGCCAAACAGCTATTGTTTGGCACTGTTCGTCATTATCACCAGCTAAAAGGTATTCTTGATCAGCTTTTGCAGAAAGCTTTTAAGCAGAAAGATCAAGATCTTAGCGTTCTTTTGATGATGGGTCTGTATCAACTCAGCTACTTATCAACGGCTGATCATGCCGCGCTATCGCAAAGTGTGGAAATGACGCGAAAAATCAATAAAAACTGGGCCAGTGGATTGGTTAATGGCGTGTTACGTCAATATTTAAGAAATAAACAATCCATCGAGCAGCAGTTAAGTAGCGCTAATACTTTTCGTTATTCACATCCTAATTGGATCATTAATCAAATACAGCAGGATTGGCCGGTTCAAGCCGATCAGATATTGCAGGCTAACAATCAGCAAGGGCCCATGTGTTTACGGATCAATACGCAACAGATTAGCCGCAAGGATTACCAAGTGCAGTTAAGCGACTTGAATTTGGAGAGCAAGCCGCATCCGGTGGCGCAAGATGCACTGCTTTTAACCAAAGCTTGCGATGTGGTTCAATTGCCTGGTTTCAATCAGGGCTTGGTCACCGTGCAAGATGCAGCACCACAACTGGTGGTTGAGCTATTGCAACTTCAACCGGGGCTAAGAGTATTGGATGGCTGCGCCGCACCGGGCGGTAAAACCACCCATATATTGCAGCGTCAAGCCGATGTGAGCTTGGTGAGTGTTGAGCTGTCTAAACCACGACTGCAAAAAATCCGCCATACCTTGGATCGAATGGGGTTCGATTGCGATCTTAAGTGTGCTGATATTTTACAACAGGATGATTGGTGGGATGGCAAAGCTTTTGACCGAATTTTAATTGATGTACCCTGTACCGCTACGGGAGTGATCCGCCGCAACCCGGATATAAAAATTCATCGAACTAAACAAGACCTTAAAAATACCGTGGCATTGCAGCAAAAGATTTTACACAGCGTGTGGTCATTGCTTAAACCTGGAGGAATCTTAGTTTATGCAACCTGTTCTTTATTTAAGCAAGAAAATGAACGACAAATGCACCAGTTTTTACAAACTAACCCTGCTGAACCGGTCGTTTTGGCCCAACATCTAGCCACGCAATTGGTTTCTCACAGCCAATTGGGTTACCAAATTTTACCGGGTGAGTTTGAAATGGATGGGTTTTATCTTTGCGCTTTAAAAAAGCCACAATAAGGCTTTATATTTTTATGCATTTTATGGCTTTAGGGTGTATGGTTAGCCACAGAAAGACACGAATCTTGGTGACAAAACAGGATAAGCAACACGAATGAAAATTATTATAATCGGTGCAGGGCAGGTGGGCGGAACATTGGCCATTAGTTTGGCTGGGGAAGAGCACGATATTACCCTAATTGATACCGATCCTAAAAAGCTTAGATCACTGCAAGATCATTTGGATCTACGGACTATTGTTGGCTATGGTTCACACCCCCACATTTTGCGACAAGCGGGAGCTGAAGATGCTGATATGCTGATCGCTGTTACTAATAGCGATGAAACCAATATGATTGCTTGCCAGGTAGCCTATTCAATCTTTAATACGCCCACCAAAATAGCCCGTATTCGTTCGCCAGAATATTTAAAAGAAAAAAAACTATTTAATTCTGAAAATTTGCCGGTCGATGAAGTGATTAGTCCGGAAGAGTTAGTGGTTAAACAGGTACATCGCTTGATTGAAAACCCGGGCGCGCTGCAAGTCATGGATTTTGCTGGCGGTTTATTGAGACTAGTGGCGGTAAAAGCCTATTATGGGGGTTTATTGGTGGGTAACAGCCTTTCGATGCTACGCGCCCATATGCCTAATATTGAAACCCGAGTGGCCGCTATTTTTCGCCGCGGTCGGGCGATTATGCCTAAGGGCGATACGGTTATTGAAGCCGATGACGAGGTCTTTTTTATCGCTGCCAGTCACCATATTCGGCAAATAATGGGTGAACTGCAAAAATTGGAAAATCCCTATCAAAAAATCATGATTGCTGGTGGCGGTAATATTGGCAAAGGCTTAGCAAAAGCCTTGCAGGATAAATATTATGTCAAGCTGTTAGAGATGGATTCTAAACAAGCGATGCGCATCAGTGATGAGCTTGAAAGAAGTATTGTATTGCATGGTGATGCCAGTAATCAGCAGTTGTTAATTGATGAAAACATTGATCAGATGGATGTTTTTATTGCGGTAACTAACAAGGATGAAGCGAATATTATGTCAGCCATGTTAGCCAAACGTATGGGTGCCCGCAAAACGATGGTGCTAATTAATAGTGTGGCCTACACCGATTTGTTGCAAGGTAATGATATTGATATTGCGATATCTCCGCAACACACCACCACCAGTAGTCTATTAAGTCATATTCGTCGTGGCGAGGTGGCTAATGTTTATACCTTAAGGCGAGGTGCTGCTGAAGCCATGGAAGTGGTTGCCAATGGTACCGAAGATACATCAAAAGTGGTTGGTAAACCTATTGGTGAAATTGAATTACCCAAGGGCACGAGCATTGGCGCAATTGTCAGGGAGAAGCAGGTTCTCATCGCGCATCACAATATTGTTATTCAAGAGCTTGATCACGTTATTTTATTTTTAGTGGATAAAAAATATGTCAGAGAAGTTGAAAGGCTTTTCCAAGTTGACCTTACTTTCTTTTAGACTCACTCAATAAACGACTTGGGAATTATTCGCTGATATGCAACTTAAGGTTATAATCCGTATTCTAGGCATTTTGCTAATGATTTTTAGCATTGCCATGCTGCCTCCGATTGCGGTGGCTTGGTACTACGGTGACGGCGGAGGATTAGCCTTTTTTACAGGTTTTGTGGTGAGTTTATTGCTCGGTTTATTACTTTTTATACCGCGTAAAAATGCCACCGGTGATCTTAGAACACGCGATGGTTTTTTGGTAGTGATACTCTTTTGGAGCGTACTAAGTTTTATGGGTGCAGTGCCCTTTTATCTTAGCGATATTGAAAACTTTGGATTTGCCGACGCTATTTTTGAATCTTTTTCTGGCTTAACCACAACCGGCGCAACGGTTATTTCTGGTTTGGATCATTTACCTCACTCTATTTTATTTTATCGTCAACAGCTGCAGTGGATGGGCGGTATGGGAATTATCGTGTTAGCGGTAGCGGTATTGCCGATGTTAGGCATTGGAGGTATGCAACTCTATCGAGCTGAAACCCCTGGTCCGGTAAAGGATGCAAAACTCACTCCGCGGATCGCTGGAACTGCCAAAGCACTTTGGTATATTTATTTTGGATTAACGGTAATCTGTTGCTTAAGCTATTGGGGCGCAGGAATGAGTTTGTTTGATGCGATTGGGCATAGTTTTTCAACCATTGCTATTGGTGGTTTTTCTACTCATGATGCCAGTATTGGTTGGTTTGAGAGTATCCAAATTGAATTAATTTGCAGTTTTTTTATGTTGTTATCAGGGGTTAATTTTTCACTTCATTTTGTGGCGGTTCGTAAGCTTAGTTTAGAATCCTATTTTAATGATGCAGAATTTAAATTTTATCTTTCAATTTTAACCATTGTGGCATTGATCAGTATTTTAGTATTGGTGATTCATGAGCACTTTGGTTTTTCTGAGGCAGTGGTTAAAGCTATTTTTCATACTATTTCAATTGGAACAACCACCGGATTTATCACTCATGATTTTACTCTTTGGCCTATTTTTTTACCGGTTTTGTTGATTTTTGTCAGTTTTGTTGGTGGCTGCTCCGGATCGACTGGTGGCGGTATGAAGGTGATCCGAATTCTACTCTTATTTAAGCAGGGCGCTCGTGAAATTCAGCGATTAATTCATCCCAATGCTATTTTTAAAATTCGTATTGGTAAAACCTCGGTACCTGAAAATATTGTTGAATCAGTGTGGGGATTTTTTGCCATTTATGTGGCTTTATTTTTTCTATTTATGCTTTTTTTGATGGCTGATGGGCATGACCAAGTGACCGCTTTTTCTGCCGTTGCAGCCTGCATGAATAACCTAGGTCCAGGTCTAGGCGAGGTTTCTGAAAATTATTCTAGCCTAAGCGATTTATCAAAATGGGTTTTATCCTTGACCATGTTATTCGGCCGATTAGAAATTTTCACTTTGTTGGTTATCTTTACGCCTGGTTTTTGGCGGAGTTAGATGATGTCTGGTGATTACTTAAAGCGACTTAACTTAGTTTTGGCCCTAACACTTTTAACGCTAGTGAGTTTATCGGCACTAGCATCTGACTCTTCGGTTTTTGTCCTGATTGAAGTAGAAGCGAGTGACCTCGATGAGATAGACCAAGATGCCGATGAAAATTTTGATTCGCATTTCAGTAATGGTTATTACTCATTCAAATTAGAAAACTATTTCGTAGGAACTCTTTTAATAGACCTTCGACCTTTTAATCGTCATATTTCGTATTTTGCTAATTATCGCGGTCCACCAAATCAATTCTAACGCTATTGTTAGGCCATGCAGGGAACACTTTTAGTGTTGCTTCATCTTTTGATTTAAATACTCGTTATAAAAAGGCTATGAACAAAAACTTAACCTTAAGATTGCTAGGCATACTTTTGCTAATCTATACCGTTAGTTTAGTGCCAGTATGGTTGGTATCTCTCTACTATAAAGACCAAGTATCTTCCACTTGGTTTTTTCTAATTATTGATAGTTTAATTGTAGGTTTGTTTCTATTTTATCGTTATAAAAATAGCCAACAAAGCCTAAATCCCAAAGCCAGTTTTTTAATGGTAGCGCTGTTTTGGTTTGTCTTTAGTTTACTCAACAGTTTTCCTTTTATGTTAATCAATGAGCTAACGCTTATTGAAGGTTTTTTTGAATCAATTTCTGGTTTAACCACCACTGGTGCCACCGTGTTTCTGGAAATTGATCCACTTCCAGCCTCAACTCTCTATTTTCGACAACAATTGCAGTGGTTAGGTGGTATGGGGATCATTGTACTGGTGGTCGCGATAATACCGATGTTAAACATAGGTGGAATGATGTTGTTTAAAGCCGAGACACCGGGACCTATGAAAGATGATAAAATGACACCAAGAATATTGCATACCGCACAGTATCTATGGGTCATTTATACGGTAGCCACCATACTCTGTGGTTTAGCCTTCTGGTTGGCGGGTATGAGTCTATTTGATGCCGTAGGCCATGCTATGAGCACACTTTCCACCGGTGGTTTTTCAACACATACTGCTAGTCTAGGCTATTTTGACAGCCCTCTTATTGAGAATATTGCGAGTTTTTTTATGTTGGTTGGTGCGGTGAATTTCTCGCTGCATTTTGCTTTTGTTCGTGGCTTAGATATTAAACCCTACTTACGAGATGGAGAGTTTCAGTTTTTTATTGTAACACTGTTGATTTTATCAGCATTAATCACCCTAGCATTGCTCTGGGGCGGCGTTTATGAAAATGTGTTTACCGCATTCCGCTATGCTTTTTTTGAAGTGGTTTCGATTGTAACTAGCACTGGGTTTGGTATTGCTGATTTTTCTAATTGGCCCTATTATGCTCCGGCTTTATTGATGTTAAGTGCTTATATTGGCGGCTGCGCAGGTTCTACCGCTGGTGGCATGAAAGTCATACGCATTTCAATTATTCTTAAGGTTATTGCGCGCCAATTTCGTCTTTTATTGCATCCCAATGGTAGTTTCCACGTTCATTTTAAAGGTCAGCGAGTAAACCAAAATACCGTTCAAAGTATTTTTGCATTTTTGTTTTTCTATTTATTAATCGCATTATTCTTTATTTTGGCAATGATTGCCACTGGTGTTGATTATGTCACGGCCTTTGGTGCGGTATCGGCTTGTATTAATGTTATGGGACCAGGGCTCGGCGACGTTGCTTCAAGTTTTAATTCAATTAGCCCTACCGGTAAGTTGTTAATGTCGCTACTGATGATTATTGGACGACTGGAAATTTTTACCTTATTAATTCTACTTTCCCCCAGTTATTGGCGAGAGATTAAACTATTGGATTGAGCTTGTTTGAGAATAGGAATTAGGAGTGGGTTAACTCACTTAGATGCTATATTTTTGGTGCTATGGTTGGTTTTTAACTGTTCCTGAGTTCGCGAAATACCACAAGAAGACTTTACCTCTTTATTCACACTATAGAGAAACATCCGCCTGACACGAGGGTTCATCAGGTGATAATAACAGCAATCAGCAGCTCATTTTGTAAGCTAATTGTTAAACTTTTGTAGGAAACTGACCTGGACTCTTGTAAGATATTGTTCATAGTTTGATTTTCTGTTATCAAGGTTGACGGCAATACAACTAAAATAATTCAATCTAATATGAGGTCGTTATGAGAAAGATAATTCTTATCCTTTTGATGCTTATTGGCAGCGGACCGGTTGTTGCTGATTCTGTTTATGATGAAATTGCAGAACAATATGTCAGGTTGGTGCTAGCATTGGGTGTGCATGACTCAGGTTATGTTGATGCCTACTATGGCCCGCAACAATGGCTGAAAAAAGCGCAGCAGAAAAAAATCAGCTTAAACTCTATTATTTTAGCGAGTGACCATATCCTTAAATATATGACTCAGCTTGATCCCAACGATGAAATGACCAAGCTAAGAAAAAATTATCTGAAAACTCAGCTAGCGGCACTGAAGTCTAAAGCTGAAATTCTTGATGGTCGTATTAAACTTGATTTTGACCAAGAAAGTCAGGCACTGTTTGATTCAATAGCACCTCATTTCCCGATGTCTGACTTTGATCAAGCGCTTAACGCTTTAAGTGAAAACCTGCCCGGAGACGGTAGTCTAGCCGAAAGAGCCAAGGCCTTTAAAAAACAATTTTTTATTCCTAAGGATAAACTACTTGAGGTGTTTAAAATTGCCATCGCCGAGTGTCGCAAAAGAACCCAGCAATACATCGATTTGCCAAACAATGAAACTTTTAAATTAGAATTTGTAACACACAAGCCCTGGAGTGGCTACAATTGGTACAAGGGCAATAGTTTTTCGTTGATTCAGGTGAATATTGAGCATCCCATAGCTATTTCTCGAGCCATTGATCTCGGTTGTCATGAGGGCTACCCTGGTCACCATACTTATAATGCTTTACTAGAGAAAAACTTAAGCAAGAATAGAGGTTGGATTGAATACAGCGTTTATCCACTATTTAGCCCTCAGTCATTGATTGCTGAAGGTAGTGCCAATTATGGTATTGAACTAGCTTTCCCTAAAGATGATAAGCTGACTTTCGAAAAAGAGGAACTATTCCCAATTGCAGGGATTGATCCAAATTTAGCTGAGTCCTATGAAAAAATAACCAAACTATTGAAAAAACTAAAGTATGTGGGCAACGAAATAGCTCGACAATATTTAGATGGTAAAATTGACCGAAAAAAAGCCATTGAGTTGGTCCAACACTACTCGTTAGTTGATAAAAAGAAAGCCGCTCAAAGAGTTCGATTTTTTGATACCTACCGCTCTTATGTGATTAATTATAACTGGGGCAATGATATGGTGAAAAATTGGGTTGAATCAGGTAAAGACAAAACACAAGCCGCTAAATGGCAGCGTTTTAAAATGTTACTTTCATCACCTCGATTGCCATCCGACCTAAAGATTTAATTCGAGTTTATGATTGATGAAGTATAAAAATATTGAAACCGATGCAATGATTGTCCAGTCACCCTGTGTGAGTAATTGTTGTCTGGATGATGATGATATCTGTATGGGTTGTTTCAGGCATCTGGATGAAATTACTGGCTGGCATAGTGCTAGTCAAGAGCGTCGATTAGAGATTTTAAAAAATTGCAAAAAGCGAATGGAAGGTTAACGCTTGGAATACTATCAACTGATTAAATCCATTCATATTGTAACGGCGATATTCTCTATTGGCGGTTTTCTTTTACGATCTTGGTGGGTTGTAAATCACTCATTAAAGACTAACCTAGTTGCAGTAAAGGTATTACCTCATATTAACGACACGCTTTTATTGATTGCTGGGATTTTACTGGTTTATTGGGGTCCTTATTCACCTATTGCTGAACCTTTAAGTTTTTTATGGCTTATTGCCAAGTGGATTTTTCTTTTAGTTTACATTGTGGCGGGGCGTTTTGCGTTAAAGCAGGCTAAAACCAAACAAGGGAAGCTCAACGCCATGATTTTAGCACTGACCAGCATTTTAATTATACTTATTTTAGCTATTTATAAACCTCTGTTAATTGGTTGGCCGATCCTAGGTTAAGGGGCTAGCATTTGTCTGTTGTATTAATCCGCTGAGGGTGTGTTTCTGAATACTTCAAGTTGTTGATCTTTCTCTTGCCATAAGCCATTAACCCATTTTTGAACCTTTTTTCTTTGCTCAGAGCTTTCAATATAGCTCTGTTTCAGATCTGCGGGAATTTCAATTAATGAAGCTTTAACCTTGATTCGTTTGAGTCTTCCAGTCATCAAATCCCAAAAACTAGGGCTCGGATGACCAGGGTATTCAATAGTAACGTCTAGTAGCTGGTTAATTTCGGTGCCCATTAAGGTGAGCACATAACCAATTCCACCGGCTTTAGGTTTAAGCAGGTGCTTAAAAGGTGATTTTTGAGCCTGCTGCTTAGTCGGTGTAAAGCGTGTTCCTTCAGAAAAATTCATAATTGAAATAGGGATCGTCTTAAACTTTCACAGGCCTTTTTAGTGGTTTCAAAATCCTGGCCTTTTTTATGCGGATTTTTTTTGATATAGGATTTGGAATAACGCTTCATAAAAGGAAAATCCAAAGCCCACCATGCCACGCCTAAAAAGGGTACCCACATTAATTGTTGCTTGAGAAAGAATTTAATAAAAGGAATTTTTTTGTTAAAAATGCTTTGTAATACCAATATATCAACCCAGCTCTGATGGTTAGCGACCACCAAATACCAATCTTTAGTGGATAGGTTTTGTGGTAAATCAATATTCCACTCAATGGGTTTGGTTAATTTTATGATTAACTGATTCACCGAAATCCAGCTAGAAGCAGATGCGTTTAGCAGGCTATCGAGAGATGGTTTAAGCCACACAAAAGGCAGTAGTAATTTTATAAATGCCAAGATAAAAATAGGTATGACCCAAAATAGAGTGTTAACCACATGCAGAACAAAAGAAATGCTGCCAATTAAAAAATCAGGCATAAAGCGAGATAACATATCACACACAAATTAAAATCAATAATCGGCAATTATACCCTGAAAGCTAAAAGATGCTAGCCCTTGTCTTAAACAAAGTCAGGGGCTAGCCAGGGCAACCGCATACTTTGTACTAATTTTGACCAAAAATTAGTTCAGAGCGAAATTTATCACTCCATCCTGCCTGCTTCAATTTACCTCTCATACTATTTTTTTGAGGGTGTAGTTTCGTTAAGTTCAAAGCAAATCGTCGGATAACAGCAACATTTTCAGCTCCGTCACCATTTCGGATCCGACAGTCATCTTCTTTAAACGTCACATCAAGGATCCAATGGGTGCTTTCCACTCCCCAATGACTGCGAATGGCTTTACCTATTCTTTCCACATCCGGCGCCAAAGAACTAATGTAATACAAGGTTTCTTGCTGCACCACTTCACCTTTAAAATGTCGCTCTCGCTCAACCTCAATAACCGTTTGAATATTGGACCAATTACTCGCCTCACTAATCCATTCATTCACTCTGAGTTGCCTATATTTCCTAACTTCAATGCGACCATGACCACTATCAACTTCCTCAAACTCTTCAATAAACTCAGGTGTTTCTCTTTTGATTTTATGGAAATAACCGGCAATTTCATGACGTAATTTCTTATGGTTCAATTTGACACAAAGCACATAGTCCGCTTTCTTTTCAACAATAGTATTGACGATTTTTTCTGTGTATTCATCGCATCGGCGCTTATCAACGCACCTTTGATATTCAGCACATTGAGCATGTCAATAACCGAAGCATTTTCATTTTTTTACCCGTCGATTTTAATTGAGCAAGAACCAATCCTTGTGAGCGACTCCAAGCGGTAATACTGTGTAATGCGGTTTTGCCTATCTCCATCAAATGAACGGCGTAATGTTTTTCCATCAAGCGCTATTTGTTCTTGCCCCTTATCGACCCTCACTTCATTAACCCAATTAATAAATGCCTGGTTTAATTGTGCAGGCTCGATTGCCCTTATGATCCGAGCAATGGTGTCATCGACCGGTATTCCGTTTTTAAAGTCTCTATATTGTCTTAGCCAATCGAGCTTGTTATCGCCAAACTCTTTAATGTCCTTCCAGCCTTCTGCACCTGATAATACAGCACTTACCGTTAAAAATAGCACATCTAAAAGGTCATGTTTAACGTTAATATTCGTTCGTGGATCTTCTATTGAAGTAAAATGGTCTATAAATGTCATAGCAGTATCTCCTCGTGGTTGATACTGATCTGATCACCAATTTACCTAAAAGTTCAATAAAGTACGATCTTGCCCTGAGGGGCTAGCTATGATAGATAGTTCAATAGAAATAAAATTGTGCTTTTTAGTCTGCCCTATCAACTTTTAATGTCGCCCCATCGGAATCAGTAACTACCACTAGCGTTCCTTGTGCAGCATCGCTACCCTCGACTCGCCAGTAGGTGTCGTCTATTTGTACCCGACCAATGCCATTAGTAATGGCTTCCACTAGAGGTACTCTTCTACCAACTAAGGCTTTGCCTCGTTGGTTAAGAGTACCAGAGTCTGTATCGTCGTCAGAGCTATTTTTGCTATAGATCTTCCAAGCAAAAATACTGGCTAGGGAGACCGCTGAAAAGATAAAAACTTGCCACTCCCAAGGGATATCGGGGAACATAAATAATAGGCTTCCCACCAAAAGTGCTCCGACACCAAACCACATGATAATTGCACCAGGCGCTAGCATTTCTAACACTAATAACAAGAAGCCTAGAATAATCCAGTGCCAATAAAGTAGGTTGTCTAACATTCTTGACTCCTTATTTGGTAATATTAGTGGACTTAGCTAACTCTGCAATGCCTGCAATTGATCCAATCACTGAGCTTGCTTCCAGCGGCATTAGTACCAGCTTAGAGTTATCTGCTTTGCCAATTTCGGTTAAGGCTTCAATGTATTTCTGAGATACGAAATAGTTGATAGCTTGAATATCACCACTGGCGATCGCTTTGGAAACCATATTGGTTGCATTGGCTTCCGCTTCCGCTTGTCTTTCGCGAGCTTCGGCCTGTAAAAAGGCTGCTTGCTTTTCACCTTCGGCAGATCGGATTTCTGACTCTTTTTGCCCTTCAGCTTTTAAGATGGCTGATTGCTTAAAACCTTCGGCTTCTAAAATATTAGCACGTTTAATACGCTCTGCTTTCATCTGTTGTGCCATGGCTTGAACTAGATCTTTGGGTGGTAAAATATCTTTAATTTCTATTCGAGTGATTTTAACGCCCCAAGGATTGGTGGCTTCATCTACGATACCCAAAATTTTAGCATTGATTGAATCTCGCTTAGATAGCATTTCATCCAAGTCCATTGAACCCAATACCGTTCTCATATTGGTTGTGACAAGGTTTTGCATCGCTCTTTCGAGGTCGTTCACTTCATAGGTAGCTTGTGACGAACTAACAATTTGATAAAAACAAACGGCATCAATAGTGACGGTGGCGTTATCTTGTGAGATAACCTGCTGCTCGGGGATATCTAATACTTGTTCCATCATATTAACTTTAGCCCCAATAGATTCAATGATGGGGGTGATCCAGTTAAATCCTGGACGAAGGCTTTTGGTGTATTTTCCAAAGCGTTCAATAGTAAATTCAAATCCTTGTGGCACTGTTTTTGCGCCCAAGAAGACTAAAAAGATAACCATGACAAAGATGGCTAATGCAATTGATCCTGCGTCCATAAGTGACTCCCTATTCGATTGTCTGATTGAAAAAAGTTTTAACCTGTCTAGTTAGCCTAAATTTGGCTAATAAATCAAGCAAATCTTAAATTAATTATTCGGTTATATAACGAAACAAGCCAATCAATATTCCATTGATTGGCTTGATGGGGTCTTATTGGATAGATATCATAAAGGCGGTTGGTGGTTTAATCAGCCTATTCGGAAAGGATTACCGCCGTTTCATCGAGGTTTGTGCTGTTATTATTAACAAATTGGAAACGCGTAAAGCCGATCCCTAGCCAATCGCCGTCACTGAGTTTTTGCTTGCTCACATTATTTTCATTCAGACGAGTACCGTTGGTGCTTTTTAGATCTTCAATATAAAAGAGTGAGTTATTTTTTAAAAAGGGATCTTGTTCGACTATAATGCGTGCATGTTTGGAGCTAACGGATTGATCATCAATTTGAATATCACAGTCTCTAGCGCGACCTAAAATGATAATTTCATCGTCCAGCTTCCACTTGTTAATAACCACATCTTCGACGACTAGGGCTAAATAGGCCATTATTCATTCCTCAATAAAATACTGCCAAAGGTAATGTTATCCTTGCTACCTGCAGTGATTGACTGTTCAACCAGTTGATAAGCAACCGGCTGATCTTTCGCTATCTGTAACAGACTCATAATCAAGGACTCTTTGGATAGACTATCATGTAATCCATCAGTTGATAATAATAAAATATCTAAAGCTTGTACTGTTTGGCATATACAATCAACCTGGACTTGATTGGACACACCGAGAGCCTTGGATAACATGTTTTTTTTGATTGGATTGTCGTGCTTCTTTCTCGGATATCGCACCCTTGTCCAGCAGCGCTTGGATCATGGTATGGTCACGGGTGAGCTGGGTTAATGTTGGTTGTTGATCTTCAAAGCGATATAAATAAGCACGAGAATCGCCAACCCAACCAATGTAGGCTTGTTCGCCATCAGTAACCAGCAACACAGCGGTAGTTCCCATACCTTTTTGGGATGCGTTTTGCTGAGCTTCACGATAGATCGAGTGGTTGGCAATTTGCAGTGTATTGGATATCCAATTGCACCATTGTTTTTTATCCCATTGATAAGGGGTGTTTTGGTTAACCAGCCGTGCCATTTCGGTCTCAACGGTATCGACCAGTATCTGGCTAGCGACTTCTCCGGCCAAATGCCCGCCCATGCCATCAGCAATTACCATCCAGGCAAGATTTGCTTGTTCCACTGGTGCAAAGCGGATGGCATCTTCGTTGTTGTCTCGATAGGCGCCTTGGTCACTAATGCTTTGAAAAATATATTTCATTGCAGCGGCACCTTCTTAAAATCTCGTGCTAAAGCTTTAACCAATGCCTCTTTAAATTCACGCATGCTTTGATAGCGTTTATGCTTGTCTTTGTGCATCGCTTTATTGGTGATGCGAGCTGCGCTAGATGGCAATTTTTTATTCCACTGCCTTACTGACTGATGTTTACTTTTGGTAATTTGAAAGGCAACGGTGGCGATAGATTCTCCGGTAAACGGCAGTTGCCCACTGAGTAGTTGATAAAATGTGACACCAAGGCTAAATATATCGCTGCGGCCATCCACCTTGATACCAATAATTTGCTCTGGTGACATGTAGTAGGGGCTCCCCATAATAGTTCCAGTTTTGGTTTTACTGTGATCAGCTATGTAGGCAATGCCAAAATCAGTGAGCGTTCCGCGTTGTAGGTCATCATCAAATAGGATGTTGGCGGGTTTGATATCACGGTGGATCACTTTTTGTTTGTGAGCATAATCGAGAGCATCGGTCATCTGTATCATCAGTTGATAAACCAAAGCTGTTGGTAACAGTTTATCTTCTTTTGTGTATTCTGATAGCGGCGCTCCGGTGAGTAAATCCATAGCGATATAACCCAGGGTTTGATCGCTGTCCGCATGATGCTGCTCTCCAACGTCATAAATGGTGACGATATGGGCATGGCTTAGCTTGCCAGCGGTTTCAGCCTCTCTAAAAAAGCGTTTTTTAGCCACTTCTAATGATTCACCATCCAATTGTTGATTGATCATAAGGGTTTTAATAGCGACTTGGCGGTTAATTTTTGGATCAACCCCTTGAAATACCACGCCCATAGCGCCCCGACCTAAAATCCCTTCCACTTGATAGCGCCCAAAGTGTTTTATATTCACTAGGCTGGTATTGGGTAAACCTTGACCTTGAACCGATGGGCTGACTGCAAGCGTTTGATCGAAGTTATCAATTTCTAAAGTATCACCGGTGTCATTTGAATTACCGCTTAGCGATTTAGTTTCATGCGGAAAAAGTGCCAGCATGCGATCGATACTGGGTCTGAACTGTGGATCTTGTTTTAAAATCCATTGATGCAGCTGTTTTGCCACTTTTATATTTTGTTGTGCTTCAGCCTCTAACGCTGTTTGAAAAATACGATTGATTAATTGCGTGTCAGGTTGAGCGGCGTTTAAATGACTAAAGAGTTGTTCTAGTTTCTGGCTTTGAAAAAAAAGTGTTGCAGAGTCGCTAAGTAATTGATTGGTTTTTTTATTTTGTTCTAGCAGTTGTTTTTTTTCATTGAGATAGGCTAGCCGAATAATTAGAGTCATTAGGCTAACAATCAGAGGTAAACGAATCGACACCCAATCAAGGTGGCTCATGAAAAAGGATTGTAACAAGAGTAAAAATCCAACGCTAGCAAGGACTAAAAAACTATTTAGTTTAAATGAAAAACGGTCCATGGCAACAAAACTAAGAAAAACTAGGAATAATAATAAATATTCCACACTCTTACTCAACCAGTTACTAGTTAGATAATGAGAGTTAATTAAACTATTTAAGCTTTGCGCTAGGGGTTTTGCCGCTGGGATCGAGAGATCATCAATCCATAGAATCAATTTTTTTTGAGCGGCCTGTGGATCTTGTTTGGCTATTTGTAATAAATTTTGGTAGCTCAGAGCATTAGCCGGAGGATCTAAAGCAATAATTTCCGCATGCACGCCGATTAAAAAAACTCTTTGCTGAATTAACAGTTGATTTTGTATACCCAGTTCTAAAGTGATTGAGCTTGTAGACGTTTTATTAACAATTTTTGGTGCAAAATATGCTTCTAACAATAGCGTTAAAAAACTGGGATAAAACTGCTCATCTTTACGCCACACTAAAGATTGCTGAGTATTATTGACGGCATCAAATTCGGGTTGCAAACCAAAGCGGGGCATTTGATTAACCTGCCATAAAACGTCTGTTTTGTGTGGAATTGCTAAACTTAAAGGTTGAGCCCAAGGTTGGTTCCAGCGGGTGTTTATCGGTGTAACTTGAGATTTACTTTGAGTGGTTAAAAAGATACTGCGTTGTAAGATTTGTTGATAATCTTGGTGCTGTAGCATTTTAAAAAAAGAGGTGGAATAGTCACCACTTAAAGCAAAGGTTGCTTGTGGAAAAAGAGTGATCAGCTTATTGATTTGCTTAGCACCAGCCTGATCAAAGCGAATGTCAATTACCCGATACAAGGCGTTGGGTTGAGAGTTAGAAAATAAAGGTTCGGAAGTCCATAGCTTTTGATTTAGTTTGTCCAAAGGTTGCCAAAACCCTTGCTGGTCTAAGCTTAAAATACCCAATATCAAGAAACACCAAAGATAAACCCAACCGGATTTAAAAAGTGATGAAAGTGAATGAGTTGATGATTGGGTCATGGAATTGATTCGTTGATAATTATTATTTCAAGAATTTATACACTTCTTATGCTGGGTGATTAAGGAACTTTATACTAGATTGTAGCTGTTTTTTGATGATTTTTTCAGCTTATTAATGGCGAGCAGTTCAAAATTCAGCAATATTATGGGAAACAGCAAGCGGCATTCAAAAAATAGCCATTTAAAAGTAGTTTTATCGGTGATGGGATGAAAGCTAGCCTTTTTTATGATCGAGGGCAGCAGAAAGCATTTTGGCGGTTACATCAACAATTGGGATCACCTTGTCATAATGCATACGAGTGGGCCCCACGACGGCTAAAACGCCGATAGATTCACCTTGTTTTTTATAGGGTGCAGATATAATGCTGCAATCTTGCAAACCTTGGCTACCGGTTTCTTCACCGATAAATATTTTGACTCCGTCGGCGGCAAGAGACTGGTCTAAAAGGTTCATAATCTGCTGCTTTTGCTTAAAAGCCGCAAAAATCTGCTCAATATTATTCAGTTGACCGTGAGATGCCATCGCAACTAGGTTAGTCTGACCTGAAAGGTGAAAGCCATCCTCTTGATTTTGCGCCAGTTCGGTGGATTGTTTAAAGCCATTTTCAGCAATCTTCATGGCCATTTGTAAATGCTGTTCAAGCTGTTGCTTATCCTGTACCAGTTGACCAAACAAATCTTGTCGGGCGCAATTTATATCTTTGCCAACGAGGTGTTGGTTAAGAAAATTAGACATTTCGGTGAGTTCATTGCGATGGTAGGTTCGATCGACCTTGATCACTCGATTTTGAATTTCCTCGTTTTCAAGCACCATAACCACCAGTAAACGATTTTCGGATAAAGGAATAAAGTCAATATGCTCCAGTCGATTAACCGGGCTACAGGGTATTTGCACCAAACTGGCCATTTTAGTCATATCAGATAGCAGATTAGAAGCCGTACCCAGCAGCGATTTTGTGTCTTGTGCGGGATTGAGGTGGTGTTTTAAATGATCGATTACATCGGTTTTAAGGCTTCTCACCCTTATCAAACGGTCGACAAAGATCCTAAGACCGCGATTAGTGGGGATTTTGCCAGCAGAAGTGTGCGGTGACAAGACTAAACCTTGACGCTCTAGATCAGCCATAATATTACGCACGGTGGCAGGGCTGACGCTTAAATGAGATTGCTGTAATAGCGCTTTTGAGCCTATCGGAGTGCCCTGACGAACGTAGGACTCGATTAGTGATGTCATTAATATACGGTCGCGCTCTTTCATAGTCTCAAGTAATTCTCATGGCGTTTTTGCTCAGATTCGTCGAATAATAACATGCTTTATGCGAAGCGTTGCAGCCTTTAGCCGCTGCGATTTAAGTAAAATGGCTCAAAGTCAGCTAATAAGGTGCAGATCTTTATGGAAAATTGCAACTCTCTGCTATTATTGGGTTAAAATGAGTGAATTCAACTGATGGATGGTTAACAACCCTGTGCCACACAAAAAACCCTTCAATAAAATCGGTCTGGTCGGAAAGCCGGGCAGTAAAGCGGCACAGAATCCATCGATGGTCTTTGTCGGCTCATCAACGGACTGGATTTAGACGTTTTCTTACCCGTTTCTGAACAATACGACTTCCCAACCGGAGAAGCGACCAGCATTGCGGTAGAGGAAATTGGCGAGACTTGCGATCTTGTCGTCGTGGTTGGTGGTGACGGTAGTATGTTAAAAACCGCTCGCGATCTTATTGAAAGCCGCGTGCCGATGCTCGGCATCAATCGCGGTCATTTGAAGCTTTAACCGATATTCGTCCCACCGAAGTTGAAACGAGAGGTACCGCCTATTTTGGCTGGAGAGATATAGTCTCGAAAACCGCTTTTTTACTCAATGCCACGGTGTTTCGCGGTAATAAAGTGATCGCTGAATCTAACGCGGTTAACGATGTGTGGTGCTTTATCCAGGTGAAATTGCAGTGATGATCGGTTTGAGTTGTATAATGGATCAGCGGGTTGTCCATGGCCAGCGCTCGGATGGACTTATTGTGTCTACGCCGACGGGCTCCACCGCCTACGCGCTGTCCGGTGGCGGCCCGATCCTTGCTCCCACCACCGATACCATTGTGCTAGTACCTAAATTTCCTCATACCCTCAGTAGTCGCCCGATAGCGGTCAATAAGCGCACAGTGATCCCGACATTATTATTTCGGACACTAACCCGCATAACCCCAAATTAAGCTGTGATGGACAAGGTCAGTTTCAGCCTGCAACTTACGGCGATAAGGATTCAAATCAAACAGTACCCCGTCGAAGAAATGCGACTGGTGCACCTGGACTACGATTATTTTGAAGTGTTGAGAAGTAAATTGGGCTGGGGTCAGAAGCTTTAGGTTTTTAAATTAACGAGAAAAGCCATCCACTGCAGCGTTGAGTGCGCCTACCAACTCGGCGCTGGCGAGGATCGGTTTTCATCATTGGCTTTTTCCTCATTTAGTAGAATATCTGTGAAGTTTTGGCCCTCCGGATCTATTATTCTAGCTAAACGGTGAATTTGTTGCAGACTGATTGGCGTCTCATCCCTTATAATAGGATTTACTCGTTTTATTTCATATTCATGAGGAAGCATAATAGTTCGTGACATATTGTTACTTTGGTTGTATTTTGAATGATTATGGGTATATACTTCCGTTTACCACTTAATTTTGGATTGAGGTACATATAATTCATTCCAACATCCTGTGTACTGAATGCTGCCTTTTGACCAAATGCCAAGGGGTTGCTTTTTGAAGAACAAATATACATCGCTGGACGTTGCATTTGAAGCGGGTGTCTCCCAAGCCACCGTGTCTCGAGCTTTAAGAAATAGTCCCGTTGTTAGTCCAGAAACATCGATAAAAATGAAAAATTGC
>JAUZSK010000039.1 GCA_030949565.1 Enterobacterales bacterium
AAGATACCCTTTAATCAAAGCGCTGCTTTTAGGATTGTATTTATGCGGGGCAACAAACTCTGTTGACGTTGCGACTCTATCAGTTTTATCAACTAACAAGCAATCAGCGGGTCTCCACCCGGTCGGCATAAACCATATTCGTATTTTATCCCACCAACTATTTGTAAGCCAGGCGTCCATCACAAGACTGTGCCAAGTTTTAAAATTTAGCCATAAGGGATTAAAGCTATTAACGCTACTACGTACACCGTATATGACCGGTAAATTATCGATTTCCTGTTGAAAAGTACCAAACATCTTATCCCAAAAAATAAACACACCACCATGATTTTTATCGATGTATTCTGGATTTTGACCGTGGTGAACACGGTGATGAGATGGCGTTACCAGTAAAAGTTCTAACCAGCCAAGACGACCAACTAATTGAGTATGAACCCAAAATTGATAGACCAAATTAAGCGCGCCGCAAACAAAAAATACCTCGGCCGGTATACCGATTAAAAAACTAGGTATATAAAAAAGCCAGCCAAAAATGGAACTGCTAGTCTGTCTTAGTGCGGTTGATAAGTTATAGTCTTCGCTTTGATGATGCACCACATGAGATGCCCACAAAAAGTTAATCTCATGGGATGTTCGATGAAACCAATAATAGAGTAAATC
Source organism: Enterobacterales bacterium (assembly GCA_030949565.1). Taxonomy (GTDB): domain Bacteria; phylum Pseudomonadota; class Gammaproteobacteria; order Enterobacterales; family Kangiellaceae. The sequence continues at coordinate 661 of JAUZSK010000039.1, forward strand.
ATAAACAATAAAAGCCACAACCCAAGTAATTATTGAATCACTTGGCCAACGTAGCAAGCCTGAAAGTGCTTCTAGTTTTGCATATACCAATGAGGCAAAACCAAAAAAACACTAACTTCTTAGTTTGACTAATTACACCAAGGGATAGACTTGTGATGCTGTCGTTAATTCGATAGAGCCCCAAATTTCCTTTAGCATTAAAGAAAAGTTCTAAGGCAATGAGCAAAAAGAAAAACGGTGTAGCGAAGAGAATTATCGTTGTTGCCATAGTCATCCAATAGCAAAAAAATGTTAGTATAGAGCTAATCTACTGTTATTTAGCATGAAAGGCAAATATGTCACTACAAAAACTTCTTCAATCACGTTCTTCGGTTAGAGCGTTTACCGACAAAATGCTCGATCCTTCCTTATTAACTGATATTTTCCAGACAGCCCAATACTCCGTTTCTAACTGCAATGTTCCAACCTTGGCAATCGGTGGTCATATCGGGTAAGGCACTAAAGTCACTTAACCAATCACTGATTAACGAAGTTCACCAACGGCAAATCCCCAACCCCGATTTTGACTGGACTCCTAAATACCAGGGGATACATCGAGAAAGACAGTTTGGCGCTGCGGACGCACTCTATTCTGCTCTGTCGATGAATCGAAACGATAAACAAGCTAGGCAACGAGCAATGTTGAATAATTGGTCATTCTTTGGCGCACCCCATGTCGTATTTTTTACTCTACCCATCTATTTGGGAATTATGGGCGCGGTTGATATTGGAATATATGCTCAGACTTTGTCTTTATTACTAAAGGAATCAGGCGTTGATAGCTGTATGCAGGGCGCTCTCGGGCAGTTTCCTGATCCGATTAAAAAGCAATTTGATCTTACCCCTGATATAGGCGTCCTTTTTGGTATGTCTTTTGGTTATGCCGATCTTCATGCCGCTGCTAATCAGGCGAGGACTAAGCGAGAAACTTTAGATATTTCAGTCAAATTTTTTGAATAATATCGAATACCTCTCAATTTAACTCAATTGTCCTGTTTCTAATGAAAGAAACAGGGCAATCAAACACTAGCTAGTCTATAGTTTTAATAGGGTTTGAGCAGTATCTCATATCACTATTATTGAAGGCTTAGCAACAGCAATGAGCAAATTTCCTAAACAGCAGCTTAGAAGCCTTTACCAAAATTTATGTGATGTCACAGTAGACCCGCTATTTGAAGACAAGGTCTGCGATCAGATACAAACCGTCATTCTTAATTATGAGGCCAAAAACCTAGGTCTTACCACTGAAATGATTCTGCTTCTTAATGGAGAATATCCTACCATAGAGCATATAATAGTTAGCTCAAAACAACCTGAAGGCTCCAGATTAACCAATCAAATTAGCAAATACCCTAAATTAAAACTAGCTATAACACTCATTAATCATATATTTTTAGGTGTTGATCAACAGATAAACTTACCCATCCTTTTAAAACATCTGATTTATCAAATAAGAATGCCCTTTCTGCGATTAACATTACAACAACCGGAACACAGTCTAGATCAAGACCATGTGGCTAATCAACTCATTGCAGAATTATTAAGTTTTATACCCTTTTGGAAAAATGAACAAAATATAGCCTACCCCACTTTTACTAAGCTATCGCAAGCTCTTTCTTTTGAAAAAACATCTGATGCTTCGGTGTTAGGTCGATTTGATTTGGCTCTAAATATCGTGAAAAAAATTAAACGCGATCAGATCAAACGTAGTCTAATTTTCGAAAAACGGATTGTCGAAACAGAAGATAGCCTAAGCCGTAAGGAACAAGCACATGATATTGTTGAACGACTTATTGACGTCTTAAACCAAGAATATAACAGCCCCGATTTTATCAAAAAAATGTTGCAAGATATTTGGTCTTTATTACTTAATCTTGAGTTTGTTAGAAAAGATGACATTGCATTTTTTAAAGCTTTTAAAACAATGCTTAGCTTACTAATCTCTTGTCAAATCATTACAACTAAAAATCAGCTTTCGTGGTTAGATATCGCATTGCCGAAGCTTTCCGAGGAGCTAAATGAAGGCTTCGAACGGCTTGCCATTGACGATTCAACTAACAATGAATTTCAAACTACACTTGAAGCCTATCATATCAGTTTAATGTCCTCTACAAACCAATCGATTAGCATGGATTCCCCCGTCACTTCTGGCCGACAAAAACAATCCGATCTTATTCGCCTGCAACCGCCCTCTTTTCTTGGTGCATCCACTGAACCCGTTCAATTAAAATCTAAGCAGTCTAAGGATGATGAAAAAGAAGTCGCTTTGGGAACCCAACAAAATGCTTGCAACGCTATTTTAAATTTCCTACAAAAACACCACGCACACCTACTAAAGAGTGATGTTCAATGTGAACAAGTTTCTCTAAAGGAGTTCACACAACTATTTAGCGAACCTAAAGTGTCTGAGCGGTTTGAAAACTTCGGCAAGCACCAAAAGTTAATAGGTAAATGGTTCAACTTTGCTGCTGATAATAAAGCCATCAAATTAATATATATCGAGCCAAATAAAGGTTTGCATTTATTTGTAACCCAAGATGCAAAAAAGTCTCATACCATCGAATATCAAAAATTTGAAGAAAAAATTAAAACAGGTGAAATTACCTCAATTTCAAATACTAAATTATTTCAGCAAGCGGTAGAATTAACTATACACAGATTAACTAATTATTTAGAAAGAAAACAAAAAGATAGTGTACCATTAATTACCGATAACACATCTGATGTCAAACCAGAAGTAGTCAAGGAACAAACAAGGGTAGATAGCTTACCCCTTATGCATGATGAGTCTTTAAACAGTGAAACTAAAGTAACAGAGACAAATAAAATTGAAACAAGGACTCAGCTCAAACCGTCACTAGGAGTAGCTCAGGCCATTGACATTACCCAACTTGCTGTAGGATCTTGGCTGAAAATTTTTGAAAAAGGATCTAATATAAAGTGTAAATTAGCCGCTAAAATAGTATCAAAAAATATCTATATCCTAGTAGACAGGCAAGGCAAAAAACTTTTCGAATTGTCCGAGGCTGAATTAATTAAACGTTACGCTAAAGGCGAGATTCAATTACTCGATTTTGAAACGGTTAAACAGCATGTTTTGGCCTCTGTAATTAGCCAGAATCGCTCTCTAAAATCAGAAAATATGCTGTAGAAGAGTCTAAAAGTAAATGACCTGAACTATTTCCCCTCGCAAGATCCTTTTATGGTGTATCTAAGCCATGTATATTCGCTTAATTGATAGGTAATATCATTTGAACAAAAATTGACGGCCTCAAGTTTTTTTTCCAGCCGTTGATAAGCTTCTTCTTCCATTTGAAATGCAATAGAGGAGTATTCGCTATCCCTACCCTTAGTTGATTTACTCGTTGAACGCTTCCTTTTTGTGTGTCCGCCGCTTTTTTGTCTTTTAGGCGTATCTAGTGAGCCCTGCTCGGAACCTGCATGCGGCTGTTGATTTGCATGATCGCCAAGATATAAAATATAAGTAAATTGCTTGATTTCTTGGGCATCTTTGGTCTGGTAGAAGTAGTCTTTATAGATTTCTTCGGGGAGCGATTGGCAAGCTGACACAAATAAGATTAAACTCATTAGCACAATATTTTTTTTAACCAAACTCATAAACTAGTTTACCTTTAAACCTTTTAATTCGTCTTAAACAGATATTCCTGCTACCGCGGTGACAGAACAATGCCAATTGCAGCCAATAGAAAGGCATCATAACATACTGTGGCTAAAATGCCTGATAAGCAATAAAATTTAGTCTAACCTAGTATACTAGAAATCACTTTAACAATTGAGTTAAACTACACGCAATGAATATAAATAAAGAACTTTCGCTCAAGCCCCAACGGTTCGCCCTTCTCGACTTTGTTCGCGGCATGGCGATACTACTAATGTTTATATTCCACCTAGCTTTCGGTTTATCTCAGATAAATCTGCTTGATATTCATATGGCAAGCTCACCATTTTGGGTTGGGTTTAGATTCATTATAGTTTTTCTATTCCTTACATTAGTTGGAATAGGGCTAATATTAGCCAGTAAAAAACAATATTTTTATCAGGCATTCTTTAAACGACTTGCTTTGCTCGCTCTTTATGCCGGATTAATTAGTTTATTTAGCTACTCCGTACGGACCTATTCATACGTATTTTTTGGTATCTTACATTTAATACTGGTTGCGAGCTTAGTCTGTTTGTTATTTCTACGTTTTTACTACCTCAATTTATTACTCGCTATTTTTGCGTTAATGATGAATTGGATAAAATTTAGTTGGTTCGACGATAAGCACTACTTTATCTGGTTAGGGCTATCTCATAACCGGCCCATCACTGATGATTTTGCGCCGTTATTGCCTTGGATTGGTTTTGTATTTTTAGGTCTGTTTATGGGACGCTTTTTATTTGAAAAAAATAGCTTTCCTTATTTATCTGATTGGACAGCAAGAAACTTTATTACTCGACTTATCACTTGGGGTGGTCGCTATTCTATACACCTCTACTTCGTTCATTTCCAATTTTTTTATTTCCTTGTTTGGTTTTTTAACTAGTAGGATTGAGAAAAAGCATTTCAAGATAAATAAATTTAATGAGATTTTTTAAGATCTAACTCTCTAATAATATTTGCAATCAACTGCTCTACGCCATTATTAATTCCAGGTGTCGTAAATCCCATTCTAACGACCACTAATTGCTTGGATGGAATAATAACCACCCGCTGCCCTTGGAAACCAGCCATATAAAAAGCATCACTGGGCAGCATAGGCCAAACTCGTTGTTTTTTACCATCTGAAGGATTGTAGTTTAACCAGAAATGAGCGCCATAGTGATTAAGCCAGTCTGTAGAACTAGCCGTTGTCGAGTATTTAACCCATCCTTGCGGAAGGATCCTTTGACCTTTCCATTGGCCATCATTAAGCATCAAAAGACCCAAGCGCGCCCAGTCACGGGTAGTCGCATACATATAAGACGAGCCAATAATAGTGCCCGTAGCATCGGTTTCTAATACGGCACTGGATATACCGAGGGGATTAAACAAGTATTGTTGCGCAAATTGATAGTATATTTGTGGGTTATCTGAAATAACACGCTGGATAATTAAGGATAAAATATTGCTGGTACCGCTCGAATAACTCCAGTGACTATCGACTGGAAACTCTAAAGGTTTATTAGCTGCGTATTGTCCTGCACTAGGAGCTATGGATAGCATAATCGCGGCGTCACTTCCTATACCATAGGTTTCGTTAAACTCTAATCCACTACTCATTCTTAGTAGATGATCAATGGTGATTTGTTGATGTTGAGGCTTGTTATTCCACTCGGTGAGTCCTGTGGTCTGTTGAATATTTAATTGACCTTGTTTAACCAAGATCCCCACTAGCATATTAGTAATACTTTTGGCCATAGACCAACTAAGCAAAGGCGTTTCTGCAGTCACACCCGAAGCGTATTTTTCGCCGATGATAGCGCCTTTATGCCAAACGAGTACCGACTTACTACGTCGAAAAGAGTCATCTTTAGAAGTGAAGAACTCATCCAAAATGGACTCTATTTTAGAGTTGATATGGGTTTTTAATTTTTCTGTTTTCGCGACAGAAAATGACTTAAGATCCTGTTTGTATTGAGTGGAAGTTCGATTGCCTGTATTGGTGTTAGCTATCGATAAAAGCTGGCAACCAGTCGCTTCATTGTATACCGCTACTCTTTCAAATAATCCAAAAATACGACTGCTAACCAATAGTTTCTCTTCATCAATCTGATTACTTATATAACCAAAGGTAGCATCAATTGGTAGCAAAGCTTGATTTACAATTAAATCGTTACTAAAACCGCTAATAAAATGACCAGAACAGACATTTTTAGCGCTAAATCCCGTTCCCGTATAGGCGATTTTCTTAATGCTTGGGTATTTTACAACGCCATACAAAGCGACAGCGATAATTGCCGCCGCAATTATTTTTTTAAACATACATTATCACCTGATTTTATCGACTAACTACCTGTTTTTTGATTATTGTTTTGTGCCAGCTTTTGTTGGTTTTTTAGTTGCATCAAATCCGATAAAATATGCGCGGTTTCATAGAGTTTAGCATCATCGACATCAACAAATTCAGTGTCTTCGTCAATTTCTTTTAATGGTTCCTTACCCACTAATGTTCTCCTAACATTCTCACGTGCTAGTCTCTTTAGCTCGTCTTCCGCTCGTTCTTTTTTACGCTCATCGATATTGAGGCTAACACTTGTATCTTGCCGGCGTTTTTGAAGCTCTTCAACATCTTGAATAATGTATTGAAACTCTCTATCATTTTTAATTCTGGATAGATGCATTTGATTAAGAAACTCAATAAAACTGCGCACCCTATTGGTTGATTGATACTTAACCGCTTTTATCGTATCCCACTTTAACGCGTAGTCGTAACTCGCTTCCCCAAAATGCTCGCGAGATATAGGATCTGGATAACTAATATCAGGCATAACACCTTTTAATTGTGTACTCGCACCTGTAATTCGATAAAATTTATCAATGGTTAGTTTTAATACACCGGCTGAGTGGTCTTCTAATCGCAAAGCGTAATTTAAATCAATAATATTTTGTACGGTTCCCTTGCCGAAGGTTTGCTCGCCAATAATAAGACCCCGGTCATAATCTTGAATAGCACCAGCAAATATTTCCGAAGCGGAAGCGCTAGCACCATTAACTAAAACGGCTAGCGGTCCGTCCCACGCAACACCCGCGTCCTCATCAAATAATGTCAACACTCGTCCTTGCAATCGTTTTTCTTGAACCACAGGTCCTTGGTCAATAAATAAACCAGTAAGACCAATAGCTTCACCGAGTGAGCCGCCGCCATTATTTCGAAGATCAATGATGATTGCGTCTATTTTATCTTCCTTTTTCATCTTAGCGATCAGCTTTCTGATATCTCTGGTGGTACTTTTATAATCAGGGTCACCGGCATTTTTCGCTTCAAAATCGATATAAAATTTGGATAATTCAATTACCCCTACAACCATTTTTTTATCAGCCTCGCCGACTTTGATGACTTCAGATTTGGCCGCCTGCTCTTCTAGCTTGACCTTTTCACGAATGATAGAAATCACTTTGGTTTTACCATTGACACTGGCATTTGCAGGTTCTATTTCTAACCTCACTTGACTCCCCGCATCACCACGAATTAAATCAACCACATCATCTAGACGCCATCCGACCACATCGACTAATACTTGATTGCCTTGTCCAACCGCAATGATCTTGTCATCGACTGCTAGCTGCTTAGATTTGTCCGCCGGACCACCCGTAACAATGCTTCTAATTTTTGTATAAACATCGTTGGTTTCAAGAACTGCACCAATTCCTTCTAACGAGAGTTTCATATCAATGTCAAAGTTCTCGGCTGTGCGTGGAGAAAAATAAGCACTATGAGGATCTACTGTGGCGGTAAAAGCATTCATAAAATAACTAAAAACATCCTCACTATTGATTTGTGACACTCGACGTAGTGAGGCCTTATAACGCTTTTCAAGTAGTTCTTTCACCTTGTCCATCTCTTTACCGGCCAAGACCAAATTTAACGCATCACTTTTTACCCGTAATCGCCAGTAATTATCAAGCTCTTCATTACTAGTGGGCCAAGCCGCATCTTCACGATCATATTCAAAGATCTCCTGAGTGGTAAAGTCCATCGGCTGTTTTAAAACCGCTAGCGCAAATTGATTTCTTTCATCCCAACGTTGCTTAAAGACTCGATAGATAGCGAATGCTGGTTGTACCAAACCTGAATAAATAGCATCATCCAAACGGTAACGATAATTTTCAAACTCCTTGATGTCTGAGGCTAGGAAATAAGCTTTATTGCCATCGAGCGTTTCGATATAACGGTCTAAGATGATCGAAGATTGATGATTATTCAGGCCTTGCTTTTTATAATGGTTGGTTTTCATATAATAGGCGATATATCGGCTTGCGCGTAGGTGTTTTGGTAAGGGTGATAAATCCAACTGACCCTCGTTCTTTATAATTTTATTGAACTCTCCATCGTCTAATGAAGCTGTCTCGTTTGAGGCATCGCTAAATAATGGATTAAATAAAAGGATTAAAAAAATTGAAACTGCTGATTTAGCAAAAGACCGACTCATTTATAGAACCTTAGTTGAAAGTAAAATTACCAAAATAGCCCCTTTTAGGGATTATTTTGCAATGTATACAGGGTTTAACGCATGTGTTATTCAATAGATACGCTTAAATACCTAATAATTCAAGGAAATTGCCCACTTATTTACAAATTGTATTGTAAATACTTATGTATCCGTTCAAAGAGCGATTAAATAATGGATAATTCATTAAATTGACTAGTAAGTAGCACATTAGTTCCTTCTCTAATGCCTACTCACTAGCGACCGCGAATGTCAGCTCGGTCCAATTGAAAGAGTCTATTTAAAGGCTTGGATTCCGGTTTGACAACGACCTAATATCAGCGCGTGAATGTCATGCGTACCTTCATAAGTATTAACAGCTTCCAGGTTCATCATATGTCGAACCACATGAAACTCATCATTAATGCCATTTCCACCATGCATATCCCGCGCAGCCCGTGCTATTTCTAGTGCCTTACCGCACGCATTGCGTTTCACTAAAGAAATCATTTCAGGTTTAAACTGCCCACTATCAATTAAACGTCCCACTTGTAGGGAAGCTTGTAAACTAAGTGCTATCTCAGTCTGCATATCGGCTAGCTTCTTCTGATAGAGTTGGTTTGAGGCTAAAGGTTTACCGAATTGCTTGCGGTCGAGACCATATTCACGCGCTGCGTGCCAGCAAAACTCAGATGACCCCATTGCACCCCATGAAATCCCATAACGCGCCATATTTAAACAACCAAAGGGACCTTTTAGTCCTCTCACATCGGGAAACATATTTTCTTGCGGTACAAAGACTTCATCCATGACGATTTCACCAGTGATGGAAGCACGCAGTGAAAATTTGCCTTCTATTTTGGGAGCACTGAGGCCCTTCATACCTTTTTCAAGTACAAAGCCGCAGATTTGACCTTCATCATTCTTTGCCCAAACGACAAACACATCAGCAATCGGTGAATTAGTAATCCACATTTTGCTTCCAGATAGAACATAACCACCTTCGACTGATTTAGCACGGGTTTTCATACTGGCTGGATCTGAACCACTATCAGGTTCTGTCAAACCAAAACAACCTATATACTCACCCGTTGCGAGCTTAGGTAAAAACTTTTGCTTTTGCTCTTCAGTGGCGTATTTGTAGATCGGATACATGACCAAACTGGATTGAACACTCAGTGCTGAGCGATAACCGCTATCGACTCTTTCGACTTCTCGCGACACTAGGCCATAAGAAACATAACTAATACCAGCACAACCATATCCTTCAATAGTCGACCCTAATAGCCCTAATTCTCCCATCTCACGCATAATTTCCGGATCAAAATTCTCTTGCCGGTTGGCTTCCAAAATGCGCGGCATGAGTTTTTCCTGAGCATAGCCTCTCGCCATATCTCGAATCATACGTTCTTCTTCACTAAGCTGTTGTTCTAACAGTAATATATCGTCCCAAATTTCACTAGGCATTGTTTTTTGACCACTTGGTTAAAGGTTTAATTGAGTGTCTGTTAATTTTATCGAAATTATCTGGGATACACCAGTAAAACTACGCTTTTCTAGATTGAATTTGAGCGTTAAATAGACTATAACTAAGACAAGGGATGGATCGCTATCCTTTTTGTCATTACTTTAAACCTTTTACTCAATTCTTAAGTTCTAGTAATCGGTTTAATGCGCCAACTTTAGGTTTAACCATGTCCATTAGAAGTCGTCTAGAATCTTGGCTCAACTATGAAACTCCACCGGCAATATTCCCCATTTGTGACTTTGAAAAGTTGAGTCATGGGATTCGGCCAGGTGATGTTGTTCTAGTCGAAGGTCGTAGTCGTGTATCCGATGTCATTCGCATTATTACCCAAAGCAGATGGTCTCATTCTGCAATTTATGTCGGTAGAATTCATGATATAACTGATGCTAAGTATCGTCAGTGTTTATTAGAACATTACGATGCGTCGCCTGACACCCAGCTTTTAATTGAAGGCATTTTGGGTAAGGGGATGATCGTAACACCTCTCACAGACTACATAAAAGATAACCTGCGCATTTGTCGGGCTGCAACGCTTTCGGCTAAAGACGCCCAAAATGTGGTTAATTACTGTATCGACAAGCTTGGAATTGAGTACAATGTAAGGCAACTATTTGATTTAGCACGCTTTATTTTTCCGTGGCGTATATTGCCACGTAAATGGCGATCAACCTTATTTACCCGAAGACCCGATCAAACAACTAAGACAGTGTGTTCAGCGATGATTGCTGAAGCTTTTAACGCGGTCCATTACCCTATTCTACCACTGTTTCGAAAGCATGGACCCAATGGAATTGAGCTAGTACCTCGAAATACTCGATTATTTACACCAGCGGATTTTGATTACTCGCCGTACTTTGATATAAAGAAATATGCTTTTATGGGAACAACCGATTCAACGCCCTATCGCGATTTGCCGTGGAATAAGGATGGTGTTGTCGCACACAGTGAAAAGGATTTTGATATTTATGAAAGCGTAGATTAATCAATTGGCTCTATTCAAGATTCTATTGTTTATGTTAATGATATTTAACTTTACTAAATTCGATTATACCAAGCACGCAGGCGATTTTGATGAATAAAATACGACAAATTAAATTTTTCAGCCCTTTCTTGCTGCTTTTAGTTATCTTTTTTGTTATATCAATAGCCAAATACTAGCCGCGGATGAAAAAAACGCAGAAGTTCACGCAGCAACCTTAACTTTTTCAGTGGTAGGTGATTTCAACCAAGTTAAAGAAGATTTAGTCATGGCTATTGAAAGCCAAGGTGCAGTTATTAGCTATATTGCACACTCCAGTGACATGCTAAATCGTACGGCACCAGCACTAGGAATAACTCGTCCTGTCTACCATAAGGCGGAAATAGTCTTATTCTGTAAGGCCGAGACTTCTCATGCCATGCTGCATGATGATCCTCATAGTTTATCCCTATGCCCCTATCCCATTGCTATCTATTCACTGTATGACAGGCCTAATTTAGTCTATTTATCAGTTCGAAAACCACCCACGGGCTTTAAAGGCTATGCTGCGATCCACCAACTTTTGCTTAAAATTATCAAGGAAACCATAGAGTTTTAGTCTTAGAGTTGATATCTCGCTTTTCTTTATGGTATATTTCTCTAATATTACGAAATGCTAATATAAAAAATACTGATTGAGATCAAGGCAAATGGAAATTTTTAAGGATTAAGGCTAAGATATTTTCATACCTTGTAACTTCCAAAGAAGAGAGGCGATTTAATGGACGGATTTAGTCAACAAGAAGAACAGAGATTGCTCAAAACGCTGGATAAAGAAAGCAACAATTTAAACCAGCTTGAGCGACGTAAGTTTTTAAAAAACGCATTGGTCATGTTAGGTGGAGGAGCGGCAGCAGCACAAGCCGGTAGTCTGTTGGCTAGCTCGAATCTACCGCCTGCGATTCCTTCATGGACCAAGCAATTGGGTGACCCAGTTCTAAAAAAATCCTTATGGTTTGCCTTCAGAATATGAAGCGGATAATATCCGTCGTACCGTTGAATGGCTGACTCCCGATCGCATTTCGTCAATCAGTATGACACCTTTACACAAGTTAAAAGGGATCATTACACCCAATGGCCTAGCTTTTGAACGCTATCATGGTGGAATGCCGATCATTAATCCCTGATGAACATCGTCTTATTATTCATGGCATGGTCGATAGACCGCTTATTTTCACCATGGATGACTTAAAACGCTTTCCTAGCGTTTCAGAAATTAGATTTCTAGAATGCCCTGCTAACGGTGGTATGGAATGGAAAGCTCCGCAAATGGAAGGCCTACAGTTTACCCACGGTATGTTGTCCTGTTGTGAGTGGACCGGCGTGAGACTATCGACTCTACTGGCCGAAGTTGGCGTTAAACCTGAAGGCAAATGGATCTTAGCCGAGGGCGCCGATGGAGCCGCAATGACTCGTAGTATTCCGATGGATAAAGCGCTCGATGATGCGATAGTGGTTTACGCTCAAAATGGCGAGGCATTAAGAGGTGAGCAAGGCTACCCAATCCGATTGATGAACCCTGGATGGGAAGGCAATACCAGCATTAAATGGTTAAGACGTTTAGAAGTTGGCGACCAACCCTATTATCAAAGAGAAGAAACATCCAAATACACCGATTTATTACCCGACGGTCGAGCCAGAAAATTCTCTTTTGAACAAGAATGTAATTCGGTCATCACATCACCTTGCCCAGAAGTACCGCTTAAGAAGAAAGGCTGGTATGAATTTGAAGGGATTGCTTGGTCCGGTAAAGGCAAAATAAAAGGTGTCGACATTTCCTTTGATGGTGGTGTTACTTGGCGCCCAGCACCCATTAAGGGCATTGTCATCGAAAAGTGTCTCACTCGCTTTAGTTATATGTATAACTGGCAAGGCGAACCTTTGTTAATTCAGAGTCGAGCATGGGATGAAACTGGCTACGTTCAACCGACTTTTAAACAACTTAGAGCTATTCGCGGTGGTAACTCGATTTACCATAGAAATGCTATTCACACATGGAAAGTTCATAGTGACGGGAGTGTTCAAAATGCGCAACTTGCATAATATTAATCAGACAAGAAAAACAAAAATAAAGGCTATGAAACCATTTAAACTATTATTGACTAGCACTCTTTTGGTTCTGGCGGGTTGTTCGCAAACGTCAAACCAAGAAGCCAGTGGCCCACAGGTAGAATCTGGGGCAACTAGTCAAAATAATTTACCCGCAACCTATAGCATTGGAAAGCCGGTTGCTGCTGAAGTGATTGCCGGGTGGGATATTGATGTACGGCCCGATGGTATGGGTCTGCCGGAAGGTTCGGGTTCAGTTGAAGATGGTGAAACTCTATTTGAAGACAAGTGTTCTATGTGTCACGGTTCCTTTGGTGAAGGTGTCGATGCTTGGCCTAAATTGGCCGGTGGTGCAGACACTTTAACTGAAGCTAGACCAGAAAAAACCATTGGTAGTTTTTGGCCCTACGCCAGTACTTTATGGGATTATATTCACAGAGCAATGCCCTTCCCTGCACCGCAGTCATTATCAGCAGATGAAACCTATGCCATAACGGCCTACGTTTTATACCTTAACGATATCGTTGAAGATGATTTTGTCCTTTCAAAGGCTAATTTCACTAGTATAGAGATGCCTAACAAGGATGGCTTCTACGTTGATGATCGACCCGATACTAACAACACAAGATGCATGAAAGACTGTAAAGATGCTACTAGCATTAAAGTCATATTGGGCCCCAAGTATTCACTAGGTAATACTGAAGCGGTTACTAAAAGCGCAGAGACAAAAACAGAACACCCAGGTCGAAGCATCTATGAAGGTGTTTGCAAGGTTTGTCATGGTAGCGGCGTCGCCGGAGCACCAAAATTAGATGATGCCGAGCAGTGGGCTAGCCGAATCAGTAAAGGCAATGATGTTTTGTATAGCAGTGCGTTAGAAGGTTTAAACGCGATGCCGGCTAAAGGTGGGCGCACCGATTTATCGGATGAAGCGGTTAAACAAGCTGTCGACTTTATGCTACATCAGATAAACCAGTAGATTTCAAAGCGGCTGTGTGTTCTTTAGTTAACCGCAGTTATATGTTTTACATCAAGGGATTACAAGCCCTTGCTACATCAAGACAGCAACAATGAGGATTGATATGAAAGGAACAAGAATATTATTAAGCTCTTTACTGGTGACTGTAATTGCTGCTTTTAGCTCAATTACTTTGGCACAGGAAAGTGGACTTTCTGCTGAGCTAGCACAAGGCAAAGCCATCGCTTTTGATCGTCGTAAAGGTAACTGCCTTGCTTGCCACTATATCCAAGGTGGCGCGCTAATGGGAACTACCGGTCCGGGTTTGGTTGCCATGAAACAACGATTTCCTGACAGACAAAGATTAATTACACAGGTTACTGATGCTCGGTTAAATAATAAGAATACCATTATGCCGCCTTTTGGTGCACATGGCATTTAACCAACAAGGAAATCGAACTGGTCGTTGATTGGCTTTACACACTCTAGCAATAGATTGTCAATAGAATCAATATTTAAATCATGTTAATAAAGGGTTAAACAAATGAAATTATCAAGAAGAAGTTTTTTTAAAACGGTTGGTAAGAGTGCTGGCTACATCGCCTTAGTCGCTAGCCTACCGCAAATTGCTTGGGCAAAGTGGAATGAAAAAGCCTTTACTGCAAAAACACTCGATGCTGCTATAAAAGCCAAATTCGGCGATCTATCGATTGTCGATAGTGGTGATGTGAAGTTATCCGCTCCAGCTATCGCAGAAAATGGCGCGATGGTCCAAATTTCAGTCAGCAGTAAGCTCCCAGACGTTAAGAGCATTAGCTTGTTTGTGAAAGATAACCCTGCGCCATTAGTAACTAGCATGAATCTAGGTCCGTCAGCTTTAGCACAGATAAAAACAAGGATCAGAATGGGTAAAACCTCTGAAGTAACAGCGATTGTAGAAGCTGGTGGTAAACTCCATCGAGCATCACAGCAAGTTAAAGTCACTATTGGTGGATGTGGCGGATAATCCGCCCTGCTACTGAATGCAATTGAATAATTTCCTCTAATTGGAGCACACTATTATGATGAAGAAAATCAAAATCCGTACAAAAGCCAAAGAAAAGAAAGGCATAGTCAAAGCTAAGTTATTGATTAAACACCCAATGGAATCAGGAATGCGTAAAGATAAAGAAGGCAAACTAATTCCTATTCACCACTTGAAAGAAGTCACGGTTGTTTATAAAGATGAAACCGTTTTTGCAGGCGAATTTGGCACGGGCGTATCTAAAGACCCCTTTATTTCTTTTGCATTCAAAGGAACTAAAGGTGATAAATTCACGGTCGATGCTAATGATAGCAAGGGATTAGTTGGACATACCGAAGTTACGATTAAGTAATCTTTGAATTCCTAGTCATTGACTCTTTAAGGAGGATAATTGAATGAAAACAAAAATAACCTGGTGTCTGGCAATAATTTCGATAATGATTCTGAGCGCCTGCTCGGATAGTGAAACGTTAAAAGGTGATACAGAAGTACAACCAGCCGTTCAAGCATCAACAGTTAACTATCAACAAAAAGTTAACCAAGACGTTAAACGATTCCGCGAGTTTTTTGCCAGCAAATTTCCTAATATCGAATTAGAAGAGTTTGTTAATGGTGCTTATGCCATCGACGCAGCCACTCGCGAGCAATGGTTAGAAATTGAAGAGTTTCCTCCTTATGAAATACCGGTTGAAGAAGGACAGGAGTTTTTTGAAGCCCCCTTCGCTAACGGCAAAACCTATGCCGACTGTTTTGAAAATGGCGGAATAGGTATTCGCCAAAATTTTCCGTATTTTGATGAAAAGACGAATCAAGTTATTACACTTGAACTGGCCATCAATCAGTGCCGTGAAGCAAATGGTGAACAACCTTTAGACTACGGACAGGGTGAACTCGCTTCGATCTCTGCGTATATGGCCAATGAATCGAGAGACAATGTTTTTGACATAAAAGTAAACTCTGAAGCGGCCTACAAAGCTTATATGGCAGGCAAGCAGTTTTTTTATTCAAAGCGTGGACAACTCAACTTCGCTTGTGCTGATTGTCATTTGAAAATTTCAGGTTCATTATTAAGAGCTGATATTTTAAGCCCAGCTATAGGTCATCCAACAGGAATGCCCGTTTATCGTTCTAATTGGGGTGAACTCGGCACCATCGGTCACCGTTATCGTGAATGCAATAAAAATGTTCGAGCGGAACCTTTGGATTATCAAAGCGAATCTTATCGAAACCTTGAGTTCTATCAAACTGTAATGAGCAACGGCCTAGTAGTTAACGGTCCTAGTTCTCGTAAATAAGGAGTTGAACAAAATGAAAAAAGTATTCTATGCAATATTATTCTCACTGTTTTTTTCAAGCCCATGTTTCGCCAATGCTCAACAGTCTATCGAGCAAGCAGAAAAAAACTTAGAAAAGGTGGCTAAACTTGAATTTGAATGGTCCACCACCGCACCACTAATTCAAAAAGCAAAAAAGGCATTAGCTGACGGCAATGAAAAAATCGCAGAGGCACTAGCTAAAGAGGCGATAGCTCAAACTGAATATGGTTTTATACAAGCGGAATATGCTTCAAAAAATTGGCAAGAGGGTGAACCTAAATAGGTCTGACTTAGGTACTGTTTTATCAATGACTAATTGTTCATAAGTCGCAGCGGAATCTAGTTTTAATTAGCGCTATATTTCGCTTTTTATCATTCAATCACATGTTAGCGACCACCAACAGCTTTTAATTCTTGTCGGTAGCTGCAAAATCTTTTCTAGAAAATTCAAACATAGGTGTAAAATTATGAATATGAGTCGCCGAGAGTTTAGTCGTTTAATGGCAATGGCTGGCGCTGCCGGTATAATGCCGAGTTATGCTCATTCGAATCAGTCATTAGATAAAATGTATGACTTGCCTTCATGGGGTGATGTTCGCCTTTTACATATGACTGATTGTCATGCCCAATTAAACCCAATCTATTTTAGAGAGCCTAATGTCAATCTTGGCTTTTACGGTTCCAAAGGTAAGGCTCCTCACCTTGTCGGTAAAGCTCTGTTAAAGGAATTTGAGATAAAAGATAAAAGCCTAACGGCTCATGCATTGACCTATTTAGATTTTGAAAATGCGGCACAGCTCTATGGTAAAGTTGGTGGCTTCGCCCATTTGAAAACCCTGGTCGACAAGCTAAGAAATAACTACGGTCCTAGCAAAACGCTATTGTTAGATGGTGGCGATACGTGGCAAGGTTCTGGTACTTCCTACTGGACTCGCGGTAAAGATATGGTCGAAGCTTGTAATATTCTCGGTGTTGACATCATGACAGGTCACTGGGAATTTACCTATCAAGATAGTGAAGTGCTTGAAAATGTAGAATTGTTTAAGGGGGAGTTTTTAGCACAAAACATTCGCGTGAGTGATGATGCATTATTTGACGATGCGCCAGCTTACGATGAAGATACCGGGCACGCTTTTAAGCCCTATACCATTAAAATACTGAACGGTCATCGAATCGCAGTGATCGGGCAAGCTTTCCCCTACACGCCAATAGCCAATCCTAAACGCTTTGTTCCTGACTGGTCATTCGGTATTCGTGATGGCGAAATGCAAGAACTAGTTAACGAAATTAGAGAAACCGAAAAACCCGCTGCCGTTGTGGTGCTTTCACATAACGGTATGGATGTTGATTTAAAAATGGCATCAGTCGTTTCTGGTATTGATGCTATTCTCGGTGGTCATACCCATGATGGTGTACCTAAAGCCATAGAAGTTAAAAACGAGCAAGGTATGACACTAGTTACCAATGCTGGATCAAATGGTAAATTTTTAGGTGTATTAGATTTCAAATTTGCTAGTGGAAAAATAGCTGGATACCAATACAAACTACTACCAATCTTTTCCAATATGCTTAAAGCTGACCCAAAAATGCAGAAATATATTGATGCGGTTCGCAAACCCTTCTTAGAAAAATTACAAGAACCACTGGGGATTGCCGGCAGCCTACTCTATCGACGCGGTAATTTTAATGGAACCTTCGATCAAGTAATCTGTGACGCTTTAAGAGAAGTCAAAGGAGCACAAGTTTCTTTATCACCTGGTTTTAGATGGGGTACTAGCGTTCTTGCTGGGGATACCATCACCATGGAAAATGTACTTGATCAAACTTGTATTACCTATCCTGAAACCTACGCTCGTGAAATGAAGGGTTCAGAGATTAAGCTGATTTTAGAGGATGTAGCAGACAATTTATTTAATAAAGATCCCTACTATCAACAAGGTGGGGACATGGTGCGGGTTGGTGGTCTTGATTATGCGCTTAATCCAAAAGGTCAAGCAGGCAAGCGTGTTACTGATATGGCTCTTGATGATGGAACCAAAATAGTTGCCAATAAGAGCTATAAGGCTAGCAGGTTGGGCCACAGTTGGAAGTAAAGCACCGGGCGCGCCAATCTGGGATGTGGTTGCCGAGTATATGAAAAGCCAAAAAAAGGTCAACTTTAAAAAGCTTAACACACCTAAGCTCTCCAATATAAAAGGTAATCCGGGAATTGCTTAAGGCAGTTTCCGTAAGCTAGCGGCTAACAGTGAAATTATCTCATATCTTCAATCTAACAGCCTGTGCCAAAGGCAAAGGGCTTAGCATGCCTTTATTAGTGTTTTTAATGATGCTGGTGCCCTTTAGTTTAAACGCCACGCCGCTTAAACTAAGCTTAAACAAGCTCAGCCTTAATGCAGAATATAAGGCCGCAGAGGATAAAAACGCGCCCTTTTTTGTTATTTTACATGGAACCTTCGCTTGGCACGGCATGGAATTACCCTCATCATTGCAATCACTGCTGCAAGAGGAAGATATTGGTAGTCTAGCTTTTACCTTAAGCCTAAAGGAAGATAACCGTAGTGGTTTTTTTGATTGTAAGCATGTTATTTTATCCAAACACCAAGATGCTCAAGTGGAAATAGCCGCCTGGGTAAAGCTAGTTGAAGGTAAAGGCTATAAGAATATTGTATTGGTTGGACATTCAAGAGGCGGCGCGCAAATAGCCCAATTTGTAATTGAACATCCTGAAAGTGTTAAGCAAGCATTTTTAATCGCACCCATGACTTGGAAAGCATCTGAAAGCGAAAAAGCCTTTGATCCCAAGGACACTACCGCCCTTGGTCGATGGTTAAGCCAAGCACAGAACGCCTCGAACAACACAAAACAGCTGATATCGGGTAAAAATATTCTACACTGTGATAATGCAACCGTCAGTTTAGAATCCCTAGTTTCCTATTACTCTCCAATTCCAGACAAAAATACCCCGCATATAATTTCTAAAGTACAAATCCCAACACGAATCTATTTAGGAAGTAACGATCCAGCTATTACCAACTCTATCAATCAACAAGAAGCACTCTATCTCGATAATAAAATGGTTAGTCGAAAAGTGATTGAAGATGCCGACCATTATTTTAGAGACTTTGCGGCCGAAGATATAGTGGCGGATATGTTGCAACAGTTGCATTTAGAAGACTAACTCGATGCTTATTCTTGCAACTTTTCTTAAACCCCTGCGGTTGTCTATCACTACAATGAGTTTAATCCTGCTTGCTTTTCATAGCAACCTTCAAGCCTCCAAAACACAACCACTAATACCGCTCATTGCTGACTTTAGCCAGCTTGGTATACAATCAAAAAACAATGAGCGCGTCATATTATTATATGTCTCTGCTCCCCAATGTCCCTACTGTTTAAAGCTAGAGCAAGAGATCTTACACCCTCTAATAAGAAGTGGTGAATATCAAGAAAGGTTAATTTTGGCTAAAATAAACTGGGCAAGTTCGACAGATATTATTGGATTTCAAGGTGAGTCGTTAAGTAATCAGCAATTTTTAAAACCTTTCAATATTAAGGTAACGCCAACACTTTTGTTTTTAAATGAGAAAGGGCAGCAAATTCATGAGCCTTTTGTTGGGTATCAAGACAATGAATTCTACTGGTACTATTTTGATGTCGCGATAGACAAATCGAATCATATAATGCACGACCAATCCAGAAAACCCTGAAATATACCTACTATACAAACATTTTGTCAAACTTTATTTTACTTTAAGTATTTTAGGTAACTCTATGTAATTACTTAATATATTCCTTTCGCAACATTTTGGACATCAATTATATTCAATTTAATCTCATTTTTTACTGGAATTTTTTCTGTTTTGTACTAGATTTATAATATTGTTTAAAGTAATTCGATAGTTTATTCAATTTTTCAGATCTGCAGTATTATCTTCCCCTACCCTAGGTACTCGAAAGAGCCTGGGGTTTTTTTATCTATCATTTACCAACGAAAAGCAATTTCCGAAACTAAGGCTATCAGCGGGAGAATTGACTTTAATTTTCAGGGATTTTAAATAATCGATGATAATTGTGGCTAGTAGCTTTCGCAAAATGTTCGAATTCAACTTGCTTTAACTGCGCAATTAGTTCGGCCACTTGAACCACATGACGAGGAGAATTAGGTTTTCCTCGATAGGGTTTCGGTGTTAGATAGGGGCTATCCGTTTCAACTAATATTCGGTCTAAAGGGATCGCTTTTGCGACCTCTCTTAGGCTATCTGCATTATTGAAGGTCACAATGCCAGAAAAAGAAATATAGAACCCCATTTCCATTGCTGCTTCAGCCATTTCTAATGACTCAGTAAAGCAATGTAATACCCCTCCTACTTTATTTGCCTGCTCTTTTTTAAGCAGCTCTAAAGTATCTTGCCTTGCATCCCGTGTATGAATGATTAGCGGTAAATCAACCTCTACCGCGGCTTGGATATGAGTTCTAAACAGACCTAATTGCTGTGGTTTGGATTCAGCATCATAAAAATAATCTAAGCCGGTTTCGCCAATAGCGACTACTTTGGGGTGTTTGGCTATTTTTGCTAAAGACTCAACGCTAGCAGTCTCGCCTTTTGTATATAGAGGGTGAACTCCAACCGACGCGTGTATATGTTCATACTTCTCGGCTATTTCGATCACGGCCTGCTGGTTTTGACTATTGATCGATACGCAAAGACATTTGCCCACACCAGCTAATTTAGCAGCCTCAATAGCATTATCTAAAGAACCTGCAAAGGGTGTTAAATCAAGCCGGTCTAAATGGCAGTGGGAGTCAACTAACATGGGTGTCAAACAGCTCTTTAAAAATTAGAATGAATAGAATTGGTTTTGAATGATTTTAAGTTGGTTGGCTGGATGCAAGCTACATGGTATGTGTAATACGGTCAGATTCAAGTACGCCAGCAAGATGCGTTTCAATTTTACCCCGAGTCACCCCTTTATCTTGGGCACTAAACTGAACGCCGATGCCGCTCGCTTTATTGCCCTGCGCACCCTTAGGTGTGATCCAAATGATTTTACCTGCAACGGGTAGTCTTTCGCTATCATCCATCAGAGTTAACAGCATAAATACTTCATCACCTAAAGCATATTTTTTATTGGTCGGGATAAATAATCCACCATTTTTAATAAACGGCATATAGGCGGCATAAAGCGCACCTTTATCTTTAATTGTTAGCTGTAAAATACCATGTTTTGGCGATGAAGCAGGACCTACCATTGTTTTCTCGATTCAATTAATGGGTATGATTAGAATAATGGACTATTTTTCGCCCTATTTCAAACCAATGATTCAAAATAGACTCAATCTGTAGCTGAAACTGTAGGTTACTTCCCAAGCTTTGCCCTTTATGGTACTGAAGTAGCTGATTATACAGATCAAAAGCACTAGTTTTAGGTAACTTAGCGTACGGAGATAAAGGATCAGTGAGCCTTTTTAATGGCACTTGGGTAAAGTAATTAGCCATGTAACGCCAAAGCTGTTCATCCAGGTGTTTATGCTGGCTAAAAACCTGTTGTGGGCTCAACTGATTGTTTAGCAATGAGTCTAAATCTCGACTTAATTGACTATAATCATCCGCTGAGCCATTTTCGATAAATACCTTAGCTGCTAGAGGCGCACTTTCGGTGTGCTTGATGGCATCTTCCGCAGTTGCGATATCGCATTGAGTCTGTCGCATTAACCAAGGTACCAATTGTTTTGAGTTTAAATCAAAGGTTAGTTTTTGACATCGGCTGCGGATAGTCTGTGGCACTCGATAGAATTGATTCACTAAAAGAATCAGCAAGGTTTGTTGTCCTGGCTCTTCTAAGGATTTTAATAACGCATTAAAAGCACCTCGGGAAAGTTTTTCAACCGATGCGATCACTCCAATTCGCCAGCCATTCATCTGAGCAGTGCTGGAAAGCTTATCGGTTAACAATCGGATCTGGTCGATACTAATATTTTGTTTTACCTTGCCCTGTTTGTTCAGCAACCGATCATTAAAATACAGATCAGGGTGACTACCACTATTAAACAATTGGCAGCTCTTGCATTGATTACAGGAATAGCCTATTTGGCGTTGATTTAATTCCGCTTCAACAGCTGCAGTATTATTTTCTAGATTAGGTTTAGCTAATTGAACACCGCTAGAGGCATTACAAAGGATCGATTTACTCAGCTTAGCGGCAAATTCAGCTTTACCGGACATTTCTGGAGACACTAGCAACAAGCCATGGACCATTTTATCGGCGTAAAACGCCTTTGAAAGCGTTGTAAAGGCGGGTGCAAACCAATAGCTATCGGAATTTTGCGTCGCGAGCGCTACAAATTCTTCAGAGGTCAGGCGTTGCATAGGATTCTACAAAGGACTTGAGTTGTTGCTGTATGCTCTTTTGAACTTGTTGCATACTTGGCGCGGCATCAATTATTTTCATACGCTGAGGATCCTTTTTGGCACGATTAAGGTATGCTGTTCGGATATTTTCGTAGAAAGCCAATTGTTCTGTTTCAAAACGATCGGCTTTTCCGCGTTTTTTAGTACGTTCCAACCCCTCCTCAACCGACATATCTAGTAATAGCGTTAAGTCCGGTTTAAAATCCTCCAAACACCAATGCTCAAGCTGCTCGATTTGCGCAACCTGAATACCTCTACCCCCACCTTGGTAGGCATAGCTAGCGTCTACAAAACGGTCACAAATCACCCATTGGCCACGTTCTAAAGCTGGTTTAATCACTTGAGTAACATGCTGATAACGGGCTGCAAACATCATTAATAATTCAGTTTTACTTTCCACGGGCTCTTGTCTTTCAGCCAGCAATATACCACGTATTTGCTCTGCTAATTCGGTTCCCCCCGGCTCTCGAGTGGTAACTACATCATGTCCCAAAGCAGTTATCTGCTGTTCAACAAATTTAAGGCTAGAGGTTTTACCCACGCCTTCACTTCCTTCGAGGGTGATAAACACGCCCTTGTAGTGTTTCATATAGTCTGTGCTTCTTGTTGATAAACCTTAATAAGCGGCTAGTTTAAGCGATCTAGCGGTAGATTTCGAGACAATTAAGCAGCATTTAATATATAGGATCGAATGCTCTCGCTATCCTATTTATGCAAAGCAGCAGTGATAGGAATCAGCTAAAGGCAATGCCCATGATAGTGTTGAAGCATCACCAATCATATCCTTCAGCATCTGCTACAATGTATCGATTAAGTGTATTGATTAACCTTGATTAGCTCAGAAAGAAACTCTATTCTATTAATAATCGATTATGAGGAATATCCTATGCAACAGTACAAACCTGATCAAAATTTTCTAGCTAGTCTCCTATTTTATATTATTCTAGGTTCCAATGTTATGGCAGCAGATAGCGCCGCTAACCAGTATGATCCTGCTTTAGCCTCACAATTGGGTGCCGATGATTATGGTATGCGTTCCTACGTTTTAGTGGTGCTAAAAACAGGGCCTTCTGTAATTAAAGATAAAGACAAGCGAAATGATATTTTTCGAGGTCATTTCGCCAATATGAAACGTTTAGCAGCACAAAAGCAACTAATACTAGCAGGGCCTTTTATGGATGCTGGTGATAGCCGAGGGCTGTATATTTTTAATGTAGAAACCGTCGAGCAGGCGAAGAAACTAGTTGAAACCGATCCTGCTGTAGCTGCCGGTGTATTTGTTGCCGAATATAGGAAATACTATGGTTCTGCCGCGCTTATGAAGGTCAATGATATTCACAAAACGATCCAAAAGACCAAAATAGAATAATTTGAGTTGTTTGATGTGCGAATCGAGGTTGCGAAGTCGCCGTATTCCTGACAATGACGTTATTTTTATTGTATATATGAACCGGACATTACACCCTGCTTAGCTATCATTACCCGGCTCACTAACTAGCATTAGTTGACTTATATTATTAAGCCAAAGCTTTATAATTATCCCATAAATAAGAGATAGAAATGACACAGCTATACCATGCGGATAAATGCTCAATAAGTCTTTATTTGCACCGGAAAAAACGATCACTAGTCCGATACATAGCCCAAGTAAACCAAAAGAGAAAGCGGTTTCACCCATTTTTCGATAAGGTAAGAGAAATTCTTTATCTCCTCAAACGGTTTTTGACTTGGCAGAAATAGAATATATTTGATGCACTGCAAATACGTTTGTATTGGTGACCAAAAAATAGGCGTTATCATTGTTGGAACGAGAACAAAAAAGAGCGCATAAATGTCAAAAATTGAGGTTGATTGCGCTTCACCAGTGGACACTATCAGACCTACAATGCTAAACAAATACAAATAACTTTTAAATCGTTTCATTAAACTTCATTCCTTTTAAGATTTAACTTTCACTATTGTACGTTATTTTAATTAATATCGGCCAAGTCGACCATGGTTATCGCTTTTGAAACAATTCCACCTGTTTCTCTTTTATTGGTAATTCGATAGGTAAAAACTCGAAAATGGGATGATAATTCATCAGTTTAACACTTTGCCATAAACGTCCTATACGCCCGTTACCATCAGAAAATGGATGAATAAACATCAATTAGTTGTAAATTACTTAAACTTTATTGTTTGATGGTTCTGTTTATCTGATTTCAAGATCATCCATCAAAAGCAGAACTCTGGATGTAGGAGGTGCCGCATACAACACCTCTTTAGCTTTTAATATAGCCACGTTTTACAGAACTGTCCAACATCTTTAGTTAATCGATGTAATAAGCGACCTTGAGCTTGTAATAGGGAACGATTGCTTTTAAAAAATTTGCTTTTACGTAACCTAGTTTTAGGGGTAGTCACGGAAACTTGGTATAAACGACCAAACAGTTAGGCAATTTTTAAAAAAATGAGGTATCGATTGGTGAGGTTAAATGATGGCTTTATCCTTATGTTAGTATCATTTGATACTACTGAAGGTAAGTTCATCAGGCTTCGTTAGTTATACCCAATAGTCTTAATTGCTGAAAAATGCTCAAGATAGAACACAATTAATATTGCGTTAATTCTTTCCCAAACCTAGTGTATAATCCCAGCCTCACTTTTATGGAAGAACCTTTTGCTGTGCTAGATTTACCCAAAATTGACCTAAAGCCCGGATTTAAACACTATTTTCATGCGGTTGAGGGAGCAGGTTTTGCTTTAACCATCGCAGAACTGGCTAAACAATCTACTTCACTCATGGTCATTTTACTAGAGGATGCTTCTGAAGTATCACCTTTAAAGACTGAGATCGAGTTTTTTCTGGGTCAAAACAGTGAGTTGCCAGTGATAAGCTTCCCAGATTGGGAAACATTGCCTTATGACTATTTTTCACCGCATGAAGATATTATCTCAGAGCGAATCAAGACGCTCTATGAGTTACCGCGATTAAAACAAGGCATCTTATTACTGCCACTCTCGTCTGCTTTACAAATGTTACCCGATCGCCAGTATCTTGAGTTGCATTCATTGTCTTTGAGCTTGGGTGAAACCCTTGAATTACACGATTTAATATTACTATTGGATAACAACGGCTATCAATCGGTGTCAAAAGTGATGAGTCATGGCGAATATGCGGCTCGAGGCTCAATTATTGATATTTTTCCGATGGGATTAAAAGATCCTATTCGAATCGAATTATTTGACAATGAAATTGAGTCACTTAGGTATTTCGATAGTGAAACTCAGTTAACCCAATATAAAACAGACCAAATTAAGCTATTGCCAGCTAGGGAATATCCAACTAATGAAGAGGCCATTAGCCACTTCAGACGGGCCTGGCGGCATCAATTTAACACCGATATTAAAAATGCTCCCATCTATCAAAGCGTTAGTCAGGGGATTTTTCCAGCCGGTATTGAATATTATCTACCCTTATTTTTTGACTCATTATCCAACATCTTTGATTATTTGCCGGCCGATAGTTTGATTGTCGATAGTTTGATTAATAACAGCGAAGCCAAAACGCCTTTAAAAACTGACACTAAACAGTCTTCCACCGGCTTTATTCAGCATTTTTGGCAAGAACTTCGAGAACGTTATGAGCAATATCGTCATGATTTAACAAGACCCATTGTTCCTCCTGAAGCCCTTTATTTAAGGGAAGATAACTTTAACTATCGAAAAAACACCTTTGCCTTAGCCGTGATTAGTCATCTGCCGCTAGTGAAACAATCGCATTGCCTCAATATAAAAGCTTGTCCTGATCTCAAGGTTAATCACCGTGCCGAACAGCCCCTTTTAAATTTCATCCAAAACAGCAAAGGTTATCAGCAACTACTGATCTGTGCGGAATCAGCTGGACGGCAGGAAGTATTAAGAGAATTACTCAATAAGAACCAAATCAATAGCCAAAATATCGATCAATGGGATAGCTTTTTATCAACCAAATTTGATCAAAATAGACCGCAACCACAAGTTTATTTGACCCAACAAGCCAATCGTTACGGATTTGCCTTAACCGACCGACTGGTGGTGTGTGAAAGCGATCTATTTGGTCAGCATGTTGTCCAAAATCGCACCAATGGAGATAAAGTCCTCACGCCCGACCAACTGATCCACAGTTTGGCGGAGTTAAAGATCGGCGATGCGATTGTCCATCTAGACCAGGGTGTTGGCCGCTACTTGGGGTTACAAACCATTGAAGTAGGTAATATTGCCACTGAATTCTTAACCCTCGAGTATTTTGGCGGCAGCAAACTCTATGTGCCGGTTCAATCTTTGCATTTAATTCATCGATATTCTGGCAGAAACCCAGAAACCGCACCCTGGCATAAGCTGGGAAGCGAATCTTGGACTAAGGCCAAGAAAAAAGCCCTCGATAAAGCACGTGACACAGCCGCTGAGTTACTAGAAATATACGCTAGACGTGGCGCTGAAATAGGCATTAAACATTCACTGGATGCTTTGGAATATGAAAAATTTGCTAATGATTTTCCCTTTGAGCTAACACATGATCAGGCAGTGGCCATTAAAGCGGTGGTTAAAGATATGACGTCAAGCCAACCGATGGACCGTTTAGTTTGTGGTGATGTCGGTTTTGGTAAAACCGAAGTGGCTATGAGGGCGGCATTTGTTTGCATGCAAAATACCATGCAAACGGCGATCTTAGTGCCAACCACCCTGCTCGCTCAGCAGCATTTTCAGTCCTTTCAAGACCGATTTTCTGAGTGGCCAATTAATATCGCAGTTTTATCCCGTTTTCAAACCAAAAAAGAACAAAACGAAACCCTTGAAAAACTAAAATCAGGTCAAATCGACTTGGTCGTCGGAACCCATCGACTCATTTCCAGCAAGCTCGAGTTTAAAAACCTCGGTCTGCTTGTTATTGATGAAGAACATCGCTTTGGCGTCAGGCAAAAAGAGGTTTTAAAATCCTACCGCGCCAAGGTAGATATATTGACTCTCACGGCAACGCCAATTCCCCGCACGCTTAATATGTCTATGTCTGGTATGAGAGATTTATCTATCATAGCCACACCGCCCGCCAAACGTCTTGCCATAAAAACCTTTGTGAGGGAGCGCAACGCTCCGTTAATCAAAGAAGCTATTCAGAGGGAAATAAGACGCGGTGGGCAAATCTACTTTTTGCATAATTCAGTGGAAACCATTGAAAAAACCGCGGCTGAACTACGCGAGTGGGTGCCAGAAATTAGTATCGGTGTTGCTCACGGTCAAATGCGTGAGCGGCAGTTAGAAGATGTGATGGACCAATTTAATCATCAAAGATACCATTTACTGGTTTGCACTAGCATTATAGAAACCGGATTAGACATACCAACCGCCAATACCATTATTATGGATCGTGCAGATAAACTAGGCTTAGCACAGTTGCATCAACTAAGGGGGCGTGTTGGTCGTTCACATCATCAGGCCTATGCCTATTTACTGACACCACCCAGTAAAACCATCACAAAAGACGCGAAGAAACGGTTAGAAGCCATTGAAAATCTTGAAGATCTAGGCGCTGGATTTATACTTGCCAGCCACGACCTAGAGATCCGAGGCGCAGGTGAACTGCTGGGTGACGAACAAAGCGGTCATATGCAAACCATCGGTTTTAGTCTTTATATGGAACTGTTAGAAAAGGCCATAGAGTCTCTAAAAAATGCAGGTGAAGATGCCGATATCGCACCAAGCAACCAAAGCTGTGAGATTAATCTAGGTCTTAGCGCGCTGCTTCCAGACGATTATATTTTTGATGTTTCAGTCAGGTTGACGCTCTATAAACGCATAGCCAGTGCCAAAAATTCCAAGCAACTGCGGGAACTGCAGGTTGAATTGATTGATCGCTTTGGACTATTGCCTAATGCGGCTAAAAACCTGTTTGTATCAGCCGAGCTTCAAAACCATCTGGCACCCTTGGGTGTAGTAAAACTGGATACATCTGAAAATAGATTTAGCCTTGAGTTTAATGCGCAACCCAAGATTGATACTCAGCAACTAATTAAACTTATTCAAATGCAACCTAGTCGGTATCGCTTAATTAAAGGCACCAAATTAGAGGTCTCACAGCAGGCTGATAACCTTGATCAAAGGCAGCAACAAATTGAATCTTTAATTGAAAGATTAGGCGCCTAAAGTTACTATGTCCGACTCACTAGCAATAAATGAACTAAAAATGAGCTATTCACATAAGACTTCATCTTCTAAAGCATCAGTTTTGCCCACTGATTCAGAATATACAGCTAAATCAGCTAGTCGTTCAGTCGTTCTTATAGGCCTATTGAGCATTGTTTTTGCCACCTTGTCACAATTCAGTATAGCCGCAGAATCAAACGATACTGGCCAGCCAGAGGCTCCTCGTTGGTTTGAAGTCGAAGTAATTTTGTTTAAGCTTACTTCGGATGCTGGATTGACCAATGAGTCCTGGGATAAAGAGGTTCAATTAGAAATGCCGCAACAACTGATTGATTTCTTGCAGCCCTATGAAATTCCTGAAGATAATGTTTTACAGCCTCAGCAACAGGATAATTCCCAGCAAAGTGGAAACGATGAGAATCAGACTCAAGTACTAATTAATCCAATGGATACGGCTATAGAAGGTAGTTCCAACAATAGCTCGCAAAATCCTCTGTTAACAGATGCTAATAACCCTGAGCAAGCACAAGGTTTTGAAGAAATCCCATTCCAACCACTTGACGA
Source organism: Enterobacterales bacterium (assembly GCA_030949565.1). Taxonomy (GTDB): domain Bacteria; phylum Pseudomonadota; class Gammaproteobacteria; order Enterobacterales; family Kangiellaceae. The sequence continues at coordinate 29,862 of JAUZSK010000039.1, forward strand.
GTCAAGGTTCCAACTTAACAAAGAAGCCCAAAGCATCGAAAAAAATAGTCGCTATCACTTAGTCACCCATGTGGCATGGCGTCAACCGGTGTTTAGTCGTTCTCAAAGTCAACCCGTTCGACTAGCGGGAGGGATTGATTATCACGACACCTTCGATTACGAAGGTAGCAAGAAAATTGAATCCATAGCCATAGAACCTAGGATATTTGAAGATGGTTTAAATCAGTCGGAATCTGCCATGGCTAACGAAGAGTCAATGCTACAAGAATCTGATCAATATAACGAGATTACATTAGACCAAGAGACGCAAACTGATCCACCTTCAACCGAATTAGCTGACGATCATAGGCAAATAGCCCTGCCTTGGGTGCCTGAAATTGATGGTAGTGCCAAGGTGTATATTCAGCGCAATTATTTGCATTTTGACACCAAACTCTATTACCGTCGCCCAGATAAGGAAGAAGTGGATATTATTAGTTTAAATTCCGGCAAATATATGCTGCAATCCGGTGATTACTCGGTTGATACCGAACTGCAATCAGACAATAACGCGATAGAAGGCGTTGATTTTACAGAGCCAGAGCAGCCTCAAACTACCATAGAATCAGATAATACAATCCAAACCACTAGCATAGATTCTGATTTCAGTTGGCAATTTGACGATGACTTTCTCAATCAAGACACAGAAAAAGTTTATACAGAACGTTTATTTAACTATCCTTTAATACAAACTCGCCGCTTACGAAGCGGTGAATTACACTATTTCGACCACCCGTTAATCGGCATTCTAGTGATGATCCGTCCCTACCAAACCGAAACTGAACAACAAGCTTCTGAATTGGACGCAACTGAAGAGTAAAACTAAAATGACTCTTCAAAACAAAAGTTAAGGAAAAAGCATGGCGAAGATTATCGTATTAGGTGCCGGACTGATTGGGCGCGCAGTTGCGCTTGATTTAGCGGAAGCTCATCAAGTTTGTAGTGTTGATCTTAATAAAAAAGCACTGGCTAAAATCCAAAAGGAAAACTCAGCAGTTGAAACCATTAATTTCGACCTCGCTAAAAGTCCAGATTACACCGAATTGTTAGCTCCGTTTGATTTGGTTATCAGCTCCGTACCTGGCTATCTCGGCTTCGATACACTCAAAAAAATACTACTAGCGGGTAAAAATGCAGTAGATGCATCTTGTTTTCCAGAAAACTGCTTCGATTTAGATCACCTAGCTAAAAAAAATAATGTCTATGCCGTTGTCGATTGCGGCCTTGCTCCAGGAATGGATAATATTATTCTCGGACATCTTGATACCAAAATGGAAGTCAACCGTTTTGAATGCCTAGTGGGTGGTTTACCGGTAAAACGCCATTGGCCATTTAACTTTCGATCCTTGTTTTCTCCCATCGACCTATTGCATGACTATAATGGTCCAGCTCGTTATGTCGAGAACGGTGAACTGGTTATTAAAGATGCTCTTAGTGATTGTGAGTTAATGGATATCAAGCGGGTGGGAACGCTAGAGGCCTTTAATACAGACGGTTTACGCACACTGATTAAAACCATGCAACATATTCCCTATATGAAAGAAAAAACGCTGCGCTATCCTGGTCACTGCGAATACCTTCAAGTACTAAAGTCCTCAGGTTTTTTTGATACCCAACCGATTGAACTCAACGGTATGGAGTTTTCTCCTATCGACGTGAGCGCTAAAATTTTAGAACGAGATTGGGCGCTAGGTAATAACGAAGAAGAGTTGACGGTAGTCCGTACCACCATTGAAGGCGAAGAAAACGGTAAAAAACGCCGCTACATCTATCGTTTACTAGACAAAACAGACAAAGATAAGGGCATTACCTCAATGGCGAGAACCAATGGCTATACCGCAACAGCTGTCACTAATTTCATCCTTAAAAAACCTCTAGAATCCGGTATATGCGCCCCAGAAACCCTTGGCGCTATCGAAGGAGCTTTTAAGTTTATCCTGCAATACCTTGAAGACCGCGATATTAACTACCGCATTGAAGAATCGACGCTAACTGACAAAAACTAATCGAAGTAGAGATAATTAAATTTTTCTATTCAATCGTTATTTTAGGTTGTATAGGAAATGGATAGACTATTTGTGTATGGTTAAGCCGGTACCAGTCCAAAGCTTTTCTGAATTATATATTTCATAAAGGCTCTGCGCTCGGTTAGTAAGTTGCTGCGCAAATTTAGATTGTGTTTCTTCATCCGCTAGCTCGATACGCCCTTCTGCAACACCATCCTCAAGTTTGGCGGCCTGTAAATGCCATGCCATAGAAAAGTAGCGAATCGCATCTCTAGCATCCTTAGCAACGCCAGCGTTTGCCAAATCCGTCGGGAAGTCGCCACTAATAACCCACAAATCAACTTTTTTATCATCGGTCTTGGCATACCAAAGGCCTAGCACAGAGGGTAATGACTGACATTTAGACTGGTCAAGGCGAGTTATTCGATAACCTTTGCTTAAACAAAACTTACTGATGGCTACGAATTGTTGCTGCGACCACTCTTTAAATTGCTTTTCCAACTCTTCTTTACTGGGTTGGTCAGAGGCTGGTGATACTTGAGCGTCAGTCATAATGATTCCTTGTACAAATTCAAATTCTGGATAAAATGGCAGTTTTAGCCTGATAATTCAATGAGGCCTTAAAATCAGGGCGCTAAACTAAGGTATTTTGTTGCATTCTTCAAGCTATTTCGACTTTATTTGCTGGATTCAGCAGTTGTTTTTGTAACAATTCGCTTATTTTTGCCCGAAAATAGCGGTTAGCAGAAATATCACGAGATGAATTTTAACCTCGCACTAATTAACCAATTTTTGACTAGTAATTAGATCAAAGCAGTGGTATCTTTGCGCCAAAATTTAGCTTAGAACTTTGGTTTATAATGAATCTAGTCTAGTGATCGACATGATCGGTTCAACGCCAATTAACTTAGCCTGCAACAATTCCTATTCTAGCCGAAGTTGTTGCTGTGACCTTGACTTGGATCAGAGTCGCTTAATAACCATAGGGTTAAGTTATTAACTTAACCCTAATGCAAAGGAGTCAAATGGATATTTTAAAGCAATTGCGAATATCGCAGCAAAACTCGGGTGCTTGTACGGGCCCTGACGGTTGGCTTAGTACTCCTGAAAGTGCCATTATTTCATCCCATAACCCTGCCACCGGCGAGTTAATCGCAACGGTTCAAGCGGCAACCCAAGATCAATATCAATGTATTTTAAAATCAGCAGAGCAAGCTTGCGAACAATGGCGCGCGGTACCCGCACCACATCGAGGCGAAATAGTTCGTAAACTTGGTCAAGCCTTGAGACACCACAAGGACGCACTAGGTAGCCTTGTTTCTCTCGAAATGGGAAAAAGTAAAGCGGAAGGCGATGGTGAAGTTCAGGAAATGATCGATATGGCAGACTTCGCGGTTGGCCAATCGCGGATGCTTTATGGTAAAACCATGCATTCTGAACGCCCACAACATCGCATGTATGAACAATGGCAACCTTTAGGCATTGTCGGCGTTATATCAGCCTTTAACTTTCCAGTGGCTGTATGGTCTTGGAACGCGTTTATAGCAGCTATCTGTGGCAACGTCACCCTATGGAAACCCAGCCCTAAAACGCCATTAACGGCCATAGCCGTACAAAATATCGTTAACGAGGTGTTAGCAGAAGAGCAATGCCCGGCTATCTTTCATCTAATCATTGATGATGAAAACAACCAGTTAGCTGAAACCATGATCAACGACCAGCGAGTTAAAAAATTATCTTTTACCGGCTCCTCAGTGGTCGGCAAATTGGTTGCCACTCAGGTGGCATCCCGCATGGGGCGGAGTCTTCTCGAATTATCTGGCAACAATGCACTGATTATCGACCAAAGCGCCATACTCGAACACGCCATACCGGCGGCAGTTTTTGGCGCGGTTGGGACTGCCGGACAAAGATGTACTAGCACTCGCCGCTTAATTGTTCACCGCTCAATCTATGATCAGGTGAAAAAACAATTGATTAGCGCCTATCAACAATTAAACATTGGCGACCCACTGGATTCAAATAATCATATGGGCCCGTTAATTGATGATAAGGCTGTTCAACAGTTCTTAAACGTGGTTGATCAAGCACAGCAACAGGGTGGAAAACTTCTAGTCGGCGGTCATTCAATAGCAGGCCAAGGTCATTTTGTTGAGCCAACCATCATCGAAGCCGATAACGAGATGCCCGTAGTGCAGCAAGAAACCTTCGCACCAATTTTATATCTGATTATCTTTGATGATATACAACAGGCTATCGATATTAATAATGGCGTCAAGCATGGCCTTTCATCAGCGCTATTCACTCAAAACCTTAACCATTCCGAAATGTTTTTATCCTACGCAGGGAGTGATTGTGGTATCGCTAACATCAATATTGGTACCTCCGGCGCAGAAATTGGAGGAGCATTTGGTGGTGAAAAGGAAACTGGCGGTGGTCGAGAGGCCGGCTCTGATGCTTGGAAAGCCTATATGAGGCGACAAACCAATACCGTTTTTTGGGGTCAAAGCCCGGTTTTAGCTCAAGGTATCAAGTTCGATATATAGCTAATACAACACTTTAATTTTATATAATATCCTATTGTTTTATATCATATTTATTGATTGTTTTAGTTGCCTTTTATTTCCAAGGCAGCTGGTCAGTCTAATTAACAGGAGTAATCCATGGCTGTATTTAATTTAAGAGACTATGACGATCACGAACAGGTGGTTTTTTGTAATGATGCAGAATCCGGTCTAAAAGCGGTAATTAGTATCCACTCAACCGCATTAGGACCCGCGGTTGGTGGATGCCGTATGTGGGAATATAATTCCGATGAAGGTGCTTTAATCGATGCGCTTCGATTATCACGCGGCATGAGTTACAAAAATGCCATGGCAGGCTTAAAGATGGGTGGCGGGAAATCAGTGATCATTGGCAACTCTAAAACTATGAAATCGGAAGCCCTATTTAAAGCCTTCGGACGTTTCATTGAAAACTTAAACGGTCAGTACATATCAGCCGAAGATGTGGGTATAAACCCAGAAGATATGGCAATTATGAACAAAGAAACTCAGTATGTGGTTGGCTTAGAAGGAAAAAGTGGTGATCCCTCTCCGCTAACCGCCTATGGTGTGTACCGCGGAATGAAAGCCGCTGTTAAGCATAAAATGGGACGCGATAATCTCCAAGGCTTGAAAATCGCCGTTCAGGGCTTAGGCCATGTTGGTTATTATTTATGCGAGCACTTAAATAAAGAAGGCGCACAATTAGTGGTTACCGATATTAATAAAGAGTCCATTGATCGAGTAGTCAATGATTTTAATGCCACGCCAGTTGATAAAGATGATATCTACGCTCAAGATGTCGATATCTATGCTCCCTGCGCATTAGGAGCCAGTATCAACGACGCGACTATTCCACAATTAAAATGCTCAATTGTCGCTGGCGCAGCTAATAACCAATTAGCAGAAGATCGTCATGGTGAAATACTCAAACAAAAAGGCATTTTATATACGCCAGACTACGTTATCAATGCCGGTGGCATTATCAATGTATCCTTTGAAAATCAACCCGGTGGTTACAATAAACAAGATTCACTTAACAAGGTCGATGAAATTTACGCAACACTTCTCGAAATTTTTGCCGCAGCGGAGTTAGAACAAAAAACCACTAATGTGGTCGCAGATCAAATGGCGCGGCAAAGGATCGCTCAAGGTAAAAGCTAACTTAGAGTATCTATAAAAAAGCGAGAACTGATGATCTATCAGCTCTCGCTCTGTTGTCTAATTTTTTCTACTAGGCGCCTTACAGCGTCATCTACAACGACTTTCTACCTATCCCTCTATATTCGACCTAGTTTAAACCTTCATCTTTCCAGTATTTAGTGCCTTTAATCGTGGCCTGTAATGCCAGTCCACTTTCTGTTAGTTGATATATTGTGGCGTTATTGATAGTGGCTTCTACACCCACTGCGGCGCCCTTATCGCTCGCCTTTGCTGCAGCATCCATTTGACCGCCGAAAACCCAACCTTTGTTAACGAAATCATGAAAAGATAACGCACTATGGAACACTATCAATATTCGAAAATCTTTAACGCCTGCGCCAAGACCGATTCCGACTTCGCCCATTTTCATATAGGTTGTATCAACATTCTGATTGTCGATTGCTACACCATAACCGCCGCCAAAACTGGCTAGTATGATATTCACATTAACATTACTAAATACCGCATAACCAGGTGAACTTTCGACCTGTGCTTGAATATCTGGCTTAAGACGATATAAGTCTTGCAACACCTTATCTTTCATTAGAGTCACGTAAGCTCTTTGTTGCTGTTTAGTATTACCTTGCATATTGGCACAACCTGTTAGAGTTAAGCTAAATATGATCAGGCATAGGATAGATTTAGACTGTAAATATCTAATTCTTCATAGCTGTATCCTCAACCGGGTTGTAGTTTGAGATAAAATGATAAGCACAATCGCGTGTTAAGTCTGTCATCATATCACGAGAAACGGGGTAAACATTGTGCACAAGTCGATCTTTGACTCCTAGGATATCAATTCTAAACGGTTAATCAGTAATTGGATTGCCGCTTGGCAGCTTTGTAGTCGTACTTGATGCCGATCGCCTTTAAAATTAAATTCTTTTACTTGATGCGTATTACTATAAGCGACAGAAATATAGACTCGCCCTAGCGGCTTTTCGGTTGTGGCTCCATCCGGTCCAGCAATTCCTGTTATTGATACACTAATTGTTTGCGGAAATGTTTTGAGCCCCCCCTTTTGCCATAGCAATTGCTACCTGTTTAGATACCGCACCATAACGCTCGATAAGTTCCTTCTCAACTCCGACAAACACCTGTTTTGCTCGATTGGAATAGGTAATATAACCCGCTTCAAACCAGCTAGAACTACCAGCTACATCAGTACACTTAGCGCCTAGCAAACCGCCGGTACAGGATTCAATGGTAATCAATTTTAGTTGCTTTGCGGACAATAACTTAGCTAAATATGTAGTCCTTGCTTGCATTGCAGTTGCTCCAGTAAGAATTTATAAAAGATAATCTATTTATCTATTTGGTTTCAGCGCTAATTCAAGTAAAATCGCTTGTTATGAGCCCACTACTAACAGCTTCCAAACAATCACCCTCTAGCGAGCAGCATACGCCTATGATGCGCCAATATCTTCGGATAAAAGCGGAGTACCCAGAGGTGTTATTATTTTACCGTATGGGTGATTTCTATGAAGTCTTTTTTGATGATGCCAAAAAAGCGGCTGAATGGCTAGGAATTACTTTAACTCATCGTGGTAAAGCCAAGGGTGAACCTATCCCTATGGCAGGAGTACCTTATCATGCGGTGGATAACTATTTAGCACGATTAGTCAAAATGGGAAAATCTATCGCCATCTGTGAACAGATAGGTGATCCTGCATTAGCCAAAGGTCCGGTGGAAAGAAAAGTCGTTCGAGTGATTACGCCTGGCACCCTAAGTGAAGAAGCTCTGCTCCAAGAAGATCAAGAGAACCTATTGGCTGCGGTGCATCGTTATCCAGAAAATACTCTCGATAAATCTTATGGTCTTGCTTGGATGGATGATCAGGGTGGTAATTTCTACATCGTAGTGAATTTTGGCCACTGGCATCAACCAGGTTCCGAGCTTGCTCGACTTAAGCCGGCAGAAATATTAGCCTGCGGCGATCTGTTTCATAGCCTAAGAAGTAGTAACTATGTTTGCAAGGAACAGCAAGAATGGCAATTTGACTACCCACAGAACTACCAAATGTTGACCCAACACTTCAAACTAGCCAATTTAGAAGGCTTTGGTTGCCAATCATTGACTGCCGCGGTCGGTGTGGCAGGTGCCATTCTTAATTACGCCAAACTAACACAACAAGATCAACTGCCACATATCCGCAGATTACAAAATTTTGATAATACACATTTAGTTAAACTCGATGCAACCAGTCGCAAACACCTAGAAATTACCGAAAACCTTTTCGCTGACCAGCGCATCAGCCTGTTTAACACCCTTCATCGATGTAAAACAGCGATGGGAACAAGGCTATTAAAAAGCTGGCTGCATGCGCCACTCAATAACTTGCAGCAGATCGATCAACGCCTAGATTTAGTTGAATCACTAACCGATGTCGACACCCTCGATGCCTTAAGAGAGGCACTCAAACCTATCCTTGATATACAACGTATGTTAACCCGTATAGCGCTCAATACGAGCCGTCCTAGGGATTTATCGGGTTTGAGACAAAGCCTACAGTCACTCCCCTTAGTCACTAAAATTTTGCGAGACTCCAAACAATCAAATCTACAAACTCTGGCTAGTGACATACCTAACTGCGAGTCAGTTACAAAAAAGCTCTTCGCAGCGATTGTTGATAGTCCACCGGCGGTTTTGCGTGATGGCAATGTGATTAAAGCAGGTTACCTTGAAGAACTTGATCAATTGCGGTACTTATCCACTAACGCTTCCGATCTTTTAGCCGCCATGGAGTTAAAAGAAAAAACAGACACTGGTTTAAGCAGTTTAAAAGTCGGACAAAATAGAGTCCATGGGTTTTACATAGAGATTTCAAAGGCTCAGTCAGAAAAAGCGCCTCTTCACTACCAACGTCGGCAAACTTTAAAAAATGCAGAAAGATTTATCACACCAGAACTCAAAAAAATAGAAGACCAAGTATTAGCCAGCCATGCCAAAGCGCTGGCACTTGAAAAACAATGTTATCAGCAGATTATTGATTGGCTATCCCCCTTTATGAGTGATCTGCAACTGCTCGCTAATCTAATCGCAAAACTTGATGTGCTTCAATCCTTTGCTCAAATTGCACTAGATAACCAGTATGTAAAACCAATCATGATTAACCCAGACCAAGCACAACATATTTTTATAAAAAAAGGTCGCCACCCGGTGGTAGAAGATCAGCAAAGTGCGCCGTTTATTGCCAATGATGTGGAATTAACTCAAAAATTTACCAGCCAAATTATTACGGGCCCCAATATGGGCGGAAAATCCACCTATATGCGTATGACCGCCATAATCGTTTTAATGGCTCATTGCGGATGTTTTGTTCCGGCTGAGTCAGCAAAAATCAGCTTGATTGGCGCTCCTTGCCTGTATTCCTTTTATTA
>JAUZSK010000040.1 GCA_030949565.1 Enterobacterales bacterium
TGGGTAGTGCCTGGATAGGTTCAGATATCCAATACCATCTCCCATCAATATCTTTATATGACCCCATCTTTGTCGCAAATTATCTAAATCATCTAGCATTTACTTTGCCCTCGGTCATAGTCTTTATTGTCATCCCAAACAAAGCGATTCGCCCATCTTCCATGCTAACAACCCTAAGATTGAGAAATTAAAGGGCAGAGAACAATGGTGCTTGCAACGCCAAGAGGTCAAAAAGCTGGCGGCCGCCCTCAGCGAACTGGCAGGTGGTCGGGAAAAACAGTGTGGTGCTTAGGAACACCGCTGGAGGTCTGGCATATAAAAGATCCATGGCAAAACCAGAGTTGGGCACCGGGAATGAGGAATCTTACAAGTTACAAAAATGGGATCAGAAAACAGTAAGGAAGTTTACAAAGGAAGGTCAAAATCACAAACACTGGCGGGTGATGTCCAGGGCCGAGGCAGGTAGCGTTTTAGCTCTGAATCATAATATTACAAAACAATACTAAAACAATTTCAAAAAAAAATTTATTTTTCACCTATAACATTTCAACCAGTATTACAAAATAAGAAATTTTTCAAAAAAAGTTGATGTCCATAAGGTGTTCGGGTAATGTCACTCAACAAAAAGAAGAAAGTAACAAACAAAAAGAAGGTACTGCAATACATTCAGACATATCGTTAAATATTACTAATGGTAGGAGGTTTATAACTGTGTGACAAATTGGTAAATAATAAAAGAGTGCTTAAATGCTAAAGGTAAAAAAAACCAACTAAGAAATGGGGTCAAAGTTGCTGCCCTTGGTGGTTGGCATCGGTCGATACATTTGAGTTGAAGAGAATGATCTAACTTCGCTAATGATCACGCTGAAAATCATGAAGAATTGAAGGTAAAGAAAAAAATTGTGTAATAACGAGTCATAATCTTTCCTTAAAGTTTGTCCATTAATTGCCACCACAAAATCCACATCACCCCGACTACCGAGATAACCTCTTTCGGTCACTCTTACTTCAAACCAAGTGGGTAAACCTTGGATATTAGAAGGGAATATGTTTTTCGGACTAACCGGAACTCCCATACGGAATACCGCTTTAGAAAACATATTGTTGGCACTGGCCGATCCAGTACCGTTGACATTGCCAAAACGAATGACAAATTCATTAATTGCTTCAAGACGCATTTTTATCCTGCCTTAGTAACGGAGTAGCTAAATTTTTGCATATCCCAAGCGGCTGTTGGGCATCTTTCTGCGCACAATCCACAGTGCAAACAGACATTTTCATCTTTAATCATGATCCGAGAGGTTTTCAGCTCACCAGACACATAAAGATCTTGCTCTTTATTGTTGGAGGGCGCATTAAGCTGAGTTCGAAGTTGGTCTTCCTCGTCGTTTTCAATAAAATTAATACATTGAGTCGGACAAACATCGGTACAAGCATCACACTCAATACAGAGATCATCAGTAAATACAGTTTGTACATCACAATTTAAACATCGCATGGCTTCTTCAAAACCTAAATCCTGATCAAAACCTTTTTCAACTTCCAATTTAAGGTTTTTCAATGCTTTTTCTTTATCAACGTGTGGTACAAGATGGCGTTTATCATGATCAATGTGATTATCGTAGGTCCACTCATGAAACCCCATCTTTTGGCTCATCAGGTTAACCCCTGGAGCAGGTCTATCCGCCACCGACTCACCGATGCAAAATTTGTGGATAGAGATAGCCGCTTGATGTCCGTGCGCGACTGCGGTAATAATGTTGGAAGGGCCAAAAGCCGCATCACCACCAAAAAAGACCTTAGGATTAGTCGATTGAAAGGTGGTTTGGTCAACGACTGGCATATCCCATTTGCCAAATTCCAGCCCGATATCTCTCTCTACCCATGGAAAAGCGTTATCCTGACCGATAGCAATCAAGACCACGTCAGCTTCAATAAAGATTAAATCTTCACCGGTAGAAATAAGGCTTCGCTTACCATTTTCATCATATTCGGCGCGCACCTTATCAAAATTCATACCTTTTAATTTGCCATTTTCTACCACAAACTCAATCGGCGTATGGTTTTCATAGATTGGAATATCTTCACGCATAGCGTCTTCAATTTCCCAATCAGAGGCTTTCATGTCAGCTTGTGGACTTCTAACAACCACTTTGACATTCTCTCCGCCTAATCGTCTTGCAGTACGACAACAATCCATAGCGGTATTACCACCACCTAGCACAATCACATTTTTTCCGACCGATTTAACATGGTCAAATGCCACGCTTTCTAACCAATTAATGCCAAGATGAATGGAATCATCGCCTTCTTGACGACCGGGCAACTTGGCTAAATCACGACCATTAGGTGCGCCAGAGCCTACAAAAATCGCATCATAGTCTTGTGCTAACAGCTCTTTTAAGCTTTTTACATAGTGTTTAAAGTGTGTCGTCACACCCATCTCAAGAATATAACCAACCTCTTCGTCCAGCACGGTTTCAGGCAGCCTGAAAGAAGGTATTTGGCTCAGCATAAAACCACCAGCTTTAACTTGTTCATCAAACAAATCCACCTGATAGCCTAATGGCGCTAGACCTCGAGCAACGGTTAATGATGCTGGTCCAGCACCGATTAGAGCGACCTTCTTACCATTGCTTTTTTTGATTTGCGGTAAACGATCTTGAATATCTTCTTTATTATCAGCCGCCACTCGCTTTAAACGACAAATGGCCACCGGCTCATCTTCAACCCGTCCTCTACGACAAGCGGGCTCGCAGGGACGGTCACAGACTCGCCCCAAAATGCCAGGAAAAACATTGGAATGCCAATTTATCATGTAAGCATCGGTATATTGGCCTTCGGCGATCAAACGTATATATTCCGGCACCGGCGTGTGTGTGCAGGACAAGCATATTGACAATCGACAACCTTATGAAAAAACTCAGGATCTTTTATATTTGTTGGCTTCACACCAAACTCCCGTTTTGTATGGTTTGTTAAGTAATAAACACTATTTTAGGTAGGTCTTGAATAAGACAAATTTACTAACCTTTATTGGATTATTATAATCATAGGCTAAATTCTTGAGTAAGAAGGTGAATTATACTTTTTTTTTTAAGCTTTGTATCTAATTATTCGTCTAAAAACACAATATTTTATGCAATTTTTATCTATAAGGAAGTCTAGGGAGCTGGAGTTGAATCATTTTGCCCCTGTGGAATCCCTTGTATCGCATTTAATTTAGCTTAAATCTTTAAAATGAAGCTAGTTCAGACCTGTATCAGGCACAAAAAAGGCCGGCGAACCGACCTTTGTTTGAATAAGTCGCATCAAACCTAATGACTACTTTCAACCATATACTTCACTGTTAGTTTTATTTCATCATCTGAGCAATCAGCACAGGTTCCCTTTGGAGGCATAGCGTTAAGGCCATTAATAGCATGGCTAAACAAGCTTTCTTCGCCTTTGGCAACTCTTGGTTCCCAATCAGATGCAACACCTAATTTGGGTGCACCCATCACGCCACTACCGTGGCACGCAGAGCATTTAGTATTATAAATTTCTTTACCACTTCTTGGCCCGGAAGTCGCTACCACAGCCGGCTTTGCGACAGGAACATCATCTCCAACCCGATAAACGCTCGCACTCGGTTGAATACGCTTTTTAATAGTATCTGGATCTAAGTGATGAGCAAACACGCCTCCTATCCAAAAAACCAGTGTTGAAGCCAATACTAATTTGAATTTATACACCTTTTTCTCTCCCAATGTTATTTCTAAAGGCTGAAATGATTAAATAGAATGAAATTACGCAGATTATAGCCGACTTAAAACAAATGATCTGCAAAACTTAATAATTTTTTGCGATGTTTAAACCGGAATACTGGTAGAATAGGACCATCAATCTGCGCTCCAAAAAAGGTAAATTAACCGTTAATTCAAATATTTAGTTCATTTATGGTGATTTTTTTACTACACTTTAGGATAGATATTTGGGTTGATGTATGCGAGAGCTACCCGATTAAAATAATTTGATTAAAAATAACCCAATGACTCAGGAATAAAGATCTAAAATGGTCTGGCGATTTAACAATAAAACGGAAGCTAAAAAAGTTGTCTTTTCACTAACTCAGAGTGAGATACAGCTGTTCTTTATTGAAACAACGCTTGATTCAGTAAAAATCCTCGCTTCAGATATTCATAGCTATAAAAATCAAGCTGAACTGTCTGATATTTGTAACCGCTGGGTGCAACAATCCAGCTCAAAACGCCAAGATTGCTACTGGTTGTTAGCAAGAGACCTCTACAAAACCATTCAAGTTAAAAGACCCAATGCACCCGATGCAGAAATAGACGCGGCGCTAAAGTGGCTAGTTAAAGATCAAGTCGATTTACCGCTCGATCGCCTACTAGTCACTCACTATCAGCCGCTAAGCCAAGATCCCTCTCTCGCATTAGAGCTAGCAACCGCCATAATTGTTGAAAAAGATTTAATCGAAAACCTAATTCAACTCACTGAAAGCTTGGGTCTTAAACTCCATTCCATCGAAATTAGTGAATTAACCGCTGGTTACGCGTTAACTGAGCATTTTGAAGATCAGTCAATTACTGGTTTAATCGATGAAGACCAACAAGGATTAGTGTATAACTTTACGTCGGTTCAGAACTGGCTTTTACTCGGCATATAAAACGCCGATATTTTCCACAAAAACAAGACGCCGTATTAACCTTAGAAAATGATGATTACCAAGCCCAGGTCGATCGCTTTCTGCTAGAAACCCAAAGGACCATCGATTACTGTGTCAGCCAAATTTTTAGACGTCCAATCGATAAACTAGTGGTCGACGCCACCAAACTGAGTGGCCCAGATTTAATTGAATCAATCGAAAAAACTTTAGATATTCCTGTCACTCCTTTCGACCTTAAAGTAGCCCTTTATGAAGATAAAAATGGTGGCGAGCCTTTAGTTCTATCGATTGATCAACTAGGGTTAATTCAAACCGATAATGAAAAAAACAAGCAGTATGTCGATCTCTATTTACCCCAATATCGTCCTCAACCTCTTGAATTCGGTTTTAATTTCGCTGCTAGCGTTGCTGCACTCTTTTTCATTGGATTTTTAGCCTTAGGCATTCTAGAAAACATAGAGATATCCTCTCTACAGAGCAAACTTAAAGAGGTCACTAAAACCCATAATGAAGTACAGGCTTCTATGCTTGCATTGCAGAAAAGGTTACAACAACAAGGAAAAATTAAAGATCTTAATAAAACTATCGCAATAAAACAAAAGGAGCTGGTGGCAGTAAAACGATTATTAGTTAGAGTCAATAGTCAAGCAACCGCCAAACCCGTAGAGTACAGTAAAATTCTTAAAGCCTTGTCGTTATTAAAAAGTGCCTCTTTGTGGCTCACAAAAATAAACCTTTATCCAGCCTCAATCAGCCTAGCGGGACAAACCACTCAGGCAAAGTTGATCCCTCGATACATCAGTAGAATGTCCAAAGACCCATTGCTCAGTAGTCAATTTGAAGACTTAAGCATTGAGCGAGATACCGAAGATAAACGTTTAATACGTTTTCGAATGAGTGGTGGGAGATATAAAAATGTCGACTAGCCTTGATAAACTTACTCAAAAATTTGATCTACAACCGGTTCGCATGCGTCTAATGTTAACTTTTATTGTGATTGTTTTTATCTATCTAGTATTTGAACTTTTTTGGTTTGCATCCAATCAACAACAAATAGAAAAAATCAACAAACAGATAGAAGTAAAGCAAAAAGAAATAGAGCAATTTGTAATTGTCCAACAACAATATAACCAAAGTATATTTTTGAAACGAAACGATCCTAAAAATATCAAACTAGCTAAACTAAATCAGCAGTTGCTAAAAATCAGAAAAGAACTTACCGATAAAACGCTTAACCTGATTCCACCAGAAGAAATGGCTCAGGTGATTAAAATAATAATCGACTCAAGTCAATCGTTAAAATTAGAGTACTTGGCGAAACAACAAACCGTCGCATTAGCGGAACAAGACAATCCATCAAAAAAAAGAGCGGCCAAAAGAAAAGTAAGTAAAGAAAACCCGGTGCAACTTTTTCGTCATAGTATGAAGATAATACTAAAAGGTGATTATCGGTCTACTTATCTATTCCTAAAAAAATTAGAACAAATGGAAAAAAAGGTCGCTTTTGATAGTTTTGAATACCAAGTAAAAACCTATCCAAAAGCTGAAATTCATTTAATTGTTTCTACCTTAAGTTTACAAAAGGGCTGGATCGGTGGTTAAACTAGTATTCACAACAATCTTGATTTTCTATAGTTTGCAAAGCCTTGCACTAGAAAGGATCTCCGATCCGACTCGGCCAGCTTATATGCCAAGCACAAAAAGTAAAGCGGGAAAAAGTAAACAAGTAAAAAGGCAGTTGTTAACGGCAATATTTTTTACCCAAAATAACCGCCGTGCCATTATAAATGACCAACTCTACCAAACCGGCGATATTTTTTCTGGAAAAAAAATAATCTCGATCAAAGAAAACAAAGTGCTACTAAAAAGCGCCACGGGAACCAGCCAGCTCACCCTTATTAAACCCATTAAAAAGATGAAGAAGCAATAGAATGTTAAAATTATCTGTAAAGTTTTTATTTTTTGTAATTATAGGCTCAAACCTTACTTCCTGTAAGACTCTTAAGGCGCCTCCAGGAAAAAACAACTCTGTAGCAGTCAACCAAATTGCGCAAAGTCAACTAAACAATAAAAAACAAAATAATCAGCCTATCTCTGCTGAACAAGCCTTATCGACCATTAGTATTGATCAAGCAATAAAGCCAAACATCATTGAAGATCGATTTGATGTATCAGTTAAAGATGTAGAAATTACCAGTTTTTTGCTAGGTTTGGTGGATGCGACAGAATATAACCTACTGATCAGCCCCAAAGTTAAAATGCGAATTTCACTTCAACTAAAAAATGTCACCATCTCTGAAGTGCTAGATGCTCTTACAAAAATATACCCTATTATCGTTGAGCAAAAGGATAATCTATTTTTGGTTTCTTCCGCGGAAACTATGACTCTTGTTTACACCGTTGACTATTTAAACATAAAAAGAAAAGGCAAGTCATTAACCAGTGTGGCGGGGCAACCTGTCGGTGGAAGTGGCGGCGGCAAGCAAAATAACCGTAGTTCCGATAGCACCCAAAACAGTTCCAGTAATAGCACTCAACAAACAAAATCTAGCAGCGTAGAAACAAAAACAGAAACAGATTTTTGGTCGGAGTTAACCAAAAGTTTAAACTTAATTATAAAAAGTGAAGAAAAAGCCAATGTGGTCGTTAGCCCCCATGTTGGTATTGTCGTTGTTAGGGCGTTACCAAAAACCCAGGCATTAATTAAGAAGTACTTATCCAGCACCCAAAATAGTTTAAACCGCCAAGTGATTATCGAAGCAAAAATTATAGAGGTCAGGCTTAATGAAGGTTTTCAGTCTGGTATTGATTGGAGTAAAATGGGAACTAGCAATGGCGATATCTACACCCTCGGTCAAACTGGGCAGATTTTACAACAAGAAGCATCTAACACGCCAATCAATGGTATTTTTTCGCTTCTATATAGCGGAAACTCATTCTCTGCAGCTATCGAGTTATTAAAATCTCAAGGTAATGTCCAAGTTTTATCTTCTCCCCGAGTTTCTACGGTTAACAATCAAAAAGCGATTATAAAAGTCGGCAGTGATGAATTTTTTGTTACCGATGTCTCTACAACAACCGTTACTGGAACCAGTACCGCAACCACACCTAATGTCACATTAACTCCTTTTTTCTCTGGGATTTCTTTGGATGTGACGCCTCAAATTAGCCGGCATGGCGATATCATCCTACACATACACCCTATCGTCAGTGAAGTGACCGATCAACCAAAAACTCTTAGCCTCGGCAGTGATAATTTTGTACTTCCTTTAGCCCTCAGTAATGTTAGGGAGTCCGACAGTATTGTTAAAACACGAAGTGGCAGGGTCGTTGTTATTGGTGGATTAATGCAAAACACCATTCAGAACGAAGATACATCAACGCCCATTCTCGGCGATATCCCACTGATGGGCAACTTATTTAAGCAGAAACGTCAGTTTCAAATTAAAAGCGAGCTGGTTATTTTGTTAAGAGCCCATTTAGTTAATGTTAATGAAAATCAGCAACAGTTGGAGCAGGTTAAATCTCGATTTGACCAATTCTAGCAATGTACCTGTATCACTATGCAATGCGAAAACTACCTTTCGGGCATACTCCCGACACGGCTCTTTTTTGTCAGACCACCACCCATACAGAAGCGCTAAATGTTTTATTATTCTCGATTAATAGTGGTGAAGCTTTCTGTAAAATTATTGCTGAAGTGGGTTGTGGAAAAACCATGTTATGTCGTGTTCTTATTCGAAAGCTAGAAAAAGAAAGAAAATTTGCCTATATACCTAATCCAAACCTGAATCCGTTATCGCTACAATTCACCTTAGCTAAAGAATTGGGCTTACGAATTAAAGGTGATAGCCGAAATGATCAAATTACCCAAGCAATTGAAAACAAACTTATCAAGCTAAACAAACAATTTGGCCCGGTTGTACTCATCATCGATGAAGCCCAAGCCATGTCCGACGAAGCTTTAGAGACTCTTCGGTTATTCACTAATATAGAAACTGAAAAGCAAAAGTTATTGCAGATAGTTTTGTTTGCCCAGCCGGAACTAGATAAAAAACTCGCAAATAAACATTTAAGACAGCTAAAACAGCGCATTACTTTTTCCTATCGAATAAAAAAACTTTCCAGGTCTCAGGTTTTATCCTATATAAAACATCGTTTGGCTTGCGTTAGTTTAGGTCAACCTGTGACTGTTAACCCCATTGCCGCAGCATTTATTTATTACTTTTCAAAAGGAACCCCTCGACTAATCAACACCCTTTGTCATAAATCATTACTGTTAGGTTACGCCAAAAATCGACGGGGCATTAGCTTAATAAACGTATTCAAATCCGCCGCAGACACAGAAAGTGTTGAGCGTGTATTGGTTAAATATTTTAAGCCGCTTATCGGTTTGTTATTAGTGGCATTTCTTGGATTAAGTGGAACGACCTTTGCTTTTTGGGGTGGCTTATGAGCGTCATCAATGAAATGCTAAAGGATCTCGAAAAGGGAAATAATAATACCGGCAATATCAATCAGTTAAATTTAGCAGAATCTAAGAATACAACTAAGAAACGCTGGATTTGGGGATTTCTATTTATTCTCATCGTTATTTTAGCCTATTACTTAGGCCAAAGCGGCATCCAAGAAAACGATAAAACCTCGACAAAACCACAGGCTAATCATAGGATTTCGAGCACGCCCAATAGAAATACCGCCCAGTTTAAGATTAAGCAACCGCAACCAAAGGCTGTGGTTAATAACGCTGGGGCAACTAAAGCAACAGTGAAACCGGTAGATGTAATAGAAAAGGTAAAACAAAAAAGAAACTCAACTGACAGAACCCCTAAAAAAATAGAATCCGCTTCAACGATTGCAAAAATACAAAAGCCACTAGTCAAGTCAGAAAAAAAACTAACGGTAAAAAAACCGTCTAAAAGAAGCCTAGCGCTCAAACAATATCGATCGCTGGCTTCCTTCTGGTCAAGTTTTAGTAAAAACCAAAAAATAGAAAAAATAGATCAACTGATAAAAACTCATGGTAAATTTTTACTTGTTTGGTATAAAGTGCTAACTTTAATGGAATTGTCTGAACCTCAACTATATAGTCACTATTTAAATTTAGCGGTCAGTCGTTTTCCAAAAAACACCAACCTATTGTTACTGCAAGCTCGACTCTATTTTAAACAATCAAAATATTTAAAAGCTTTACAGAAAATTAACAAAACTGATCAAAGTAATTGGTTAGCCGATGACTATCGCTTTATTGCGCTAGTCTATCAAAAGAATAAACTTCACCAAAAAGCGATTGAACTTTATAGGAAATCACTCAATTTTAATCTTAATCCAGGTGAAATAAATATGGCGTTAGCTATTTCGTTACAGGCAATTGGAGAGAACAATAAATCGCTTGGTCGATTTATGTTAGCACTTAAAGATCCTTTGCTAACACCTATACAGAAACAATTTATTGAGCAGCAAATCGCTGCCTATCAGGAATAAACTATGTTACTCAATAAAATTAGGCTTGGTGACCTATTAGTAGAGCAAAAAGCAATTACCGAAAAGCAATTGATGGAAGCCCTCTCCGAGCAAAAACATAACCGACAACGCTTAGGTAAGCTTTTGGTTAGTTTAGGCTATATCCAAGAAAAACAATTATTGCAAATATTAGCTAAACAATTAAATATAAAATATATCGAGCTTGTTAGTTTTAAAGTAAACACTGAAGCCGTAACAAAAATGAGTGAAACCCATGCTCGACGGTTACGTGCTTTGGTTATAGATGAAGCAGCCGATCACTTTTTAGTTGTTATGGCTGATCCAACTGACTTGGGTAAATATGACCAGCTACAAGAGATTTTAAGCAAACCCATTGAGCTTTGTGTCGCACAAGAATCGGAAATTGTGTCGCATATAGATAGATTCTATCGTAGCGGAGACGAGATTTTTGATTTAGCTGGCGCGCTTGAAGAAGATCTCACCGACGATAGTTTTGATTTACCCACACTAAATGAAAATGTTTCCAATGATGAAGCTCCCGTTGCTAAATTTTTACAAGGTTTATTTGAGCAAGCGATGCAACTAAAAGCCTCCGATATTCATATTGAACCAGATGAAAAAGTATTGCGCGTAAGGATGCGTGTTGATGGTCAACTGCAAGAGCAAGTAATTAAAGAAAATAGAATTGTATCCGCTCTAGTGCTTAGGTTAAAGTTAATGTGTGGACTGGATATTTCAGAAAAACGAGTACCACAAGATGGGCGCTTTAGAATTAGAGCCAAAAATCATGAAGTGGATATCCGCCTTTCTACCATGCCGGTGCAACATGGCGAATCAGTGGTTATGCGTTTGCTTGACCAAAGTGCTGGACTTCTTAAACTAGAACATACCGGTATCGAAGCGTCTTTACTAAAGGAAATACGCACGCTTTTAAGCTTTCCTCATGGTTTAATTTTAGTCACAGGCCCTACTGGTAGTGGTAAAACAACCACACTTTATGCGGCATTATCTGAGCTAAATTCACCAGAACGAAAGATAATCACCATTGAAGATCCGGTTGAATATAAATTGTCCCGCGTTAATCAGGTTCAGGTTAATACCAAAATTGACCTCACTTTTGCTAAAGTGTTAAGGGCTGTATTGCGACAAGATCCGGATGTCATTTTAATTGGTGAAATGCGTGACCAAGAAACAGCAGAAATCGGCCTGCGCGCAGCAGTCACCGGCCATCTCGTGTTATCGACCCTGCATACCAATGACACTTTGTCTGCAGCTATTCGGTTAGCTGATATGGGCGCGGAGCCTTATTTATTAGCCAGTGGTTTACGCGGTGTTATCGCTCAGCGCTTGGTTCGCCGGATCTGTCAGTTTTGCGCCCAAGATTACCACCCCACCGATCAAGAAAATGCCTGGTTAGAAAAATATCTTAATCACAAAGAAGGCGACACAAAATGGCGACAGGGTAAAGGCTGTGTGCAATGTAATAATACTGGTTATACTGGACGAGCAGCTATTTTTGAAATATTAATCCCTAACCGTGAAATGCTCGACGCAATCAGACGTTTAGATTATGACGAATTTATTGCTCAAGCCTATAAAACAGATACCTTTACTCCGCTGTCCACCTCTGCCATTAATTTAGCCAAAAAAGGCGTTACTAGTTTAGAAGAGGTGTTAAGAGTTTGTGAGTCTACCGAAGAAATGAGTGATCGAAGCTAATGGCATTGTATCTCTACGAGGCGAGAAAAAAAGACGGCTCAGCTCACAAAGGTGAAGTGGAGGCTGCCAATCAAGAAGTAGTCGCAGATATCTTAATTTCCCGTGGTTTGATGCCCACAACTATTAATGAAACCAGTCAGAGTGGCAGCTGGTCTGAGATTGATGTCGGTGAATACTTTGAGTCAAAAAAAGTTGAAATACAAGATTTGGTAATGTTTAGTCGCCAAATGTACAGTCTGACCAAAGCAGGGATCCCTCTTACACGTGCGATTAAAGGGCTTATTGACACTACCAACTCACCCGCTCTAAAAAAGGCCTTATCGACCGTTTATACCGACTTAAATGCGGGAACTACTCTCGCTGCCTCATTTAAAAAACATCACCATATTTTCGCACCACTTTATATCAGTTTAATTTACGTCGGTGAAAATACTGGATTGTTAGAGAATGCTTTTAAGCAAATAGCCAGTTATCTAGAGTTAGAACAAAAAACGCGGCAAAGAATACAAAGTGCTACTCGCTATCCAATGTTTGTAATCATTGCTATTATCTTAGCGGTGGTCGTTATCAACATCTGGGTCATGCCGCAGTTTACAGACATGTTTAAAGCATTTGATATCGGTCAACTGCCATTACCAACCCGTATGTTGATAGCCAGTAGTGATTTTTTTGTGGCCTATTGGCCCTACCTATTCCTTAGTACTTTCAGCTTTATTTATGCGTTTATTAGCTACATAAAAACTGACAAAGGTCGCTATTGGTGGGATAAAAACAAACTTAAAATACCTATTTTTGGTGATATTATTTATCGTTCGTTACTTGCTCGATTTTCACGCACCTTTAGTATGATGATAAAGGCCGGCGTGCCCTTAATTAACTCACTCAATATAGTTGCCGAAGTGGTTGACAATAAATGGGTCTCCGACAAGATCGTTGAAATGCGAGATGGCATTGAAAAAGGTGAGTCGATCTTGATCGTTGCCACTAAAACAGAGTTGTTTACGCCCTTAATATTGCAGATGATTTCAGTCGGCGAAGAAACCGGTCAATTGGATGAAATGCTTGAGCAGGTCGCCCTATTTTACGAAGATCAGGTGGATTATGATTTAAGTAAATTATCTGACAATATTGAGCCAATCCTTATTGTGTCGATAGGTGCAATTGTTTTGATATTGATGTTATCGATTTATCTTCCGTTGTGGGAGCTGACATCGGCAGCCAAGCATGACTAATCCGCTAGTTTCAACCGGTATAAAAACTGCCTATTGGTATATTGTATTACTCGGAATTTTTATCGCATCAGTATTCTATTGGTTTAGCTTTGGCAATCCGAGCCGAAAAGATGAGCTTTATACTCAAGCTTTTTATCTAAATAGCAAAGCCTTTGAAAACGCTATTTATTTTGCCAGAGTTAAGTTTATGAGTGACCACACACAAATCTCTAGCTTGGATCGATGGACCATCAATGGTATAGGTCTCGATTATAACAATGCCGGTTATCCAACAGGTACTGATGTCGATGATTCTTATTATGATAGGCCGCAGACAGTTGAAAATTGCCAACAAATTTGGCGCTTTATACTAGGTCCTTTACAACCAAAGCTATTGTTGCAGCCAACTGAAAATAATTACTGGGTGGAGCTTAACGATAACAATATCTGTATTTATCGACCTTTTCACTATAAAAACCTAGAAATTCGCTATGATTCGGCGCTAGGAAAAGTAGAAACGATAAAAATATCTCAAAACAAGTGAAAAAATACTAGAAATAAGCTATTATTTAGGTATTATCCGTTTAATATCATCGATTTATACCTTGTGAGGAAGCAATTGTGAAAAACTCTTTTTTAAAAGCTAAAGGATTTACTCTTATCGAACTAGTGGTTGTTCTAGTGATCGTCGCGATAATGGCTGCAGCTGCTGTACCCAAATTTATTGGTCTTCAAACTGACGCGCGAATATCCGTTATTCAAGGCGTCGAAGGTGCCCTTAGAAGTGCTGCGACTTTAGTTTATTCAAAATCACTGATTGACGGTATTGAACAAGATGCAACAGGAACCGTCAGTGTTATTACTGGCAGTGTTGCCGTGGTTTATGGTTATCCCGCGGCATCAGCCACAGGTATAGACGCCGCGATTGATATTTCTTCTGATATCGTTCCTAGTGCAACCCGAACTTTTACCCTACGCACCAACTGTTATGTTATCTATAATGCTGCAACCAGTGCATCCGCGCCAGCCACTGTTTCTGCTCCAGTAACCACCGGCTGTTAATAGCCGTCGAATAAGTTTTGAAATCTCTAACAAAGCCGCCAATTTATCAGGCGGCTTTTAGTTTGTTAGAGTTAATCGTCGTTGTTGTTATTTTAGCCATTATTAGCGGTTATACTCTTTCAAAGTTTACCTCTTCCTCCAGCTATAAAAAAGACGCCATTGTGGAACAAATTATTTCCGCTGCCAGAATGACCCAACAACTCAGTATGAATGATTCCAGCCGCAGCTTTTCTTTATCTATTCAAAGCAATCAAATCGATCTACTCGCGGATGGTGTTTCCTTATCCGCTGCAGGGCTCGGTTTTCCACTCACTTTTTCATCAAACGTCAGCTTATCACCTCTATCGAGCATTGTGTTTGATAATTGGGGTGCAACATCAGCCACCACAATCAGCGTTCAGCTAGACACAACGATCAATGTCTGTTTTGAGTCCAGCGGGTATATCCACCGATGTTAGGTCTAACTCAAACACTAGCTGGTCAAGGTAAAAGTAAAGGCTACTCTTTAATTGAGTTAATTATCACTATTGTCGCAACCAGCTTAGTGATGATACTTTTTTACTCAACCTTTGCCGATAACCAGCTAAAGTCCGCCTCGCCGTTGTTACAGACTAAAGCCGCAGAACTAGGCCACGCCTATCTGGAAGAAATAAGCTTAAAACGTTTTGATGAGGCATCGCCAATCGGCAATGCGTTGCGCTGTAATCAAGCCGCAACACTTTTATGTGGCAACATTGGGGCTGAAGAAGGTGCTGTAAATCGACATCTGTTCGATGATGTTGATGATTACGATGGGATTATTGATTCCCCACCTAAAGATGCCTTAGGTTTAGATCGCCCTGGATTTAATAATTTTAGTGTAAGCGTTTCTGTTAGTTATGCAGGTACCGATTTTGGGCTCGCCCTCCAAGATCTGAAAAAGATCACCGTAACCGTTAACTCACCCGATGGTGGTGTTTTTGTGTTTAGCCAGTATCGGGGCAATTTCTAATGCCGATTGATAAAGGAAATCTAACAAGGGTCGCCGCTTTTAGTCTGCTAGAACTGATTATAGTGTTGGTTTTGGTTAGCATTCTTGCTATTTCCCTTAGTGGGCTCACTCGGGATAGCGTTTCAAGCTATATTGACGCCAAAGATAGGAGCCGACTCTCTCAGTCCTCTAAATGGATCATTGAAAAAATATCACGAGAAGTCAGGGAAGCTTTACCGCAAAGCGTACGAGTCGGATCAACGTCTGGTTATTATTGTCTAGAATTTATGGCAATCGTTAGTGCCTCGAGCTATCTTAACTTAGCAGAAACCGGCAGTATTAGTCAGTTTAACGCGGTAAACTACAACCTACTTTCAACCAATGCTAGTTTCTAAATTTTGCCATATTGCCCAGTCGCACACGCTTGTTTTTTTTTTGTATATTATATTTTATTTTATATATATTTGCATGGCTCATATAACTTATATTTAACTAACATTTTTTCTTATGCATGAATGAATGTTATTATTATTACATTGAATATTCTGTATATATATATTATATTGCTTGTAATA
>JAUZSK010000041.1 GCA_030949565.1 Enterobacterales bacterium
CGTAGAACAAAGAAACGATATCAGACAGCCACTCTATAGTCAATTTCCTACAAAGACTCAGGTCAATGTCTTACAAAACCGAGAAGATTAAGGATTTTTTGACAATCGTATTCAGGGTCGGACCTCAGTAACTAATTGAATGTAAATAATAAAGTGTTAAAATAAGGGCCTAATATGGGCTTAAAGGGCTATTTTTGGACCCTTTTTCATTACTTTAAGGAAGAAGGAAGCAATCCATTTAGTGGATGATGCTTGTTTTATAAAAGATCCAATTGGCGCTTACAGCTCGCTTTTTGATAGCAAAAAGGGGTGTTTAAGCGCTAAAAATAGTATTTAATTATGACTAAAGCTAATAAAAACATATAGTTGCTGAGGTCCGACCCCGAAAGGGTAATGTGGCAGTCATCAAGCCGCTATTTTAACCAGTAGCGTCACGCGAAGCCCAACAGCGGGCTCGCTTGCGCTAAAACGTGTGTGCCGGGCATGGCACTTAACTAGTCAGGTGAAAGTCCTGATACCAGGTATTCGCAGAGCCGAAGGTTAGCGAAAGGGCAAGGGCAAACTCGTGAGGGAATGTCTGAAGGAAGCTCAACGCGAAATCGCGGGACGATGGACAAGAATCGGATATTAGGTGTGACGTAAGTGGGGCCAGTGGGCACGTGACCACTAAGCCCTCCATCTGCAATTGGCTTACGTTTTATAAATCCGGCGTCTACGCGATGAAAGTTAAGTGTCTTACCCCAGGAGATCTCCTGATACTGCGCTGGGAAACTGCGTGCAGTTGAAAACCGCTGAAGGTCGAGCAATTGGCCTTGAACGTACAGGAGAAGTCAGCAGAGGACATAGTACTAGTGATTACTCGGTTGAGAAATATATTTTCTTAAAAGTGAATGTCTAAGGGAAGGTCCGAACGGTGCTCGAAAGAGCTTAATAAAAGAGAGCAGTCACTTTAACAATGAGCCAATGTATAGCGTCAGACAAACAGCAGGTTCTGCCCTTAAGTGGGGACGAAACATTGACTGGGTTGCAAAGAAACGACACTCCGGTTAACCACCATTTACTCATGGAACGCGTGTTAGAAAGAGGGAATTTATTTCGCGCACTTCAGAAGGTGCAACGTAATAAAGGCGGCGCAGGAATAGACGGTATGACCGTTGACGATCTGCCTGCTTTTCTCAAGCTGCATTGGCCGTCGATTAAAGAGCAGTTGATTAATGGAAACTACCAACCGAAAGCGGTCAAGCGAGTCTTGATCCCCAAATCGGATGGTAGCAAGCGAAAGCTTGGCATTCCAACGGTTCTCGATCGACTTATCCAACAAGCGTTACTTCAAATTTTACAACCAGAATGGGATCAAACGTTTTCCCATTTTAGTTTTGGTTTTAGACCACGACGCTCAGCCCACCAAGCGGTGAAGCTTTCTGAAATCTATGTCAATGATAATCGTCATTGGGTTGTCGACATGGATTTAGAAAAGTTCTTTGATAAAGTGAATCATGATGTGCTGATGCACCGAGTGAAACAACGCGTCAAAGATAAACGAGTGCTAAAACTGATTAATAGATACCTTAATGCTGGCGCTTTAGTTAATGACCAATGGGTTGAAGCCAAAGAAGGTACGCCGCAAGGCGGACCGCTATCGCCATTGCTCGCGAATCTATTGTTGGACGATTTGGATAAAGAACTGGAAAGCAGAGACTTGAAATTTGTTCGTTATGCCGATGACTGTAATATTTATGTCAGAAGTGAACGTGCGGGTCATCGAGTTTTATCTTCAATCACTCAATGGTTGAAGAAGCAATTAAAGCTAACCGTTAACGCGAATAAAAGTGCAGTTGACCGACCTTGGAAACGCCGCTTTCTTGGTTTCACTTTCACCGCAAGGGGAAGCAATAAACGGATCAAGGTAAGCGACAAAGCGTTCAAACAATTCAAATATAATATTCGGGCTATCACGCGAAGGACACGAGGTAGAACGTTGAATCATATCGTTTCTGATCTCCGTTCTTATCTATTAGGATGGAAAGGGTATTTCGGATTCTCCGAAGTTAAATCCACCATGATCGATCTCGATAAATGGATAAGACGCAAGCTCAGATGTTATATATTGAAACAGTGGGGTAGGTCCGGTTACAGACGCCTAAGAAAGCTGGGAATAGGTCGACGCGGTGCATGGAATGTCGCCAAATCAGCACGAGGCCCATGGCGTTTAAGTAATCATATTACGGTGCGCAAAGGTTTATCCAACAAGTATTTTAAAGAACTTGGTGTACCAAGCCTTGTAGAATGTTAAAGTTAACTCAATTAACCGAACCGCCGTGGTACGTGATCCGTATGCCCGGTGGTGTGGGGGGAGAGGCATCGTGAGGTGTCTCCCTATCCTGATTAGGCGACATATGGCACAAGTATTTATCAATGGTCTATTACCTGGTGACGATTCAATTCTTCATGGAGATAATGGTGGCTCAATCGTAGCGCTTTTAAATCCTAAGTTTGTTAAAACAGATAAAGAATTCAAGATCTTAGTAAAATATGCCAACTCTGATGGAGAAGTACATGCACAGATTGACAATACTTATATTGGGGAAAATCTATTACTGAGAATTCGAGACTCGGGCACTCTTCCAATAGAGGCTCAAATAAAAGTTGAAAATTATGGTGCATGTTATTCTGCCAAAATCATGAATGATGGGTTGTCATCTGGCAGTCACCCCATTATTAATTGGGACTCAGAAATTTCATATTCAAAAGCTCAAGATGAGATGCATGAATACATCAAGCAACACCGCTTCTCTAATCCTATTGCTAAATATATTCACATGCTGGTAGTAGCAATATCTGTTCTATTGGGGTTGTTTATTCCTGGTGTATTGGGTGTGATTGCAGCAGCAATTTTTGTAATTATCGCAGAAGTGATAGGTCCTTATGCGTTGGGGTTAAAACCTTTTCGCCTAACAAAACGCTCAAGCAAGGACGCGCTAACGCGCGCCGCTTAGCTTGGCGTGTGTGCCGGGCATGGCACTTAACTAGTCAGGTGAAAGTCCTGATACCAGGTATTCGCAGAGCCGAAGGTTAGTAAAACGATATCAGACAGCCACTCTATAGTCAATTGCCTACAAAGACACGGGTCAATGTCTTACAAAACCGGGAAGTTTCAGGGCTTTTTGTAAGAGATCAACCCGACTTGGTGTGCGAGATATCTCAAAGCTGCCTGTCTATTATTTTTTGTGATCACCAATTTACCTAAAAGTTCAATAAAGTACGAACTTGCCCTGGGGGAAAGGGACTGAAATTACGTTAAGTATTTGTAATTATTTTCATTTTCTGACATAATTAAGCGTAGGAATTAGATTAAAAGGATTTTTATGCAACCTGAATTTATCTCATATATTTGTATCTGGCCAACTCCAAGAAGTCCTCAAAGTGATTCCACTTTTTTCTACACATTCAGGTTGGCATTATGAAATTTCAAAATCTAAATTCGTTTACGATATGCTTAATACTTTATGCTTTATCAAATAATCTAATATCTGATGTTTTAGGTGATAAAAAATCCTCCTTTGAAGAAGATGAAATAAGAGAATGTGAAAATCAAAAGAAAATTATAGCTCTATTAAAAAATACTGTTTCGCAAAAGGAGCGCCAATTAGCATTACGCTTTCGCACACAAAAAAAGTTAGTAGGATCTTCAATTGATGACCTGAAGAAGTCTAATGGCAATATTAAAAAAAGCAAAAATAACATTGCATATCTTGAAAAAAAATATGAAGCATTAAAGTCGGAAATTGACTCCACGTATTTGAATCGTTATGATCAAAAAGAAGTGGATAAATATAATGAAAAAATAGTCGAGCTAAATAATATTGCCAAGGACCTTAGTGCAAAAAAAAATAGACTTTCTATTGAAATAAAGTATCACAATAATGTATTAGTCAAAAAGGCAAATGAAGCTAACTTGATTGTTATTCGATATAAACAAGGAAATCAACTGTTACGTAAGGCAATTAATAACGAATTGGAGGTTGCATCCGATACCGCAATCCCTTACCAAAACAATTGTGAACAAGCATTTTTGGAATGAGGTTTTTAGTATGTTAGAAACTGATCCAAGAGGCTTCTACCGAATATTAGGTATTGCTGCCAATGCAAGTTCACAAGAAATAAAGGCAGCCTATAAGAAAAAGGCTTTGGAACTACATCCAGATAGAAATAGTTCCCCTAGTGCATTAGAGGGCTTTAAACTAGTAAAAGAAGCTTATGAAAATCTAATTGATCCAGAACTTCGTGGTAAATATGATACAAGTGGTTTTACGAAATCTAATCGCCATTCGTTTACCGTAAATACAGCTGTAGAACCCGTAATGTGCCAAAATTGCCAAGTAGTATCGGCGCAACCACGATATGTAGTGTTTTTTAAAACAGTGAGTTTTTTATTTTATTCTAAAATTACACCCATTCAGGGAGTTTTTTGTAGTGATTGTGCAAGGAATAAATCAATCGCCTCAACCGCTATTACAGTTTTACTTGGTTGGTGGGCCTTTCCATGGGGACTAATTTATTCTATGAAAAGTATAGGTAATAATATCATTGGTGGTATAAAAGCCGTCTCTAGCGAATGCTCAAGTAATCACCCAACAAGCGATTCATTTCAATGCTCGGGGAAAACATGAATTAGCAAAAGCAGTTATTGCTGATGCCCTAGAGTTTATAACAAAACATAAAAATGAAAATCACGTTCAAAATAGTGATGATGCACAGATTGTTAGATTTATTGAAGAAATCTACGAAACTATAACAGAAAAACAACCCGCACAAAGATTAAAAAATAATTGGAGAGCGGTAAGTCAGAGTTTTGCTATACAATTACTAATGATTCTCTTTCTAATCGGTATAGGATTTTCAATTAAACATATTAATAGCGCAAAAGAAGCCATCCTACCATCAAGAATATTACCAACAACCAGTTGATAAAATTACAGAAGAGAGAAATATCTTGGATACAAAGAGGGCGTCTACAAAAATAGTAGTTAAAGAAAAACCACCTCACGTCGAGCAAAAAATTGCTGATAATGGCATTCCTTTTCCCGACACATCAAATTATATTCCGGGCTATCCGTTAGGAAATATTGATGGATTATCTAAGGTAACCATTGATAATAGCCGTGGTAATCATAGTGTCTTCGCAAAGGTAGTTGATACAAGTAATAACAAACGAATTAGATATGTTTTTATTAAATCTGGAGACACATTCAGTGTTGAATCCCTGTCTCCAGGGCGATATGATTATACGCTTTAAAAATCTTATAAATAGAACTTATTTTAAATCACCTGAGTTTTCTTTGATCCAAATAATTAGATTAAATAAGACCGAATACTCAAATTACCAAATGACTCTGTTTCCAGTATTTAATGGAAATATGAAGCTTAAACCGATTACTCAAGAAGATTTCTAGTAGGCTATTTAAAATATAGGAATTACATTATGGATAATAGGGTGATTTTTCGATTACTATCACGCAAATCCGCGTTATCTTTTTTATCTGCTAGCAGCACTTTCCACCTTGGAGGTCACCAAATATACAAGAATATGGAATGTGCTCGAGAAGATGATGAATCGTAAGCGTTTGCCCAAAGGCACCTATCAATCATCGGTAAGCGGCTTAAAATCAATCTCTCATATTTAAATTGGAGACTGATATGAAGTACCGAACGAAAACCCACTGGCTGGCCCTCATTGAAAAACAATCACAAAGCGGGCTATCCGTTTCTGAATTTTGTCGTCAAGAAGGCTTGGGGCGCACTTATTTTCAAAAGAAGTTAAATGACTTTAGATCCGGTAAGGAAACAGCGTCCCGTGTTTTTATTAAGGCTCAACCCATCAAGCCGCGCAATAGCGATTTGATGATCCAGATCCAATACCATCACACTCAGATCGCCTTACCCACCGCGCTGTCACCCCGTTGGCTAGCGGATTTCGTCAGGGCACTGGCATGACTCAGTTGGCGGGTAAAAAATAATAGACAGGCAGCTTTGAGATATCTCGCACACCAAGTCGGGTTGATCTCTTACAAAAAGTCCTTAAACTTCTCGGTTTTGTAAGACATTGCCCTGAGTCTTTGTAGGAAATTGACTAAAGAGTGCCTGTCTGGTATCGCCTCTTCTGATATCGCTAAGAAGATAGAATGTCGACCGAAAAAAACTGGCTAGTTTAGGGTTTTAAAACCACGCAGTTACGACCTTTTTCTTTGGCTTGATAAAGTGCTTTGTCGGCGTAATCTAACACTTCAGTGACATCCTGCACTACTTCACTGGATGAAATTCCGATGCTGGCTGTGACTTTTATTTTTTGGTTAAAATGAGTGGTTAGTTTTTGAATTTCTTTGCGTACTCGTTCGGCTATAAATTTAGCGCCACCTTGTTTGGTATTGCTAAGGATAACCACAAACTCTTCTCCACCATAACGATAGACTTCATCTGAACGTCGAATGGTATCATGAATTACTTTTGCGACACTGGTGAGCACTTTATCGCCAGCAATATGACCGTGAGTATCATTAACCTTTTTGAAAAAGTCGATATCAATTATCATTAAAGAGAAATCAGCTTGATGGCGCTTGTAGGATGAAAATTCTTTATTGATGGCTTCATCAAAAGCGGCACGATTGCCTATTTTGGTTAATGGGTCGCGATGTGCTTGGGCGATCGCATCATGATAAAGCAAGGCGTTTCTTAGTGGATAAATTAGTAAAGAGAGCAATCGTTCAATAAGATCGGTTTCTCGAATACTAAAGGGGTTTTTGCGGGTACAGATAATTTCGCCGAGTGGTTCGTCGTCAAGCACAAGCTGATATTTACAATGGTGCTTTTGGGTGCTACCCGTTGTAAAATTGACGTCTATCACTTTGTTTTCATATTCAACCGAATCACAAGGCACCAGTTCCGCGGTTTCTTCGCAAAAGGTCCTTAATATAGGATCAATTTCTATCGATTGCTGTAAACGAAGAGAAAGCAAAGATAAGTTACTTAAGTCTTCGCCTAATGCTGTGCTGTTGCGATAGTTATCTAGACCTATAATTTTTGCGTTGCTTGTATTTTTCATTATTTGGATAATCCTGCTAGACGTTCAATTTATCTCATGACAAGTTCAATTTTCTCATAAGAACTACAATTAATCTCATAAGAACAATTAAGCAATCCTTGTGCCAACATCTTTAACTGGAATGAAAACAATAAGATAAGAGTATGATAGCCTGAATTGAGATAAATAGGTCAATTTTCCGACGTTTTTTAACAAAAATCAGCCAAAAAGCGGAATTTAGCAGCAATTGTGGGGACAAAAGGGCAATAATTACCCGATTAACAACCAAATTAGCGGCAATATTTTTCGCCTATTTGGGTTGAGCGTCAATTGACTGACCATTTACATCCAAACTATCATTGCCCATTAGGTAAAGATACAGAGGGACAAGGTCATCGGGTGTCATTAATTTAGAAACATCTTCGGCGGGATAAGGGATAGCGCGCATTTTTGTTCGGGTTGCGCCGGGATTTATGGCATTGATTCTTACGCAAGTTTTTTCTAGTTCGTCGGCTAAGATTTGAGTAAAACCTTCAATCGCAAACTTGGAAACCGAATAGGGCCCCCAAAAAGCGCGACCTTTACGTGCCACGCCCGACGAGGTGGTAATGATCGAGGCCGCCGATGATTGTTTTAATAACAGCAAGCAGCTCTGAGTAAGCATAAATACTGAGTTGATATTAACTTGCATCATTTCATGCCAAATCGCCGCATCAGTATATTCTATGGGCGATAATTCACTGATAATACCAGCGTTATGCAGGATGCCATCTAGCTTACCTAAGTCTGATTCAATAACCTGGGCTAATTCTTGATACTGGGGTAGTGAGGCTTTGGCTAAATCTAGCGGTACAATCGCTGGTTTGGCGGAGCCTTGCTGTATAATCTGATCATAGACCGCTTCGAGCTTTTCAACACTACGGCCATGTAATATCACCGTAGCACCATGCTTAGCGTAGGCTAAAGCAACAGCGCGACCTATACCATCGGAGGCACCCGTCACCAGTATAGTTTTATTTTTTAACAGGTCAGCGGAAGCTTGATAGTTTAAAGGTTGTTTTACATCGAACATGGCAAGATCTCTAGTATTTGACTGCTTTAAGTGGGTGATATCTATTGCAAGGCTATTTAGACCCTAATTTATTGCGTTATTCTAACCTATAACTAAGCCCTTAAAAAGCCATTTTGATGATCAAGCGAGCTACTAGGGTTTATTTGATGATGCTTAGGTCACGCCACAATAAGAAACTAAAAATTATTTTCAGCAATTTGTTAGTAATCAAATCCCACGTAATACAAAGGCTGTAGCATTTCTTAACTTTACACTTTAAATTTTCAGATGTAAGAATTACACTAAAACTTCTTGCCCTGATTGTTTAAAGTGGTAAGCTAAACTTGGTAAGCCGCTCTTGAAGGAGGCGTTGTAATGATCAAGGTTCTTGTGGTTGATGACCATGAATTAATTCGGACGGGAATCGGTCGACTTTTGACAGATTATGAAAATATTAAAGTGGTTGGTGAAGCCATTGACGGTGAAGAAGCGCTCAGTCTTGCTCGAAAGGTGCGACCTCATGTGGTGTTAATGGATGCCAATATGCCGGGTATTGGGGGTTTAGAAGCCACTCGACGCTTGATTCGATTTGATCCCGACTTAAAAGTGGTTGCTGTGACGGTTCACCACGAAGAACCTTTTCCCACCAAGTTTATGCAGGCCGGTGCTTCGGGCTATTTAACCAAAGGCGCTGATATATCCGAAATTGTGATGGCGATTAGACAGGTTCACAGCGGTAAGCGATATATTACTCCAGAAATTGCTCAAGAGATGGCGTTAAAAGCCATAAACCCAGAAGATGAAACGCCTTTTGACGACTTATCGGATCGTGAGATGCAAGTGATGATCATGATTACTCAAGGGCAAAAGGTGCAGTATATTTCCGATCAGTTATTCTTGAGTCCAAAAACCATCAATAGTTATCGTTACAGACTATTTGAAAAACTTAAAATTGAAAATGATGTCGAACTCACTCATATGGCGATCCGATATGGCTTGGTGGAATCGGAGAAAATTATCTAGTCAATAACTTGTAACCAGAGGTCAAACCCAGTTACCATCTTGTTATTAATTCTTCGTTGAGATCGATTTGACGTTATGTCATCTTTTGACGCTAAACCTTTTTAGACAATCTAACTCGTCGTCCGGGCATTTATCAAATGCTCAATAAGGATGCTGAGATTATCTATATTGGCAAGGCAAAAAATCTTAAAAATCGCGTTTCTAGCTATTTTCAAAAACAAGACCATAGCCCCAAAACGCGTGTCATGGTTAAACAGATCCGTGATATTCAAGTGGTGGTAACCGCCAGTGAAAACGATGCGTTGATTTTAGAAAACCAATTAATTAAAAAGTACAAACCTCGCTACAACGTCATTTTTAGAGACGACAAAAGTTATCCCTACATCTATCTATCCGCCGATCGCTATCCTCGGCTTAGCATTCATCGCGGCAAGCAATCTGGCAAGGGCGATTATTTTGGACCTTTTACCGGTTCAAGCGCTGCGCGCTACAGCATTTCCCTGATGCAAAAACTATTTGCAATCAGGCAATGTGAGAACAGTGTGTTTAACTATCGTTCTCGTCCTTGTTTGCAATATCAAATTAAACGTTGTAGCGGTAGCTGTGTGGAAAAAATATCTTGGCAAGACTACCAACAGGATGTTGAGCTGGTGAAAATGTTTTATCAAGGAAAAAATGAAACCGTTATCAAGCAGCTTGAGCAAAGAATGGAGCAGGCCGCCGATGCCATGATGTATGAAAAGGCTGCGGTAATCAGGGACCAAATTAAACAACTCAGACGAGTGCTGGAAAAGCAATCGGTGCAAAACCTCGGTTCGGGTAAGATCAATAAAATAGATATTATTGCGCTACAAAGGAAAGAGAAAGTCGCCGTGGTATTTTTATTGCAAGTGCGTAACGGTATGGTACAGGGTAGTCGCCAATTTTTCCCTAAACTACCGGCTCAAACATCAGATGAAGAAGTTTTAAGCTCATTTGTTGGTCATTTTTATCCACAAAACCAACAACAGATACCGCAACAAATAGTCACCAGTGGTGAGCTAGAAGGAGAGTCATTTTTACAGCATTTATTGTCCCAGCTGACACCTTTTCAAGTTAAATTTTTGACCCAAGTAAAAACCAATAAGGCGGCATGGTTAAAAATGGCTGAGCAAAATGCCAAGCAGTTGTTAATTGCAAAGCTGCAGGAGAAAAGCCATTTAAATAAACGCCTGCAAGTCTTAATGGATGAGCTGTCATTAGATAAGTTGCCATTAAGAATGGAGTGTTTTGACATTAGTCATTTTCAAGGCGAGCAAACGGTGGCCTCTTGTGTCGTGTTCGAGCAGGGCTGTGCCAAAAAATCCGATTATCGGCGCTTTAATATCAAGGATGTTGCAGCAGGGGATGATTATGCCGCCATCGAGCAAGCCGTCAGACGACGTTTTGAACGCCTAGTCAAAGAGCAGGCCAAATTGCCTGATTTGTTATTAATCGATGGCGGTAAAGGGCAGCTTAACCAAGCCTGTCAGGTTTTGGAATCACTTGATTTAACCCATATTACAGTCATTGGCGTGGCCAAAGGGAGTGATCGTAAAGTGGGTATGGAGCAAATATTTTTTCCCTCAGAGGCTTTAGCCATTCGGTTAGAAGATGATTCGCCAGGGCTTCATTTAATTCAGGCGATTCGTGATGAGGCGCATCGTTTTGCTATCACCGGTCATCGTGGGCAAAGAGATAAAAAGCGTAAAACTTCTAGTCTAGAAGGGATCGTCGGAGTCGGCGCCAAAAAGCGTCGCGCTTTGATTAAACATTTTGGTGGCCTACAAGAGGTGAAACGCGCAGGGATGGATGATTTATGCCAGGTAGAGGGTATTAGCACTAAACTCGCTCAAGCGGTATTCGACTACTTGCATGAATAGAATAACCGGACCAGCTGATTAACAATGAAGTCAAAACTTAAAAAGAACAACGGGTTTTTGCGCAACTATGTGCTGAACAAACTTAATCTCTAAATGGTCTCTTTCTTTTCGCTCGATCAATGATAGAATGACCACTCAATCAGCCATGCATAACACTTTAAATTAATGAATATAGCCAATCTTTTAACCTCTTTTCGAATACTTTGTATTCCGTTACTGGTTTTTTTCTTCTATTTACCAGTCCCTTGGGGACAAACTACGGCCGCCTTAATCTTTGCGGTGGTCGGCTGGACCGATTGGTTTGATGGTTGGGTCGCACGAAAATTTGATATGCAGTCTCGTCTTGGTGAGTTTCTTGACCCAGTGGCGGATAAACTGATGGTCGCCGCGTCACTCGTTTTGTTGGTGGAACAGCATGCCACATTTTGGATCGCTATTCCTGCTGTGGTCATTATTAGCCGCGAGATTACGGTTTCGGCGTTAAGAGAGTGGATGGCGGAATACGGGGAGCGATCAGCAATCAAGGTGGTTAATATCGCCAAGTTTAAAACCCTCATGCAGCTGTCAGCTATATTCTTTTTGTTGCTAGCCGGACGGGAAGCTGAAATTAACGCCGTTTGGGATCATTCTTGGCTTTATATTTGGGGTTATATCTTTATGTATGTCGCCGTTGCTTTAACTTTATGGTCAATGGTTATCTATTTAAAAGCCACTTGGCCCTTATTGAGTAAAGAATAGCCTCACATTGGACGTTTAGTGGCCTAAATGTGACCAAAAAACCACGCTTTTACACCACTTTTACCTAGCAAAGCCTAGTTGATGAAAAAAGATCGAAATCTTCTGATTAAGACGCTTGACAGATAATAATCTTACTGTAGAATGCCTGCTCTCGACGCGGGAATAGCTCAGCTGGTAGAGCACGACCTTGCCAAGGTCGGGGTCGCGAGTTCGAATCTCGTTTCCCGCTCCAGATTTTTTTGGATTGTTTTTTTCTTGGAATTCAACCTCCTAGAATTGATATCTGAGTCAAAAACCTCGGAATTAATCATTTAATTTCGAGGTTTTTTGTTATTTAATCGACTGTTTTGATAAAACTCGATTATAATAGCCTCACAGGACGTGATTGCTTTAACTTTATTTGGCTGGATGGCAGAGTGGCCATGCTGCGGACTGCAACTCCGTCTACGCCGGTTCGATTCCGACTCCAGCCTCCAAATTGTCTTATTATGTGAGTTATCGCTTACATGATGATTCAAAAAAAGCCCCCGATGCCCGGGTGGTGAAATTGGTAGACACACAAGACTTAAAATCTTGCGACTTCTGGTCGTGCCGGTTCGATTCCGGCCCCGGGCACCATTAACACTTTCAACAACGTTCAAAATAGTCCTAAAGCCAAGTAAAACCAACAGTTTGGAGCTGTTTTAACTCTATTGCAGTTCATTGGCGTTTGTTAAAATCCAGTAATTATAGTAACATCCATAGTAACAACGAAGCCTTTTA
The DNA here is from genome assembly GCA_030949565.1 of Enterobacterales bacterium. Taxonomy (GTDB): domain Bacteria; phylum Pseudomonadota; class Gammaproteobacteria; order Enterobacterales; family Kangiellaceae. Next base: position 12,554 of record JAUZSK010000041.1, read on the forward strand.
GCTTAAAACAGTGTTCCTACGGATGTTACTATGCCAAGAGTCACCAAACCATTAAGTCCAACCCAAGTCGCCCACGCTAAGCCTAAGGAGAAGGAATACAACCTCGTGGACGGTAAAGGACTGTCATTGAGAATAAAGCCGAATGGCACTAAAATTTGGCTATTCAACTATTATCATCCTTTCACAAAGAAACGCTCCAATATTAGTATTGGACTTTATTCGGCTGTGTCTCTGAGTAAAGCAAGAGAAATAAGTGATCGCTACAGAAGGCAACTTGCCGATAAGGTCGATCCAAAAGAGGAGCGAGAGAGGCTTGACAAGGCTGAAAAATTGCTCCGTGAAAACACGCTTGAGCAAGTAGCGACAGTTTGGTACGAATCAAGGAAAGACAGAATATCTAAAAATACATGGCGCTCTTTGGAATTGCATATTTTCCCCAGACTCGGAAATAAACCAATTACTGACTTAACTGCGCCTGATGCAATAACAGCTATAAAAGTTGTAGCCGAGAAAGGGAGTTATGAAACGGTGAGGAGGTTATGCCAACGATTGAACAAGATCATGGCATTTTCAGAAAATACAGGGCGAATTAAGTATAACCCTTTGGCTAATATTTTGGATGAATTTAGAGTAATTAAGACCGAAAACTACCCCACATTGAAGCCGGAAGAATTACCGCAGTTACTAAGACGAATTAGCCGAGCTAGTATAAAAATAACCACACGAAACCTAATTGAATGGCAACTACATACTATGGTTAGACCAAACGAAGCTGCAGGAACTAGGTGGGACGAAATAGATATTGTAAACAGAATATGGAATATTCCTAGTGAACGAATGAAAAACAAAAAAAACCATTCTGTACCGCTCACTAACCAAGCCTTAGAGTTATTAGAAGAAATGAAACCGATTAGTGGCTATAGAATTTATGTTTTCCCAGCGGATAGAAACCCTAGGACCCACGCGAATGCTTCAACGGCTAATATGGCTTTAAAAAGAATGGGGTATGGTGGTGTTTTAGTTGCTCATGGTTTGCGCTCGATCGCGAGCACTACACTCAATGAAAATGGATTTGATCCCGATGTTATTGAATCAGCCTTATCCCACTTTGACAAGAATAAGGTCAGGGCCGCATACAATCGCGCTCAGTACCTAGATCGTAGAGCTAAACTTATGATTTGGTGGTCAGATTACATTGAAGCAGCTGCTAGAGGTGAAATCCTTAGAACTACCAAAACTAAGAATTTAAGAATCATTTATAAATAATATTTAGGAGATATTAGAATGAAAACCAAAAAAGCGAATAACACTGTTAAATTTACAAGAATCAAAAGCAATAAAGTAAATGATATTACAATGGGAATCGATGCGATTGAAGCAATGACCTCTATGATGGACTCTGAATTTTTCAATACAAAGGATGAATTTTTAAGCAGAGCTTTCACTATGGAGTGGAAAAGGTGTTAGCTGGCATTAAGAGCGACCTAGAAAATTCAATACAATGGGAAGACCAACTAGCATAATGAAATAGATGATTTCAAACACCACGCCACCACATCAAAAACTTTAAGAATTGTAAATGACCATAAGGGGTAAACACATGAAATGCACTAATAAGTATGCGAGTGAACTAGATGAAGTCAATGAAATATCCATGGCAATAGGTGCTGCGAGGTCTTTTGCCTACATGATGGCCACTAAAGACTATGATAGCTTCAATCAAGAGATAAAGTCGTTCTATGCAGCAGGTCTTGAAAATTTATTAGGAAAAATTAAAAAAGATTTTGATAGCTACGTTCTTAAATAGCCAAGTTCGCTTGACCTAGGGTAGCTCCCGAAAGGATAGAACCTCACTATCTTGGTCAAGTAACATTTTGAGGGATATTTGAGGGATATTAAATATGAAAATGGGGCGACCAAAGAGTTCACTACAACCACCAGGCTGGTTTAATGTAAGCGAATACCCTAACGCAATAAATCTTTCAGATCGAGACCTTTACTCAAATGTAAAAGTCCGATGGGAGTTAATTCGCGCGTTAGATATACCAACTACTACACCTACTTCCTTATTACATAGCTATTGGAGTTTTATTCAAAACAAACCAAATGCAAGCTATGAAGAAATTAAACAATTAGAAAACAAACATGACAAAGAGGTAATCGAAAAACGAGGTCCAAAAATGTCTGGTTTTCTTCATTTAACGCCAAACAACAGGAGAGAAAACAAAGCTGTTCTCCCATTAGACGTTTTTAATGCAATAGAAGTAACTGCTATTCTTGAGGGTTTAGATAAACCTTTTGACAGCGATAGAATGTTTAACCACTATAATGAGTACAAAAAATATCTAATAGTGGACTTAGATAACCCCACCAGTTTAATAAAAACCCAATTTGAGCATTGGCTTCAATTGCAGAAAGAAAACCATGCTACACAAAAAAATTGCACATCGAAGAAAATTCGGAATCTGATAGGAACAAACCGATTGCTAGAATACTCAGACTTGCTAACTTGGGTATGCCTAACGAAAAAAGAAGAGTACCCACCTCGCTTTTATATCGATGCAATATTTCCACTGTATAATTTTACTAATCCTAATGACAAATACAATTTAATGGTTGAATACCACAACAATATATTCAATAAGAATTCAGTGCCAAAATCCTTATACCCCTACAATAATTAAGTATAGGAGTTTTTCATTCAAAAACATCTATGAGAAGTATTAAATAGAATCATTCTGCTATTTTAAATATAAAGAACAGCACAAAATCACCTTGTCACTTATTAAACCCAAACAGACGAGGTAAATCTATGAACAAAATATTAAGACTTCCCCAAGTATCCCAAAAAACCGGACTAAGCAAGAGCTCAATCTATGCTTTTGTAACTGTAGGTAAATTTCCCCGCCCCATATCGCTAGGTCAGCGCGCCATAGGATGGCAAGAAAGCAAGGTAGATGAATGGATTGAACAGCGTATTGAGGCTAGCATCAAACATTCTGATGAGGCGGTGAAATGAGTCATTCGATGCAAAAGAAAGGTAAAGCCAGTCATCAAAAAACACTTTCTACCATAGGTCAAAAAGATAAATATATGCTTAATTTATTTTCTCTTAAAGGAGAGTATGGTTTGAATGTTGTTGAAGCATATCGAATTGGTGATACCTGCCTTTCACAAACCGTAGCACATCTGAGTGAGCGATATAAAATAATATTTTATAGGCGAAATGAATCAATTCCCACTCGGTTTGGTGGAGTAACTGTATTTGCACGCTATTGGCTTGATCAAGAGCAATGCAAAAAAGCACGAGAAATTCTAGCCGCGAACAAAGTTGTTATTTCTAGTGTATCACGCTAAAAAAGATCAAAAAAATGGGCTATCTGTTAGAGGCTTAAAGCCTATCTTCCGAGCTATAAATCATGATCAAATGTTGACTGTTGAAGGCGCGCTGCATTTCATTCCATCTCATGATAGGGATATATGGCTAAAGGTTTTAATGGCTCTTAAATCAGAGTTTGATAATAATGCCTATTCTATTGCCGAAGCTTGGAGTCAAACAGCCGATAACTATAAGTCTAAAGATTTTATAAATGTTTGGCAGTCGCTAAGTGGTAATGGTATTACAATTAGTACAGTTTTTTATTTGGCGAAGGAGAATGGGTGGAAATATAAAAATAGTAGCGGCATAGCAAGACCACTTCCAAAAATAAAATCAGCACCTTTTAAAAAGTTAAATAATACCAATTCTTATGCTTTAAAATTATGGCAAGGTGCCATCACTGATGATCGATTAACTAGATCGCACCCCTATGCAATAAGTAAAGGTATTCAATCCAATGGTGGCGCTAGCCGCGGAATAGCATCTAGCAGAAAAATAATAGGCACGAATGCGGATTGCATCATTGTTCCAATACGTAATATTCAAACCGATAAAGTTCAAGGTGTTCAATGCATTAATTGCGACGGTCGTAAACAGACCTTTGGTAGGGTTTCAGGTGGCGGCCTGTTGTTAGGCAACATACTGGATAAAACAATCCCATGGTATGTTTGTGAAGGCTGGAGCAGTGCCTATTCAATGGTATTTCACCACCAAGATGGAAATGGCGTATGCGTATGTTCTTTTGGTAAAAGTAATCAGCAAAAAGTTGCAAACTTAATTGCTGAATTTTATAAGCCTAATGAAATAATTATTCTCTTGGAGGATGACTCTTGAGTATTGTTAAAAATGTAATAATGCCAAAAAACGAAATTGGTAATGATCCAAATGATTTTAAAGATGATCCCAACTTTGTGAATAAATTGAAACCGCCTATAAATCCGTTCGACTTAAATACTTTTGCGCTCAATGGAGAAAGTAAAGCTATGGCAGAAAAGATGTTAGATGATAAATATGTGCTTGGTGAAATGGCCCTATTAGGTGATGGGACGATTATATCAGCCAAGCCAAATGCTGGTAAAACGTTAATAACGATTAGACTTTTAATTGACGGGATTAGAACAGGCGACATTATTCCTGAAAATGTTTATTACATTAACGCTGACGATGGTCATAAGGGATTAACGTATAAATTAAAATTAGCTGAGCAGTACGGTTTTAAAATGTTATCACCAGGTTACCATGGGTTTAAGGTTGATATGCTTTTAGGGTATATGAAGAATGCTACCGAAAATGATACGGCTCGAGGTGTGATTGTTATTTTAGATACACTAAAAAAAATTGTGAACCCTATGGATAAATCCGCGATGAGAACCTATGGCGAAATTTATCGTCCTTTTCTTGCTAGAGGTGGAACGGTTATCATGTTGGCTCACGTAAATAAAAACCGTGATGATGATGGAAATATAGTGTTTGCTGGTGTACAGGATATTGAGGATGATATTGATTGCACTTATTCACTCGATGTCATAGAGGAATCCAATAATTTAAAAACCGTTGAATTTATCCGTGGCAAGAGTCGAGGAAATAATATTTCTAAATGTACTTACCGGTACCAGACAGAACCAGGAATGAATTACCAGGACCGCCTTGATTCGATTTTACCTATTAACGCTGCACAGGCTTCTAGTCTGACAACTAAAAAACATGAACAAAAATTAAAAGATGAATATGAAGTTGAAATTATATTTGTACTCAGTGAATTACGAAGTGGCACCAAAAATCAATCTGCCATTGTTAAAGCCCTTAAGAATAATGAAGACTTTAGTAGCGAAATTTCAGAACGAGGTCTTAAGAAGGCACTAATCAAACTAACAGGTATTACATGGAATGCAAAACGTGGTGATAGAAATGCTCTCATGTACTCGTTACCTTTCAATGGGTTGCAAAACTGATTGCCATGTAAAACTAGAAGGGGGGGGGTAAATATTGTATAACTATAAAAACTATAAAAACTATAAAAACTATAAAAACTATACAAACTCAATGGATATAGGGTGTTGTAACGATTCTATTGTGGAAAACAAGTCTTTTTGCAGTTTCAGTTTTTTGAGTTTTTCAGTTTTCACCCCCCCTTTTTTATTTTAGAAAAAACAATACTATAAAAAATGAAAAGTACGCCAAACCCTTTAACAAAAGATGATATTACTATATAATATTAGCGTTATTGAATGACTCTGCGAGATGCAGACTCAGACAATGAGTTAATCAATATATGGCTCTGCGCGATGCTGACTCATGTAGCCTTAAAAGTTTTCCTGCGCGATGTAGGCCGGCAGTCAAAGTGTGAGATACACTTGGCACAAAGGATTTTTTGTTAAGTGGTTTGATACACCATTTAAAAAAAGTAACCGTATTTTGCGGCTTTGTGTGAGTGTGTGAAAAACCAATCCAAAAGCCCCTAATACCTTAATATAATTTTAATTGAGGTTTTAATAATGAATAGTCAAGTAAACCAAGTAGCAGAGCAAATTGAAGGCATAGCCGACAACTTAAAAACAAAATTTGATAGCGTAGAAATTAAGCAAAGGGAACTTTCTGACCGATTACTTTCGGTGGAACAATTTGGGACGAATAATAGTCAATGCGATTTAATCTCGGCAAATGGAAAAGGTTTTTCATTTTCTAGAGAAATCAAGAACTCGGATGCGGTTCAAGATTTTATCGGGCGAAAGTCTAAATCAGCTGGTATTCCAATCGATGCTAAATCGCTTTTGCTCGATATTACAAACAGCACAACAACTTCAACAGGAGCGACCAACCCAACCCAACGCTTACCCGGTATTGTTGGTAATCCTGAACAGCGCTCATTTTTACGCCAATTTATTATGAGTATTCCGGCAACCGGGAGCTCGTTTACTTACTCCAAGGTGGCAACTGAAGCGAATAATGCGGCACCCCAAAATGGAGAGGGGGTTTTAAAGGCTGAAAGTGGTATTACATTTCAAGAGGTTACTGAACAGATACCGACTTTTGCTCATTGGTTGAAGTTATCTCGTCAGGTCATGAATGATAATCCGGCCATTGTGAACTTCCATATGCAGTGGCTCCGGTATGGACTGGAGCTTAAGATTGAGAACGCAATAATAAACGGTGATGGTACAGCCAGTACAATGAATGGGTTGCTAAAAGCAGGAAATCACACCGTATACGCTCCTACCGTTGGCGATACCGCAGTGGATAGCGTTAGGAAAGGCATCTTAGCGTTGAACAACAGCAATTTCAATGCAGGGCTAACAATCATGAATCATAATGATGTAGCTGATATTGAACTGCTAAAAGATATAGACAATAACTACATTGTAGGAAAGCCTGTAGATGGTGGGTTAAGTACGCTATGGGGTACACCATTGTACAGTACCAAAGCGTTAGCTGCTGGAACATTCATCACGCTGGATACCGAGCAGGCGGTAAGTCTACACTTAAGAGAAGATGCGTTGCTCGAGTTCTCTAACAGTGATGGCGCTGACTTTACCAAAAACTTAGTAACCGCGTTAGCAGAAACTAGGCTCGGCTTTGCAGTGCACTTGCCAGCCGGTGTAATCAGTGGTCCGTTAGTTTAAAAGATAACTGCACTAATACAGTTCGATAGTCCCCTTAGGGGGCGGGGATTAGTCTGCGAGTGCCCTCTCAATAAAACCCAGACAGCCCACGGCCATTCACCTTTAATTAAATGATGGCGCGGTGGGTAATTTATTTAAGTATGTTCAATGCCTAAAGCGTTGACTAGGATCAAGGTAGGGCGGGTAAAAAGTCCAAGTAAGGGCAAAAAACACCGTCGCCCTAGTCTTTTTTTTACATCTCCAAAATACGAGTTTCAAAATGGCCAGAAATCGCTTACCAAAGAACATTCAAATTCTTCAATACACAGTAGCTGAGCAGATTGTTCGATGGACCCGAGCAATAAAAAGCGTATTCGATGATTGATACTTAAACACTGTCCTAAATTCAAAACTAGAGGCTAATATGAAAAACGTACCAGAGTAATAATTTCGAGAGTGATGAAGTCAATGAAAGAGAGATTCTAAATATCAACGATCCTAAGGGGCTTGAGCGCTTTCTACATGATCGTCTAGGATTTTCTAATAAAGATGCAAAAACGCTAACGAGTAAAGCTAGAAAAATCTACCAGAATCCCATAAAAGTGGACTCCACTATTAACAATGAAGTAATTAGCGCTTTGATGCGATGGAAAAAGGGATTAGAAAAAAAAGAGATTCTGAATTGCAATAGCGAAAGGTAGATTATATTCTTACTACATCTAATGAATGAGCTTATTGCTTTGTTGGTGAAAGCCGCTTTCCGGATTTTACCAGGATAATTTAAAGGGTATTAAATTGCAGCTATTGGCTTTACTTAAGCTAATGATTTATGGATCTGCATCTGCATATTACCCCGAATGTGAATGCCGAATGACTGCCATTATGAACATTTATCCTTCCCCCATTGGCGCGTTTATTTTGAGTAGTAAATTTGGACGTTTGAAATAGTCATTTATATAGTGATTTAATCCATTAAACTATAAATGTGACAAGGTTGCGATAGCAAACTATATTTGTTAATAGCTTATTTTGGAAAATTTTAAATTCAAATAAATGATGGTTTAAGCGGAATTGAGCATTATTTATCAAAAATGATTGTGACTTTGTTGTTTAGTAACACTGGTAGCAACATTTTGATGAATGGCGATAGTTAATATTCATAAATATCAATAAGATAAGTTAATTATTCGATTCCGGCCCCGGGCACCATTATTTTCAAATCAAACTAAACTCCTCAATAGTCAATGCGTCTAACCCTATCCTGTTGGAATCGAACCGGTACCCGGTTAGATTATGACCGACATCCCTGTCGTTCACCCTTCGGGGCATCAGCCAAAAAGCGGCTGATGTTCAAATTTGGTTCCAGACCAATTTGTCCGGCCCCGGACACCATTCTTTATTTTCTCGTTCCCACGCTCCTGCGTGGTAATGCATACGGGGCTTTCAGGTTAGATTGATGTTTAATTTGCCTAGCGTGGTAAACTTTTTGAGCTTTGGAATGAATTCCCACGTGGGAGCATGGGAGCTAGGGAAAACATAAATGAGCAATGCCGATAGAGTGATTGTACTCGATTTTGAAACCACAGGGCTGCCACCCGATTATGGTGATCGCGCGATTGAAATCGGTGCGGTTCGGATTGAGGCTGGGAAGGTGGTTGACCGATTTCAAGCATTGATGAATCCTGCTTGTGGTCATGATTGTGCCCATTATGTTTAAATATTGAACACTCGGTATTTCTTTGTGATTATTATTGCATAGATGACAGAAAAACCGATAATATCGTCAGTTAGACGTAAGGCTTTTTATCAAAAAGAGAATTATTTTAAAAAATGAGCTGGTTGAAACGGACTTGGATTAATTTTAGATATCTATATAAGGATTTGGGCAATACCAAGGAATTAAAATGGGAAAACCGTGATACTATGCTGCTTTAATAAATGCAATATCTGCGACAATCAACTTTTACATGCTTAAATTCTCAAGAAATGATATCAAAAATGAATTCGATACCGGTTCATTTTCACGCGGTGAGCGCTATTTTAAACAAGGCTTAGTCGGCGATATCATCGTTAACGAAGAGTCAAATCACAGCATTGAACTTTATAGTGAAGTAGATGGTCGTTATCCCTATTGTCAAACAATAACGGTTGAAAAAGCCTCTTGGGGAATTGCTGTTGAAGGAAATTGCAGTTGTCCGGTTGGATTTAATTGTAAACATGTGGTTGCAACGCTTTTAGATTACTTGTCAACCAGGCCAAAGGACGTCAATATCGGTCCATTAAGAGGAGGAAATACCGCTAAAAAGAGCTACGCCTCAACCGCAATCATTGATGGCTGGTTAGGTGATATCGCAAGCGAAGGACAACTGGTCAATGAGCAATATGTTGAGAATAACAAAAAGTGGATTGCTTACATTCTTGAACCGGGGCAACAAAAAGGGGAACTTCGTGTCACCTTACATTCCTCGGGATTTAGAGTAAAAGGTGGATATCTAAAAGCTAAACCGCTCAGTTTTAGCTCTCAAACTGACAGTGTTCAATATAATTATAGCAAAAATGCCTTTCATAACTCAATTGATAAAGAGATCATCATGCTGCTTAAAGTATCTCAAAATAATGAGTTTGATCATCGATACTATTATCAATATCAGGATGCCATTGTTGAAGGAGAATTTGGCTGGCAAGCTTTGTTAAAAATGATAAAAACACGTCGCTGTTTTTGGAGGCACATGGATGGTGGGTTTCTAACGTTGGGTGCTGACATTGATTTATCGTTTGAGTGGCAATCGAAAAATACTAAAGATGGAGAAGTTCACCAGTTAGTCACTACTCAATTAGCAAGCTCTTATCTAGTGTTTACAGAGCCACCTTGTGAAATTAACCCGTCGCAGAGTGAAATAAATGCCATCAAAAGCAAATTAAAAAACCAACAGTTATCAAGGCTTATCGAGTCACCGATTATTTCTGATTTGGATATAAAAAAATTCAATTTAAATATGATTAAAACGGGGCTAGATCAACAGATCCCGTTGCCTATAGAAACTAAAATAACCGATATCGATGGCTCTTCACTTAAACCAAAGTTAACCATTTGTCGATTAGTTGATCCGCTCGAAATATATCCACCTCTTAATGCTTTGAAAATTAGCTTTGTCTATAAAGAAATTGAAATTCAAGCACTCGAACAGGCGATCATAATATTTGAAAAAAAAGATGAAGTGCTACGTATAAAACGTGACATGGAAAAAGAAATTGAACTGTCTGAGTCTCTACTTGACCTAAATTTTGAACTTAACCCGCCAGGTCTTTACGCTTCTGTATCAGAAAATCAATTGTTAGCAAGAATGAGTCTTGGTAATAATCCAACTGATACGATTAGCCGTTGGCGTCACTTTATGGATAAAGACCGTCAAGAATTAGCAAATGCTGGTTGGTTAATTGAGATTGATCCGAGCTTTAGTTTGGATTTTATTATTCCAGATGATGAGTGGAATATTGACATTGAAGAGGAAAACGACTGGTTTAGTTTAAAATTTGATATTAAATTCAATGATTTGAGTTCAGCTGATTCGACAGAGAGTAAACTATCATTAATGCCTATCATTGCCGATCTGTTAAATCAATATGACATTCTCAATTTACCCGACGAATTATTAATTGAACATACACCTTACCAGTACATTGTCTTACCAAAGGATAAAATCAAGCCTATTTTAGATTTAATTTACGAACTATTTGATAGCGTGCCGCTAGGTGATGAGGTGTTCAAAATATCAAAATTCGATGCCTTATTAGTCAATCAGTTGGATAAAAACGATTCATTGAATATTCAATGGTCTGGTGATTTACGGCTCAAAGAACTTGGCAAAAAATTAGCCAATTTTGACGGTATAAAAACGGTACAACCGCCGAAATTATTTAAGGGTGACTTGAGAGAATATCAATCTAAAGGGTTTAATTGGTTACAGTTTTTAAGAGAATTTGAATTTAGCGGTATACTTGCTGACGACATGGGTTTAGGGAAAACTGTACAAACGTTAATCCACTTGCAAAAAGAAAAATCCGCTCGGCGAATTAAACAGCCTTGTTTGATCATTGCGCCAACAAGTTTAATGAGTAATTGGAAAAAAGAAGCGAAGCGATTTACACCTAATTTAAAAGTTCATATCTCCCAAGGCTCTGACCGACGCCAACACTTTTCTCGGTTAGGCGAATTTGACGTCATTTTAACCACCTATTCACTTATCGTTCGAGATTTTGAAATTTTGAAAGCCATCAATTATTACTTTATTATTTTGGATGAGGCGCAAAACATTAAAAATCCAAGAGCCAAGGCGACCAAAGGAATTAAAGCTTTTAATAGTCAGCATAGGCTTGCCTTAACTGGAACACCCATGGAAAATCATCTAGGCGAATTATGGTCAATCTATGATTTTTTGATGCCCGGGTTTTTAAGCACAGAAAAAGGCTTTAACCAGAAATATAGGAATCCTATAGAAAAAGATAACAACCCTCTAGTATCTAAAATGCTTGCTAATAGAGTAAGTCCATTTTTATTAAGACGGTCAAAACAAGTGGTTGCAAATGAACTACCGCCAAAAACTGAAATTATCAAAACCGTTTCATTTTCGGAACAACAATCAATCCTCTATGAGACTATTAGGATTACTATGGAAAAAAAGATCCAACAAGCCATTGCCACTAAAGGTCTCAATAGAAGTCATATCACTATTTTAGATGCACTATTAAAACTACGACAAGTGTGTTGTGATCCACAATTAGTCAAACTCGAACAAGCAAAAAAAGTAAAACGTTCAGCCAAACTTGAATTGCTAATTGATATGGTTCTTGAGCTTGTAGAAGAAGGGCGTAAAATCTTAATATTTTCTCAATTTACGAGCATGCTCTCTATTATAGAAAAATCGATTAAAGCCGAAAAAATATCCTATACAAAATTAACAGGTAGTACTCGAAAAAGAGACCAAGTTATTGAAAAATTTTCAAGTGGACAAGCTGATGTTTTTTTAATCAGTTTGAAAGCTGGTGGCGTTGGCCTCAATTTGACTACAGCAGATACGGTGATCCATTACGATCCTTGGTGGAACCCAGCGGTTGAAAATCAAGCCAGCGATCGTGCGCACCGCATAGGACAAGACAAGCCTGTGTTCGTTTACAAATTGGTCGTAGAAAATACCCTAGAAGAGAAAATTTTGGATATGCAAGCAAAAAAACAAGCGTTAGCCGATGGAATTTATGGCGACAAGAAAGCAAAAGACGCGAGCAAGTTAACCGCAGACGATATCAAAGAATTGCTAGGAATTGCCAGTGATAAAAACCACTAATGGGCAGGCACCTTTGAGACAACAGATTGGTAGACAGCATCTCGTTTCTCGTTCCCACGCTCCTGCGTGGTAATGCATACGGGGCTTTCAGGTTAGATTGATGTTTAATTTGCGTAGCGTGGTAAACTTTGAGCTTTGGAATGAATTCCCACGCGGGAGCATGGGAACTAGGGGTATTTTTATAGCCTCGGGCGCATGATAACTAGGTTTCTCGTTCCCACGCTCCAGCGTGGTAATGCATACGGGGCTTTCAGGTTAGATTGATGTTTAATTTGCCTAGCGTGGTAATGCATAGGGGGCTATCGGGTTAGATTGATGTTTAATTTGCCTAGAGTGGTAAACTTTGGGCTTTGGAATGAATTCCCACGCGGGAGCATGGGAACTAGGGAAAACATAAATGAGCAATGCCGATAGAGTGATTGTACTCGATTTTGAAACCACAGGGCTGTCTCCCGATTATGGTGATCGCGCGATTGAAATCGGTGCGGTTCGGATTGAGGCTGGGAAGGTGGTTGACCGATTTCAAGCATTGATGAATCCTGGTTGTTTGATTAGCGGCTTTATCGAAAACTATACTGGTATAAACAACCAGATGTTAGAAAAGGCATTGCCCTGTCGCGAGGTGATGACTCAATTTGCTGATTTTATTGAGGACTACAATCTGGTTGCTCACAATGCATCACTTTGATAAACGCTTTCTTGACTCTGAACTTAGCTGAATATCTAGGCATTACAAAGGCCAGTTTGCTTGCTCAATGTTAATTGCCAGAAGAGTCTTTCAAGATGCGCCCAATCATCAATTATCAACATTAGTTAAATACACCAATATTAATTCTGACGGGCAGTTTCATCGAGCGTTATATGATGCGGAAATGACCGCAAAATTATGGTTAGTTATGTTGGATAACATCAATCAGCGATGTATGATATAGGCTCCATACCATTTCGGCTCGCTCAAAAGTTAGCTAGAACACCAAAGAACAAAGTAGCAAGGCTGCTTTCGAATTGGGGTTCTTAAGATATCTCGTACAAAAAATCTGGTTAATTTTTTACAAAAACAAGTATATCAACGAGGTTATTTAATTATAAGCCCAATTCGTTTGAAGACGATAATAGACAGCCACACAAGGGGCAATACCGCACAGGT
>JAUZSK010000042.1 GCA_030949565.1 Enterobacterales bacterium
GAAGCATTGCAAAGATCCCTTAGCAGGCATGATTCGAGCGGTACGTTCTGTTTTAGAACAGTCACCACCAGAATTAGCTGCCGATATTTCAGAACGTGGTATGGTCTTAACCGGCGGTGGCGCATTGATTCGCGATCTGGATCGATTATTTATGGATGAAACCGGATTACCGGTTATTGTGGCTCAAGATCCTCTCACTTGCGTTGCGCGTGGCGGCGGAAAAGTACTTGAAACCATTGAAGAACATGGTGGTGATCTTTTTTGGCAAGGTTAACTGCATAGATTAATCGACCGGCCTTAAATTCCTAGAAAGTTTAGGCCGGGTCAGATTTTTCAGCAGCATAGAGTGTATTATGCATTAAAGTGGCCACAGTCATCGGTCCCACGCCACCCGGTACTGCTGTAATCCATGAAGCTCGCTTTTTAGCTTCTTCAAAATCAATATCATCGAATAATTTACCACTGTCTAACCGATTAATACCCACATCAATGACCACCGCTCCGGATTTTATCCATTATCCTTTAACCTACCCCAACCACTAGCAGGCCAGCATGCGACACCTGCAATTCAAGATCTACAATAAATCGATGGCGGATGGTGACGGTTCCACCGGCTAGCAAAAGTTCCATCACCATAGGGCGGCTCACAATATTACTGCACCCACCAGTAACACTGCCAGTCTAGGCTTGAGTAATCCTTGACTAAGTCGATTCGTCACTCGTTGCTTCATTTGTTCACGAATAGCTGCCGAAACTTGAATTCCATTGATTATTTTTGCCGTCATTATCACTATTTCTTGTGGTGGTGAATGAAAGAGCGCTATTTTTGCGATTGTTGGCGCAATAACCAAGACTTATAGTTAAATACTAAATCTAAAAAGCGATATAGCATTAAAATATGCCTGCTTAAGCGATTAAAATCGACATTTATTACTTGATAGTGGCATTAGTGCATTTATTTTCATTTTTATCGAGGTTCGTGGTTGACCTTAAAGCCTTAAATCAGTATTATTCCGCGCTCTCAAATAGCGGTGAGATAGTTTTTATTTGTATTATCGCTTTGAGTCAGTCGGGGAATAGCGCAGTCTGGTAGCGCGCCTGCTTTGGGTGCAGGATGTCGGGGGTTCGAATCCCTCTTCCCCGACCAGTTTTTCTTAATTGCCTGGTCATTGTGCTGATTAAGCGCGGGATTGATACTAGGTAACAATGCGCCCGTAGCTCATTTGGATAGAGCATCGGCCTTCTAAGCCGAGGGTAGCAGGTTCGAATCCTGCCGGGCGCGCCATAGGTGTTGCTTCTAAGATTATGAGATATTTTGGCAGGCTGGACTAGTGTCAGCTGACGAGCATTGTATTTTGTGCTAAGCTATGAGAACATTTCAAGTCTTTGAAGAATGACGGTGGACGTAGCTCAGTTGGTAGAGCCCCGGATTGTGATTCCGGTTGTCGAGGGTTCAAACCCCTTCGTCCACCCCAGTTTTGGTTGTTTTTTATAAAAATACTGGTTAGTTACAAATGATGTGCGAGAGTGGCGGAATTGGTAGACGCGCTGGATTTAGGTTCCAGTGTCTTGCGGCGTGAGAGTTCGAGTCTCTCCTCTCGCACCATTTGTAACCCAATAAGTATTTATATAGTAAAGGTATTTTTAAATTTAGAGAAGGGAGATACCCTGACAGTCTGGCCTTATGCCGGTGGGTGGTTGCCTGAGTTTTACTGCTTGCCAAGGAATACGACTTAAAGCGCTTTTAATCAACTCAAGCTTCCTCCGAATAGTCGTAACCTTTATAATCACATTCGATAATGCACGTATTTATCAGTAAAATGCATGATTGAACATCGATATTAGAAGTGGTTACAAAAAATATCTGTATATTTTATTTAATAAAATTTTGAACACCATGTTGGAGCATACAAATGCAAGTTTCTGTTGAAACAACTTCTGGATTAGAGCGCAAATTAACCATCGCGGTTGAAGCCAATAAAATTGACGAAGCAGCCTTAGTTAAAATGAAAGAGCTCGCTAGAACCCAGCGTTTAAATGGCTTTAGGCCGGGTAAAATACCACTTAACGTGATCAAAAAGCGTTTTGGTGAACACGTTCGTCAAGATATTATTTCTGATATGATGCAACGTTCCTTTTACGAAGCGGTTATTCAAGAGAAAATCCAACCTGCAGCGGCTCCTCACATTGAACCTATTAATATGAAGGAAGGTGCCGATTTAGAATTTACTGCGACCTTTGATATTTACCCAGAGGTTGAACTTAAAGATTTTAGTGAGATAGCAATAGATAAGCCTACTGCGGAAGTCACTAATGATGATCTGCAAAACATGTTAAATACCCTTCGTGACCAACAAGCGAACTGGGTTGAAGTTAAACGAAAAGCGAAAACTGATGATCAGGTTATCATTGATTTTGCTGGTAGTATTGATGGTGAAGCCTTTGATGGCGGAAGTGCCACTGATTTTGCTCTAGTTTTAGGTAAAGGCCAAATGATTCCAGGCTTTGAAGAGCAGTTAGAAGACTCTAAAGCCGGTGATGAAGTGGAAGTGAAAGTGACCTTCCCTGAAGATTATCAAAATAAAGAAGTTGCTGGAAAAGAAGCTGTTTTCGTAACTAAAGTGACTAAGGTGAATAAGAAAGAACCTTTAAAGCTTGCTGATTTAGCTGAAAGATTAGGTATAGAAAATCAGGATGTTGCAACTTTAAAAGCCGATATCCGTAAGAATATGGAGCGTGAGCTGGGTCAAGTGGTTACCTCCAAGGTCAAGCAACAGGTGATGGATGCGCTAGTGGCTGCCCATGAGTTTGAGATGCCACAATCCATGATACAGCAAGAAATTGCCCAGCAAAAGCAGCAAGCTTTAGCCCAATTTGGCGACAATGCGGCCAACTTACCTGAACTACCCGATGATTTGTTCTCAGATAAAGCGACTCAGCGCGTAAAATTGGGGCTGGTGGTTGGTGAAATTATAAAACAACATGAAATAAAGACAGATAATGACAAGGTTAAGGCTAAATTAGAAGAGCTAGCCTCGGTTTATGAAAAGCCGGAAGAAGTCATTAACTATTACCTTTCTGATGAAAATCGCTTACATGAAGTGGAGCAGATGGTGCTTGAAGATTCAGTGATTGAGCTAGTTCAAGCAACCGCTAAAGTAACCGATAAATCAATGACCTTTGATGAGTTAATGAATCCAAACAAGGATACCGAGGAATAATTTTCTCCATATTGATGCAAATGACAATAATCGGCCTTAATCACTTAGGGTTATTTGAAAACCAGTATTGAAATAACTATAGTTAAGCCAAATGTTAACTATAATTGTTTTATTACTGGTTTTTAGCATTTTAATCGTCGATTAATTTCAAGGGTAACGATGTTTTATCCTTTGTTAATCACTACAATAGTTTCCAACAGCTAGTCAGTTGTAACCGCAAAATAGTCTTATGACGACTCAAGTGGTAGCTAGATGCTCAGTTTACTTTTAAAAATAATTAATTAATTGAAGGATATAAAGACAATTATGAATAATTTTAAGTCAGATGAGATAGCAATGGGCCTTGTGCCAATGGTGGTAGAGCAGACTTCTAAAGGTGAAAGATCCTATGATATCTATTCTCGGCTATTAAAAGAACGGGTTATATTTTTAGTTGGTCAAATTGAAGATCACATGGCAAATCTAATCATTGCTCAAATGTTGTTTTTAGAGTCTGAAAACCCGGATAAAGATATTTCACTTTATATTAACTCCCCTGGTGGCGTAGTCACAGCTGGTATGGCAATCTATGACACCATGCAGTTTATTAAGCCTGATGTTAGTACACTTTGTATTGGCCAAGCGGCTAGTATGGGGGCTTTTTTGTTAACCGGTGGCGCTAAAGACAAGCGTTTCGCTTTGCCGAATTCACGGGTAATGATCCATCAGCCATTAGGTGGTTTTCAGGGGCAGGCATCGGATATTGAAATTCATGCACAGGAAATCCTAAAATTAAGGGCTAATCTTAATAAAATTCAGGCTCACCATACCGGACGAAAGTTGAAGGAAATTGAGAAAGATACCGATAGAGATAACTTTATGAGTGCCGAAGAAGCCAAAGAATACGGCATTATTGATCAGGTTATCAATTCTCGTAATGACTAAGTCTTGACACTAAGTAGCCTAGGCGAGTCGACGAAACAGAACAGATATTTTTTAATCTTGTTTGAGCTGGATTAACGATAGAATGCGAAGATTATAAGCCGCAACTTCAAATATTGTCGATTTTTGGATGATTTGTAGTCAGTTTTGCAGTGAAACTCACAAAATTTGTGGAAAGATCAGTGATTCTATCGACAAATCCTATTGAAAAGAGCTAAGCTTAGCAGTATAGGTCAGAAACTTTAGCTTGCTTTTGTTAGTATTCAAACGAGTGCTAAAACAGTGGTACGTAGGAAACATAAATGAGCGATAAAAAAAAATCAGGTGGTCGAGATGACAGTGGTAAACTACTCTACTGTTCATTTTGTGGTAAAAGCCAGCACGAGGTCCGTAAATTAATTGCAGGGCCCTCAGTATTTATTTGCGATGAATGTGTAGAACTCTGCAATGACATCATCCGCGAAGAAATTCAAGAAATTAGCCAGCAAGAGGGTACTAGCAAATTACCCACGCCTCGTGAAATTAATGATCATCTTAATCAATATGTAATTGGTCAAGACCGTGCTAAAAAAGTACTGTCTGTGGCTGTATATAATCACTATAAGCGTCTTCAAAATAGTAGCAATGATAAAAAGGAAGAGGTCGAACTGGGTAAAAGTAATATTCTACTGGTTGGCCCTACAGGAAGCGGTAAAACACTGTTGGCAGAAACCTTAGCCAGAATGCTTGAAGTCCCTTTTACAATTGCAGATGCAACAACGCTAACTGAAGCCGGTTATGTGGGTGAAGACGTTGAAAATATTATTCAAAAATTACTGCAAAAATGTGATTACGATGTTGAGAAAGCACAGCATGGCATAGTCTATATTGATGAAATCGATAAAATTTCGCGTAAAGCGGATAACCCATCCATCACCCGTGATGTTTCCGGTGAAGGGGTGCAGCAAGCATTGTTGAAGCTAATTGAAGGTACGGTTGCTTCAGTTCCACCACAAGGTGGACGTAAGCATCCTCAACAAGAATTTTTACAAGTGGATACTAGCCGAATATTTTATTTATTTGTGGTGGTGCATTTTCTGGTCTTGAAAATATCATTCGAGCATCGTTGTCGAACAAGATCAGGAATTGGTTTTGGCTGCTGAAGTTCGAAGTAAAGATAATTCAAAAGACCTTGGGCAAATCTTTAAAGAGATTGAACCGGACGATTTAGTTAAATACGGTTTGATTCCAGAGTTTGTTGGTCGTTTGCCAGTGGTTGCTACTTTAGAAGAACTGGATGAAGAATCCTTAGTTAAGATTTTAACAGAACCTAAAAACTCGCTGACCAAGCAGTACGAAAAATTATTTGATATGGAAGAGGTAAAATTAGAATTTAGAGAAGACGCACTTAAAGCCGTGGCTAAAAAGGGCATGGAGCGCAAAACCGGCGCCCGAGGCTTACGTTCCATTTTAGAGAGAATTCTACTGGATACTATGTATGAACTTCCTTCCATGGATGGTGTGTCAAAGGTCGCCATAGACGCCGCAGTGGTTGATGGTGAATCAGAACCTCTTTTAATTTATGAAAACCAAGAAAAGAAAGCGGCTTCCGAATAGTTCTAACTGTTTTAGCGACTAGGTTTGAATATAATTGAACCATCTAAAAACTGCGCTTGTCGCAGTTTTTTTATTTAAAGGTGAATGCTAATGCTGGCCTTAATCGGAGACTAGCGAGGTTGCTGTAATAATCGTCCTTGTTGCTGCTAAATAAACCAAGTAAAACCTGAGTTACGATTGAAATACCTCAAAAAGTCACCATATTGATATAAAGATTTTCATTGATCGCCCATTT
>JAUZSK010000043.1 GCA_030949565.1 Enterobacterales bacterium
TTAAATAATTCATCCTTGGAACCCGTAACAAAGGTTACATGAGTCCCTAACGGTTTCATACAGCTTAGCAATTTCTTGTAACGATTTACGTGCTTCCGCATTGTTAATTTTACGCACTGGAAAGCATGTCATCACCTTCCAACATACCGGTTAATATTTGTCCAAAAATCTCAACATCTTGGTCAAAGTTCTCTGATGCGGTTTCGGCGTCTTCACCACCCACTAAGACTTTTTGGAAACTTCGGATAATTCGTTCAAGGTAAACCGCTTGACGGGTTGCAAACATAACCTGTTGTGCCGGAGCTCGATTATCTAATAACACGTCCTGCACATTGGTATACAAAAATTCCATTTGAGGAATGGATGATGATAACTCGCTAGAGATTTGATACAAACGAACAACCGTTTCTCTGCCGGCTGAAATTTCTTCCGCATTGCGTTTCATTTGCTGCCATAAATCACCCACTTGCGCTAGCTCATTGTTCAAAATAGCGTCTGGAGATGGGTCAAGCCCTTTAGAATCATCTCCAGTCGTTAAATGACTGTACTGAGCTTCAAACTCTTTGACCGATGCTTTAAGTAAACTAAATGCTTCGGGGTTACCTTTCGATGCCTCCGATGCATTTTTCGCCACCTGCTGCGATAACACTCTAAGGTTACCCGCTTTAGTTAATCTATCTTGGTTTTTTTGTCCTTGGATCACGCCCCAACCGAGATTGACGCCGCCAGCGACGATTGCCAAGAACAATAGCCAAATATAGCCACCGCTATTGGATTTGGATTTTAATTCTCTATTTTTGTTTTCTGCTGCGCTCATAGTGTATTCCCTGTAAGCATTAAAATTTAGTAAAAATTACTTCAGATTCTTTAAAATAACATTGATTAAAAGTCGCTCAGTTAACTACAATGCGACCTGTTGGAATGATGGCGTTTCAGCCAATTTAAATAAACTAAATACATTCCATAACTTGTCATTGGCGTAGAATCCACCATTTAAAAAGGGTTCCATCACCGGATCTTCAATTTCTACAGTTTCGACCCAGTCTTCATTTTCAAAATGGTTCATACCAAGGATTTCATCAACAATCACGCCACAATGTATGCCATCATGATTAACCACTAAAAGCCGTTGTCGGCGTAAAGCGGCTGGTGCATTGGACCCTAAAAATCCGTGCAAATCCATAATTGGTACCAGAGTTCCACGGATATTTGCGAGGCCATTGACCCATGGCTTGGCTCCTGGGACATGGGTATAAGGTGGTATCGATAGTATTTCAGCCACTTCCTGCAGATCAACCAAATAATCCTGCTTACCGCAGCGAAATCCAACACCGGTCCAAAAACGGCTGAGATCTTCTTCACGCGTTGAAGCGCCAGCATTTTCAATACTGCGCTGCTCGACCCGCTTTAAAAAATCAAATGCTTCTATATCCGTATAATCCGTCATACCAATTCTAGCTTCCTAAAATCGCTTGAATGGTACTAATGAGATTACCTTCCTCAACCGGTTTGGTTAAATAGTCTTTAGCACCTTGTCTCATACCCCAAATTTTATCGGTTTCTTGATCTTTAGTCGTGACTATCACCACCGGAATATGGGCCGTGGTGGCTTCCTTTTTTAATTGTCTGGTTGCTTGAAAACCATTGAGACCGGGCATAACAACGTCCATTAAGACCAAATCAGGTAACTCAACCTTGGCTACCTCAACCCCTTGCACACCGCTTTCGGCGGTTACCACTTGATATTGGTGTAATTCCAACATACTTCTTAACACGTGTGTTTCGGTTGGTGAGTCATCAACTATTAAAATCTTAGTCATCGAGATTCTTCCTCGTACATTGCTTTTTTTAAATAACCGGCAAAGCATTCTTTTTTTTAAAAGGGCTAACCTATCCAGTAATGCGTTATGCGCGTGCTACATGCTCTGATATCGCGCCTAATAATTCATCACGGCTAAAAGGTTTGGTAAGATACTGATCCGATCCAACAATACGCCCTTTAGCGCGATCAAATAAGCCATCCTTACTAGACAACATAATCACTGGGGTCGATTGAAATTCTTTGTTATTTTTAATCAGTGCGCAAGTTTGGTAACCGTCAAGTCGTGGCATCATAATATCAACAAAAATAATATCCGGTCGGTTATCGGCTATTTTTGCCAGAGCATCAAAACCGTCGGTTGCTGTAACGACTTCACAGCCTACTTTTTTGAGCAAGGTTTCGGCCGTCCGACGAATCGTTTTACTGTCGTCTATGACCATCGCTTTTAGGCCTTCAAAACTGTTTTCCATTCAAACTATCCTCATGGATATAGTAGATCATTGGTTCAAATTCGAGATTTGGGTAGTAACCCTTTGCACACCTTTGATTTAGCAAGGTATTTTTAACACAAAAGCCCCTCGTATACTACAAGGACGCGCACTTTTTAACTAATTATAGACCTTTTTTTCTAGTATTTTTGCCTTTTACTACTGCAGATACTAAAAAATAAACTGATAAGAATCAATCTTTTAACTAAAAAATCACGTGTAGAATGTTAAAAACATTTTGTAACTCTTTGATAAATATCAATTTATACTTGTAAATTAATTTACATAACCTATAATGGGTCATGCAGTAAAATAGTCACTCTTTGTTAACTATAGTAGATTTCTCAGATGCCACACAAAATTGCAATATTAATGGATCCCATCAGCAAAATTAACATTGCTAAAGACTCTAGTTTTGCCATGTTGATTGAAGCTCAACAACGTGGTCATGAATTATTTTATCTCGAACAATCAGACCTAAAGCTCGAAAATGGTCGCGTATATGCTCAAATCGCAGCGCTGCAAGTATTTCAAGATGCTAACCGTTGGTATCATCTTCAACCGGCTAAATGGCAACCTTTAGATGAACTCGATGTGCTCCTTATGCGTAAAGATCCGCCGTTTGATATGGAGTTTATTTACAGCACTTATCTACTCGAAATCGCTCAAGATAAAGGTTTATTGGTGGTCAACGATCCTAAAAGCCTGCGTGACCATAATGAAAAGCTATTTACCGCTCAATTTCCCCAATGTTGTACCGATGTTCTGGTGACCCGTTTAGATTCGGAAATACGTCAATTTCTAACACAGCACAAGGATATTATCCTAAAACCACTCGATGGAATGGGTGGCAGTTCAATTTTTAGGGTAAAACAAAATGATCCGAACATTGGCGTGATAATTGAAACTCTAACCGATTGGCAAAGCCAAATGATTATGGCACAAAAATTTATCCCCGAAATTGCTGACGGAGACAAACGCGTGCTAATGGTGGATGGCGAAGCCATTCCCTATTGTCTAGCCAGAATACCGGCTAAAGGCGAAACCAGAGGTAATTTAGCGGCTGGCGGAACCGGTGAAGCCAGACCATTAACTGAACGCGATCACTGGATCGCTAAGCAAATTGGTCCTACACTTAAAGCCAAAGGTTTAATCTTTGTCGGTATTGATATTATTGGTGATTATATTACTGAAATTAATGTCACCAGCCCCACCTGTATCAAAGAAATCGATGCGGCCTACAATACCAATATCGCTGGCGTTTTGTGGAATGCTATCGAACGCCGTTTAAGTGAAAACCAGCCGATGGAGTAAGCGAAAATCCATGCAAAATCATGACGGTACCATTTCACTGGATCTGCAACCTAAAATTAGTCAGGCAGACAAACTATTATTCTGTTTCTTTTTAGCGGTCGCTTTTCATGCGCTACTCCTTTTTGGTATCGGCTTTAGTATCCCTGACTTATCTAAATCGCAGTTTAATAAGACTTTCAACGTGGTTTTAGCTCAATTTGATAGTAAAGATAAACCTGACAAGGCCGATTTTATTGGTCAGGCTGATCAAATGGCCGGAGGCGAGAGTGATGAAAAATTAGCGCCAAGCGCCATTGAAAAAGCCCAGTTCAATGATCCCGATCTGGTTTCCAGTGAAATGCAGCTACCTCCCGCCAGCCAAGCCGAACAATCGGCTAGCGATGAATTTTTATCTAGCTATCGCGCAAAAAAACTAGCTGCGGTTGACCCGACTAATCCCGATCAAAGAGATTCTGAAATCCCCGATAGTAACAACCTAGAACTTAAAAATTACCAATTGTCCGGATTAATCGCCAACCTAGACAATCAGCAGGTTAATCAAGCCAACAAGGCTAAACGACGCCAAATTTCAGCCGCTATCCACCGCTCGTCAGATGCTCTTTATTTAGATTCTTGGCGGCGTAAAATAGAGATGATAGGTAATCAAAACTATCCCGAAGCGGCCAAAGTCAATAAAATCTACGGCAATTTAACCATGAAAGTTGCCATCAACAAAAATGGCACTATCCATAGTATTGAAATCGTAAAAACGTCAGGTAAAAAGCTGCTCGATGATGCCGCTATCCGTATCGTAAGATTAGCAGCGCCTTTTAATCCACTCACAGAAGAAATGAAAAAGGATACCGACATTTTAGAAATCATCCGTATCTGGCGATTTCAAGCAGATGACAGTCTAAATGCGCGTGACACTTAACTCACAAACCACCGAAAACACTGCAAAAGTGATTCTGTGCCTTGTAATTGTTGGTTAAAACCTCAACAATAGCCCTATGAGTCAATTTTCCAGTCTAAAAAATCAATTTTTGGTCGCCATGCCGGGGCTACAAGATAGTGATTTCACCCGTAGTGTCACCCTTATTTGTGAACATAACGACGACGGCGCCATGGGTATCGTTATTAATCAGCCGCTTGAAATTTCAACCGGAGAATTACTTGAGCATATGGAAATCCCCTTTTTAGAAACCCAGAATAGCAATCCGGTATTAGCCGGTGGTCCGGTACAAACTGATCGCGGTTTCGTGATCCATCGCCCTCCCAAAACCTGGAAATCCAGTATAAATTTAGGACAAGATATTGTGATCACCAGCTCAGCCGATATTCTACATGCCATAGCTGAAGATATTGATTTAAAAGATGCCTTCGTGGCGTTAGGCTATGCCGGTTGGGGGCCAGGACAATTAGAACAAGAAGTGCTTAATAACTCTTGGCTTAACGCACCAATGCAATCAGAAATATTATTTAACACTGATATTGAGCAACGTTGGCAAAAAACTATCAGTAGCCTCGGTTTTGATAGTCAACAGCTCAGTTATTTTAGTGGCCACGCATGACTCGCTCTGCCCTATGAGTTATCTACTGGCCTTTGATTTTGGACTTGCGCGTATTGGCGTGGCGGTCGGTCAAACGATCACCCAAACAGCGACCCCCCTTGCAACCCTATCAGCGAAACAGGGCAAACCCGACTGGCTACTAATAGAACAACTGATTAAACAATGGCAACCACAACAATTGATTGTTGGTGAACCCTTTAATATGGATGCGACAGATCAAGACATCACTCTTAGAGCGCGTAAATTTGCCAACCGCTTAAGTGGTCGATTTGGGTTACCTTGCCAGCTGGTAGATGAGCGCCTTTCTAGCGCGGCGGCGCGCGATGAAATATTTGAATCGGGGGGATTTAAGAAACTGAAAAAAACCGAGATTGATTCAGTGGCAGCAGCGCTCATTTTAGAAAGTTGGCTGCAACAAAATTCTTAATATCGCCGAGCCATCTATGGCTTGTTTTTGGGTCTCAGGCGTAAAAACCAAATTGACAGCAAAAACATTAATACCACCGCAGGGATCACCAGTTTGATTAGACCATCCCAACCCCATTGAAACAAAATCCAACCAGCAGCCAATGAGGAAATAGCCTGAATAAAGAAGATGATAAAGTCATTAGTTGCCTGAACTTTAAAGCGCTCACTGTTGCGATAAGTTTCCGGCAGTAAAACGGTGCCAGCGGTATACAGAAAGTTCCAACCGATACCAAGCAGCACCATCGCCCACCAGTAGTGCATTACCGCCTGCCCAGATAAACCAACCACAATCACTACGAGATAAACCAGGGTACCCATTGCCATTAATCGACTCACTCCAAAATAACGAATAAGAACCGCAGAAAATAATGAAGGTAAGTACATCGCAATAATATGGCTTTGGATCACCCACTTGGTTGCGTCCAAATCATGGTGGTTAATCTGATGCATACTCAGCGGTGAAGCGGTCATCACGTAACTCATAACGCCATAAGCCACGGCACCAGCACAAACCGCAATAACAAATATTGGTTGTTTGATGATCTGTGATAACTGACGTTGCTTTAAATCCTGTTTTTGTTCCGCCACCCCTATCGGCGCTAAAGTAGAAACTAACGCCATTGATACGACGATCATAACCGCTAAACCAATAAAAGAACCAGCATAGCCAAAAGGAGAATTAATCCATTCTTTACCCAAAACGGCCATCTCAGGTCCTAACACTGCCGCAAACATACTACCAATCATTAAAATTGAAATGGCTTTGGGGATATCCTTAACCTCAGCCAGACTTTCAATTACCGCAAAACGCATTTGGGCAACAAATGCCATGCTAAATCCAAGGTTAACCGCACCA
Source organism: Enterobacterales bacterium (assembly GCA_030949565.1). GTDB lineage: Bacteria > Pseudomonadota > Gammaproteobacteria > Enterobacterales > Kangiellaceae. The sequence goes on from JAUZSK010000043.1 coordinate 6,499, forward strand.
AGGATTAACCAATAAAAATCCTGTTTTATCGCAGAATAAGCCGCTATTAACGCTCCAATCACCGCGCAAGCCAAGCCAATCAGTGTTCCTTTACGTCGACCATAACGCTTCATTAATAAAGCCGCAGGAAATACCCCAGCAGCGGTCGATAAAATCATAAGGGTTAAGGGTATGGTGGCATATTGCGGTGAGGGTGCTATTTCTGCACCTAAGAGACCACCCGCCATTACCATCATCGATGCCGAGGACAAGGCCAATGGCTGTGCCATAAATAATAGCCAGACATTTTTAGGCATGCCTGAAATTCGATAACCTATCAGTGCGATGGCTAGTAATAAAAAGAGGGTAATAAGTAAAGTCACGGGCATCAGATGCATCCCTTAAATCAGATCAACAATCATCGGAGGAATAGAATCGGCATGATAAAGCAATGCTGGGACGATCGCTAGCGCTAGGCCAACAAACGCCCCCTTGTTGTTGCCCCTTGAGAAATAACACACTAGTAAGCGTTAAGTAATCTAAATGAGCATCGCGTACAATACTAGACTCTCATGGCGCGAGCCCCTATAATCCCCACAATCCAAGACACCTTCACTTAAACCTTAAGAATCCAACCATCATGGCTAAAAAGAAGAAAAAGACGCCCGAAAATAGCATTGCGCAAAATCGCAGGGCTCGCCACGATTATAATCTTGGAGAAACCTTCGAGGCAGGTCTGTCTTTACAGGGATGGGAAGTTAAGTCAATGCGAGAATCTAAGGTAACCTTAGCAGAATCTTATATTCAGTTACACCAAGGTGAAGCATGGCTTTACGGCTGCCATATAACACCTCTTAAAACAGCGTCCACCCATTATATCGCTGAACCGACTCGCAATCGCAAATTACTACTGCATAAAAATGAAATCGATAAACTTCACGATGCGCAACAAAAAGGTGGTCAAACTATCGTACCTTTAGCGCTTTATTGGATACGCAACCGGGTAAAGTTAAAAATCGCTACCGCTAAGGGTAAAAAACTTCACGATAAACGAGCTTCGGAAAAAGCGCGTGAATGGGATAGAGATAAAAGTCGCATCTTAAAAGAGAGTCGAGGCTAACCTTTACAACTTTCATAACTTTCATAACTTTCATAGATAAAGCAATAGGAGAAACATCGCTTTGCAAACAATCTGCCGCAGCGCACTGGTGGCTTTTTCTGCCCAACAGATGTTTGATCTGGTTGACGATATCGCTAGCTATCATCGGTTTGTTCCCTATTGCCAATCATCACAAGAGCTCGAACGTACGCCGCAACAGGTTACTGCTACGCTAGTGGTTGCTAAAAGCGGTATCGCAAAATCCTTTACTACCTGCAATCAATTACACGCTCCCAATCAAATCGATATGGAATTAGTTGACGGCCCGTTTTCGCATCTATCCGGTCATTGGCGGTTTGTTGCTTTATCCGATAGCGCCTGTAAAATTGAGCTCGACTTACAATTTGAATTTTCAAATCGTTTAACCAGTCTAGCATTTTCTAAAATTTTTAATAAACTGATACTGTCGATGATCACTGCATTCACTGAAAGAGCGGAGAAGGTTTATGCCTGATCAAGCGTCCACTCATCAAGCGTTAATTCAGATTGAATTAATCTATGCACTAGCGCATAAGCAAAAGTTGATTAATTTAAACATAGCGGCAGATGCCAGTGTTGAACAAGCCATTGAGCAATCGGAAATTTTAAAAGACTATCCAGAAATCGATCTGCAAATCAATAAAGTGGGTATTTTTAGTCGTGTGTGTCAATTAAGCGATGGACTACATGACGGTGATCGCATTGAAATTTATCGACCGTTAATAATTGATCCTAAAGAAGCTCGTAAAAAACGTGCATTAAAAAACAAGTAAGCCTTAATCTTGAGGCATAATTTCGCGCAATAACAAACCGCTACTAGTGACCATCAGCTGTAGATGCTTTTCTTGCTTGGCGGACACATAACTGGCTGATCCATGTTCAACATCCAGTAAAAAAGCAAACTTCTTATAGTCCCCTCGCCAGTCCGCAAGATCGACCTTAACAGAACCTCGCATGGAATACACACTTAACGGACGACTTCTTTCATCTTCTAAATTACTGTAACGTCCACGAACTCGATCCAATCGAAAGGCCGTATTCAAGCCTAACATATTGGCCCAACTTTTCCATTTTAAAATATTGGCTTCAATCATAATTTCATCGCCTTTGAGAAGATATCTTTCAATGCGACCGTCGCTTAAGGTTATTTCAGCAACAAACATCTGTGGTGATTGAGGAATTATATGGATTAAGGCGGCACTTTGTTCAAAAGTAAGCGCTTGATAACCGCGAGTGCTAATTAAAATAAGGCTTGTAAAACCAGTAACCGCGGAAAACAAAATCAGCGATAAAAGTTTACCCATTGCAGCGATTAAGCGAAGCCTCCTAAGTCGAGCAACAAAGGAAAGCAAAAAATAGCTCGCAATAAACCCACTGACTATAGCGATAATTAGAAAGTAATCAAGATAGGGAGATACCGCAGAAATTGTCACCACAAGCCCCTAGGAATTAACTGTTGGATGTTGCCGACAATGCCACCAAGATCGCCTTTAGATCAGTAAAAATAAAACCAACCCCAAAACGAGTGCTGAACCGCCAGCAATTAATGCAAATTGATTATTCGAATTTTTACCGTCATCCGGCGCATCATCGACCACCATTGAAAACACAAACTCAGAACCGCCAAAAGCAATTAAATCACCCATTTTTATGGTGCTTTCGGTGACCTTTTTAGTATTAACAAAGGTACCGTTAGACGACAATAGATTAAACACCTTCCACTCATTTCTATCGTAGATTATCTGAGCGTGAACCGACGAAACGCTAGGCTCAGTAAGAACGATATCGCAACTGGCTCGTCGGCCAACCTTAATTTTATTGTTTCGTAAAATAAACTGGTGGCCAATGGTATCATTGCTGACTCCGATGAGCGCCGGCATGTTGGCATTTTCTGCGCGAGATTCAACAATCTCTCTGGCTATCATTTTGTTTACATCATCCAGATCGAAAACTTCCGTCCCTTGCGGACCGGTTTTACCTGTTGTATATCCTCTGTTCGTCATTTTGACTCCACGAGTTGTCATCGATCGATTAGTCTAGCAACCCTATTTAACCTAACCTATTTTTTGGAGTTAAATAAAAACTTGGTTATCGCTTTTCTACCGTTTTTTAATTGTTCAACTAAATTACTGAGTAAACTAGTTGTTGTAGTGACTGGCGATTCAATAACCACCACGCTAATATTATCCAGACCACCGCGCTGTTTGGCAGCATCGATTAAGGACTTCACTCTTAATTCAATTTGCTCAGACTGTAGAAAGATTTCTGAAATATCTTTTTCCGTCAGATCATCGGTCATTCCATCACTGCATAATATGACCTGTTGGCCAGCTGACCATTGACCGTCAATTCGACCCACTTCGAGTTGGTCCACTTCGGTTGAGCCCAAACACTGAGTAATCATATGCCGCTGCGGATGAGAGACTGCGTCCTTTTTAGACAATAACCCAGCTTTAACCAGTTTTACAATTAGCGAGTGATCTTCAGTCAACTGTACAAGTTGAGATAGTTTTTGGTCCCATAAATAAGCCCGACTATCACCGACCCAATTCACATGATAATCACTGCCTTGCGTTTGCAAGGCGACAATCGTAGTTCCCATGCCATTGCGTTCAGGATCGGCGTTGCCTTGCTTGACAATTTCCTTATGCGCTACTTGAATGGCGGTTTCAAGCGCCACCTCCTGCTCAACCTGTTGTTTAATAGATTCAACCGCCATGGCTGATGCCACTTCGCCACAGGCGTGACCGCCCATACCATCCGCCACCATATATAAACCCGGTTGGCAGAGTAGGCTATCTTCGTTAAGCTCACGAATACAACCAACATCGGTTGCTTGTACATAATCGCACTGGTTTTCTAACTCTGGTTTCATGACAGGCCTAAAAATAATTCAAAAATATAAAATAAAAGGAAGAATCAATGATTCTAAGCCTTTCAGCACAATTATATTGGTCTATTTTTGTTAAGTGTGTCATAATTCTAGGGTACTTTCGAGTATATATCCTTATTAAATCAATATTTTAGCTTTTCAATATCTCAAGTTTAGCTTATTTTCAAAAATATGCGATTTAATCTCTGGGGGCGACATGGCTTCGACGAGGATTACAAAACTCAAGGTGCATGCCGAGGTGTCAGCGAACCTCGTAAACACTAGCTGAAACACACTAGTTGCAAACGATAACAACTACGCTTTAGCCGCTTAGGCTAACTGTTGCTGCTGAGCGTCACCGGTAGGTAGTTAACAGTCATTCACGGAGACTCGCGGGTAAGGATGTTTGTTCCCCAACCGTTAAAACTAAACAAACTCGTTTCTAGCATCCTGTTAGTCGGATCTGTTAGAGATTAAGATATAGACTAACTAAGCATGTAGTACCAAGAGCAGCGGATTCGCGGACGGGGGTTCGATCCCCCCCGCCTCCACCAATAACAGAAGGTCAACCATTCTCGGTTGGCCTTTTTTATGTGCAGGACGAACGGTATGCCACAAGAAGCCACGGGTGGCGGTTTTGGTTACTTTTTCTGCTAGCAATTGAACAAACCAACCCTCGATCAGCAAGTAGCATGAGCCGCACCAAATGTTAACCCAAACAAACTAATTTTTTAAATTAGCTGCTTCCGCTTGTTCAACTTTTTTTTGAACAAAACGACTAATGTTAATAAAGGTATCAACCCAATAGATGTCTTTATTCTTCGCTAGATACGCCAACAACTCATCGTGTGCAGCCTTAGAAACATTATTAACTTCACCACCAATATCATGAAAAGTAAAGGCCGCGATGCTGCCTTTTTGTGCTGCTTTTTTGGCATAAGCAATTAATTGGGCAGCAGTATTTCCATTGGGCCCCCAAGCTCTACTTTTGAGAATATCTAAGTCCTCCATTTCTTCAGGTTCTTCTCCACCGCTATACTTAATACCAATAAACAAAGGCCTTACCGAATCATAAAAATTTTCTCCGGAGGCTAACCAATCCCAGCATGTGGAGGTAAAAGTGCGCTCGGTTTTACCATCAATTGCATGCAAAAAAGTATTTGCCGTTTTAATTTCAGAAACCATTTGTGAGGCTGAACGCTGATCCATATCATTGTCAGGACTAACCCATTCTCGACCCGGTAGAGAACGACGACAAGGATGAAAAATGGTATGGTTTCCTAGCTCATGCCCTTGCGCAGCTATGGCTTTCCACTCAGAAAATCGATCCATTAATACAGGAGAAGACAAGGTGAGATAAAAGGAACCTTTAAACCCATAGCGATTAAGTGCTGGAACTACATTATCCAGTTGCGTGTTTAGGGTATTATCATAGGATAAACTGACTGCAACCAAAGCCCCATTGGGCCACTTAAAATGGTCTTTTGTTTCAAGTTTAGAATTAAGATCGCCTGCATAAGCTGGAAAATAAAAAACGAATAGTACTAGATATATTAGATAACTTTTCATAGCCGCTCCTTGATATGCGTTATATTGCAGATAAACGATTCTGAATACCAACACTACTACAAATGGTTATGAATTGGAAAAAAATTTTAATTTTGAAAAAATCTGTCTCTCGTTAGCTTGATAAATATTTTTAATTTTTTAGGAAACCTATATTCATCAGATATTTAGGGTATAATGGCTGCTGCAATACTATATTAATCTTGTAGAGTAGCTCGCTTGAACATGCAAGTAGTAGCCATAAAACATAAAATCCTAAAAAAATTCAATGCAAGGGAACTGAAATGATTCGTATCCACTCTTTATCACTTGTTTTAATTTTAGCCATTAGCCAAAATACGCTGGCTACTACAACGGATAATCAAGCGATCGATAAAATGCTGTCAAAAGCAGAAGGGAGCGTCAACAAAAAAGTAAAAACATATAATTTAGTCGTGCCTCGAAATTTCAAACATATAGAATTAAGGATAAAACAGAAACACTACTGGAAACCCGTTAATTTTTTGATGAACCATAATAAAGCCAGCCTTACAGCTGGTAATTATCGGTTTCAAATCGAGTTACAGTCTTCCATCGCTAAATTTAAAGGCGAATTTACAATTTCTGATCCCGCGGTAGTACATTCTATTTATGCTACAGCCAGTCCTAACCGAAAATATATTTACGTTTGGCATTCCACCGCGAAAAAAAACACTCCAGCTTATAAACAAGAAAAATCTCTTCGGATCTGCTTATCGCCGATTAATACTCCAAGCGTCTATCAAGATGCTGAATTCCCTCAATTTGCTTTTGATGCCTGCAAACTTTTAGCTGATAAAAAACAACCTGAAGCTATTGCACAGATGGGACATTTTTATCGTAAAGGTATCCATGTTAAAGAGGACCTGGTAAAAGCAAAATCGCTTTTAAGGAAAGCCTTTAAACTAGGCCACGATAACGCAGGTGCCGAGCTATTCGCAATCTCAGCGGAGCAAGGAAAGTTACCCCCAGATGTTATCAGCATTTTAAAAATACTCTCTGATCATGATTTATATTTTGCTTCAGCCTCATTATCTATCAGTTATTTACAAGGTCGTGACGTTAAACGCAATATTAAAGAAGCGAAGCGCTATGCTCTAAAGGCCGTTGATCAAGGTTCGGCGACGGCTTTTAGTTTGGTCGCTAATATCATTATGCAAGAAGATAAATATAACCCTGACAGTATTGAAGCGCTGGCTTGGATTTATGCTCGCATGCGTTCCTTCTACGAGCTTAACTTTCGCATAAAACAATTCGCAGAATTGCTAGAAGATGAATTGACAGACCTAGAAATTGCACAAGCTAGAAAACGCAGTAACGAAATATTAAAAAATCTCCAAGGGCAATACCAAGCAAACATTACCATCGGCAATATTTTTGACAATCCTGAGTATAAAAATAAAACAATCTCTGTAAAAATAAATAATGATGAAAAGCTAACTGAATTGATCCAAGGAAAAATAAATCACTTAAAATATCTCTTCTCCGGATTTCATAAGCAACGTATTGAGTTTTACCTCGATGGAGAAATGGAGTTTTTTTAAATATATTAATTTTCCAAGTTTTAATTCAGATCAGCTTTGCTTGTTCTACAGTGAAGAATACACCGTTGAAGAGATTGTTCCGATTGAAGAAACTAAACTCTGTGACCATCTCTAAGGCATTAGCTTTTTTAGGCGAACTAACACGAGAATTTATTATGATATTAACAACTGGATCTAAAGGCCCTTTGGTTAAGGAATTACAGCAAGCACTTGAAATTGAAACCAGCGGTATTTTTGATCAAGCTACTGAAAAAGCAGTTAAAATCTATCAACAAGAAAATGAATTACTGGTGGATGGTATCGTCGGCCCGCAAACACTTGAACATATACACCAATCTATGGCAACCACCGATGTAACTGAAACCATTTATTCTCCCTATCCTGAGCTGCAAATTCATAAACATTTTTTGCCGCCAGATCAGTATGTCACTCAGCCAACTGACAAGGACTTTCTATTTCTGCACCATACTGCAGGTTGGCATAACCCCTACAAGACTATAGATGGATGGGCCAAAGACCAACGAGGAAAAATTGCTACCGAATTTGTATTAGGTGGTAAGTCTGTGCGCGGTGACAATGAAAGTTATGATGGCGAACTGGTGCAATGTATTCCGAATGGCTGTTACGGCTGGCATTTAGGTAAAACAGGTTCCTCCTACATGCATAAACATTCCATTGGTGTCGAACTATGTAATTTCAGCTATGCGGTTGATGGCAAAACCTATGTTAAAACTCCGATAGAATCTAGCCAGATAATTTCTTTGCCTCAAGCGTTTAAGGGTTACAAAACATGGCACGCTTATTCCGATAAACAAATAGAAGCACTGAAAAAGCTTATACTGTGGATCGCACAGCGTGATTCCATTGATATTCATCAAGGACTAATTACCCAAATAAAAAAACAAGGAGCCAAAGCTTTTGAATTTAACCCCGATGCCTATGCAGGAAAAATAAAAGGCATGTGGACCCATGGCAATGTGAGGAAAGACAAGTTCGATCTTTTTCCACAAGCAGAGCTTATTGATATGCTTGTATCGCTTTAGTCCATATTTTAGTAAATAGAGGAATCCAACCAATAAACCCAAATAGTCAGCAGCGAGGGTAATCAGAGAATTTGCTAGGCTGATACTCTTTGTAACAAATTATCTTTTCGTTTCTCTAATCGGAATATGTACCCGTTATCATTCAAGATGCAGGATTGGGAACCGGTATAAGCACTAACAAGGGTAAACGTAATGAAACTCTATCATTGGTTATCGGTCTTTTTCTTGATCGGACTCCTCGCTTGTGGAGGTGGCGTTGCTCCAGTATCAGACTCCACCGCCCCTAACGCGACAGATTGGTTAGTTGATACTAATTTTGTAAGAGATGGCGGACCAGGTAAAGATGGTATTCCTTCGCTTGACTTTCCTGAATTTATAACTGCAAATAGCGTTACTTTTTTGGCTGATTCAGAAATGGTGGTCGGCACAAAAATTAACGGTGTAATACGCGCCCTACCGCATAAAATACTTGATTGGCATGAAGTGGTTAATCTTGAAACTAATGGTGACAATCATGCTTTTAGCTACTGTCCGTTAACCGGAAGCGCTGGGCTTTGGTCGGTTCCCGCACGATTTACTAATAAAACTTTTGGCGTCTCTGGATTACTTTATAACTCCAATTTGATCCTTTATGACCGAGAGACAGATTCCAACTGGCCGCAAATGTTCAACCAAGCCGCTAACGGTCAATTGATTGGTGAAAAGGCTGTTACCCATGCTGTGATTGAAACCACCTGGGGTAGCTGGAAACAAATGTACCCCAATACCACCCTACTGTCTAACAATACAGGTTTTAGCCGCGACTACGAAGTCTACCCCTACGACAACTATCTCACCGACAACACGCTACTGTTTGCCTTATCTCGGCAAGACTCAAGGTTGCATTTAAAAACCAGAGTACTAGGAGTAGCCGATGCCAATGTCAACATAGTCTATCCACTTAACGATTTTTCAATTAATATACAAACCATTAATGAAGTGTTTGCAACCAGTGAATTTGTAGTGGTTGGTAGTTCACAAATTAATTTTGCCATTGCATTTGAATCAAGACTTAGTGATGGAACATTATTAACCTTTACACCTGTCGATTCAGCCCTGCCAATTGTCATGCAAGATAATGAAGGTAATCAATGGAACGTTTTTGGGGAAGCGGTAAGCGGTCCACGCCAAGGCACCAAACTAAAACTAAAAAGTGACTATATTGCTTTTTGGTTAGCCTGGGTTCCCTACCATCCAAGCCCGACTATCCATGTTTTTTAATTCATATGAAACAAGCCACTTATAACTATCGCATAGCAATAGCAATTCTTCTACTTTTATCGCCTAACGCTAAGTCGGCGACCTGCTCCTGCGCAGGAGTTTCATTAACCAATACCGTTAATTTAACCCAATTTAACGCTGAGCAATGGCAACTATCGATTAGTTTTACTCAGAGTGACATCAGCGATTTGGTTGCAGGAACAAACCAAATTAACGATGAGACAGGAAGATTTAGAGAAACCGATAGTCTTATCTTGGGGGCCACTTATGGCATCAATGAAAATTGGGCACTAAGCGCTATTGTTTCTAAAATAGAACATCGACGACGAAACGCAATCGCCAACCAACGCACAGAAACCTCTTCTGGTCTTGGTGACAGCATGCTACTAGTCAGCTATGCACCTAAAAAAATTAGCCCCTTTAATCGAAACGAATGGGCCTATGGTTTAGCTGTGCGGATCCCTACTGGTGAAAATGATGCAGGTAAGCCGATTATTTTCTCCGAAGATCTACAACCAGGGCAAGGCGCGTGGGGCGAATCTCTATGGCTGCATTATGGCCATGCATTTGATCAAGCGGCACGATGGCAAGTCTACATTGACGCTAATTATCAAGTTAATGGCAACAATCAACGCGATTATTCATTTACCAATGAATGGAATTTGTCTGCTGGTGTGAGTTACCAACTATCGGATAGCTGGAACTTTAAAGCGGGTGTTCAATATCGATCGGCTGTTCCCCATACACGGTTTGGCAACAACATCCCAAATACGGGCGGTCAATGGGTCAACGCAGATATAGCGATTGATTACGCGATTAACCCCGCCACCCATTTATCATTATCGACCATCCAACCTCTATATCGCGATTTAATCGGCGCTTTACAATTTACTAATAAGAACTCCTATACATTGAGCCTAAGTACCCTGATAGAATAGGATCAATATTGAGACCGTTAATAAACCAACAATTAGAGTGCAACAATGAGATATTTAGTTTTCCTAGTGATTTTTGTTTTACAATCTTGCCAAGCCGATGAATCATCGGACAATGTTCATCAATATGTCGGTAAAGAATTTACTAGCGGTAAAAGCATGGCTTTCTCTGAGTTTAAAGGTCAGTATGTTTATATCGATTTTTGGGCTTCTTGCTGCCCTCCCTGCGTTGAGTCACTGCCCTTTTTTGAAAAGGAAATTCATCCGCTAGAGGGCAATAGCTTTAAACTGGTTGTTATCAATATTGATGAAGATAAACAAGATGCGATTGATTTTCTACAACAACATCCAATCTCCTATCTTAATCTCTATGATCCCTTCGGTAAGCTGGGTATGCCTTTAGGCGTGAGTTCAATGCCAACGGGTTTTTTGGTTGATCCTAAGGGTAAGGTTATTTATAAGCATATCGGATTTAGCATGCGCTATGGACGAGAATTAAAAAAACTGATTTTAGAAAAAATAAAAACTGCTGGGAAATAAGATTGGAGCGGTGGATTCCCGAACAAAAAATTCTGGGCATGACAGGCTGGTCTATATCTCGCAAATAACCTATTTATTGCGTCATTCCCGAGTTGTTTTATCGGGGATCCAGCGATCTGTGAGATTAAAAATGAACCTCAAAGTCTGGTTAGATCGGAGCTGCGGATTCCCTGACAAAAGTTCTATGGTATGACAGGCAAGGATTATAAAAATGCCGCCTTAGCTTTCAACCAATTGAGTTAATTCCTTTGCTATAGATTCGGTAGCCCGCATCGCACGAGTACTAACACTTGCTACCGATATAAACGAATGCATACAGTCAGCGAGGTGTAAATGTTTAACCTCAATTTTTTGCTGTTTAAGCTTTTCCACCAAGCTCAATGCCTGATCTCGTAGTGGATCATACTCGACACTTACAACAACAGTTTTTATGGCTTTTACCTCAGATATCAGTAGAGGGCTGGCGAGTAATTCTTTCTTTTCTTCGGAATTATTTAGAAAGTGCTTTCCAAAATAGCTCATCATGTTGGTCGTTAATAAACCGCCTTGCGAACGTTGTTGATAAGAGGGAAATAGGGTCACGAGATCTAACATCGGATAGAGTAGATATTGAAATGTAGGGGCTGATTCAGCCGATACTGGCAAGGCCGAATGAAGCGAGCTCTGACCGAGTACAAAAGCTAGATAACCGCCAGCACTGTCCCCACCGACACCGCATTTATTTTTATCAACACCTAAAGACTCAGCATTTTGCTGCAACCAATTCCATGCTTCAATGGCGTCAATGATTGCTGCTGGGTATTTATGCTCCGGCGCTAAACGATAGCCAACCGAAAAGATGACAACAGCCGATTGATTGGCTAGAAAACGACACAAAGCATCGTGAGTCTCAATGCTACCTATCACACAACCACCACCATGAAAATAGAGCATCGCCGCTGGTTTAGAATCATTTAGCTTGTTATTTTTAGGGGTAATAGCCACGGATCACTATGCTGCCATGACGGCTATTAACAAAATAATTTTGCACTCGAGCAACCGGTTGTTTTTTTAGCCCAATTAATCCTTCTAACAATAGAAACATCCAACGGGCTAGCTTGGGCGGCATCTTGTTTAACGGGATGGTGTATTTCAACCAGTTTACAACCGCTTGCTGGCTAGGATCGAGTGCACTTTCAGAACTCCGACGATTTGCATCACTCACAATTAAAATCCTCCATATCCGGCGTTTTCATTTCATCTACCCAACGCTGCCAGTCATAGGGCCATAGGATCGGGTCACCCTGTGCATCCAGATACCAACTTTGACAGCCTCCAACCCATGCGGTGCTTTTTAAGCCCTGTTTAACCATCTCATTAAACGCTTTGACCGCTGATGGTTTTGGTTCTATCTGATTGAACTCACCAAATTGCCATTTTTTGATCAATTGAATTAAATAGTCCGTCTGAACTTCGCTCATAGCAATCACTGAATAGTTTCCTATCGGTGTGTTAGGACCAAGCATTAGAAAAAAATTGGGAAATTCGGGCATGAACATCGAACGATAAAGTTTAATCTCCTGACTCCACGCTTGTTCGATACTGATACCATTTTTGCCGATTAAATTAATTGGGCGCATAAATTTAAAGGCATCAAAACCAGTGGCATAAACAATGAGATCAACATCATGCTGTTGGAATTTATTTTCGGGATTCCTTGTTATAATCCCTTGAGAGTTAATTTTTTCAATGCTGTCGGTCACTAACTCGGCATTACTTGTTTGAATGGCTTTATAATAAGTTTGATTAAAAATAATTCTTTTACAACCCACTTGATAATTAGGGGTGAGTTTTTTCCTTAAGATTGAAGATTTCACACTAAGCAGCAGGTTTAACTGGCAACCCATTTCCAAAACCTTTTTTTGCAACCATTGTCCGGTAACTGCCTTGGTAAAAAACTGTTCGAGTAAGAACTTACCCCAGCGGCGATAACGCATTAAAAGCGCAGGATCATCTTGCAATTTCTGCTTTCGCTTTTCAGAGATTTTAAAATCAAAATTTGGCAAAATCCATTGAGGAGTTCGCTGAAAAACCTTTACACTGGCGCCACCGTTAATCAATTCTGGAATGGCTTGTGCGGCTGTTGAGCCGTTACCTATGACACCAATACGAGTGCTAGCATCAATTTTGAATTGGTGATCCCAACGAGCCGTATGAAAACTTTTACCTTTAAAACAATCAATACCGCTGATCGATGGCAATTTGGGATGATGTAAAATCCCAGTGGCACTAATAACAAAGTCCGCTTGATAATGACGATTCTTGCTAGTTTTTATGTGCCAAAGCTTATCTCTATATATTGCGTCAGTCACCTCTTCATTAAAATGAATCGTTTCGGTCACTTGGTATTTTTTTCCGATCCTTTCAAAATAATTTTGGATTTCATCACCGTGAGCATAAATATGACTCCAATTAGGATTAAGTTCAAAGGAGTAGGAATAAAGGTAGGAAGGAACATCACAGGCGGCTCCCGGATAGGTATTTTCACGCCAAGTACCACCTAATCGGTCAGCCTTTTCAAAAATAGTGATGTTGGTTATACCCGCTTCTCGCAGTTTAATCACCAACAAAATACCCGTCATGCCAGCACCAATAACCACCACTTTCGGTAAGCGTTTATTGTTGTTTGGTTGGTCTTTTGCTTGACTATTCTGCATCAATATCACCAGCTATCAATGCAAGGCCGCTGATGAGTTTGCTGATTCGATTGATGACCGCTGGCATTGAGTCCAGAGAGGATCCAATCTCGACTTTGATCGGGTTTTATCACCGTATCAATTTCCATATAGCTGGCAACATTTAATGCTCGTCCTTGCGCTTTAGCGGTATTAATTAATTGATCAAGATAGATCTGTCGTTCAGCTTCTTTTTCAATCTCCGCCAGTTGTTTAGCATAGGCGAGTTTGATCGCTCCCTCAATCCCCATTGCAGCAAACTCCCCGCTGGGCCAAGCAGCGGTAAAAAACGAGGCATGAAAACTACCGGCAGACATGGCTTGCGCTCCCAAACCATAGCCTTTACGCAATACGAGAGTGAAAAAGGGGACTTTTATGCTGGCAGCAGTCACAAAAATCCGCGAGATATGGCGCACCGAGGCTTGCTTTTCGGCCTCCGGACCCACCATAAAACCGGGCGTGTCACAAAGCGAAATCATCGGCAGGTTAAAAGCATCACAGAGCTGCATAAACCGCGCTATTTTATCCGCTCCCTGCGCATCAATGGCACCACCAAGATGAAAGGGATCATTCGCAATCAATCCAAAAGCTTTACCTTCAATTCGAATCAAACAGGTAATAATCCCACGTGCGAAATCTTGTCTTAATTCCAACACTGAATCTTTATCCGACAGGGTTAAAATAATACTTCGCATCGGGTAAATACTCTTGGGATTTTGCGGTAGTACTTGATTTAGTGCGGCCTGATCAGTAACCTGCCAACTATCCTTATCACCTTGAAAAAAAGCCAAGTATTGCTTAGCTTTCTCGATAGCTTCGGCTTCATCCTTTACCAGAATATCAATCACACCATTACGCGACTGCACGGAGGCAGGTCCAATTTCTTCCGCCTTAAAATACCCCAAACCACCGCCTTCAATCATCGCCGGTCCGGCCATGCCTAAGGTTGAATTTTTACAGCCGATAATCACATCACAAACGCCTAATAAGGCAGCGTTTCCAGCAAAACATCGTCCGGCAAGAATACCAATGGTTGGCACTAGTCCGGACAGTGATGCCATTTTGACAAAGGACATACAGTCTAAACCGCTGACGCCATTAAAATCACAATCGCTGGGTCTTCCGCCACCTCCCTCGGCAAACAAAACCACTGGGATTTTCCATTGCTTAGCCAGAGCCAGCATGCGATCAATTTTTTTATGACTCATAACCCCTTGTGTACCGGCGAAAACAGCGTAATCGTAAGCCATTACCAAACTACGCGCAGCCTGTTTACCAAATAGCTCACCATTGATCTCAGCGGTTCCACAGATTAAACCATCGGCGGGGCATTTTTCCATTAATTCTTGTTCGCTATGACGACTTCTTTGTGCTGCCAATAGAAATTCACCATATTCTTTAAAACTACCGCTATCGACTAGAGCCTCAATATTTTCGCGCGCGCTTTGTAGCCCAAGCCGTTTTCTTTTCGACATCGCTTTAGCACGCGCCGCATCGGTCAATTGATATTTGCGTTCAGTTAACTCCTGAAACAAAGGATTCGCTAGGTTTTGACTAGGCTTTTGATCCGGTTGCTTGTTGTTAATAGCATCGTTTGACTGCAGCAATTCAATTGTTGCTAAAACTTGACCTTGTTCAACTTGATCGCCAACCGCCACTTGCAGGCTTAATAGAATAGCATCGAATTCGCTCGTGACTGGGTAATGCATCTTCATAGATTCAATCATGATCACTGTTGAGTTGACACTGATGTGATCACCTGTTTTTACCAAAACTGCATCAACAATCCCATTACAAGGTGCTTTTAAAATGAAGGTTTTAGATTTGTTATTGATCAACTTTGTCATGACTAGATTCCGATTTTCAATGCCATTATTTGACGCTAACCCAACGGCTGCTTAAAAAACTACCAAATTCTGCCTCTCGGCCTAATGATTCGGCAAACTCCCGATCTTGTTGATAGGCAATTTTACCATTGATGATACAAGCCTTAACCGCTTTATCGTTGCGTTTGACTAACCTCTGCATATCAAAACCCTGCATCGGCGCTTCACAAATTTCATCCAGTGATTCATCTAATCCTTTTGGATTTATAATCGCAATGTCGGCTCGATCGCCCACTTTAATGTGTCCAACATCCAGTCCAAACCAATCCGCTAAATCGCCGGTTAACTTATGCACGGCTTCTGCCGTAGTCATAAAGGGCTTGCCAGAAAGTTTGGCGTCACGCACATACTTGAGCATTCTCAAGGGAAAATTATACATCGCAAGTTGCCTGACATGAGCGCCAGAATCGGCAAAACCAATATGGGTTGAAGGACTTTTTAAAATGGGATAAAGCTTTTCAGGCCGATGATTTCCATAACTGGTTTTCCAGCGTAGTTTCTCTCGATATTTTGCAGCCAAATCAAAATAGGCATCTACTGCATCCACCGCATAAGCATCGCCAACTTGTGCGAAATTTTTACCAATAAGACTTTTGTCGGGGCAATCAATAATCCAGCCATCACTCAGGTTTCGATGCCATAAGCCCACAGTGAAAATTTCACTGACTTCTTTTCGAAAAGCCTGTCGAAATTCAGGTTCATTAATTTTTTGGTAAAGCTCTTCATCATCTTTTATATCACGCAATAATGCCCCCGTATCAAACTCTTCAAATGCATTGACTCTTAGTCCCTCAAGATAAATGGTAAAAGGTGCCGGTAAAGTTTGCCAGCGATAATTACCGCCTAAAATTTTATTTACCACAAAGCCGCTACCGCGAGTGATATAGGTTAGCAACGGATTTGACTTTAAATCCATCGCGGTCAGCATGGTGATCTTCATCGGTGATCGAAATAAACCGTGGGCTTGCCATAAAAAACCAAAGATATTAACTTTTTTAACCGCATCGGGTGCGCCTTGCAAGATCGCGTTGCGACGACGCGGGATCTTGAACAAACACTTAAACTCCCACCAACTAGCAAAGGTGGAAGGCAAGGGTTTAGACCAAGCACGATCACCATCGAGTTTATCCAGCTTAGTGGTCATCATGGATAATCCAACACAACCTTCATCCAGTGCTTGCTCTAGCATTAACTCCATAGCCTGCATTTCTTCATCTGTGGGTGTCACCGGGCTAGTCGCACGCTCGATTCCCATAGCCGCCACCCTTATATCACTATGGCCAATAAAGGAAAATAAATTAGGTCCTAAAGGATGGCTCTGATAGAAATTGCGATAACCTTTAGCATCATTCCAGGTTTTCTTTTTTGTTAAGATTGGCAATACTTTTTCTCGTGGCACCGCTTCCACCCGAGTAAATAAATCGGAGCAGTCTTCGGCTTCGGCATTAATCATAGAGATTGAACAAGAACCAATAGCCACGCTGGTCACCCCATGTCTGACCGACTCTTGCAATGCCGGAGCCGCGATCACTTCGGCATCATAGTGCGAATGTATTTCGATAAAACCAGGCATCACCCAATGCGCCTTAGCATCAATCACCTCAACTGCCAACTCGGGATCAATAGCCGGTGCTTCAACTGCCACCAGCTTACCATTTTTAATTGCGACATCAGCGGCATATTGTTCAGACTTAGAACCGTCAAAATACACACCATTGATAATCAGTAAATCATATAATTTTTGATTCATCAGTTTTAATTCATCTTATGGTTAAGGATTAGCGGTCTCGATGATTGCCCTTTCTACCTCAGGCGCTGGTTTGCCAGACCAAATAGCCGCCAATGTAAGACCGCTGACCAAATGCCAAATACCCCAAAAAGCGGCAATTAATAACATTTCGGATGCCTGAGGAAAAAAGGTGAAAATAATCACCAGTGCCAAAGCACTGTTTTGAATACCCACTTCTAGAGCAATGGCTCGTTGGTCAGCCTGCGGCAAACCTGTAACTTTAGCACCGAAAAAACCGAGGCTAATCGCCAGCGCATTATGTAGAACGACTAAAAAGAAAAACTGCTCAAAATAGCGCACAAAATGTTCCGTATTTTTTGCAAAGGCTAAGCCAATCAGCAGTAGCATAAAAAACAAGGCAACGAGTTTTAACCACTTTTTTAACGGTTCTGCAACCAAAGGAAAATGTCTGGCAAAACTCATCCCACAAACCAGTGGCAACACTAAAACCAACAAGACCAACATAAAAAGTTCCAAAGGTTGGATGGCAATCGTTTGTACCGCTTCGCGGGTAATTGGGTTTAACCAGCTATAAAAAGCAAAATTAAAAGGTGTCATAACGGCCGCGGCGATACTTGAAACGGCTGTCATACTCACGGATAAGGCAATATTGCCCTTGGCCAGCCATGTCATAATGTTAGAAAAAACCCCACCAGGGCAAGACGCGACCAATAGTAAGCCTAAAGCCAGCATTGGTTGGAGATCCAAAAGCCAAATTAACAAGCAGGTTAAGGCTGGAAGCAAAATAAATTGAAAACTTAATCCGAGCAAAGGTGATTTAGGTTTTAACAGAACCCGTTTAAAATCTTCAAGTTTTAACTCCAAAGAGACACCAAACATCATCAAAGCGATCATCACATTGATGGCTATCAGACTTTTAGGGTCAAAATTGAGGCTTATGGCTTCCATTGAGGCTTCCATTGTTATTGTTAGAAGCAAACAGTAGCATTTTTTGAGGCGTTTGGCATTGCTTGGTGATTTTGACACTATTTCTAAAATTAAATCCTAACGGGTCAGCTTATCAATTAAAGCATTTGAGGCTATCGAGGTCTATCAACGATCCAATCTGTTGCACCGGCGCCCAACCACATAAAAAATAACGCAAGCCAAGCGGTCACCGCCAACAATGAGCCACCGGTCACGCCGGCACCCACGGCGCATCCTCCAGCTAACATACCACCAAACCCCATCATGCTAGCACCAATTAAATAACGAGCTTGGCGGGTTTCCTGAGTAAATTGCTCTAAATGAAATTCCTTGGCTACTACAGATGCGGCAAAAGAACCAAGAAAAACACCGGGGACCAAACCGATATCAAAAGTAAAAGGCAAAGAGGGACGATTAATCAATCCCATAAGAGTATCGGCTGAAGGCCCAGTAAAGCTAATACTCTTAATAGGTACTAAATCAAAGGAGTTGTCTGCAAGGTAGCTATTAAGCACCCAGCCCAACGTGATACAAAGCCCGGTTAATATGGCGGTAATCTCAATCCAACGACCCGTTTTGTATTTTTTTGGCATACCAAATCCCTAAAGCGAAGATTAACAAACCTATCGCAACCCCACCATAATTCGGTAATAGGTGTGAAAAACCACGCTGGTAGGAATCCAGTAACCAGATAGAGGATAAATCTTCACGCGCTGGAGAAAGCACCCCTCGTAACGATGCCTGAGCTACCACGGTTATAACCAGACCGGAGATTAATGCGCGCATGTTGCCGGTGGCAGATAGAACTAACAGACGGCTAGCGCAGCCACGGGCTAATATCATACCTGAACCAAATAAAAGCCCACCAATAATAGCGCCAGAAAGTGATCCAACGGCGTTTAGCTGGCGAATACTCGCCGTATCAATACTATCGGTCTCAATAAAAAGTTGAGTGGCTATCAGTGCGGCCGAAAAGGTCAGCAACCACACTGAAAATTTAGTGCCAATCTGACCACGCCAAAACTCAATGCAGGCCGAACGCAAACAAAAACGACTTTGTTGGGCGAACACACCAAAAAGTAGTCCGACAATCAATCCAATAAGAGCGGATACTCGGTCGCTGCCTAGCTGTTCTACAAGTGCTTCTAGATTCATAACATTATATCGACCTATTGGGTTGTAAACTTATCCTATTAAAGACCATTACATTAACATTTGCTAATATTGTATTCCAATTGGGCGGAAATTAAAATGATGTCCATCAATTGTTATTGCAGTGGGATAAGCATTAAATCCTGTGCCAAGATGATTTCCCCTCTATAATGGTTTCGGATCTGTTTTTGTGTTAGCTCTTTAACTTGACTGGTTCGGTTCATAAAATGGCTAAGGAGCAGTCTTTTGGTCAACGATTTTTCTACCACACGAGCAATTTTGCTGGGTGTCGCGTGAAGATAATTCGCAATTTCTCCGGCATCTTCTGGAATCGCATTATGCGCTACCAACAGATCGGTATTTTTTGCTAGTTGCTCTAAATGCCCGGTCGAAGCATTAAAATCACCGGAAAAAGTGACGCTGCATGAAGCAATATCCACCCGCCAAGCTAACGCAGGTATCGAGCCGTGCTGAACAGCAATCGCCGACAGCTTTATCTGGTCCGTTAAGTTTCGATGCCAAATAGTTGTGCCTGGATCAATCGAAAAAGGAAGGATACGAAATTCATCACCATTCGGTTGGTCAAAATTATCCGACAAGTAAGGATAAGCACTGGCTGATTTTCCGCTAAAAAGTGCTGCGACAAACTCTTCAGTGGAGGGAAATCTACCACCTCGGTTTGGACCAAACACTAGCAGGTCGCTGTCTCGCTGAGTAAAATATCCAGCTTTTACATAGACTGGTAAGGCCGCGGAATGGTCCACATGCAAATGGGATAATAGTATCGCTTGTAAATCATTAAAATTGGCACCGGATTTTTCAAAGTTGAGACTACTTCCGCTCCCCGCATCGACTAAAATACTAGCCT
>JAUZSK010000044.1 GCA_030949565.1 Enterobacterales bacterium
TCATCATAAGTACGGCTTAAATCCTGTGCAATTTGAGCCAAGGGTTGGTCAAAATCATAGCCTTTTGCATGGAGGTAAAGATCGCCGACTTGTTGTTTAAAATGTTCAACCATCTGAATCACCTTGGGATCACCCGCAAGGCTATCGTTTATCGGATGCAGTTGGTAATGATAGTCGGTAATTTGCCCCTGTCTGACATCGAACCCTAGCTCACCGATAAAGCGCATCTCCGATCCCGCTTGAAGCACTAGTCGCCCCTGTTGGTTGATTGGTTGATAAAGTGGCGTATGCGAATGCCCACCCACAATAATATCGATCCCTTTAACCTGAGTGATGAGGTCAATATCATCACCCCGCCAACCTAAAGGGCTAGAATCATCGGCAAGGATACCACCGTGGGACATCAGGATCACAAGATCGACCTTCTCTTGCTGTTTTAAGAGCTTGACCATTTTTTTAGCGGTGATTATTGGGTCACGAAAGGTCAAGGGTTTGGCATTGGCAGCGACATCGCTCGCTTTGTAGCCCAGCATACCAAAAACTCCAATTTTTAACCCCGCCTTACGCAACACCACATAAGGTTTAATCACGCCTTCATTCCAAAGCGCTTGAAGATCATCATCCATGCTATCAGATTGACTAAATTCTAGATTACTGGCAATAATTGGCGGTAATTTGCCCACTTGTTTTATGGCACTACGGATACTCTGAGCTAATCCATCGGGATAATAATCAAAATCATGATTACCAAAAGTGATTGCATCGTAACCCAATTGCTGCATTAATTGCAGTTCTGAGCCGGTTTCCCTCACGATGGTATGAAATAATGTGCCCATCGAATAATCGCCGCCATCCAGTAGTAGCAGATTATCCTTTGCCGAGCTGACTTCGGCGTTGGTTGATTAAACTTGCCATACGGCTGATACCGCCGATGGTATTATCATCATTAATACTTTGAGGTGAGTAATCACTATTGGGTCCGTAACCTAAATAGCGCGACTGCCAATCATTGGTGTGTAGTAGCGTGAGTTGTCGTTTAGCACTGCTTTTTGATCGTCTGAATTGGCAAAAAGGCTAAGCAATAACAGAATACAGCTGAGTAAAAAGTAGGAGAAGAAATTCATTCTATTACTTTCCGTTGTGGCCATATCTTACAAAAACTGAGTCCATTATCCTGCAACCTATGACGAATGGACTCAGTTTTACGCTTGCTTTTATAAGGGTCCTAATTCAACTCGATACCAATCTTCCGATTTAACCACCACATGATTAATTTTTGACTCGTAACCCACTAAAGCAATCTGCGCCTTTAGCTCGTCAGCTCTTTTTTTGTCTCTAAAAGAACCGCAAGGCATTAAATAAACATAAGGATGAGAATCTTCCTGGCAATTTGAGATCTTCGATTGGGATCTCGACGGTTTTATTCATCATTTCTTGATGTGTTTTATAAAAAGGTACACCTTCTTTTTGAGTTTCAGAGGGATGCCGTTTATTACCATTTTGCTTCGGCCGACCTTTGTTACTTTTGATTGATTGGGATTTATGGTTTTTAACTGATTTAGATATGCCATTTTTACTCACTGGATGTTCCGATGGATTGGAAGCATAGAATTTCAAATAGACCAATAGTGCAACCAAACCAAGCAAAAGCACAAAAGTAAAAAACAGAAAGCCTTTAGAGACAGATTGTTTGCCTTTTGAACGACTAGCACTGGGCTTTTTGCGCGGTTTTTTCTTTTTTGCGTAGTCTCTTGGCATTTTGTTATTTTGAGATCCTTATTTTGTTTTGAGTCTTAACAACCTACATTTTTTACTGGAGCATTAACCGCCAGTAATTCTAAACCATTTGCAATCACTTGTTTTACCGCAGCAATCAGGGTCATTCGTGCTTGGCATAGGGACTGGTCATCCACAATCCAACGATTTCTATCATCATCCGATCCAGCTTGATAGTAGCCATGCAGATCAGACGCGAGGTCTCGTAAATAATGCGCTAAAACATGAGGCTCCAGATTTTTAGCGGCATTAGCAATTAGATCAGGGTATTGATTCATTCGATCCATCAAAGCAAGCTCTTGATCCAGCGTTAAAAGTGATAGGTTTTCAAGCCCCAGCGTTTGCTGAAAACTGTTGCCTAACGCTTCTAGTTTTCTAAAAGCCGAACAGATCCTTGCGTGAGCATATTGGATATAATACACCGGATTCTCATTAGTTTTAGACTTGGCTAACTCTAAATCAAAGGTCATTTGTGAAGTCGATCGTCTGGCCGCTAAGAAAAAGCGTGTGGCATCACAGCCTACTTCTTCAATAATATCTCTTAAAGTAACGTAGCTACCGGCACGTTTAGAAATTTTAACTTCCTCATCGCCGCGCATCACCGTCACCATCTGATGCAACACCACTTCAGGCCAGCCTTTAGGAATACCAATATCGAGTGCTTGCAATCCGCCTCTGACTCGGTCAACCGTACTATGATGATCGGCGCCAAATTCATTGACCACTCGGCCAAAGCCTCGCTGCCATTTATTGGCATGATAAGCGATATCCGGCACAAAATAGGTGTAACCGCCTTCCGATTTTCGCATCACTCGATCTTTATCATCACCAAACTCAGTGGTTTTTAACCAAAGAGCACCGTCTTTTTCATAAGTGTGACCATTATCGACCAAGGTTTGGACAGTTTTTTCAACATCGCCTTGAGTATAAAGGGAGGATTCCAAAAAATAGACATCAAAATCCACATCAAAGGCTTTAAGGTCCATATCTTGTTCACGGCGCAGGTAGGCCACCGCAAATTCCTTGATTGCTTCAAAATCGTCCAAGTCACCACTGGCCGTCACCTGTTTATCAGCGGCGACAACCGAAACTTGATTCATATAATCCGTTGCAACCTCGTTAATATAGTCGCCTTGATACCAGTCATCCTGCCAAGCATCATCAGCGGGTGAAATGCCTTTAGCCCTAGCCTGCACCGAGCAGGCTAAATTGTTAATCTGCTGACCTGCATCGTTGTAGTAAAACTCTTTAGTGACATCCCAGCCTGTCGCCTCTAGTAATCGGGAAATACAATCGCCCACCACTGCACCTCTTCCATGACCAATATGCAATGGCCCGGTAGGGTTAGCAGATACAAATTCAACCCCAACTTTTTGATTTTGACCGACCTCGCTGTTACCGAAATTAGCACCCTGCTGTAAAACATCAATAATGATTTGACTGGCGGCATGCTGACTAAGAAAGAAATTAATAAACCCAGGGCCAGCAATTTCAAGCTTATCGATTTGTGATTGCTCACCTAACAAGTCAACAATCATACTGGCGACATCTCGCGGAGATTTTTTTGCCGGTTTAGCTAAAATCAAGGCAATATTAGTGGCAAAATCACCATGTGACTTATCTTTAGTGTGAGTTACCTTAGCGGTAACTGATGTTTCTTGAGCAATGACATCCTGCGATTTCAGCTCGGCAACCGCGTCATTTAACCAACTTTCTACCTGTAACTTCACCGGATTATTCTCTATATTTGGTTTTATCGAATATTTAACGTTTTATTAAACTCAATAATTGCAGTTTGTCCGCCAAATGCGGCCAACCAATTATCTTGAGTTCAAACTAACGGCTATTATCCTAAAAATAACCCCATGAAGCGAGTAAATCATTAGATTATTAAGCCCAATTAAGCACGACACGTGAAAAACAGTCCAATTAGAACCAACTCTGCTCTTTTTAGGCTGATTTTTTAAGGTAATTTTCCAATTCAGAAAAACCTCCAACATACTCCTGTCCGCAAAAAACCTGCGGCACAGTAGAAACCGGTTGGCCAACTGTTTTCTGTAGGTCTTGTTGACTGATACCTTCTTTCCAAATATCGACATATTGGAAGTCTAAATCATTGAGTTCACATAATTGCTTAGCTCTCAAGCAAAACCCACACCCTGGACGACCAAAAATAGTAATTTTTTTCATAATAACCTCTAAACAATTGAATTAAACTAAATCGATGCTCAGTTTATAAACATACTCAGAAATATACTAATACAATACTTCTATACATTTGATAGTTTAAAGCTTTAACTGGTTAAGGTGCCAATACAAAAACACTTAAGCGTCATTGTCCCTTGGTAACTTAATGAATAAATTTCTTATTATTCAATTAGTTGTGTATTCTATAGGGATATGATTTAATGACTCTAGCAGGTCATTCGAGCTTAATTTTCTTGTTTGCCCCATATTTTGTGAAATCAAGTAGGTAGATTGTATTTTTTCTACTATATTTAACTATTAACAAAAAAATAAATCGGCTCTTAAAAGAGACCCGAAACTATCCATGGCAGAGATATTTCAAAATAAGCGACTGGCAGCGCATTCCATAAAACCTTATTATTCGGCTTTGATAGGGATGTTCGCCTTTTTGTATCTGTCTATCGTCCACGCAGAACCCGCTTTCCAATTCCACACCCTCGATAAACAACAAGGTCTCGCCTCCAGTGTGGTTTACGATATCGCTCAAGATGGTGATGGATTTATCTGGTTTGCGACCGAAGATGGACTACAAAAATACGACGGATTTGATTTTACCGATTACCGCCACAGTCGCCTCGATGATCATTCTATTTCTAGCAATATCGTACGTTCTCTACTGGTTGACTCTAAAGATCAACTTTGGATAGGGACGAATAACGGTCTAAATATTTATACAAAAACACAGAATAAATTTAGAAAAATAGACAAAGTACTTGGAAGTGAAGTTCGAATGACGCAACAAGTTTTAGATATATTCGAAACAAAAAATAAAGAAGTCTGGGTGGGGACATCAAAAGGCCTCAACCGTATATTAAATAATAACATCATAGCCAATTACCCCATCGGTAAAGTAAGGAGTATTCTAGAAGATGACAATAATAATTTGTGGGTTGGAACACTTGACTCAGGTCTTTATCTATTTGATGTGAATAGAAACACGTTTAAATCAATTAGTGTCAAAAACTACAACTACAGTAAACATTAAAAGTAATAGATATTTTTCAAGATTCTTTAGGTCGCATTTTAATCGCTACTTGGGGGCATGGTGTTTTCTTGCTTAAGGGGATGGAACTAAATAAATATAACCTCCACCTACCAAGCATGCTTGTTAAAACGATTGCCCAAGATAAAAAGGGAAAATCTCTGGTTTGGTACACACATGAAGGTATATTAGTGCCACAACTGAAAAAAAAAAGATATTAGGAAAAAAATTAAGGTACTAGATAAAACAAATATCATTTCCTTAAAGTCTGACAATATTTTTAAAATATTTCAAGGTGAAGATAGCACTATTTGGGTTGGTACTTATGCAGTGGAGGCATTAGTAGACACACTCATCCGCTAAGCCTGTGCCTTGAATCTTATGGCCCAGGTAATGAACAAAATTCAGGACTAAATCGATCCCAGTTATTTTTTCAATACATGAAGATTTTAAACGGTTATATTTGGTTAGGTAGTGAGCAGGGTATGGTTTCTAGATTCTGATCCCCAGTTAAACGCACTTTTTTCTCACCACAGACTAACTAAGAATCAAGAAATTTTGGCGTACCCAGATATACACTATATTTTCAAATTGAAGCGAAAAATTACTCTTAGTAGGTACAGAGTTTGGGCTTTTTTGATTATTGGATAGAAAGAAACGAGTTCACTAAACATCATAGTCTAAATAAAAAAAGCCAAGCAAAGAGACCGAAGCTATAAAAAAATTCTATTTCCTAAAGATAATTATGGTCGCATCTGGATTGCAG
>JAUZSK010000045.1 GCA_030949565.1 Enterobacterales bacterium
ACACGATGACTTTATCGCCTGGCTCCACTAAATTAGCAAAACAAGTCTCCATTCCCGCAGAACCTGGTGCAGAAACCGGCATGGTTAGCTCATTTTCCGTTTTAAAAGCATATTTTAGTGCTTCTTTCGTCTCATCCATCATGGCGACAAAAGCAGGGTCCAAATGACCAATAGTGGGTCTTGCCATCGCTTGAAGAACGCGTGGATGGACGTCGGAAGGACCTGGGCCCATTAAAGTACGTACGGGTGGATTAAATGATTTCATGGCTTTATCTCTTTTTAATATAGCGATAATTTACATCTTATTATCAGAAGCATAGCTAATGTAAATAGAAATCCATTATAATGAACCCTATGCAAATTGTTCAAGAATTATCCAACAAACTACCCAAACAGTTAGTTCTAACGGGTGACCAGCTCACTCGCCCCTTTGAGTGTGACGGTTTAAATATCTTTCGGCAAAAGCCATTAGCGGTGGTATTACCAGAAAACATTGAACAAATAAAACAAGTCATCGCTATCTGCAAAAACCATAAAACACCAATCGTCACACGTGGCGCTGGTACCGGTTTATCCGGCGGAGCAGTTCCTTTAGAAAACAGCATTGTTTTAGGCCTTTCCAAATTGACCAAAATCAAATCCGTCAATATCGAGCAACAATATGCAGTGGTCGAACCCGGCGTTCGTAATATTTCAATTAGCGAGGCCGTCGCAAAATTCGGGCTCTACTACGCCCCCGATCCCTCATCTCAAATCGCTTGTACCATTGGTGGTAACGTCGCTGAAAATTCCGGCGGTGTGCATTGTTTAAAATATGGATTGACGGTTCACAATGTCATCAGTATAAAAATGCTCACCATTGATGGTGAAGAATTAACCCTTCACCGTGATGATCAAGGACTCGGATTATTAGCGTTAATGAATGGTTCAGAAGGATTGTTAGGCATCATTACTGAAGTCACCGTTAAATTATTACCAAAACCAGAATTAGCACAGGTCATTATGGCAGGCTTTAATAATGTCAAAGATTGTGCCGATGCCGTTGCCAATATTATTACCGCGGGTATTATTCCAGCCGGTTTAGAAATGATGGATAGTTTTGCCATTGAAGCCGCTGAAGATTTTGCAAAAGCCGGTTATCCAAGACAAGCAAAAGCTCTATTACTTTGTGAGTTAGACGGTAGCCAACAAGCGGTTAAAATAGAGCTTGAAAAAGTTCAACAAATTCTTAACAAAGCCAGCAGCATACAAGTCTCACAAAATGAGCAGCAGCGACTGATTTTTTGGAAAGGTCGTAAATCTGCTTTCCCAGCAGTGGGTCGATTGTCTCCCGATTATTATTGTATGGATGGCACCATTCCAAAACGCTATTTAGCCGAAGTGCTTGAAAAAATAAATCAATTATCGAATAAATATGAATTAAGAGTCGCCAATGTTTTTCATGCAGGTGATGGTAATTTACATCCTCTTATTCTATACAATGCCAGCATAGAAGGTGAAATAGAAAAAGCCGAAGAATTTGGCACGGATATTCTGAAGATCTGCGTTGATGTTGGCGGAACCATTACTGGTGAACATGGCGTTGGTCTGGAGAAACTCGATGCCATGTGTTACCAATTCCCCGCCGAAGAATTAGACATCTTGCATCAAATTAAAGCTGTATTTGACGCAGAGTCATTACTCAATCCCGGTAAAGCCGTACCAACACTCCACCGCTGTGCCGAGCTTGGCGCTATGCATGTCCATAAGGGTGAATTGCCACACCCTGAACTGGAGCGGTTTTAATGATTCAATTAAAACAGATCCGGCAACAGGTTTTAAACGCCAAAAAACTAACCATTATCGGCGGTAAAACTCAGGTTCAAACAATAAGCGCAACTGAAAGTGATATTTTGGATATGTCAAAATACCAGGGTGTCATCGAATATCATCCCGAAGAACTCGTCATCACCGTTAAAGCAGGTACCAAAATAAAGCAGCTGGCAGAAATACTGGCACAAAAAAGTCAATCTTTTTCATTTCCACTTTCAGCTAATGACAACTCAACCATCGGCGGCGCTTACGCAGCGGGTAATTCCGATCTTAGAGATGCCGTTCTTGGGATAAAAATTATTGATGGTAAAGCTAATATTTTAAACTTTGGTGGACAGGTCATGAAGAATGTCGCCGGCTATGATGTGGCGCGTCTATTGGTGGGTTCCCAAGGAAAATTAGCGGTGATCTGTGAAATCAGTTTTAAGCTGATTCCTCAGAGCTATGCCAAAGACTTAAAGCTTGCTCCTTGCAATAAAAAACAACAAAACTCCAAGCTAAGAATGAGAATAGAGCAAGGACTAAAAAGCGTTTTTGATCCCAAACATAAATTCATTTAGATATAATTTTCTAAAAAACCAATCTTTTATAGAGACTGCAACTCAATGCAAATCAAGTTAACTGAACAATTAAACGCAACGCCAAAAGGACAAAAAGCCGAAGAAATCATTCGATCCTGCGTGCATTGCGGTTTTTGTTTAGCCACCTGCCCGACCTACCAATTAACTGGGAATGAACTAGACTCTCCTCGCGGTCGAATATACCTGATAAAATCCGCTTTAGAAGGCAACCAGTTTAATGATGTCAGCATTGCGCACCTTGATAAATGTCTCACCTGCCGCGCTTGTGAAACCACCTGCCCATCCGGTGTTCAATACGGCGAACTCGCTGATATCGGCCGAGAAATCTTTGAACAAAAACGATCTAGGTGGCAAAAACTTTTCCGCAACACAGTACGACTCACATTAACCAGTCCCAACTTATTCAATATTTTTGCGTGGCTTTTTCGTCACTCCAAAATTCAATCTAAACCGATTAAAGCAAACCAAGTTGAAAGCCGTATTCTACTAATGACTGGTTGTGTTCAACCAAGTCTCGCACCCAACATTAATCATGTCACAAAAAATGTGCTGGCTAAATTAAATGTTGAATGCATAGAAACATCTCAAAAAGAGTGTTGTGGCGCGTTGGACCAACATTTGTCAGCTCAAGAAACCGCTTTAGAGAAAATAAAGGTTAACATCGATAGCTGGTATTCTTTACTAGAAACTCAGGATGCCAATCTAAAAATCGATACGATTATATCAACCGCCAGTGGCTGTGGCGTCATGATCAAAGACTATCCAACTTTATTTTTAAAAGATGATCCCTATTATAAAAAAGCCGTTCGTATCGCTAATGCAACTAAAGATATTGCCGAGTATTTATCTGAAAAAGATCTAACAAAACTAAAACCTAAACAAAGCAATATTACCTATCATGCGCCTTGCACGCTGCAGCATGGACAACAATTACCTGGGATCGTTGAAAAACTACTTGTCGATCTGGGTTATCAAATTGCAACGGTCACCGATGAACATTTATGCTGCGGTTCGGCCGGCACCTACTCCATTTTTCAACCAAAAATATCAAAACAGTTAAGAGATAATAAAATACAAAATCTAAAAGAATCCAGTCCAGATCTAATTGTAACGGCCAATATTGGTTGTTTAATGCACTTATCTGGTGGCACCAAAACCCCAGTAAAACATTGGATCGAATTGTTTGATCTCTAGCCTTACTCGCCCACCAATGCTGCCAAATGCAAATCCACGCACCGAGCCAAGCTCTCAAGATTATAACCGCCTTCTAACATTGAAATTATTCGCCCTTGGGCGCTTGAGCTTGCAAGCTCTTTAATCAATTGAGTCACCCATAAAAAATCCTCATCAATTAGTTGTAATCCACCAAGAGGGTCATCTTTATGAGCATCAAACCCGGCAGAAATAAAAATGACTTCGGGTTGATGATTGGATATGGCTTTACCCCAATCACTTTCAACACAGGAACGAAAAACACTACCATCGGATGCTTCGGCCAGTGGCGTTAAACAAATATTTTTCGTCTCGACACGATCAAAACGCCCCGGATAAAAAGGAAATTGAAAACTAGAACACACCAACACTTCCGGCCTATCTTTAAATATCCGACTGTACCATTACCATGATGTACATCGAAATCAATAATTGCCACCCTAGCAACACCACTCGCCAAAGCCCTTTCTGCGGCGAGGGCAACATTATTAAACAAACAAAAGCCCATAGATAAAGCTGACTCTGCATGATGACCGGGTGGCCTAACGGCACAAAAAGCATTATTCGCTTTGCCGGCGAGCACCTGTTCAGTGGCATAAACGGCTGCACCAGCCGCTCGCATAGCGGCATCCAGAGAATGAGGATTCATACAGGTATCCGCTTCCACTGAAACCAAGCCTTCATCGGGAGACAGTTCCAATAATGCTTCAATATGATGTTTAGGATGCACTTTTGACAGGATTTCGAGATTAATTAAAGGTGCTTCGCAAATATTAAGCTGGCTGTAGTAATCACTGGATTCTATTCGTCTTTGAATTGCGTTCAGTCGCGCCGGTGATTCAGGATGCATATCGCCCATATCATGCAGCAAACAATCAGAGTGACTCACTAATAGGCTGCTAATTTCATCCAAAGCACTTGCCTCCGTTTAAATTAATTTTCTAAATCACACTTTTTTGCCATACGCTTTTTTATCAATTTATAAGTCGCAGCATTTTCTTTGTCTTTATCTAAATACCGCTCCGGTAAAGCTCTAACAAAATATAAGTAATCACCTTGCTTTAATTCTTCATCAGAAGCTTTCGGATCTTGAGGATTTTCAACCATCAACGGGCTAATGACCTTAGTCGAAATTTTAGCGTTGATTTGTTCAAGAACCGCTACGGTCCCTAAACGTCCATCACTGTGAAATGCCCCATTTAAGTGAACCACCTGATGTTCAGGATATTGGACTAAAACGTTTACAATAGACTCTGCCATAGTGGTATCTCGCAATAGCTGAGCCGCATAGATGTTTTTCATACGTTTGCTCATCTGCTCATTCGATTGACCATGTTTGTCACCTGACTCTTTTAAGAAAGACATAAATTTATCACGGTATTTCTGATTATTAAAATCTACTTTTTGCGCAGACCAGTTCTTTTTGTCATCGGTTAATTGTTGCAATACTTCAAAGCCTTTTTTACCCACACAACGAACAAACATAGCGGGTGCATTAGCGGCAATCACGGGAATATCATGTTCTTTGGCAAACTCCATCAGTGGTCGATAAGCACCCTGATAAATTGGCCAAGCATCGCCGTCTTCAATGAGTGTTTCTTCTCCATATCGGTCCGCTAGATAACCATCAACAATAGGCTGAGCGTCGCGAGTAAATTGCTCCATCGATAAAATAATTTGTGGGTTCTTTTGATATAAGGCTTGCAACAGATCCAATTGAAATTTATGACTGGCTTGATGCGAATGATATTCACCAAAAAAGATTAATTGTGTTTTCGAAAGGTCATTCGCTAACTCAGCAACAGTTAATCTTTTTTGTGTTTGGCTATCTAGGATCTGATACTGATAAAGATCCGTCAATCCAGTCACCGCCAAACTTTCACCGTTTTTTTCTTTTTTATTGAAAGCGCTACTAACATGACGAAGAGGACCACAGGCGGTTAATAAAAAACTAGTCAATAGTAATCCTATGGCAACATAGACTGATTGTTTTTTCAAAATTTTAACTGACATAAAACATCCTTTTTATTCTAATTAACCTTGTTTTTTTACACACTTATATTTTACCTAATTATTCTAGCCTACCCAAACTCTCGCATTACGAAACATACGCATCCAAGGGCCATCATCACCCCATGAATCAGGGACATAAGAGTTTTGTACGCTTCGAACCACTCGTTCTGGATGCGGCATCATTATCGTCACTCGCCCATCACTGCTTGTTAAACCGGTAATACCCAAGGGTGATCCATTAGGATTGGCTGGGTACTTTTCAGTGACCTGCCCGTAATTATCGACATACTGAGCAACCACTAAACCCGCGTTGATAGCTTGTTCAGCGTGCTGGCATGATTCAAACTCAGCGCGACCTTCACCGTGAGACACCACAATGGGTAGCTGCGAACCTTGCATATCTTTCAAAAAAATTGAAGGCGATGGTTTTAGTTCCACCATAGAAAAACGCGCTTCAAACTGTTCCGATAAATTACGCACAAAATTCGGCCAATGCTCACTTCCAGGAATAATTTCTCGTAGATTCGACATCATTTGACAGCCATTACAGATACCGAGGGAAAAACTATCCTCTCGCATAAAAAAATCGCTAAACATTTGTTTGAGTTTGGGATTAAATAAAATGGATTTAGCCCAACCTTCTCCAGCGCCCAAAACATCCCCATAAGAAAAACCGCCACAAGCCACTAGCCCTCTAAAATCAGCTAGATCCACTTTGCCCCGCATTAAGTCACTCATGTGAAGATCAACCGCATTAAAGCCCGCTTTAATAAAAGCGGCGGCCATTTCAAGATGACTATTGACACCCTGCTCTCTTAAAATCGCCACTCTTGGTCGCGGCTTTTTAGTTAAAGATTGACCGATATTTTGCTTTGGATCAAAAGTCAGTCTCGGATTAATCCCTGGATTGTTCGGATCAAGACCTGTAGATTTTTCTTCCTCTGCCGCTTGAGGGTTATCTCTTAACCTTTGCATTTGATAACTGGTTTCTGACCAGCTCTCTCTAAGCGCCATTAAATCACGTTGCAACCAAACCTGATCAAAATGAGCGATAGCTAGCGTTAAGTCCTTACAGGGTTGCCCAATGGCATGGCTACAATTTTGCAGATTAAACTCATGTAAAATTTCAAATACTTCTGCCTGTTGCATTTGGTCAATTTGAATTACGCCACCCAGCTCTTCATTAAATAAAACAGCCATAGGGTCATTGGCTAGCATGTGCAGATTAATATCCAAACCGCAATGTCCAGCAAACGCCATCTCAACTAAGGTAGCAAGCAAACCACCATCAGATCGATCATGGTAAGCCTTTATCAATTTCTTCTGATTCAGTTTTTGAATGGCATTAAAATAATTTTTTAATGTCTCAGCCGAATCAACATCGGCTGGCTCATCACCCAGTTGATTAGTCACTTGTGCCAAGGCTGTCGCACCTAATCGATTTTTGCCCTGCCCTAAATCAATCAAAATCAAGCGACTGGCGTCACTGGGATCTAGCTGCGGTGTAAGACTTTGGCGAATTTCTGTAACCGGTGCAAAGGCCGTAATGATTAACGACAAAGGCGCAACCACTTTTTTCTCCGTTCCATCATCCTGCCAAGCAGTTTGCATTGACATTGAGTCTTTTCCTACCGGGATAGCGACCCCAAGCTCAGGGCAAAGTTGCATTCCTACGGCTTCAACCGCCGCATACAAACCGGCATCTTCACCTTCAGCACCGCAGGCGGCCATCCAGTTAGCGGATAAGCGTATATCAGAAATGTTATTAATTTTTGCCGCAGAGATGTTAGTAATCGCTTCTGCCACAGCCATACGTGCGGCCGCCGCGTGGTTAAGATTAGCCGCTGGGGTTCTTTCACCCATCGCCATGGCTTCACCGGTAAAGCTATCCAAGCTAGAGGCTGTCACCGCACAGTCCGCCACCGGCACTTGCCACGGCCCAACCATTTGGTCACGATGAGTTAAACCACCGACACTACGATCACCAATGGTAATCAAAAAGCTTTTATCCGCCACCGCCGGTAAACTGAGTACCCGATCCACCGCTTCATCTAAATCAATATCAAAACTGAGTGGGTTAGCTACAACCTGCGCAGAACTAACGTCTCTAAGCATTTTAGGTGCTTTACCAAACAACAGGTCCATCGGAATATCAACCGGCTTATTATCAAAATGCTCATCACTAAGCACTAGTTTTTGAGCCAAGGTTGCCTGTCCTAAAATAGCGAAAGGGCATCTCTCTCTATCACAAATCGCTTTAAAGATATCTCGATCTTGCGGCGCTATTGCTAGCATATATCTTTCTTGTGATTCATTACACCAGATTTCAACCGGACTCATTCCTGGTTCGTCATTCGGCACTTGACGTAGTTCAAAACTGCCGCCTCGACCACCATCATGCACTAATTCAGGTACCGCATTGGACAGCCCTCCTGCACCAATATCATGGATAAAGGCAATCGGATTCTTCTCACCCATAGACCAACAATGATCGATCACCTCTTGGCAACGACGCTCCATTTCTGGGTTTTCTCGCTGTACCGAAGCAAAATCTAGATCCTCATGGCTACTGCCTGAAGCCATCGAAGAGGCCGCACCACCACCAAGACCAATCAACATTGCGGGTCCGCCTAATACCACCACATCATAATCAGGTTTGATTTCCGCCTTTTGCACATGCTGATCGCGGATATTACCTAAACCACCAGCAATCATAATCGGCTTATGGTAACCCCGCATCTCAGTACCAAAATTAAACTCCACCGATTGTTGATAGCTTCTAAAATAACCGCAGAGATTAGGCCTACCAAATTCATTATTAAAAGCGGCACCACCAAGAGGTCCCTCCAGCATAATATCTAAAGCTGAAACTATGCGTTCAGGTTTGCCATAATACTGCTCCCAAGGGCGAGGATAATTAGGAATATCAAGGTTCGACACACTAAACCCAGTTAAACCCGCTTTAGGTTTGCCGCCGCGGCCAGTCGCACCTTCATCACGGATTTCACCGCCTGAACCGGTTGCCGCACCAGGGAATGGGGATATAGCCGTCGGATGATTATGGGTTTCCACTTTGATCAGGATATGAATCGGTTCAATGTGATACTGATATTCACCAGCTGCCTTCGAAGTTAAATCATTGGCCCACAGGCGCGGTTGTTCAAAGCCTTCAAATACCGCTGCATTGTCACTATAAGCGGAAAGAATGCCCTGCGGCGTAACTTTATGAGTGTTACGGATCATGACAAATAGCGATAGCGCCTTGTTATCACCATCCACTACCCAATCAGCATTAAAAATTTTATGACGACAATGTTCCGAGTTAGCTTGCGCAAACATCATCAATTCCACATCCGTGGGATTACGCTTTAATTGACCAAACTGATCCACTAGATAATCAATTTCATCCTCAGCTAAGGCTAATCCAAGATCGTGATTAGCCTGCTGCAAGGCTTCTCGTCCAGCCTCGAGAATATTCACTGATTGCAAAGGTTTAGGCTGGCGACTCTGAAACAATACTTCAGCTTCTTGAAGCGCTTTAAAGGTCACCTCCATCATCCGATCATGTAACAGAGGTTTTAGCTGCTCAAGCTGCTGATCCGAAAGCGGATTACCCTGTTTATCTTGCAAATACCAACCAATACCACGTTCCAGCCGATTAACTTCACACAAACCACAGTTAATAGCAATATCAGTCGCTTTACTGGACCAAGGAGAAATCGTACCGAGGCGTGGCACCACTAATATAAAAGCCCCTTTAGTCTCTTTTACCTGCTTTTTAGCGCCGTAGGTCAACAACTTTTTCAGTACCACAAGGTTTTGGTCGGTGAGAGGACGGCTTAAGTCAGCAAAATGCACGTATTCAGCGTAAATTTGACCCAATTCAGGCAACCGAACTTGCCCTTCGGTTAGGAGTTTATTAGCTCTAAATTGAGATAAAGCAGGCGCACCACGAAGAATTAACATGAAAATAGGCTCGGCTAGAATGGTCAAAATTGAGTGGCGATCATACGCTAAATTTCTTAACAATTTAAGCTTTATCTGGACCAAGTCCACTTCTATAAATTTGGATTGATATCACTTCAATATAATATCTTTATAGCATGTTGTAGATTCCTATTTGACATTCCTTACCCATCTATTTATCGACTGGCCCTGAATGATTAATACAGCGGAATACGACAATGCTTGCGAAAAAGCCAATAAAAGCCGATAATTAGCTTAAGGGAAGCGATATTCATACTCTATTCAGCCTAAAAAACGATAATTAACAGAGCTGAAGAGAGTGATCCACTGAGCTTGAAATTAGGCAAAATACCCTAATGAAAGATAGCGGATTATTAAAACTCGGCAGTGATTGAATGATTATCTATATACTGAGGATCGCTATTTCTATGCTAAAGCGAATATTTGCACAGCTAACAAGGATTCATTTGAAGATAACGCCAAGGCAACTTTTAGCCTGGATAATTGTCCTAAGCAGCCTGCTGCTAGCCAGTTGTAGCGATCCTCAATTATCTCAACTCGAACAGATTAAAAAGCGCGGTACGCTCAAGGTCATTACTCGCAATAGCCCAACAACCTATTATGAAAGAGCCGATGGCTTCGCCGGTGTTGAATACGAACTGGCAGAAGCTTTTGCTGCAACATTAGGCGTAAAAATCGAATATCAGGTTGAAGATAACCTTAAAAAAATCATAGAAGCCGTGGAATCTGGAAAAGCAGATATTGCCGCAGCCGGACTCACCGTTACGCCTGAGCGAGAAAAACAACTGCGTTTTGGTCCTGATTATCAAACAATCACCTCTAAATTGGTGTTTAAACAGGGTAAAAAATGGCCACGTAATATATCGCAGCTAGATGGTGAACTTCGAGTGGTGGCCCACTCGTCATATGCTCAAGCCTTGTTAGAGCTGAAAAAAAATCACCTAAACCTCCATTGGTCAGAAACTACCGAACATACTGCAGAAGAACTATTAATGATGGTGTTAGATGAAACCATCGACTACACCATTGTGGATTCCACTGAATTAAAACTAAATCGTCGTTTTCACCCCGAACTAGCTGTCGCTTTTACCGTTGGTGAGCCACAAAAGCTAGCATGGGCTTTTGCTCCGCTAGATGACTACTCATTATTCTCCAAAACCCTAGAGTTCTTTGGTCAACAAAAAGCGCAAGGCTTTCTGGGGCAACTCAATGAAAAATACTACGGTCATGTGGAAAAATTTGACTATGTTGGCGCTCGCACTTTCCATCAAGCGACTGAAAAACAATTGCTAACCTATAAAGATTGGTTTATCGATTCGGCGAAAGAAGATCTCGACTGGCGATTATTAGCCGCTATTGCATACCAAGAATCGCATTGGAAACCCAAGGCAAAATCACAAACAGGCGTTCGTGGAATGATGATGCTAACCCGTCGAACCGCTAAACAAATGGGAATTAAAGATCGCCTAGATCCTAAGCAAAGCATTATCGGTGGCGCCAAATACTTAAGACGCATCATGCAGCGAATACCTAAACGCATCAAAAGCCCTGACCGAGTTTGGTTGGCTCTTGCCGCCTACAATGTTGGCTTTGGCCACGTTGAAGATGCACGGATTATCACCCAAAAACAAGGTGGCGATCCAGATAAATGGTCGGATGTAAAAGAGCGACTGCCTCTGCTACAAAAAAGCCGCTGGTATAAAAAAACCAAGCACGGTTATGCTAGAGGAACAGAGCCCGTCAACTACGTGGACAATATACGCCGCTATTATGATGTTTTAGTGTGGCAGGATGAAGAAAATCAAGCGCCAGCCGATCCCATTAGTGAAAAAGACCAAGGCTTATTAGCTGGAGCTAAAATAGAAAATAGCACGCAGGTAACAAGTCAAAAAGAAATTGTCGATTGACCAGCATAAATCGAAATGGGATGCTTAGCGGTTATCTTTCTCTATGGCTTCCTAACTCGCACCCCAAACATTTGTGATTCACCTAACAATAAACCCTTGCGAATGATAACCCCTAATTTATTTATGGAAAAGATGAGCTCGCCTATTGACTAGGATCAGTTTTTTCGGCTTTTTTTAGCAGCATTTAGCAATATTTTGTCTATACTTTGCACAAGATAACAAACTAGCGAAAAGTCTGCTCTAATAAAATATCAATTTATGGACTAATCGCGAGCGGTAAAGGAAATCAAATGTTTAAAC
Source organism: Enterobacterales bacterium (assembly GCA_030949565.1). Taxonomy (GTDB): domain Bacteria; phylum Pseudomonadota; class Gammaproteobacteria; order Enterobacterales; family Kangiellaceae. The sequence goes on from JAUZSK010000045.1 coordinate 11,813, forward strand.
TAATTTTATCTCTCGGCATCCAAATCGTTAGCCGAATATCGATTGCTAAAAAATTCTCACTGATCTTTGTTCTCTATCTTGTACCGGTTGGCTACGTGGCATACTACGCGGTGACCAATCATCTGGTTAATATCAGAGCGACCGAGCAAGAATTAAGTAAACTTTCTCTTATTCGAGCCTTTAAGCCTGTTTTTAGCGAAATTGCGGCTTCTAGAGGGCTAACCAATGCCTATTTAAATGGTAATAGTAAGGTTGAAAATAAGATAAATTCCGAAGTTGATCTAGTCAATCAACAATTTAAAGTCATTAGCCAACATGAGGCTTTTAATAATCTAAGTAGCGAAGACAAAACAAATTATCAAAACCTCACCAAAAAATGGGACAAACTGCAAAGCCAAGCCAAGAAATTAACTAGTAGCGAGAGTTTTAGTCAACATTCGGAGCTGATTAATCAGGTCAGTTTACTCATGCACTCAATTCACGAATCAAGCAGCCTATTTACCGATCCTGAACACCAGACTTCCTTTTTAATAAAAATGGTGGTCGAAGATCTCCCTGCGATCTCCGAAATTATTGGTAAAACCCGTGGAATTGGTGCGGGTGTGGCGGCCAAAGGCAAGTTTGATAGCGACACCTATGTCGCGCTTTCAAATTATAATAAACAGCTTGAAAGAAAAACCTTCCTAATGGCACATAACTTTCAAAAAGCCACTAATTATGGTCCAGGTTTATCTGATATTTCACGTAAATTTGAAGAAGTCGAAAAACTCATTCAGCAATTTATTGAAACAACTTCCAATAATATTCTTGACCCAGATGACATAAATATCGAATCGGATCATTATTTCAATCTAGGTAGTGAGGCAATAAGCGGAGTGTTAGTACTTTATGGTGATATCTATCAGATTACTTACCAAAAATTACAACAAAGGCAAAGCGATATTAAAGATGAGATAATACTCAACATCTCTTCTTCTGTTTTACTGATTCTTGCTGCCATCTATTTATTCGCAAGCGTTTACAGCAATATGCTTGATTCCATAAGACGTATCGAAAATGGTGTTAATGCGGTAGCTGACGGCGATTTGACAGTAAAAGTTCAAGTTAATTCTGACGATGAAATGAACCATATCGCTAATGATATCAATATCATGGTTGAAAATACCAAAGCACTAGTACAGGAAGTTCTTACATCAACCGAAAACCTCGTTGATACCGCTGCCGAAAATAGTGCTTCCGCCAGCGCTACCGATAGCCAAATTCAGCAACAAAATATTGAGGTTGAGCAGGTTGCCACCGCCATGAACGAAATGTCGGCCACAGTCCAAGAGGTGGCCAATAACGCGGAGCAAACAGCCTCATCTTCCTCACAAGCAGACCAGGAATCTAAAGCAGGATTTCAGATTGTTGAGAAAACGGTTGAATCAATTCAAGAACTAGCCAGCGAGCTAACCAATGCCTCAATCTCCATCAATGAGTTGCAAACCGATGTTAAAAGCATTAGCTCTGTACTTGATGTTATTCAAGGGATCGCAGATCAGACAAACCTACTGGCTTTAAATGCTGCCATTGAAGCGGCAAGAGCAGGTGAAAGCGGTCGAGGTTTTGCGGTAGTCGCCGATGAAGTAAGAACGCTTGCCAGTAAAACCCAAGAATCCACCGAAGAAATTAGACAAATGATCGACAAACTACAATCTTCAGCCAAAATATCTGTAACAGCAATGGAAAGCGGTAATGTTAAAAGTGAGCTAACCGTTAAAAATGCGACAGATGCCGGCGAAGCCCTAAAGAAAATATCAGATTCCGTTGCCCATATCAGTTTAATGGGTGAACAAATAGCCTCCGCAGCGACCGAACAATCAACCGTTGCAGAAGAAATAAATCGTAGCGTTATTCGGGTCAAGGATATATCTGAGGATACCGGAAAAGCAGCCAAACAATCCGCTCAAAATAGTAATCGATTAAACGATGTGGCTACTAATTTAAAGAACCTAGTTTCGAAGTTTAGCTTATAAGTTGAAATAAAACGATATATTACAAGCGCTATAGCTAATTAAAAAACCATCATAAAAGACAAATTTTTAGATTTTGGTCGCTAAAACGATGACAAAAGATTAGTATGCAAAGCCTTCATGCTGTATGCTTGCGGCCTTATCCGATAGTGAGTTAAACCCATGTCATTTGACAGCCTTGGCCTTGATGCCAAAATTCTAAAAGCCATAAATAAACAAGGCTACGACCAACCTTCGCCGATTCAAGCGAAAGCCATACCCTTGGTTTTAGCGGGTAGAGATATTATGGCGGCGGCGCAAACTGGTACTGGTAAAACCGCTAGTTTTACCTTGCCGCTATTACATTTATTGTCAAAACAAACACCCGCGCCAGCCAATCAAGCTAAAAGTTTAATATTGACACCCACAAGAGAATTAGCGATCCAGGTAGCTGCTAGTGTTGAAGCCTATGGGGAATTTCTACCGATTAAATCCTGCGTGGTTTATGGTGGTGTAAAAATAAACCCACAAATGATGAAGTTAAGAAAAGGGGTAGATATTTTAGTCGCTACACCAGGACGTTTACTCGATTTGTATCAGCAAAAAGCAGTCAAATTTGACCAACTTGAGATGTTGATTTTAGATGAAGCCGATCGTATGTTAGATATGGGATTTATCAGAGATATTAAAAAAATTATTGCACTATTGCCTAGGCAAAGACAAACCATGTTATTTTCCGCGACCTTTTCCGAAAGTATTCGTCAGTTGGCCAAAGGATTAATGAATGAGGCGGTGGAAATATCGACCACGCCGCGCAACACAACGGTTAAAGCAATCACCCAGTGGGTATACCCCGTCGATAAAAAACCAAAATCATCCATGCTTAGCTATCTTGTTGGTACCAATAATTGGCAGCAGGTTTTAGTCTTTACTCGAACCAAGCACGGTGCAAACCGACTGGTTAAGCATCTTTTAGCCGATGGGATATCATCACTGGCGATACACGGCAATAAAAGCCAAGGCGCCAGAGTAAAAGCACTTAGCGCTTTTAAAGACAATAAAATTCAAGTATTAGTGGCCACCGATATTGCAGCCCGTGGAATTGATATTCACGAACTGCCTCATGTGGTTAATTTTGACTTACCCAATGTCCCTGAAGACTACGTTCACCGTATAGGTCGTACCGGACGTGCCGGTAGTGTCGGAGAAGCTATCTCACTGGTCAGCGCCGATGAATTCAAACAATTATCCGATATTGAACGCTTAATTCAAAAAAAGATTGAGCGGAAATTAATCGATGGGTTTGAACCAAATCACGACGTACCACCGTCGCGTGCAGCAATTCTTCCGGTTAAAAAGAAGAAACCTAAAAGAAATAATCGACCTTTTAACAAGCAAGGTGAGAATGCAAGTAGTCAACCCAGCAGACGAAGAAAGCCACGCCCTAACCGTCCCGCGCGAACAGACTAAACGAGTTGTTTAATTGTCTCAAGTGAAACTATTCAACTTTTTTCACTTGATACTCTGACACTATCCCCTGCCAAGTCTTTTCCATACTAGGCATAAGCTTAGCAAATGATTTTTTTTCTGTTTTCAAACGAAGTGCATCCACCACCTTATCATCATTCCAAACGCTGGCGTGACTAATTTCAGTATGTGTAGCCTCTGTAACACCATAAAGATACTCAGTCCTCACATCAAAAAAAGCGCTGGTGACGGTGGTGGTGACCGACACTTTTTTATTGTTTAAAAAACCGAGAGAGATAACATTAAGCGGCGCAAACTGCTGTTTACCCACTTGGAAACTAGTTTGAAAAGTATAGACTAGCAAAATATCGGCCTTTAATCGCGCCGCCGCAATCCTTAATGATTTGATTGAATTAAGTTTCTCTGGTAGAAAAAACTGATTAATAGGCGCGATGCCCGCAAGGCCACCTAGCGAGGCTAAACGAGTGAAATCAGCCTCTTGTATGATCTCTCGAGTGGGAATAAAACTATAGCGACCATAGCCATAACTGGCTTGAGAACGAGAACGATAGCCGGAACTTTGAATTCTCGCCACCGCTATCCGCGCAGGAAATTGAGCGGTGGCCGCGCGACATCATGGTTTGAATATCGGTATCAGCAATTTCATTAATTGAAACCGCGCCACCCGGCGTCACATAACTAGCGCAACTGGTTAAAAACAAACTTGCAAGTAACGCGATAATTCTTATATTTGCATTCGACTTTCCTCAAACAATTTAATTTAAACGCAATTGAACTATTGCTAAATCTACCAGACTTAGATTTGATAGATTGTAAGGACTAGGTAAATACTTAATTTAGGCTGTGGATTGGTAAGCTAGTTTTTTGACTGACGTCTTATTTTAAAAAAACCGAGTCAACATTTGGCTAGCTTCGTCTGCGAGTACACCATGAGTGACCTGTATTTGATGATTATGTCCCGAATGATTGAGCAATTGATAAAGACTACCATCAGCGCCGGTTCGCGGTTCTTTCGTCGCATAGACAAGATTAGAAATTCGAGCATGCACTAATGCCATGGCACACATGGCACAGGGTTCTTAAAGTGACATAAAGGGTGGTATTTAGCAGACGATAATTATTAAGATGCTGCCCCGCCTGCCTAATCGCCATAATTTCAGCATGCGCCGTGACATCTTTTTGTGCAATGGGTTGATTAAAGCCACAACCAATCATTTCACCATTTTTAACGAGCACTGCACCCACCGGAACTTCATCTAAAGATTCAGCCTTTTTCGCCAGCTCTAATGCTTGTTGCATCCAATGGATATCCTGTTTCAATCTTTCACCCTATTATTTCGTTGACGGATCATCTCTTTGACCGATCATCTCGTTAACAGATTATCTCGCTATCAGACAGTCAAACTATGGACAATATCTTACAAGAGTCCAGCGCAATTTCCTACCAGAGTTTGAGAATAGGCTGACACAATGAAAAGTAGTAACCACTTCTAAATACGACAACTCTTAATTTTTCTATTTGTTCTTAAATTGCAGCTTTCTTGAATGCTGCAATATTCTAGTCTATATTTGTGGTATGACCTGTAATACCGATTAAGAATGGAGTTGTATCTTGTCCAAAAATTTACTTGCTATTGCCCTTTTAGCAACCATGGTTAGCAGTTTAAATCTCCATGCCACGACCAATATCTGCTCAAGCACACAATTACTAAATACTTATAAAAAAGCCTACGCACAGACACAAAGTGCTAATAATTCAATTCGAGCGGTTGGGTCCACTCTTAGTGACTTTTATAAAGCAGACGCGGCTTTAAGCCGTTTTATAGTGAATGCCGCTAATGGTCAATTGATCAAAGAAATCAACACTGTAACAGCAGTAACAAAAGGCTATAAAATCAACCCTGTTACCTTAAAAAGCGCCAATTTGGTAGATTTCTACCGCGGAACAGAACTGCGCGGACAGCCCATGGCGTCCTATCTTACTGAAGGGTTTGACAGGCTCGGCATGATTGTTTCTATTATAAGTTTTGCCGACAAACTAGAGATAGCCATACGAACCGGCGATAAAATTGCAAATGCTAATGCCGCAAAAGATGCCATTGATATCGGTACAGCCCTTTCTCTTTCTTATAGAGGGTGGCAAGGCCTCAATATAGCATTTAGTGCGGTAGGTTTTATCGACTATGCATTAAATTCGTTTATTAAAGACGCCTATGGAATGTACGATGAATATTGGTGGCAATCTTACCGAAGCTATTTGGATGCTGAATACCCAAAAATGGTTACCGGTAACAATTCTTGGGCTGCACTTGCTATGCGAAAGGACAAGGGGGTCGCCTTTCAAGCCCGCTTAGAGGAATTTTGGTCTAATAAAGGGGTGGGCAATGATATTCAAATCAGTACCCCGATGGAACGAGCGGCGCATTTTTATAAAAAACCATCACTGATCAACGGTTCGGCGCTGGCAGAGTCCATGGATAAATACAAAAAAATCCTTTGCTACCCGCTATTATAACGAAGTTTTAAAAACAACACTGAACACCTTTTTTAAAAACCAAGCCGCTCAACTAAGGTTTGATGCCGAGCATAAAATTGAGCGCTCACTAGATGCTTTATGCGCTTACAAGGTCGAAATCAAGCAATTGCAGCTCAAAGTAGCAGCGTTACAAAAAAAAGCAAAAAGAAGAAAATAAAAACAAACTCGCCAAGCAAGAGAAAAACCAAGAAGACCCAACAGAAAGAACAATAGATAAACTATTATCGCCTTTGGATGGCCTGCTCGGTGCGATTGGACTAAGCTCGGAAGAAACGCTTGATGCGGGTATAGAGATTGTAGAATCAGCTGAGGACATCTTAAATACTGATAGTAACGCTACAACCGAGGATCAACAAGACTTTGCTTTTCAAGAAGAAGATGACATAGAAGATGGCTTTGGCGATGTTGATGAAGTCGCAATTGAAGAAGATGAGGATAGTTGGGAGGTTCGCCAACAAATTGCAGAAAATGCGGAATCTGATGCGATACAAGAAGAGAATCTTGTCACACAAGAGCAGCAAAAAATAAAGCAAGACAGAGATCGTGCACGAGCTGAGTTTGCAGCAGGCATGCAGGTGCTAGCGCAAGGTCTTGGAGAAATAGCGGTACAAGTTCAACAAAGCAACTTGGAATTAGACCAGCAAGTAGCGGCTAATAATGCAAATTATTCACAAATGCTCAACTCCAGCGGTAATTCTAAAAATCTAATTGATGCCTGCGTTCAACAAAATAAAGGTGGTCGATATTCTGATATTAATGCGACGCGATACCGCTGCGCTCAACAGGTTTCTCGATCTCAAAGCAATCAGTCAAATTTAAGTAACAGTGGAATATCGGCTGCAAATCCAACCAGCACCAAGCATAGAAAGAAGCCCGTTCAAACGAAGGCGACAAGAGCAACAAGAACTTATTTTAAAATTTATATTAAAGAAACAGGTCAATTAGCCGGAACGTTTGAAGCACTCGACCAAAGCTACGGTATCTATCGTTTTGCTGACCGAAAAAAACGACGCTACTACTCTAGTAGTGCTGTTGTTTCGGAATTAGAACAATACAATGAATATCGCCGGCAAGGAAAAATTGAAATTAAAGCTCAAACAGAATCCGTGATGTTAATTGATAACTGTGTGGTTGATTCTAGCACCTATAGAATTGGCGTGAGTAACATGGCTAAGCTTGGGATTAGCTCTAGTAAACAGACTTGGGGTGGCGCAGATTGTCTCTAACCATCCTTGTATAAATAGACTAAATGTTAACTTTGGAGTAAAAAATGAGAATAATTGGATTAATTATAATTTTGTTAGTATTAATTAGCGGTTGCGCACCATCTAAACCAAGGCCTGCAGAAAAAGAATTAAGACCTAGTCTAATGGTGAGGCCCAATATCAGGATGATGCGAGAACCTCAATACAAATTAAAATTAGGTGTTGTTAGTATGAGAGACCAACGACTTTCTAACTTTTTTGGTGAAAGCGATAATTTTTTTAGAGAGTCGGTTATTCAAGGCTTATCACAATCTATTTACTTATCGCTAAAACGTAGTCACTTATTTGAGGAAACTAAGCGTATCAATATTGATATGCCGGACAGAATGACGCGAGCTGAATTAAGGAAACTAGCCACACAAAATAATGTCGATGTCATATTTGTTAGTGATATTGTTGTATTTAATTTATTAAGAAAAAGCTTAATGGATGGCGATGCTCTAGAAGTGAAAATGGGTGGACAATCCGATGGCGATGTCGTTTTCAATGATTTTCAACTTTCCGTAAACTATCAATTGATTGGGCAATTAATCTACGCTAAAAGTGGTGCTATTTTATGGGCAGAAAATGTTAAACGTAAAAAATCAGTGCTGGGCGAAGATGGAACATTATCGGTTAATAGACTGGGATTGATTTCTCAAGAAGTTATTAAAGATACAATGGTGGATATGATTACATTGATTAAATCAACAGCAGTAGGAGTAAAATAATGAATCGATTACTAACATTAGTTGTATTTTTCATTTGCAGCAACGCTTTTGCAGATGATGATGCCTTTTTTCATGCATTCAGTCAACAAATTAGTTTTAAAGAGGCACCAAGTTTCAAAAATACCTTTTCAAAAAGTGGCGTCAGCATTGGTGCCGAAATTCTACCGCTTTCAGAACATACTCGCCTATTTGGCGCTGAGTTTGATGATGATGGTATCGTATTATTGATGGCGATAACCAATGATACTCGCTATCGCTTATTAATTTCCGGCAGAGACGTTAAGGTTAGAGGAACCAATTCCAAACAAATAGGGATCGTGAAATTTAGCAACGCCATGGACTTAATTGATCCAAGTGATGCTAATTCGGTAGGGAAATCATTATTTACGGGCTACTTAAAAGTTTTTAGTTTAGGCATTATGTCTCTAGCACAAGGTGATACAGAGGACCAAGTCAGGCGCACTTTTTTAAGGCAGAGTTTAATGACAAAATCTTTTAAGCATTCAATTCTTGAGCCAGGCGACACTCAGTTAGGTATCGTCATTTTTGACCGAGAAAATTGGAATAAACTAGCCAATAAATCTTTATTTCTTTCGGTTCAAAACCTTAAAAGACTTGCCTATTTAGATTTAAAACTACCTTTGAAAAATGTTAAAGAAGAAAAAAATTGGTATGAATTTTAATAGGCGATTTTCGAAAAAATAATAGCCGACAGGCAGACTATGGTCAATTTCCTACAAGCCCTGGGGCAATGTCTTACAAATCCCCATGATTTCAATAGTTTTTGTGAGAGATTAACTCGGTTTCGTGTAAGAGATATCTCAAAGTTGCCTGTCTGATTTGAATTTAATATTTTTGCGATTGCTCTATCCTCCGTCTATTGTGATCAACAGCGTCCATCATCTCAATTTTGGCATTAGGGTTAACCGGTTTTGATGCTTTACGTCCTTTGTATTTACCCGAAGAGCTATCGAGTGCAGACATGCCAGTATATAATGCTAAACTTGACTCTTTTTTGAATCTTTCCATACAACCAATTTCTCCTGCTAGTTCAGCAGATGACGTTACACCAAGCTAATTATAGCTAAATTCTATCGTAATCATTTATTCAATTGATTGTTCTATTAAATTGTTATGAAGTAGGATCTGCATCGTAAATTAATTTAATGTTTAAAAGGAGATAAGTATGAGTTTAAAACTTGGCGACACGGCCCCTAACTTCACTATTGCGACCACCAAAGGCGAAATCAATTTGCACCAATGGTCAGGCGATTCTTGGGTGTTCTTTTTTAGTCATCCTGCAGACTTCACACCCGTCTGTACTACTGAAATGGGCCGAACGGCTCAGTTAGCACCGGAGTTTGAAGCACGAAATACAAAATCATTGGGTTTATCTACAGATACAGTAGAAGAACATTTGAAGTGGATAAGCGATGTAGACGACACTCAAAACACGGTATTGCAATTTCCAATAGTCGCTGACCCTGACCACAAAATTGCTGAAATGTATGACATGATTCACTCTGGTGAGAGCAGTACAGCAGCTGTACGTTCAGTGTTTATCATTGATCCAGACAACAAAATTCGTTTAACGATGACTTACCCGATGTCAGTCGGTCGTAACTTCGATGAAATTTTAAGAGTACTTGATGCGCTGCAAACAGGTGACAAATACAGCGTTGCGACACCTGCTGACTGGCGCCCCGGTAATGATGTAATTATTCCGCCAAGTATAGACAACGAGAAAGCAAAACAAATGTTCCCTCAGGGTTGGAATGAAATTCGTTCCTACTTGCGACTGACTTCTATTTGAAAACCGGTATTAAATTGGGGAAGGCTTTGTCTCCCCAATTACAGCAGTGGGAACGCAGATCACTCCTACTCCCATTCAATAGTTGCGGGTGGCTTTGAAGATATATCATAAGTCACGCGCGAAATCCCATCGATTTCATTAATAATTCTGCCCGATACATGCTCTAAAAAATCGTAAGGTAAATGCGCCCAACGAGCAGTCATAAAGTCGATAGTTTCTACCGCTCTTAGTGCGATGACATAATCATATTTGCGCGCATCACCCACTACACCAACGGATTTAACGGGAAGAAATACGGCGAAGGCTTGCGAGGTTTTATGGTAAAGTTTGTAGTTGTATAATTCTTCGATAAATATATTATCAGCCAACCGTAATAAATCGGCAAATTCCTTTTTCACTTCAGCCAATATTCTTACACCAAGCCCAGGTCCTGGAAACGGGTGGCGGTATAGCATATCGTAAGGTAAGCCTAACTCCAGACCAATTTTACGGACTTCATCTTTAAATAATTCTCGCAAAGGTTCAACCAATCCCAGCTTCATATCTTTGGGTAATCCACCGACATTGTGGTGAGATTTAATCACATGCGCTTTACCACTTTTCGCTCCTGCTGACTCGATAACATCGGGATAGATGGTTCCTTGAGCTAACCACTGAGCATTAGGTAATTGATTGGCTTCGATTTGAAAAACATTAATGAATTCACGCCCAATAATTTTTCGTTTCGCTTCGGGATCTATCTCACCTTTCAGCGCATTTAAAAAGCGATCTTCGGCATCCACTTTAATCACTTTTAAACCAAACTTATTATGGAACATATCCATCACTTGCTTGCCTTCATTCAACCGGAGCAAGCCGTTATCAACAAAAACACAAGTGAGTTGCGACCCAATCGCTTGGTGTAATAACATCGCCGTAACGGAAGAATCAACGCCGCCCGACAAGCCTAAAATCACTTCGTCTTTGCCAACCTTCGCTTTGATTTCTGCGATTGCATTTTCAATGATGTTAGCAGAAGTCCATCGTTTTTCACAACCACAGATATCCATCACAAAACGCTGTAATATTTTTCCACCTTGATGAGTATGAGTTACTTCCGGATGAAATTGAACACCATAAAATTGTTTATCTTCATTGGCCATAGCAGCCAGCGGTGCATTGTCAGATTCTGCAATCACTTGAAAACCTGGCGGCAATTGTGTCACCTTATCACCATGACTCATCCATACATCAAGAATAGATTGATCATTTTCAGTTGAATCTTCTATATCTTTTAACAGCAAGCTATTGCCTTGATGACGAACCTTGGCATAGCCAAATTCTTTTTTATCCGATGATGCTACTTGACCACCAAATTGATGGGCCATAGTTTGCATACCATAACAGATCCCGAGAACCGGAACACCAAGTTCAAAAATAATTTCATTGGCTCTTGGCGTGTCTTCACCAATCACGCTTTCTGGTCCGCCGGATAAAATAATACCTGTTGGATTGAGGTCGCGAATGGTTTGAGGCTCTAAATCATAGGGATAAAGTTCACAGTAAACGCCGAGTTCACGTACTCGACGGGCGATCAATTGAGTATATTGCGATCCAAAATCAAGAATGAGAATTTTTTGTTGGTGTAAATCGGGTAGCATAAAAATTAATACCTTAAGATCAAAAGCTTCAGCTGCATCAGCGCATGACTCAAGCAGTTTTCAATGACAAGTTTATTTACTGACTTGGTAATTAGGCGCTTCTTTGGTGATTTGTACATCATGCACATGGCTTTCACGCATACCGGCAGCGGTGACTTTAACAAACTCAGTTTCACTGCGATACTTATCCATATTTTTACAACCGGTTAAACCCATAGACGATCGAAGCCCGCCTAACATTTGGTGTATAATTGCACTTAACAATCCCTTATAGGCCACTCGACCTTCAATGCCTTCAGGAACAAATTTATCAGCTGCATTATTGGATTGAAAATAGCGATCTCCGGAACCATGCTTTTGTGCCATAGCGCCGAGCGAGCCCATACCACGATAGGATTTATAGGAGCGACCTTGATAAAGTTCGACTTCGCCAGGCGCTTCTTCGGTGCCAGCAAACATAGAGCCAGCCATGATTGAATAAGCACCTGCGGCAAGCGCTTTACACATATCACCCGAGTAGCGAACGCCACCATCAGCAATAAGCGGTACGCCGGTTGCTTTGAGTGCTTTTGCCACATTATTTACTGCTGAAATCTGTGGTACTCCGACTCCCGTAACTATTCGAGTGGTACAAATTGAACCTGGCCCAATACCCACCTTAACGCCATCGGCGCCGGCAGCGACTAAATCTAATGCACCTTGTCCTGTGGCCACATTTCCACCGATCAATTGTGTTTCTGGAAAATTATTTTTAACCCATTTGATTTTATCTAATACTCCCTGTGAATGGCCGTGTGAAGTATCCACCAGGATAATATCAGCACCTGCATTGACTAAGGCTGCAACACGATCATTGGTATCAGGACCAGTACCGACTGCGGCGCCAACACGTAAATGACCGAGACGATCTTTACAAGCATTAGGCTTATCTTCAGCTTTTTGAATATCCTTAACCGTATACATCCCCGTTAAGTTGAAATCATCATCAACCATTAGCACTTTTTCGATACGATGTTGATGCATTAAAAATAGAACATCATCGGCTGAAGCCTTATTAGTAACAGTGATCAACTTTTCTTTATGCGTCATAACCGAAGTAATAGGCTGGTCTAACTGAGTTTCAAAGCGGATATCACGGCTGGTAACTATACCCAGTAATTCACCGTCTTTGACTACTGGTAATCCTGAAATTCCGTGAAACGAAGTTAATTTTTTTAATTGACCAATAGTCGTATCGGGCGTGACTGTTATGGGATCTTTAACCACCCCACTTTCATATTTTTTCACTTTCAGTACTTGTGCGGCTTGTTGGGCAATATCCATATTTTTATGGATAAAACCTATTCCACCTTCTTGGGCAATAGAAATTGCCAAGCGTGCTTCGGTGACCGTATCCATAGCTGCTGAAACTAAAGGGATATTTAACGCGATATCGCGAGTAATTTGGGTCTTTAGATCCACTTCACCAGGCAACACTTGAGAGTGGGCAGGCAGGAGTAAAACATCATCAAAAGTAAGGGCTTCTTGAGTGATCCGCATAGTCATTTTCACCATTTCGAGAAGGGCTGATACAGCCAAAGCGGGATTATACAGATATTTGTTAAAGATGGACAATTATTTTGCAGAGATTAGGGCTAAAATTTGAATTAAATAGCGCTAAGAATCACCTCGAAATCAACCAAAAAACCACCTAAAAATGGTAAACTGAGTTAAAATATCGTTCCAGAAGACTAATTCCAACAATTAAAAGCAACCAATAAAACATGCGAAAGCCCTTTCTACAACCTCAAAGCCTTGAAACTCAACGAACCTCTCGTCAGGTATTAAGCGTTAGCCAACTTAACCGTAAAGCTAAAGGACTTATGGAAGGTGAAATTGGTAGTGTTTGGCTTGAAGGCGAGATCTCCAATTTTGTTAGCGCCAAATCTGGTCACTGGTATTTCAGTCTTAAAGATGACTCCGCACAAATTAGCTGTGCTCTTTTCCGTTTTAACAATCAACGACTCAGTCTCTCGCCACGAGAGGGCGACAAGGTCATAGTGAAAGGTAAAGTGAGCATTTATGAAGCGCGAGGAGATTTTCAGCTAGTGGCAGACTATATGGAACCCGCTGGGCTTGGTCAGTTACAACAGCAGCTTGATTTATTAATAAAAAAGATGCAACAGCAAGGGCTATTTGCCCCGGAAAGAAAAAAAGCCCTTCCCTTTTTACCTAAGGCTATCGGCATCATTACCTCACCCACTGGCGCGGCGGTACATGATGTTATCAGTGTGCTAGCAAGGCGATGCCCTATGATCCCATTGATCATTTATCCCACTCAGGTACAGGGTAAACAAGCCGCCAACAGCGTAAAACAAGCCTTAGCGCTAGCCATTGAGCGTCATGAATGTGAGGTTTTAATTATTACCCGAGGTGGCGGTTCACTAGAAGATCTCTGGTGTTTTAATGATGAAAGCCTCGCCCAAGCAATTATTGACTGCCCCATTGCTACGGTTGCGGCTATCGGTCATCAAGTGGATACCACGATTACAGAACTGGTGGCGGATTTAAGAGCTGCAACCCCGTCAGCGGCGGCAGAATTAGTCGCTCCAGAGCAACAGGTATTAGCCCAAAAAATCGATTATTTATATCAAGAGCTGAGCTCCCACCTACAAAATAGGTTACAAACTTTCCAAAACCGCCTTAATATCGCGCGGTTAAAACTAAAAGACCCTGAAAATGCTCTTCATCACGCCGATATTAAGTTAGCCAAACTAAAGCAACGCTTAAAAGATGCTTTTCAAAGCCGCGTACAGTTATATTCACAGCAGTACACCGATTTAAGCCATAAGCTTGTAGGATTAAACCCTAAATCACTACTGTTCGAACAACAACATCGTCAACAGGCCCTTAGCCTTAAACTCAAGCAATTGATGAAGGAACGAATTCAAGGCCAACAAAATAAACTGAATCTATTAGCAGCTAACCTTGATACTTTGAGCCCACTTTCAACCCTAGCAAGAGGCTATTCGATTACACTAGACAGTCAAACTAGAAAGGTCGTCAATAGCACAGCAGACACTCAAATCGACCAGCGATTATCAATTCGGTTAAGCGATGGAGAGGTTGATTGTAAGATTATAGAAAAGAGCGCTAACCATTGACAGCTAGAGTTTTTTAAAAGACATTTTTTGCACAAATGGCCGGAATTTCACTTGCATTAAGTGGCTCAGAAAGATAATAACCCTGAATGATATCGCAGTCATGTTCGCGCAAGAAATCAAGCTGCCATTTATCTTCAACACACTCAGCGACCAGCTCTAAGCCCAAACTATGGGCTAAAATAATAGTTGCCCGCACGATTCCTTGACTGGAATTATCGGATTCAAGGTTACGAATAAACATTCCATCCAGCTTCAGTGTATCGGCAGGAAAATCTCGGATATACTGCAATGAAGAATAACCTGTACCAAAATCATCAATCGCAATTCTTGCTCCAAGTTTTTTGATCGCTTTAAGGTTTTTAATCGTACGTTCAGTTTGTTCTACAAAAACTTCTTCAGTAATTTCTATCTCAATCTGCTCAGCACGAATATCATTAACAATGATCTCAGTCTTTAAATGCTCCAACAAACTATGACTAATTAAATGTCCGGCAGAAACATTGATAGCTACAGTTAAATCAGTCAAACCTTGCTCATTCCATTTTTTTATTTGCTTACATGATTCAGAAATAACCCACAAATCAATTTGTTTGATGAGCCCTGTTTCTTCCGCAATGGGAATGAAAACACCGGGAGAAACATGGCCTAATTCGGGGTTGTGCCACCTAGCGAGAGCCTCGACATTTCGATAGCGGAATTCTGAAAGCCGTAATTGTGGCTGAAAAACCAATCTTAATTCATTGTTTTCTATTGCATTTCTTAAGTTAGCTTCTATTGCTAGTCGTTTCAGGGAATTATTATTCATTTCCTCAGAGTAATAGCTGAAATTTCCCGGCCCCCTTCTTTTTAGCATGGTACATACTAATATCAGCATTTTTCAATAGTTGTTTATCATCCTTTCCGTCAGAGGGATAAATACTGATCCCAATACTGGTAGAAATATGCAGCACATGATCTTGCAATCTAAAGGGTTCATTAAAACATTCAATAATTTTCAAAGCTGACCGCGCGGCATCTTTTGCTTGGGTCATATTTTCTAACAAAAAGACAAATTCATCACCCCCAAGGCGGGCTATTGTATCGCCTTTCCGAGAAATATTTTTCAGGCGCTTAGCCACTTCTTTTAACAATAGATCACCATTTTGATGACCAAAATTATCATTAATAATTTTAAATCTATCTAAGTCCAAAAATAGCAACGCCAAGAAACTATTACTTCGATTGGATTGTGAAATCGCTTGCCGCAAACGGTCAACCAAAAGGTAGCGATTAGGCAATCCGGTTAAAGAATCATAATGTGCTTTTTGAAATAATTGTTTGGTTCGTACATCCACCAACTTTTGAAGTTGACTACTTTTGGCCGTCAACTCATTTTCTCTTTCTTGGGTGGCATCTAACAGTTGGTTAAACCCGTTTACCAGTTTACCTATTTCATCATCTCGAATCGCGACCAGTCGTTTGTCGAACTTCTTAGATTCATACATGTTTGCAATATGCCTAACCATCAACCTTATGGGTTTGGTTAGCTTGCCTTGAAAGAAATTAGATAATAGAAATGACAGGCTCAGCATTAACAAAGCGAGGGCAAACAAAAACCAAACATAATCATTTTTGGGAGAAGCTAAGGATTGAGAATTAAACTGAACATACAAATAACCAATAATTTGATCTTTTTTAAAATATATGGGCTCGATGATTTTTAAAGCGTCTTTGGTTTGTATCAATGGCGTCGTAATATCAACGCTGGGTAAAGGACTATCGTCTACCTTAGAATATAATCCCAGCAAACTGCCATCGGCTAATAGAATGGTCGCAACTTCGACTGTTGGATCTTGCCTGTATTTTTGCAAAACTTTATTGGCGCTGGTATTGCTAGCCTCTAAAACTGCTTGTACCGACTTGCGGCTAACCACTCGAACTTTCTGCTTATAATCGTCTACCAGCTTGTCATTTAGTATAGGATTAACTCGATATTGTAAGTACAGAGCAACCAATAGCAGCATAATACTAACAATGGCGACCATCATTAGTATCAACTGAGCTCTGAATGATATTTGTACGTGCTTTGATTCCACAGAAAATTCTTTTAAGCTAGATAGTTAAGTTAAAAACCACAATAATCGGCTTCGACTACAATCTTATAAGCATAGCCAATATTACCCAGTTTTGTTGTTAAGTTTCATATTTTAACGATAATCATCCAAACTTAAATAAGCCTGTGCCTTATTTAATGGTTGATAATCGCCCAAAGTCGCATCAAAGTGATAATCTGATTGCCACAGGTCTATATTATCGACAATATCAGAGATAGCTGAAGCTATAATTTGTGCTTCTTTATTGGTAGACGTGGGATGCATCGATAACCTTACCCAACCAGGCTTTTGGCTTAAATCGCCTTGATCAATTTGACAGGTGATTTGTTCTGAAGTTTCTTCGTCGACACCTAGCAGTATATGACCATAAGTACCAGCGCAAGAACAGCCGCCACGAGTCTGGATGCCAAAGCGGTCACTTAATAAACGAACGATTAAGTTAAAATGTATATTCGGTAAATAAAAGGAAATAACACATAAACGATTATTTTTCTGCGCATGATGCAAGATTTCGAGTCCTGGTATTTTTTCGAGTGCTTGATAAAGTATATCGACCAACTCCTTTTCTCGGGCAGCAATATTTTTGGTTCCCATTTGTTCTTTTAACTTAATTGACAGGGCGGTACGAATGCACTGTAAAAAACCGGGCGTTCCACCATCTTCTCGGACTTCAATATCGTTAAAAAAATGATGCTTCCCCCAAGGGTTAGTCCAAGTAACTGTTCCGCCACCAGGATGGTCAGGTACTTTATTATGATAAAGTTGCCTGTTAAAAACTAATACGCCTGAACTTCCGGGTCCCCCTAAAAATTTATGCGGAGAGAACATCACTGCATCAAGCATTTCGAGGTCATTTTCAGGATGCATATTAATATCCACATAGGGTGCAGATGCCGCAAAATCAATAAAACAATAGCCGTTATTTTGGTGCATGATTGAGGCTAATTCTTTGTAATCTATTTTTATTCCTGTGACATTACTACAGGCTGTAAAACTCCCTATCTTCAACGGTCTGTCTTGATAATCTTGTAACAGCTTTTCAAGCGCTTGCGTATCCGGTAGTCCCGCTTTATTTTCTGGAATTCTGACAACTGTTACCGCGCATTCTTCCCAAGTCGTTTGATTGGAATGATGTTCCATATGGGTAATGAAAACTACAGGTTTATCCTCTTCTTCAAGCCTAATTTGACTAGCCCATTTTTCGGGAATACGAAGTCCGAGTATCCGCTGAAATTTATTAATGACGGCTGTCATTCCAGCGCCTGCGCATATAAGGACGTCATCATTACTGGCGTTTAAATGATCTTTAATAGTCTTTTGTGCTTGATGATAAAGATGCGTCATTGAGGAACCTGTAAAACTGGCTTCTGTATGAGTGTTGGCAATCAAGGGACCAACTTTATTAAGCATGAAGTCTTCAATGGGGCGATACAACCGCCCACTAGCAGTCCAATCAGCATAAAGTATTTTAGTGCCTTCATTTTCTAAATCATAGCCAACAATATTTTTTCGGAATTGCGAAAAATATTGTTCTAGATTGCTTGTTAACCCTTCTGTCATAGACTGTTACCCACTCTGGATTTTGTATGTTTTTCCGGACACCTTTTTAATTGGCTGCAATGGTCATTTCATTAATCAACCAGGATCCCGTATTTAAGCTACTTCGACCATCATAATCATTACCAATAGCAATTAAGTTAGCGTACATCTCTTTTAAATTCCCGGCAATGGTAATTTCTTGAACAAAATGTTGGATTTCCCCCTGCTCAACCCAGAAACCAGAAGCTCCGCGCGAGTAATCACCGGTGATCATGTTAACCCCTTGCCCCATCAGCTCAGTCACCAACAGTCCGCTGCCCATGGTGGCTAGCATTTGGTCAAAATCAAGCCCTTGATGATTCAAAATTAAATTATGTACACCACCACCGTGACCGGTTGGCTGCATATTCAATTTACGGGCCGAATAACTGCCCAATAAATAACTTTTGAGTATACCATTTTCAACTAGGTTCTGTTCGCGCGTTGCTATTCCTTCATTATCAAACCATGAACTGGCAAAACCTTTTTTAAGCCAAGGTTTTTCTTGCATAGTCACAAAATCAGGAAAAATCTGACTCTCCAAACTATTGAGTAAAAAGGATGATTTACGGTATAAACTAGTCCCACTTACTGCGGAGATAAAATGTCCAAGTAGAGTTTTCGCGACATCAGCTTGAAACATCACTTTCGCTTTTTGTGTTTTGATAGGCCGAGCGTTTAAACGCGCTATTGTTCGACTCGCAGCTTTTTCACCAACTAGGGTGGCGGATTCTAATTCATCAGAATCTCGCGCAATGGTATACCAATGATCTCGCTGTTTGTTACCCTCGGATTCCGCCAGCAAAACGCAGCTTAAACTATGTCGGGTAGA
Source organism: Enterobacterales bacterium (assembly GCA_030949565.1). Classification (GTDB taxonomy): domain Bacteria; phylum Pseudomonadota; class Gammaproteobacteria; order Enterobacterales; family Kangiellaceae. The sequence continues at coordinate 30,902 of JAUZSK010000045.1, forward strand.
TACAACGGCAGCCGAAAAACCATGTGAATTGGCGTAGTAGCGAAGATTACGATGGCTGTTTATCGATGCACCATCGCTATTATTAATCGATTGATCAAATTCAACACCGCTTTGCTCGCATTGTTGGGCGACACGAGTTAACGCCTCTACGTCAAGATGCATCGGATAATCTAAATCCAGCATTTTTTCATCAACCGCCATTAACGCCTTATCAGGCAATCCAGAACACTCATCGGCTTGAGTGTATTTAGCAATATTTAACGCGGCATCAATTGATTTTTTTAACTCTGCTCGTGATAAATCGCTAGTAGTGGCGACGCCTTTCTGTTTTCCTCTATAAAGCGTAATACCCAGTCCGTTATCACGA
>JAUZSK010000046.1 GCA_030949565.1 Enterobacterales bacterium
CAAAAATATCGTCCTCTTATGACTACCCAACCCAGCCGGGCGGGACAATGTGCGGTGGATTATCTTCAGGGATTTAATGGCATTGTACAAGCCGGGATGGTCATCGAGGTTACTGATAAATTGAAGACTCGTTGATTGGTTGTATGGCACATGCCAGACGAAATTCACCGATGCCAAAAAAGCAACCGAAAAACAGAAAGCGCCGTTGCAGTGGACATGGCGATTAAAAAAATCGCTCAACTTACCGCATTGAAAAAGCAATCAGGGACTTATCCAGCGCTGAAAAACACCGCGCCAGACAAGAAAAAGCCGTGCCCTTATTAAAGGACTTTAAAAAATGGCTCGATAAATCAGCGATGCTACCGTAATCGGTCACATCGGTGTCGCCATTCGTTACAGCCTTAATCAATCGGCATAAACTCATCGGTTAAGTGTCGACAGTGGCGATAATAGAATATCGATAATAACCGAGCTGAACGCGCCGTAAACCTTCGTGATTGGCAGAAAACTGGCTCTTTAGTAACACCGCTAACGGCGGAATGCGAGTGCTGTACTCTACAGCATTATCGAAACAGCGAAAGCCAATGGCCTCACACCTTTCAATTACCTGATGTTCTTACTGGAAGAGTTACCGAAGAAGCCTGACAATCTTGAGTACTTGATGCCTTGGAATGTTAAACTAGAAGCCATCATTTAAAAGACAAGGTGTCTTTCTCCGGACGCTTACATAAAAACATATATCCTATAAAAAAGCACCTCTAATTGAGGTGCTTTTTTGTCTGGTCAATAAAAACAACTATTACCTAAGCTAGTTGGCGGTCAATAAAGCATTTAACTCTTTAACATATTGATTAATCGAGCTTTCACCATAACCTTGATGGATGTGTACTATTTTCCCTTCTTTTATTCAGAATAAACATAAAAGGCAAAGACTTCACCCCAAACTTACGGCTGATAAATCCTTTGGCATCGTGAGTTATTGTTAGTTGGTAACTTTTTAAACTTTGTTTGATTTTGCGAAAAGCTTTTCTAGATTCTTTGTAATTGATAGCCACAACCTGAAAACTTTCCTTACCGACCTGACGCTGTATCGCCTCTAAAAGAGGCAGTTCTTTACGACAAGGACCACACCATGAAGCCCAAAAACTAATCACCACAACTTTTCCTTTTAACTGGCTGGCATAAATCTTGTCGCCATGTCGATTTTTGCCCAGATAATCGGGAACTGGCTCACCTAGCGTTAAACCAACAGTATCACTATTTAACTTGGCGAGAGATGGGTATGGGAAGCTAACTAGAAAAATTAAAACAACAAATTTGAATTTCATCCTTGCTCCTTTTTTGTTGAATTCTAATATTATTATTAGAATTATTATACCAAGACTTACTCAGTTAAACTAATAAAATATAGGATAATCAATACCGGAACGCCCATCGCGCTCGCTAAATAAAAGAAGTTCTCATAACCTATATTAGCCACCATAGTGCCTGAATAGCCACCGATTGCTTTGGGAATTAAAGTCATTAGAGAGCTAAAAATAGCGTACTGAACCGCAGTAAAACTAACATTAGTTAAACTCGCTAAATAGGCGATAAAGGCGGTACTCGCTAAGCCTCCAGATAAATTGTCAGCAGAAATAACAAAGTATAATAGCGTAAGATCGTGCCCGGCTTGCGCTAATAAAACATAGAGTAGATTAGTCGCGATCACTAGAATAGCGCCAAGCCATAAAACTCGCATCACACCAAAAGAAGCCGATAAAATGCCGCCTAAAAATCCACCAATAATCGTCATAATTAAACCAAAGGTTTTTGAAGCCGCAGCTATTTCAATTTTACTAAATCCCATATCTTGATAAAAGACATAGGATATAACCCCTAAAACGATGTCTGAAATACGATAAAACCCAACAAAAACCAAGATTAAAATGGCACTTTTTATACCATAGTGACTAAAGAAATCAGTGACAGGCTGAATAAATGAGCGCTCGATCAGTTGTTTTCTGGCAAAGCGGCGATAATGCCAAATTGGCCTTAATGACAACTCCTGCAAAACCAAACCTCGCAGAAAGTCTTAGCATTTCGATTAGGCTAGTAGCTAATGTTTTATTAGCTAACTGGCTGGTTAGGCCTTGCTTTAACAACCCGGCAGAACCTGATAACCAGCGGTAACTAAAAATAAAAACCAAAACGCCAATCACAAATAATAATAAAAAACGTAGATACTGTAAATTGCTGTACTCTCTTTCAAAAACCTTACTTGATTTGGGTTCGCTAATATAAAGACTGGTTGCCACCCCAATTAACATCACCGCCGCCATCGCGTAATAAGTCCACTGCCAAGCTTGGTAACTGTAACTGGCTTTGCTAGTACCCAGAACTTCCGCCAAAATCAAAGCGCCAGCGCCGGCAGTAATCATGCCAATTCGGTAACCGGCGATATAGGTTGAAGCCATCAGCGATTGTAAATCAACCTCTGCCACCTCTATGCGGTATGCATCGATCACCGTATCCTGAGTAGCCGAAGAAAAACCCAGCATAATAACTGCCATCGCCATATAGCTTAATTGAATTTCGTTTTGTGATGGGTCGATGCTTGCCATCCATAAAATAGCGGTGATCACTAGGCCTTGAGAAAATATCAACCAACCACGTCGTCGACCCAATAGACGCGTTAAAAAAGGCAAGGGCAGTTGGTCCACCAAAGGCGCCCATAAAAACTTAAAAGAATAGGCTAGCGCAGCCCAGCTAAAATAGGTGACCGTTGATTTTTCTACACCCGCTTCTCCCAACCAGAGTGAAAGTGATGAAAATATTAGCAATAAAGGTATGCCGGCGGAAAATCCCAGAAACAGCATACTAATGATTTCTTTTTTAAAAAATAACGCTAACGAAGCGATTAGGCGACTCTTTACTGACATACTCAAAACTCAGTGGATCGAACAGCGGGTTAATCGCTTTAGCTTAACCTATCAACCAAGACTTGTCACTTTCGGTAATCCAGCGCTACAGTGATTCATTATTCGCCAAACTTACCCTATTTTGTTTGGTGGTCAAATATTAGCACCTAGCTTCCGTCCAACACTCAGCACATTGTAACTATCCCCCTTATTTACCATGTCTTAAATAAGCGGATGTAATCATCGTAAGTTAGAGGTAAACTAGCCAAGGATCTATCGCATAGATTGAATTTTTTCGCGGCTTAATGGATGGTTTATGCAAAATACAAACAAGCAACAGGCGTCCATCAATATCATTGGCGCAGGAGCTATAGGGCACTTATTCGCAGCCTTTTTAAACAAAGCCAAGATTAATTGTCGCCTTTTTTCTCGTAAGCCCACTAAAACCGCGAACTGCCAACTTGTGTCGTCGGAACACAACTATTATTATCAGCAAGCCTATCACTCGATTTCTGAGCCGCTCACTCCTCTAGCACCTAATTGCACCTTTGTCATTTGCGTTAAAGCGCCCAATCTTGAAGCCGTCTGCCGACAATTATCCCACATTGATCAGTATCAGCCGATAATTCTACTGCTTATGAATGGCATGGGATTGGTCGAAATAGCCAACCAATACTTTCCATCCAGTTATGTGCTTCAAGCTTCAACCACCCATGGTGCCTACCTTTCAGAAAGTGAAATATCCGGCGCTCAATTAAAACAAGTTAATCACACAGGAATAGGCCAAACCTTGATTGGTAATCCACTTAAAGCCAACCTAGAAATATCTGAAACACCCTACCAAAGTAGGTTAGAAAATCTTATCACAACTCTGGATAGAGCTTTACCTGATGCACTCTGGCAAGCCAATTATCAACCCATATTGTTGCAAAAGCTTATTATCAATAGCGTCATCAACCCACTCACCAGCCTTTACAATGTCAATAATGGCGCCATAGTAAGCAATAAAGAAATAAATCTTTTGGCCTACCAGTTAACGCAAGAGCTAGCCCCTTTAATCGATATTTACCTAGCGCAAAGTGATTGGAAAAAAATTTTTGAAAGAATAATCGAAGTTGCGGTGGCTACGCAGGATAACATTTCATCTATGAGGCAAGATATCAATCAAACTAAAGCAACAGAAATAGACTATATCACCGGATTCCTGCTTTCTTTGGCCAAAAAACAGGATGTCGAGTTATCGTTACACCGAAAACTTTATGGTCAAATTAAACAGCTAGAGGAAAAATTCTAAATCAATCAAAAATGTTGCTAAAACTCCATCACAATTTTTATCTCAAATTAGGTATTATATCGATTATTCTGGTATTCTTTAGGCATAGTTATCAATTAGATGTAAGGCAACTAGTCTATACTTAACGCAATGAGTCAATATCAGAGCAAAAGTAGGGCTAGCCTCTGTCACAAATAATTTTCCAGTAGCATACCACTGCACGGAGCATGCAATGCCACCAATTTTAAAACCCATCGCCACTGTCGCTATATCCGGCCTTCTTCTTATTACCTTGTCTTTAATCATTGACCATTTTCAAGGTCAAAAAGATGAAACAAAACCGTCAATTCAGACTGCAGCGCTGCAAGTCAGTCAGCAAGTCAGTCAAGACATGGTACAAATCACTAAGGGCTTACACGCCAGCGCAGCGGATTTCATTGACCATAAAGACTGGTCAATACCGCTCGACGCTCATCTGGATATTTTCCGCGCGGCAACCGTTAATCAATTATTGGCATACGATCGAAATAAAAAACGACTATTCACCCATTTAGGTCGACAAAAAAAAATAGATTCAGATCTTCAAAATATATTAAAACAACTTAATAAGGATATTGCGAAAAACAATTTTCCGATCCAACGATTATCCTCATACAACAACCAACTCGCCATCTATTATTTTGATGCGATAGAAAATAATAAACATGACATGTCTGGAGCTGTCATCGCTATTCAAATCGTCAATAAAAGCTTCCTACAAAAACTACAGAATATCGCCGGATACCCGATTATTTTAACCCAGCAAGGTAATGTAGTGATTGATGGTCGTTCCGAAAGTGCTAAATCTAAGGATGGCACGATAATTACAGTGAATTGGCCAAGCAAGCTCAAGTCAAAAAGCTGGAAAATATTACTATTTTCAGAAACCAAATCCAATTTATTGGAGAATATATTTCTTATTTTGTCCGCTTTAATTGTTATTGGTGCCTGTATTTTGGTCTACTTACAGATAAAACCCATGCACCAAGGGATTAAAACAATTAAATCGCTATTTGATTTAAGTTTACCAAATGCCGAGCAAATTACTCGTTTGAGTGATGTTCATAATATAGAAACCGATCTCGCGGTACTCGATTGTGTCGGAGATATCAGAGCCCGCCTTGAACAACTATTTCAACAAAAAAAGTCGCTAGCCTTGGAGGTAAGAAAACTTCAAGAAAATCAACAAGAATTAGAAAAAGAGAAAACCATTGTTGAAAAACAACTTGATACCGCTGTAGCAGCACCGAAGCTTAAGTCTCAATTTCTTTCCCGCATGGGCGATGAAATTACCACGCCCATGAAGTCAGTGGTTAGTATGTTAAAACTACTATCAGAATACCCCTTTGAACCAGAACCCAAGCAATTGCTAGCCATTGCCAAGCGATCCACGCGAACACTCGTAAATAATCTGAACAATATTCTTGATTTCTCAAAGCTTGATGCAGATATGTTGAAATTAAAGAAAACCTTTAGCGTTCGACAAATAGTGGATGATCTAGCCTCTGAGCTTTCTCATTTCGCAAACGAGAAAGATCTTTCACTCATGGCCAGCTGTTCTCCCGACATGCCTGAAGTTATCAGCGCGGACGAATACAGAGTCAAGCAGATATTAAGAAACCTTCTGGGCAATGCCGTCCGCTTTACTAAACAAGGGGAAGTTTCTGTTTATGCTGACATCGTCGAAAATAATAGTAAGAAGCTAATTCGATTTACCATTGCTGATACCGGTATTGGCATATCACCACAGGCTCAAAAAGAATTATTTGACTCTTTACAGCAAACCACCAAATTAACCAATAGTAGTTTCGCTGGACGAATACGGCTGATCGTATCAAAACAATTAGCAGAATTGATGGGTGGAGAAATTGGTGTCATTAGTGAAGTCGGTAAAGGAAGCCAGTTCTGGTTTACGGTCGCTTATTAATTCATTAAATAAAGTAGCAAGTTCGGCTTTAACGACTTTTTAGCCAATGTGGCTTGCCGCTTTAGTTATCTAATTCGCCGGCCAACAAACTGGCTATTTCTTGCCGTAACTTCGCCACTGGCACAGGTTTAAGAAACACACGATTGGCTCCCATTCCACTAGCAAATTCCAGATAGCTTTCTGGATCGGCAGAACCACCACCGGTATAGGCTATGATTTGCAGATCGGGGTAAACATCTCTTACTTCAGATATAAATTCTATGCCTTCCTTGTTTGGCATAAGAATGTCTGTAATCACCAAGTCAGGAATTTGTTGCTCAAAACAACTTAAGGCAAGTTCACCATCAGCGGCAGTCATAGCCTGATGCCCATCAAGCTCAACTATTTCCGTTAATAGCTGAAGCATTTTAGGATCGTCATCGACCAACAAGATTATCGACATTTAAAAGGCCTCATAATTAAATTCTCTTCCATGTGGTTCAAGTATAGCTCTATCTATTGTTGTTACAAGGACTAATTAGCCAATTCTTAATTTGAATGTTAGAACTGCTTCAAATGCAATTATGCGATTAAGTCTATGAAATTACAACAAAAATAATCTATCATGCATTAAATTTGAAGCTTTCTACCAATACTGGACCGGATTATACTATTGCTCTTATGACAATGGACCTCGATATCCGTCATTCCCGAGTTATTTTATCGGGAATCCAACAATGTCTAGCCTAGCCAACGGAGGTTTTGTAAAATAACCCAGCACAAATGATATCCCTCCCCCGATAAAACGCTTCGGCAATGACTCGATTTGAAAAAGTCCGGCGCTGTTTAGCACTAAAATCAGCTTGCTATCGACATTTACCAGCCAAAGTCGCTACAATAAGCTCTCCGATTGCCACCAACCACTGCTAACCATAGATACTTCCACATGAACAAAGATCTAAAACATAGTCTTTCGCCAATAGCTTATGCTGTCACTCAAGAAAAAGCGACTGAAGCGCCTTTTTCTGGTACCTACCATGATTTTTCTGAATCGGGCAGTTATCTTTGTGTCTGCTGCCAAGCTTTGTTATTCACTTCTAAGGAGAAATTTTATTCATCCTGTGGCTGGCCAGCTTTTCATAAAGCTCTAGAAAATACCACCCGAGAAGTTGAAGATCTCAGTCACAATATGCAGCGTACTGAAATCCTTTGTAAGAACTGTGATGCTCATTTAGGCCATAAATTTGCAGATGGTCCTAGCGGTACACGTTATTGTATTAACTCCGTCAGTCTTAAATTTGTTGCCGATTAATAACGATGTCTGATTCTTTTTATATTATTGAAGAAAATGATGACTTTGTGATAGTTGATAAACCGCCGAAAATTGATTGCCATCAGACTAAAAGTAAGCAAGACGACCAATCGACGGGGCTATTCTATCGTCTTAGCCAACAGTTAAATATCCCACTTTGGCCAGTACATCGTCTGGATAAAATGACTTCAGGTTTGCTCATTATGGCCAAAACTAAACCAGCGGCTCAAGCCTTTGGCCAGCTATTTGAATCACATCAAGTAAAAAAAACCTATCTGGCCATAAGTAATAAAAAACCCAAAAAGAAGCAGGGTAAAATTGTCGGTGACATGAAAAAATCCCGTTCTGGCAATTGGAAACTCTGTCATAGCCATGATAATCCAGCCATCACTCGATTTGTAAGTTATCCTCTACCAATTGATCAACGGCTATTCATTATTCATCCAAAAACTGGAAGAACCCATCAAATTAGAGTTGCTCTCAAGTCCATCGCAGCACCAATTTTGGGTGATCCTAGATACGCAGCTCAGTCTAAATTAGACTCGATTGATCGCGGCTATCTGCATGCCTTTCAATTAGGATTTAAGTGGCAAGGAAAATCACTGCTTTTCAGCCATTCACCTACCCATGGTGTCCACTTTTACAATCTCACTGTCAGCAATTAATCGAACAAATCTCCATCCTTGGCTTAATAATTTAGTTTAGCATTAAGCGCGAATACCAATACCTTTGATCAACAAATAATATGCCACTGAAAATAACGACAGAATAAAAACGCTAATAAGTATCAAAGCATGTTCAATAGGTATATCTGAAAAACCAATAAATCCGTATCGAAACCCATTAACCATATAGAGCACCGGATTTGCTAAAGAGATATTCTGCCAAAAATCCGGTAGCATTTTAATGGAATAAAAAACACCACCCAAATAGGTTAAGGGAGTTAAAACAAAAGTTGGAATAATGGAAATATCATCAAAGCTTTTGGCAAATACCGCATTCACCAACCCTGCCGTCGCAAACATCATAGAGGTTAAAAATATCACAAAGAATACAATCGCATAATTATGAATGTGCAATTCAACAAACTGAGAAGCAACCAAGGTCACCACAAGGCCGGTAATTAATCCTCGCGAGACACCACCAAAAACATAACCTAGCAAAATAAAAAGCGTGGGAACCGGGGCAACTAATAACTCTTCAATGTTTCGTTGAAATTTTGCACTATAAAAAGAGGATGCAACATTAGAATAGGAGTTGGTAATGACGGACATCATAATAATGCCTGGAGTAATGTACTCCATATAACTCACCCCTTCCATCATACCCACTCGCGAACCGATCAGCTTACCAAAAATGACAAAATAAAGGCTCATGGTAATGGCTGGCGGTAAAAGAGTTTGGATCCAAATACGGAAATAACGGGTAATCTCTTTCGTGATAATACTTTGTAAAGCAATAAAGGCTTGTCGATTATAAACTTTGGAACTCATTTTATTTAGCCTCTGTTGGTGGTTTTTTGTCAGCCTTTGCTGATTCAGAAGTTGTTTTCTCTGTTAACTGGACAAACAACTCTTCTAATCGATTGGTTTTATTGCGCATACTCAGTACTCTAATTTTGTTGTCTGATAACCATTGGAAAACCTGATTCAGTGCTTTTTCTTTAGGCAGATCGACTTCCAACCTCATATCATCCCGCTTGCGCAATTTAATCTTGTCAAGATCGGGCAATTGTTCGGGGATGCGATCAACATCCAGCACGAAAGTTTCAACGTCCAATCGAGTAACCAATTCCTTCATTGATGTATTTTCAACAATTTCACCCTGATCAATGATGACGATATTACGACATAATTGTTCTGCTTCTTCTAAATAGTGAGTGGTTAAAACAATCGTGGTCCCCTGCTGGTTAAGTCGTTGCAGAAATTCCCACATACTGCGACGGATTTCAATATCAACGCCGGCGGTTGGTTCGTCAAGGATGAGAATCTTCGGCTCATGCATTAAAGCGCGAGCAATCATCAACCGCCGCTTCATACCACCGGAAAGGCTTCTCGCCTGATCATCCTTTTTTTCTAACAAACCAAGTTGTTCAAGTACCACTTGAGCTCGTTTGATCGCCTTGTTTCGAGGCATTCCATAGTAACCCGCTTGATTAACCACAATTTGTTGACAGGTTTCAAACTGAGAAAAATTAAACTCTTGCGGCACTAATCCAATACAGCGTTTCGCCAATTCAAGATCGGTATCAATCGAATGTCCAAACACCTTTACATCACCAACACTTTTATTGACCAAAGAACAAATAATACCTATGGTGGTCGACTTGCCAGCACCGTTTGGACCCAAAAGAGCGATAAAATCACCTTGTTTTACTGTAAAAGAAACATCTTTGAGTGCTTCAAATTGGTTGTCATAGGTTTTACCCAAATGATTAATTTCTATTGCGTTGTCAGTCATTAATGTGTCTCTTTATTCAATTTTTTATAAAATTTACTACTTCAAAAATAACAAGGTTAATCTGTAGAATTAGCATAACCCCAGGGAGTAAAATTTTTCGGCTCAATGCCCAAATGCTTTAATACTCTAGCACTTACAAAACTAACCAGATCATCAATATTTTTTGGCTGATGATAAAAGCCAGGACAAGTCGGCATAATACAAGCACCGGCTTCGGAGAGTGCTAACAGATTACGTAAGTGGATGGTAGAAAAAGGCATTTCACGCGGCAATAAAATCAGTTGCCCGCGTTCTTTTAATACCACATCGGCAGCGCGCTCTAAAAGGTTATTACTCGCACCATTCGCAATGGCAGAAATACAGCCCATACTGGCAGGACAGATCACCATTTGCATCGGTGCCGCCGATCCGCTGGCTACCTTTGAAAACCAATTTTCTTTGGCCAATACCATCAGCTTGTCAGCATCAATGTCTAACTGTTCGGATAAAATTTGTTGGATTTTTTTTGGCGACTCCGGCAGTTTTAACGACATTTCAGTGGCCATAACAATTCGTCCGGCATCCGATATCATAAGATACACCTGCTGATAATGATCCGTAAACTGCTTTAAAAGGTCGAGTCCATAAATTGCGCCGGATGCACCGGTGATAGCCAACGTAATAGCGCATTTAGAATCCGGGGTGAATTGCTGTTGCATGATTAAATTTCTCTCGCTAGCGATTTATGGTCGCTGAATATCTCGGAATAAAGAGGGCCCAAAGTTGAGAGCCATTAGCCTGTTTTTCAACTTCATCGACTAGCCTACTTCTCTCTGGCTAGTGGTGTTTTCATTTTCCTGTAACTGTTCAAGCATACGGCTATGGATATTCTCAAATGAGCCATTACTCATAAATAATAGATGATCTCCCGCTTTTATCCGAGGTTTAAGATAATTGAGTATCTCCTTTACTGAACTGCGCGATTGAATATTAGCAAAAGGCGATGTATCCAAGTACCAATTATAGCTATCGGGAATATTAAACAGGGTTAAATCGGCTGCCGCCACCGAATCAATTAAGCGATCTTTATGACAACCCATACGCATGGTATTGGAACGAGGATCAACGATTGCAATAATACGATCATCGCCAACCTTAGCCCTTAAGGCATCAATGGTGGTTTTAATAGCTGTTGGGTGATGCGCAAAATCATCATACACCGAGACTTGATTCACAACTCCCCTTAGTTCCATACGACGCTTCACATTTTTAAAACTAGCCAAGGCTTTAATCGCGTCTTGCACCGTCACTCCGACATGATGAGCCGCAGCAATTGCCGCTAAGGCATTATTTAAATTATGATCGCCAATCAGTTGCCAATCAAGTTGACCAATAAGGTTACGCCGTTGGTAAATATTACACTGGCTACCATCGGCACTAATCTTTTCATAGCGCCAGTCGGCCACTAGGTTATGCTCATCAGAAAAACTCTGGGTGGGTGTCCAACAGCCGCGTTCTAAAACACGATCCAGCACCTATGATCTTTCGGGTGAATAATTAATCCATTTTGTGGAATGCAACGCACTAGGTGATGAAACTGAGTCTCGATGGCTGCAAGATCATCAAAAATATCAGCGTGGTCAAATTCAAGGTTATTTAATACGCAAGTTCGGGCGCGATAATTAACAAATTTAGAACGCTTATCAAAAAAGGCAGTGTCATATTCATCCGCTTCCACCACGAAAAAAGGCGATTCGGTATAACGTGCCGAGGTCGCAAAATTTTCCGGTACACCACCAATTAAAAAGCCCGGGGTTAAAACCAGTCGCTTCTAATATCCACGTAATCATACTGGCGGTGGTAGTTTTGCCATGAGTGCCCGCCACCGCAATCACCCATTTATCCTGTAAGATGTTTTCTCTTAACCACTGCGGCCCTGAAAGGTAACTTTGATTACTATTAAGTAGCACTTCAACCGCAGGATTACCCCGAGACAACGCATTGCCAACCACCACACTATCCACAGACTCATCCAACACTTCAGCCGAATAGCCTTGATGTAGATTAACCCCAAGATCCGATAGTTGATCACTCATGGGTGGATAACAGTTTTGATCAGAGCCGGTTACACGATGGCCCTTTTCGATGGCTAAACGCGCAATGCCACCCATAAAAGTGCCACAGATACCTAAAATATGAAGATGCATAGACTTGCAATAACCACTCTAAAGATAGCCAATCATTTGGCTTGGAATAATATTCGGTTATTGTACCATATTCTTTTATTTCTGCGATCGAGGATATCCCTGCAGAAATAATGGTTTTAACCTAGCCGCTAACACCTTTTACTTTTTGCAACAAAATTGCGCCAGCAGAATATCCGGCTCCAAACGAGCATAACACGCCATATTCACCTACAGCCATATGATCTCGATGCTTATGAAAAGCAATTACCGAACCGGCCGAACTGGTGTTGGCATATCGGTCTAAAACAATTGGCGCTTGCTCAGGGCTAGGTAACTGCCCCAACAGTTTTTTGGCTATCAATTGATTCATATTAATATTGGCTTGATGCAACCAAAGGGTTCTGATGTCCGGCAGACTTTTAGCATCACTTTCCACAACTTCTTGAATGAGATTAACCACCATTGGTATCACTTCTTTAAATACTTTGCGACCCTGTTGTTTGAACAGCAAATCTTGAGGTTCATCGGCCTCTCGATTTAAAAAACCGAAATTATTACGGATATTGTTTGAGAACTGTGTAATCAGCTTAAACTGACTGATTTGGTAATAGTCGGTCAAGTTTCTAGCCTCGGCGTCAGCTTTCGATTCTATAATGGTCGCGGTGCAAACATCACCAAAGATGAAATGACAATCTCGATCCTTAAAATTAAGATGCCCCGAACAGATTTCCGGATTAACCACTAATACCCTGCGGCTAGTTCCTGCACAAATCGCATCATAGGCGGTTTTCATGCCAAAGGTCGCTGAGGAGCAAGCTACATTCATATCAAATGCATAACCGCCACAACCTAGAGCCGTTTGTAGCTCCACCGCGATTGCCGGATAGGCCCTTTCGGTATTGGATGCAGCAACGATGACTAGATCAATATCCTCGGCACTTAATTGAGCATTTTCAAGCGCCTGTGTGGCTGCCGCAACGCCCATTTCACACATTTGAGACATTTCAGAGTCATCTCTTGGGGTAAAATTAGGCGCCATTTGCTGCGCATCAAGAATATTGTCTTTCTCCAACACGAAACGACTTTTAATGCCTGAAGCTTTTTCGATAAAGGCCACACTCGATGGCGCTAACGCCAATTTATCACCAGCTTCTATAGCCTCTTTATTGGTTTTATTATAGTTTTCAACATATTGATTAAAGCTCTCCACCAACTCCTGATTAGAAATGCTGTCAGAGGGTGTAAATAAGCCGGTTGCGGAGATGACCACAGAATTCATAATGCACCTTTTTTAGATTATTGTAAGCCGATTATCGGGTGTTTATTATTTTACTCATCGGCTAATTGTCTGCTTATTTGCTTTGCCTGTCCATTAATTTTATTGCTTGCATCATTATAAAAGTTGCACAAAACATCTCTCTTCATGTCTTTTACCGCACAAGCTGACTAAACGCACACAAAAGCAGACAATTTACCGTTTTAAATCGATGCTAGACGTGAATATTGCCATAGAAAATGCGACCTATCACCTAGCAGCACTAATGACGACCTGATAATATACTAAGCTTGCTACTGACTACTCTACAAAAGCTGCGTGGCAGCTTTTCTTTCAAAGGCGATTTCTTATGAGAAAGTTTCAATTAATACTATTAATCATCAGCCTTTTATTAGTGACCACCACTATTTCAGCAAAACAAAGGCAGAGTTCTGTTCTACAGTTCTCTTCCGCAAAACAAACCTTTCTAGTCCAATTAAATGATCAACCTGTGACTCTTTACCAAGGTGGAATTAAAGGATTAAGTGCGACTCATCTGTCAAAAAATCAACAGCTTAATCCGATCAATGGTCAACGAAAACTAGATACCACTAGCCAAGCAACCGGCGCTTACAAACAATATCTAGCTCAAAAACAATCCAGTCTTGTAGAGAAGATTTCAAAGCAGCTTAAGCGCCGTATCAACTTAAAATATCAATACAAAATGGTGTTAAATGGTTTTGCTATAGAATTAACCCCTCAAGAAGCGCAGCAGCTTAAACAGCTACCTCAAATTAAATCCATTGAAGCCGATCGCACTCTCAAAGTTCACACCGACCGTGGTCCAATATTCATTAAGGCGCCCAGCGCATGGAATGGCACCGCCACCGGAGCACTGGCCAAAGGTGAAGGAATGATCGTGGCGATTATTGATACCGGCATTCGAGCCGATCACCCCTCTTTTGCCGAAGTTTCACCCTCTGATGGCTATATTCACACCAATCCATTTGGTAGTGGTGTGTTTAAAGGCTATTGCGCCACCAATGTAGGGTTTTGTAATGATAAATTAATCGGTGCTTATAATTATGTTGCTGATCTCACTATACCAGAAGATGAAAGACAACACGGTACCCACGTAGCATCCACTGCCGCCGGTAATCGATTGCATTTTGATCTGGGTAATGGCAATGGCTTCGATTTATCGGGAGTAGCCCCAAGAGCCAATATAATCGCTTACCGTATCGCCGGTGCTGATGGCATTTCATCTAGCACCGCATCGGTGGCAGCGATTGACCAAGCGGTTAGCGATGGGGTTGATGTGATTAACTATTCTTTTGGTAGCAGCGCCTTTGATCCTTGGCGCAGTTCTGAGTCTGTGGCCTTTAGAAATGCTCGGGCGGCTGGAATTTTTGTAGCCACCTCAGCAGCCAACAATGGTCCTAACCCTGGCACTATAGGCTCCCCAGCAGATGCGCCGTGGATAACGTCGGTGGCGGCCAGCACTCATGATCGAGGCGCTTTTCCAACTAAGACCATTTCAAACTTTAGTGGTGGTGATACCACACCACCTCCGAGCATAAATGGTCGAAGTTTAACCGGTTCAATTACTGCGCCAATTGTTTATGCGGGTAATTTTTCTAATGGTGACTCTAATCCAGAGCAGTGTTTAAATCCATTTCCGGCGGGTACGTTTAGTGGGCAAATTGTAGTCTGTGATCGTGGCCAAATAGCGCGTGTTCAAAAAGCTAAAAATGTCGCTGCCGGTGGCGCTGGTGGTTATGTATTAGCCAACGTGTCCGGTGGCGCGACGTTTCTAGCGGATGATATTTATGTTATCCCCGGTATTCATATTCTATCCACTAATGGTGATACTATTAGAAATTGGCTCGCCACTGGTTCTGGCCATAGCGCCACCATTAATGGCACCAATGGTTCGGTAGCGATTGATCCGCTTAATGCTGATCGCATTGCCAGTTTTAGTTCTCGCGGCGAAAACCCGACCGTACCAAATGTGCTTAAACCATCAGTATCAGCTCCCGGTGTGAGTATTCTTGCTGCGGGAATTGGCGAGGTTGATTACGCCTTTTTGCAAGGCACTTCAATGGCCAGTCCGCATATTGCAGGCGCTGGCGCTCTAATCAAACAACTAAAACCTAGTTGGAGCCCAGGACAAATCCACTCCGCCATGGTCACCACCGGCGTGACTTCGATGGTAAAAGAAAATGGTTCAACCGCAGCGGACCCATTTGACATGGGAGGTGGTCGAATTGTTCTCAACAGGGCGCTCAATGCTGGATTATTATTGGATGAAACCATATCCAAATTTACCTTGGCTAACCCCGCATCTGGCGGCCAGCCAAAAACCTTAAATTTACCCAGTTTCTCGGACCAAGCTTGCCGCATCACTTGTAGCTGGACGCGCCAAGTGACGGCGACGAGCAATTCTAGTTGGACTGCCAGCAGCTTATCCGATAACGGCCTTAGCATTAGCATTGTCCCCTCTAGTTTCACCCTAAATGCAGGCGCTAGTCAGATTATCAATGTGACGGCTAATGTGGTCAGTAGCGATAATTCTGTATTGTTTGGGCAAGTCATACTCACACCCAATGACCTTAACCTAACAGCCACCGCGATGCCGCTGGCGGTTAAGGTAAAAAATAGTAGTCTCCCCGATCAATTATCGTTTGATGCTCAACGTGATTCTGGTCAGAAAAAAGTTGCAAATGTTGTCGCTATAGCGACCACGGCTATGACTGCAAATACACTAATGAAACCAGCCAATCCACAACAGAAAACTCTGGCGAAAGATTCTGATAACAGTTCAGCTTTTGATGACCTAACCGATGGAGTCAGCGTCGAACTGGTCACTGTCACCAATGTTAATGGAGCGGTTTTTGCCGCAACCTCTAATTCCACAGCAACTGATCTTGACCTCTTTGTTGGGTTTGATGCCAATGGCGATGGCATTGCGCAAGAGTCTGAAACCATTGCTAAAAGCACTTCAGCAAACGCCGAAGAAAAAGTCATCGTGACCAAACCACAAATCGGTAACTACTGGATCTTGGTTCAAAATTGGGATGGCGCGGCAACCGGTGTTGATAGCTACTCCTACCTATCCGGTGTGATTGGCCCGAATGACAACCAAGGGATATCGGCAATAGTGCCTAGCTCATCCAATGCTGTGACAGCTTTTGATATTCTGCTTAATTATTCTCAGTTGTCTGCGTCACAATACTTTGGCCTTGTTCAATTAGGCGATACCAATGGTGCCGATCATTTGGGCGTGATGGCTTTTACATTAAATCGAGTAGCCGACGATATTAGTATCTCGGTCAATCCACTCACAGTAACGGCAGATACCGACTTTACGGTCACTGTTGATTTATCACCCAATAGCACTGAGACGCGTAACTACAGCACAAGCATCGCCATACCAGCGGGCATAACTGTTAATTCCACAAGCTTAAGCGGCGGCGCAACTTTATCTGCCAATAGTGTTAATTGGGATGCCAGCGTGAATGGTGCGGCCACTGGCTTTACTTTTACTGCTAAAGCCGCCACATCTCTGGTAGGACAAACACTTAATTTCACTATCAGCCATAGTGTCGATAGTCCAAACAGCCAGCCAGAAACCGCGTCAGCAGCATTTTCTGTACAAGCCGCTAGCGGTGGAGGCACCGGCGGCGGAACCACTGGCGGCTCAAACAACTCCGGCGGTGGTGGTAGCCTCGGTTGGTTAATACCCGCTCTTTTGCTATTAATACTAACTAGAAAAAATAAGTACCAACTTAAAAAAATTATTTAGGACTTAAAATATCGCTAGTAACCCTCCCCTGGATTAAAGGGGAGTAGTTAAAGGCAGCGTTTTAATCGAGTTAACAACTCACACATCAAACCTGCTCCTACTCGCGACTAACAACTAGCGACTCTTGTCTTTGCTTGTTCCTTATGCCTAGAATTGATTAACCTTTGCTCATCTCATTTGTTATACTAGTATAAACCTTGATAAACAAACAAGAGGGAAATATTGTGGCGAGCAACAAAAAACAAAATGCATTTTATGCACAATCCGGTGGTGTAACAGCGGTTATTAACGCGTCTGCCTGTGGCTTAATAGAAACGGCGAGACAACACAAAACTAAGATCGGAAAGGTTTACGCTGGGCGTAACGGTATTATCGGCGCTCTGACTGAAGATCTAATTGATACCAGTAAAGAGTCTAAAAAAGATATTGCAGCACTTAAATATACGCCCTCTGGCGCTTTTGGTTCCTGTCGTCACAAATTAAAAAGTTTTGAAGATAATCTAGCCGAATACGAAAGACTTATTGAGGTTTTTAAAGCTCATAACATCGGTTATTTTTTCTATAATGGCGGCGGTGATTCCATGGATACGGCCAACAAGGTATCTCAGTTTAGCCAAAAGATGGGGTTCCCCATTACCTGTGTCGGTATTCCAAAAACAGTTGACAATGATCTACCTATTACTGATTGTTGTCCTGGGTTTGGTAGCGTAGCCAAATATGTCGCTGTTTCTATTCGTGAAGCTGGTTTTGATGTGGCTTCTATGTCTGAGTCTTCCACTAAAGTATTTGTGATGGAAGTGATGGGACGCCACGCTGGTTGGATTGCTGCGGCAGGCGGTTTAGCTGCAGAAAAAGATGGCGATGCACCGCATATTATATTGTTCCCAGAAATCGCTTTCAATAAAGATAAATTCCTTAAAAAAGTGAAGCAGAGTGTTAAAAAATATGGCTACTGTGCGATTGTTGTTTCAGAAGGTGCGGCCTACGAAGATGGTACATTTTTAGCCGATGCAGGAAGCGTTGACGCCTTTGGCCATAAACAACTCGGCGGTGTTGCTCCGGTCGTTGCTAAAATGGTAAAAGATGAACTAGGTTACAAATATCATTGGGCGGTCGCTGATTATTTGCAAAGAGCGGCAAGACATATTGCTTCAGAAACTGATGTTGAACAAGCCTACGCGATGGGTAAAGCGGCTGTTGAGTTAGCGGTTGCCGGTAAAACGGCAGTCATGCCTACCATTGTTCGTAAAAAGACTAAAAGCTATAAGTGGAGTGTCGGTGTAGCTAATCTTTCTGAGGTGGCTAATGTAGAGAAAATGATGCCGCGGAAGTTTATTTCCAGCAACGGCATGCATATCACTCAAGCCTGTCGTGACTATTTGTCGCCACTGATTAAAGGTGAGTCTTACCCACCCTTCAAAGATGGTTTACCTCAGTATGTGGTGTTAAAAAATGAACCTGTTAAAAAGATTTTGAAAAAGAAGTTTAAGATCTAAATAAGTTTTTTACGCCGATAAAAGAGCTCTCTTTGAGCTCTTTTTTATTGCATACTCTATTACCCTATTTGAATTTCACCCGTCAAATAAAGCACCGCTTGCCCTGAGATCAATACCCTCTGCTGTTTAATTTCTATTTTCAATTCACCACCGCGCGAGGATAACTGATTCGCATGAAAGTTTTTTTTATTAAGTTTTGATTGCCAAAAAGGTGCCAGTTGAGTATAAGCCGAGCCAGTGACAGGATCTTCCGGCACACCAAGCTCTGGTGCGAAATATCTTACCACAAAATCACAGGATTTGGATGGAGCGGTTACAATAACGCCTCGCTGTGTAATTTCTTTCAGTTGGTTAAAGTCTGGGGTAAGCTCGGCGATCTGTTGCTCGTTTTCATAAATCAAAATCAAATCCACCGCTTCAAAAGTTTCAATCGGTTGAATATTCATACCCTGTTTAACACTTCTCGGCAATAAACAAACCTTAGGCGCTTGCAACGGAAAATTAAGCGTCAACCATTGTTTCTTTTTGGTTACTTTTAACTCACCCGAGCGGGAATAAAATATAATTTCTTGTGCAGAATAGCTAAGCTGATTAAAAAGAATAAAGGCCGCGGCTAAAGTTGCATGACCACACAAGTCCACTTCCGCCATCGGTGTAAACCAACGAATATGAAAACCTTCATCCTGCGCAACAAAAAATACAGTTTCCGATAGGTTATTTTCCGCAGCGATAGATTGCATTAAGTCATCCGCAAGCCAAGATTCAAGCGGACAAACCGCTGCTGGATTGCCGCTAAACAACTCCGATGCAAAGGCATCAACCTGATAAATTGTTAGTGTCATTTTAGTCGTTTGTTC
>JAUZSK010000047.1 GCA_030949565.1 Enterobacterales bacterium
CAAGAACAGATTTAAACAGCAGCATTAATCGAATTGCTAACTCCTAAGAATGAAGCACCAACGACTGGACTTCGATCACTTTTACAATTTGAAAATCGTTTTAAGATAAAACCCGATTGCTGCGGATTATTTCATCCACCATCAGAGCCATTATTTTCTTACCGTTTATACCTCTCCGGCGTGGTCGGTGGTGTAAGTTATTTGAATCATCCTTTGGTTAAGCTATGAACTTTGGACTCTACGTGACGGCTGGGGTGGTCGTGGTTTATACCCTATTTGGTGGTACCCATGGCGGTCAGTATGACCGACTTTGTACAGGGCTGTATTAGTGTTTATTGCGATGGTGCTGGTGCCTCTGGTTATCTGGATGGACTTTTCCAGTTTCTGATCAGATATCCGATGTGATTGAAGCCATTGACCCCAAACGATTTGATTGGGTATCGGGCCAGGCGGCATGTGGGTGGGTGGTATTCCGCTTTTGGCTTGGGGCTTGGGTTATTTTTGGTCAGCCACATATCATCGTTCGTTTATGGCAATTCGATCAGTTAAGGATCTCAAAGTTGCTCGACGAATCGGTATGAGCTGGATGATTATAGCGCTTGATTGGCGCGATGGCGACCGGCTTTTTGGTGTGTATCGCCTATGTTTCGGCACATTCGATTCAATTGGATGATCCCGAAACGATTTTTTTATTGTTTTATCGCAAGTGTTATTTCATCCGTTAATTGGCGGTTTTATGTTGGCGGCGTACCTTAGCAGCGATTATGAGTACCTGCTTCTTCTCAACTTTTAGTGAGCATCAAGTTCTTTAACCAGAAGATATTTTACAAAGCCTTTTTTGAATAAAGACGCTAGCGAAAAACAGTTAGTTTTGGTTGGTCGCTTATCGGTACTGGTTGTGGCTTTAGTGGCCATTGGCTTAGCCTATAAACCGAGATATAGCTCTATCTTATCGCTCGTTAGCAATGCATGGGCTGGCTTTTGGTTGCGGCTTTTGAAGGACCCTTGATTATTTTTGGTCTTTACCGGAAGCGCATGACCTTTGCCGAGATTGCCTTAGCTGGGATTGTGGTGGGTGCGAGCACCGTATTATTCTGGATCTCATGGTCCCTATGACTATTGGTGGTAAAGATTTATGTGCTTGGCTTTTATGAAATCGTCCCCGGATTTTTGTTCAGCGCTATCGCTATTGTGGTTGTTAGCCTCATTAGGGGAGAAGAGCCGTCTCAAAGTATGCAGTCTTTATTTGATGTGATGGTTAGACGGGTGCGAGAAGAAAGTTAGGGAGTTAAGCATTTAGTTTTGATTGAGGTCTTGGATTAAAGTCTTCAACCATTTTTCTTCATTGATAAATGCCCAAGAATATTTTTTAAAATCTTTGCCTAGACCTATTTTTAATATTTCATCGGTGGTTTTTCCGGCGGCTAGCCACAGCTTTACTTTGGCTATGCTGCTTTCAATCATCTTGGCGAAGTCTTGCATGCCTTTTTTATCACTCATTTTGCCATGACCTGAAATAATCACCACATCATCAGGATACTTAGCGATTAGTTTTTTGACGGCGCCTAAATAGCCATTGACGCTACCACCATGTTTAAGATCAATATAAGGGAAACCAATCTCAAAAAAGAGATCGCCGGTGTGTAGCACATTGGCCTTTTTGAAATAAACCACGGTATCGCCATCGGTGTGCGCCTTAGCATAGTGGGTAAGTTGGATTTCCTCATCGTCTAGATAAATCGTTAGTCCGTTTTGATAGGTCATTACCGGTAACTCGACTCTTTTTTGTTTGGGTTTTTGACTCAATCGCTCGCGAACATTTTTGTGAGCGATTATCGGTGCATGCTCAGAAAAATGACTGTTGCTGCCTGTATGATCGCCGTGGAAATGGGTGTTGATTATATAGACTAATGGTTTAGAGGAAATGTTTTTCATGGCCACTTCAATTTTTTCAGCCAGCGGAGCAAACTGATCGTCGATTAAGACCAGACCTTTACTACTCACAAAAACACCAATATTGCCACCCGCACCTTGTAGCATATAGACATTATTGCCAGCTTTGATGCTTGTGATTTTGACCTTGTCTAAGGGGGCGGCTAACCCGCTTATTGCCAGTAAACTAACAAAAGTAATGAGTAATAATCGGCGCATTGTATTTCCCCTTGAGCAGAAAGGTAATTTTTTAGTTTGAATATGTCTCTATACTATCTTTATACTTTCTCTATACTAAGGCTAAATAGCTTATGCTGTCAAAATACTAAATACAAGACATTATTTGCTGTGTGCATTTAATTGCAACAATACATTTTGGATTATCTGATCACAGTGGATACCTCCAATTTCATAAACCTGCATATTTTGTTGTGAAAGCAGATGCTGAATTTTTTGTTGCAATAGTTTTTTGGCTCTAAAATAGCGTGTTTTAACGGTTACTATTTCAATACTTAAAATCTCCGCGGTTTCTTTTAGGCTAAAATGTTCGACGCCACGCAAAACAAAAACTAGACGAAAATCCTCGGGTAGTGTATCAATGGTTTGCTCGATTAAAGTTTTAAGCTGTTGATTTTCTGCGTTTTCCTCGGGGTTAAAATCTTGCGTCGCCATTGATGATTTTTCCTTGTGGCTCCTAGCGTCTGTATCTGAATTTGAATCATCTAAAGAATGAATATCAATTACATTCATACTTCGCTCCAGTTTTTGTTTGCGTAAATACATTAAAGCTTGATTGCGAGTGATAGAGCATAGCCAAGGTAAAATTTTCAGATCTGAATCGAGTTGGTTTAACTTATTAAAAGCCTTAAGATGAGATTCCTGCACAATATCCATTGCCTGAGATGATTGTTTAACAATGCTACGCGCAACACGATACATCTTTTGATTATAGCGTTTCATAATGTATCCATAATCATCAGGGTTTCCATCTAGAATGGAAAGAACCACCTTTTTATCAGAAAGTTCATCGCAAGAAATTTCAAATCTTTTGAAGGTTTTTTGTTTGTTCAATTTTAGTGATTGGCTCATGTCATCGCTTGTCCACTGATTGGATTATAATTTTACCTTGCATTGAGGGATGAATACCACACTGATAGTTAATTCCATCAGTGACTTGAAAGCTAAAGCTTTGTTTCGGTTCAAGCCGCGGCGTAATTTCTTTACCCTTCTTTGCTGTATTGGATTGACTAATGATAACACTGTGTGGGGCAATGTCATTATTGGTCCAGGTTACCCTGTCACCTACAGCAACTTCTAAGCGCTCTGGAACAAATTTAAAGCCCACAATGTTTACCTGGTGAATGACTGTTTTTTGCTTGACTTGGAGTGCGCTGTTTTGCACCCTTGTTGCTGCAAGGCTGGTGGATAGGAAAGCAAAGTAGAGGATAAAGGTAATCCCTCTGCTCAATGCAGAAGGATTATGATTGAGTCGAATAAAATTCATTTATATTTTACTTTGAATCATTTTACAGTGGTCTAGATGTGCGCGAAAAGCGGGTAATACGCTGACTAGCATGGCTTTAAGCTCAGCATTTTTTGCGGAGGGGATCAGTTGCTTTTCAATGACGCCAATAACCGCTTGATGATAGGCAACCTCATGATCGATATAGGCTTTATCAAATGCTTTGCCAGAAAGTGCATTTAAGTGTTGCTCATGCTGTTGAGATTGTGCCGCCAAGGTCGCCACCAGATCATTGTTAACCGGTGTCACGCCAAGTTTGGTGACTAGCGCAACGGCTGCTTCTAATACCGATGTATGGTCAGTAATCATCGTTTGGGCAAATTGTCGTACTTGTGCATTTTTAGAGCGTTTGAGTGCGATTTTACCCGCTGAGATATCAATGTTATTGGCGCCCACCACGATTGCCGCAATATTGGCATCCGTCATCGCTTTTGAGTTGGTGTTAGCGCTAGTGCAGGCGGAGACGGAGACAAGTGCTAACATCATACCGATTAAAAGGCTTTTGCTCGATTGAGTTAGTATTTTGGGAAGCCGGTTGCTTCTATTATTGTTAAAAGTTTGCATATTTATTTCCTATTGTATAATTAAAATACTGAACGAGATAAAAAATTATCGTCCCTACAATGTTTTATATGAGATTGGAAGGCTAAAGGTTCCCGATTTTTTCAATTTTGTACTGGGTTACCTGTCTTGAGCGATATTCTGTCGCTTGTTTAAGTCTTTAATTCTACATAAGCTAGTTTAACCGCCGTAAAAATAGAGAGACAGTTCGTACCATTCATGCCGCAACTATTTTAAATGCTAAGGGGGTGGGGCAATAAGGTTAAAAAGGTTTTTAGTAGCTGGAGATAGTATCTAATGGAAGTATTAAATCGGGATTCGTATCATTCTAGTTTAATAAAGTACAGATACCGTTGTTTGCTATTTAGGTGCGATCTTCACACAATTACGTCCTTGCTCTTTGGCTATATAAACCCCTTCATCGGCTTTACTAATCAGATAGTTTTGCGCTTCTTCAAAAGTAATAGGACTTTTTTGATTTGGTACCCACGTACTAATGCCGATGGAAAGGGTTATGCCAAATTCTTGATGGTGGTCGTCGGCGATAATAAGCCTACTGACTTCCAATCTAATCCGCTCTGCAATTTCCTCGGCGTGTTGTTGGTTGGTGTTAGGCAGCATAATGGTGAATTCTTCACCGCCAAAACGAGCGAGAACATCCGACTGACGTAGCATTGGCATGATACAATCCGCAACGGCTTGTAAAGCGCGATCACCGGTAAGGTGACCGTGAGTGTCATTTACATTTTTAAAGTTATCCAGGTCCAGAAAAAGACAGGATATTGCTTCACCAGAGCGAGTTGCTCGAGCTATTTCCTTGGTTAAGGATTGAATAAAATAGCGTCGATTTTTAGTGCGTGTTAAAAGATCAACCAGACTCAGTAGTTTAAACTGTTCCTGCGTGACGGCGTTTTCAATACAAATACCAATAATTGACCTGAGATGCTGCAAAAAACTGGTGGCAAGACCCGGTACAAATCGTTCTTTATTGTGGCTACCTAAGTGTAGGCTTCCTATAAGTTGTTTATTTCTAACCAGTGGTAGCATGGCAACACTGTATACTTTCTTATTTGTATGTTTAAAAAGAGAGTTGAGTAATGTCGGATCTTGACTAAGACCAATGGAATATTTTTTATGATAAAGTTCTTCTATTGAATTTGAGTTGCGACAATAGATGAGATTATTGTAGTCAAGATCCCCATAGATATCTTTAATTAACCTTTGTATTTCATTATTGTGATCGACCAGATGTAGTTCAACGGCTGCTAAATTGAGTTTGTCCACTAAATCTTCCAGTAGACGATTAAAAAGGGTATGCAGAGACGTTGATTGAAGAAAATAAAGTTCTAGATTGTAGAATTTCTCTTGTGTTGATTGATTATATTTCGCCTGTCTGATGAGTTCAGATAAGGTCAAGTAGAGTTCTCGATTGTATTTTTCTTGTTCTGATAGCGACAACTGGCTAGTGTTTTTTAATAGCAGCTTGTTCATAGGGCCTACAAATTCAATGGCTTCTAGTTAAAGTGTGGCACACATATTTAAAAAATGCCTAATATTCTTATGCTGAATACCGATAACCATGTATAGCCTAATGAGATAACAAACGTTTAAACGATTCTATATCTGATTTCGCTATAAAATAAGTTATTTGTGGCCTGTGACTTCTTTCATAACAATTTAATAGGGCAAAGCCTGCTTATCTCACTATACTATTAATGGTGGTTTAAATTGGTGCTACACCAGATCTATTTTATAGACATTCATTTACCTTCAAATAAGGGCTATTTGTGACAAGCGAATCGATAGAAGAGAGCCAATGGTCGTCCAGTCCATCAGCAAGATCGGTAGGGGATAGACGTACCGGTATTGATCGACGGCAAGTCAACGCTCGGAGCATTACAGTACCTGATATGCGTTCCGGAAAAGACCGACGATCGGGTAATGAGCGCCGCCTAAAAGTTCGTTTAACTATTACCGGTCGAGCAATCGATATTTAAGGTGATGAACATATGTTTCTAATGTTTGTTTAGCTGCTTGCAGCAGTTTCTAATCCGCTTTAATAGCCACCTATCAAATTCTTCCTAAACCGATCGAGATGCACTTAGCCCAAGAGCTAATTATTTAAAACTAAATTGTATAACTACTTGCATAACTAGTGCTTATTTTGGTAGTATAACCCTGTCGAGAGCAATCAGCCATTGAGTGCCAAATCATAAGGATATTAACACAGTGAATGGATTTACTTTTTTAATCCGGATCATTTTCTCCACAAGAAAGGTTATCGTCTCTGGATTGGCTCCGATTTGGTTGTTTCCACTGCCGGTTTTTTAAATCGCAGGGGTGTGATGATTAAGATTGACTCGTTTTGATTGCCGTTATTATGGACGGTGATTAGTGCGAGTTGGTCTTAATTATTAATTAATCGGCGGTGTCGCTGATTGCTCTCGTTTTTATTGTTATCCAAGGTTATTGTTATCTGAGGTTATTGCTATCTAGAACCTATCGTTGTACCAGCATCCATGCTTCCTTACGACATACCGTCTATCTATGGACATAAGCTCAGAACTATCATCGATCAGTCGTTCCTTGAGCATATTCCGGTAAAGGCTATTAGTTATCTCTGGTAATTGGATTACTATAATGAAATACTCACTTAGTCACTAGCATTTAAATAACCTAACTATTCAGCGAGTATTCAAACATGCAGTAACGGTTTAGGTTGACTCAAAAATCATCCAGTTTGAGGTAGAAAATGTGAGCATGCTCGTTTATGTGTCCATTTCCGAACCAATAAATGAGTGGTTTTTGAGGCAAGCTGAATCGTTACCAAATAACTTATATAAGCGCAAGGACCCCTCAATGTTGGACTTTCTAGCTCAAAATCAGTCGTTTTTAGTGGGTGTTAACCTGCTGATACTCATCGTGATATTGGCCCTTTTTCTATTTTTGGGGCAAAAAAATCAATCAAAAAATATTATTGAAGATAATCAGCAACAAACTAATTTTATTCAATTAGCGATAAAGGAAAGCCAAAAGAATTTGGATGAGAAGCTAAATCGGTTGCAAATTCAATTAATCGAGTCTTTATCGCAAGATCGAGAAAAGCAGATCCAACAAATTGGTGAGTTAAAATTGAATTTAGAGCAACGTTTTGCCACCTCTGAGAAAGGTTTATCAACCAATATCAGCTCATTTAAGCAGGAAATGATAGAAAAATTTGAACACTTAAAGCGAGATTCATCGCTTTCTTTACAGCAAGGGCACGAGCAGATTACTCTGACCGTTAATAATTTCGGGGAAAAAATCAATACACAATTACAGACCCATCAAAAATCCTCATCTGAGAGTATCACTGAGAATATTCGTAAAGGTATTAATGAATTGCGCCAGGATCTTGATAGAAGCCTTAAACAGCAAAATGAACGAATTACCAATAGCCTATCAGGCTTAACTGACTCCACTGATAAGCGCCTTAAGGAAATTAGTGGGCAAGTGGAAAAACGATTAGCTGAGGGCTTTGATAAAACTAATCAGACCTTTACCGATGTTTTAAAACGCTTAGCATTAATCGATGATGCGCAGAAAAAAATTACTGAGTTATCAACCAATGTGATGAGTTTACAAGAAATTCTCAATGATAAACGCTCACGAGGTGCTTTTGGAGAGGTTCAGTTGCAATCACTGGTTAGCAATATTATGCCCGACAGCCATTACACCATGCAGCACACGCTTTCCAATGGTAAAATTGCAGATTGTGTCCTGATTATGCCAGAGCCCACTGGGAGCATTGCAATTGATGCTAAGTTTCCATTAGAAAGCTATAAGAAAATGACCGATGTATCCCTAGCTGTATCAGATAGAAAGGATGCTAGCAAACAGTTTTCTAGAGATATTAAGAAGCACATTAATGACATCTCTGACAAATATGTACTGCCACCGGAAACTTCCGATGGTGCGGTCATGTTTATCCCCGCTGAAAGTGTGTTCGCCGAGATCCATGGACATTATCCTGAGTTGGTGGAATACGCCTACCAGAAAAAAGTTTGGTTAGTTTCTCCTACAACGTTAATGGCTATTTTAACCACCGCTTCTGCCGTAATTAAAGATCAGCAAACTCGTAAGCAGGTTCATATTATTAAAGAGCACTTGTCGGCCTTAGGTAAAAACTTTGTACGATTCCAAGAGCGAATGGACAAGCTGTCAAAGCATATTGGATTAGTGAGCAAGGATGTTGAATCTGTTCACACCTCAGCCAAGAAAATTTCATCTCATTTTGATAGGATAGAGCGTGTCGAACTATCGAAAGAGCCTCTGCAAGGAGACGATTTGCTTAAAGATGAATCTAAAATCAATGAGTTAACTGAATTTGAAGCGCAAGGTTAATCACTCATAATGAAAGCGAAAAGCATAATGTATATTGTTCTATATCTTTTAGACAGTAAAAGTCGATGAAAGGCTCATTAAATGCCAGCAAAAGTCCTTATTTCGGGCAAATAAATTAGGTCAAATCCCGTGATCTAGGCTATACCTTAAGTATCAAAGATTTTTGAGGTTGTTAAATTGTCTATTCCAAAACGTGTTGTTGAAAAACTGGAATCTCAGAGTGTAGAATACAAAGTGATTGATACTTTTTCATGTTGTGATATATATCAGCCTGAAGGTCAACACAAAGAAGCGTGTAAAAAACTCATTCGTGGTGTTGGATTTAAGCAGGACGAGCAGGCCTATTTTGTCCTTTTGCCTTACTATTATATGCTGGATTATCGTCTTTTGACAGAGCTTCTCGGCTTTGAACCAACAGTTATGGATAATGATAGTCTCGATAAATTATTTAAAGCTTGTGATGCCGGTAGCTATCCTCCAATTGATGGCTATGGGCTTAAACTTATTGTTGATCCTTCTGTGCTGGATATGGATGAAATCTGTATGCAGTCGGGTGATATAGATAAATTGATTAAACTCGATAAGATGGCAGGTAATTTACTGTTTCAAGATTGTGAATCCCTCAAGTTTGCGATTAGCCCAGAACGCTTTTTTGCAGGACGAAATAACGCAAAAGATGGTAAGGAAATAGACTTAAGTTTTACACCAATACGTCTTAAGCAACGGGTAGATGAAACTTTTGATTTGCCTGCTATGCCGGATATTGCTCAAGATATAATGAAATTACGGGTTGACCCCAGCGCCGATGCCGCAAAACTGGGGCAAATTGTCGCACGTGATCCTTCGTTAGCTGCTCAAGTGATTAGTTGGGCAAGTTCACCCTATTATGGCTACAAAGGCAAGATAGATTCAATTGAAATGGCAATTGCCAGAGTGTTGGGTTTTGAACTAGTGATGAACTTAGCACTTGGGATCTCAATTGGAAAATCTTTAAAAGTGCCTAAAGAGGGACCTCTTGGAATCAAGGAGTTTTGGAAACAGTCGATTTACACAGCTAGTCTTGCTGAAAAGCTTTGCCGAGCGATGCCAATAAAGCAGCGACCTGAAAGAGGGTTAATTTATCTTAGCGGACTATTACATAATTTTGGTCATTTGCTGCTAGGGCATATTTTTCCGCCACAATTTAAGCTGATTAATCAGAGTATCTTGACCAATCCTCATATATCAGTTGAGGATATTGAATTTTATATTTTAGGTGTCACCCATGAAGAAATTGGCGCTTGGTTGATGCAAAACTGGCATATGCCTGATGAATTAATTGTCGCAGTGCATCGTCATCATCAAGAAGAGTTTTGGAGTAAACACTCAGTTTATTCAAATATTGTTTTGGTGGCTAATCGCCTATTAAAACAACTTGATATCGGTGATTCTGTGATGACTCAAATACCTGAGACAACATTGGAATTACTGGCATTAGATGAGGAAGATGTTGAAGCGGCATTGGAAGACATAAGAACTGAGTCTGAGTCACTCGATATTATGGCTAAGCAACTCGTTGCTTAGTTGAGTGCTATTATCGAAATAGTTATCATTTCTATCATTTAATTGGGGATATTCACGCCCTATTCATCTAGCATCCGTTAAACTAACTTTCAAATAATCTGCTAGCAAGGTCTTAAACCCTTGCTCTACGCATGGTATAGTATCTATCCAATTGATAGTCAATCAGAATTGAGTTAAAAATGAAATCAAGTAAAAGCATTATTCTAGTCGTTTGTGTAAGCCTGCTGACTTTGTTCTCATTATTTAGCGGTTTTTCAACTTCCGCTAACAGCCAGGCTGGATTGCAGTGCCAATTAATTTCTCGAGCCGATGCAATAAGACAGGCGCATTCTCAAGTGAAAGGTAAAGTGGTTGGCGTTCAACTTTCAAAAAGGGGTAACCGTTCGGTTTATCGAGTGAGAATGTTAACCGATAATAAACGAGTGAAAACGATTTCTATACCGGCTTGTCGATAACTATATCCTAACATCTATAGCTGGTTGATAGCTTATCCAAAACTTAGTTAGTTACAAAGGTAAATCATTATAATAAAATAATAGAGGTGGCTTATTCAATGAAAGTATTGATTGTTGAAGATGAAGATCTTATAAGAGAGAATCTAGTTTCATCATTTAAATCGCAAGGGTTTGCTGTTGAAGCGGCTGATAACGGTGAAGATGGATTATTTTTAGCCGATGAATATCCGATTGATATTGCTATTGTGGATATCGGACTGCCTGGTATTTCCGGGCTGGAAATGATTGAAAAGTTAAGAGAAACAGGCAATCAGATCCCTATCATAGTCTTGACCGCTAGAGACTCTTGGCAGGACAAGGTCGAAGGTTTATCAACCGGTGCCGATGATTACATGGCAAAGCCCTTTCAGTTTGAAGAGCTTTTAGCGCGTTGCAATGCGCTTCTGCGTCGAACCGCAGGCTTTGCAACTCCGCTGCTTAAAATTGCAGATATCGAATTAGATACCATGGCTCAGTCGGTTAAAAAAGCGGGAAAACAAGTTGAGCTAACGGCTTACGAGTATAAAGTGCTGGAGTATCTTTTTTTAAATCCTAAAAAAGTGGTATCTAAAACAGAATTAACCGAGCATATCTATGATCAAGATTTTGATCGTGATTCAAACGTGCTCGAAGTCTTTGTGGGACGCTTACGCAAAAAACTAGATTTAGAGCAAAAGCTTAAACTGATACAGACGCTAAGAGGTCAAGGTTATCGACTTAATCCTGATCTTATATCCTAGATGAAGTATGGTGAAGATGTAAGTTTATGAAAAATTGGTCACTTCAAAAACGTCTTACCTTGGTTAGTTCAATCATACTGTTGATTGCTTTTAGTATCATTTATTTTGCCACTCAGTCAGCTTATTCTATTGCCAGTAAAAGCCGACTACAAGAAAGTATGACGGCGCAAGTTTATGCATTAATGGCTGTGGCAAATGACGAGCAAGATAACCTGATTATTCCTGACTTATTGAGGAATGATCGCTTAGAAAATTTAAGTTCAGGATTGGTAGCCTATGTTTTGACAGAAACGGGGAGATTACTTGGCGTTCACCATCTAGCGAGTTATTTTTATCGGCGCCCAAGGACTATCAAAGTTTTTCTATGCAACAACTTACAGAGTCTGATTATGAAGGGCGTAAAATATTTTGGATAGGTGAATCAATTATTTGGGAACATGAAAATAATGAAGAGAAAATATATTACTTTATAGTTGGTGAAAAGCAGTCGATATTGACCTCTGCCGTTGATAAATTTAAAAATGAAGTGTTTGCCTGGTTATCTTTATCGGGTATTGTTTTACTGATTGTATTTAGTTATGCATTAAGCATTTCTCTTCGGCCGTTAAAAACCGCGCAGCAGCAAATCGAATTAATACGTCTTGGAGAAATACAAAAGGTTGAAGGTGATTTTCCTGAAGAATTAATACCCTTAACATCCAGTATAAATCAGCTATTAGATAGTGAAACTAGACAGAAAAATCGCTTTAGAGACAGCTTAGGGAATTTAGCCCATAGTTTGAAAACCCCATTGGCTATTATCAAGGGTGAAATAGATAAACAAAAAATAGGCGATCCGGAAAATGTTATCAAAAAGCAAGTTTCAAGAATTGATGATATTGTTCGCTACCAGTTAAACCGTTCAGTTATTTCGTCTGGTCGAACACTGGTAAAAACTTGTGCGGTGGAGCCTGAAGTTATAAAAATAATTGACGCACTTAAAAAAGTCTATCAGAGAAAGAACATAAAAATAGAGTGTCGAGTTCAAAGTAATACGATTTTTCCCGGTGATGCCGGTGATCTACTAGAGCTTGTGGGCAATTTAACCGAAAACGCCTAGTAAATGGGCTGATGCTTTGGTGGTCGTTTCGGCTAAACATAAAGAAGGTGATTTCTGCCTTTATGTTGATGATGATGGTCCCGGCGTGCTGAAGAAAAATAGAGCGTCAATATTAAATCGTGGCAAGCGTCTTGATCAAACCAAAGAAGGTCAAGGACTTGGTCTCTCCATTGTCACCGACATTGTTAATAATTATCAAGGTCATATTACCATTGAAACCAGTGGCCTTGGTGGTGCATTATTTAAAATAGCTATACCGCTTGATGCATGATTCGTAAAATTATTCACGTGGATATGGATTGTTTTTATGCTTCAGTGGAGCAACGAGACGACCCACAACTAGCAAACAATCCTGTCGCAGTGGGTGGATCACCGGATAATCGAGGAGTGATCGCGACTGCAAACTATGACGCTCGAAAGTTTGGTGTTCATTCAGCTATGCCTTCTGGTTATGCCAGACAACTATGCCCCCATCTAATCATCGTAAAACCTAATATGGCTAAATATAAAGAAGAGTCGGTTAAAATTAGAAAAATATTTCATAGTTACACTGATTTAGTTGAACCCTTATCTTTAGATGAAGCCTACCTAGATACCACCGAATCACCTCATTGCAAAGGAAGTGCGACCTGGATTGCTGAGGCTATCTGTCAAGAAATCTACACCACTACTGGGTTGACGGCTTCGGCCGGTGTTTCCACCAGCAAATTTTTAGCCAAGGTTGCTAGTGACTGGAACAAACCAAATGGTATAAAAGTGGTTGCGCCTGGTGAGGAATTAAAATTTATTGATCGATTACCGGTAAAAAAAATACATGGTGTTGGCAAAGTTATGAATCAGAAATTGGAAACGATGGATATTTATACTTGTAAAGAATTACGCCAAGTAGAATTGGAGAAACTACTAAAAAAATTCGGCAAGCAGGGTAAGTATCTTTATGATCTTTGTCGCGGTATCGATAAGCGAAGGGTATCACCTAATTCACCCAGAAAATCGGTTAGCGTTGAAACAACCTTTGATCAAAATATTGAGCAATGGGAAGCTTGTGAAGAAGAGCTTTTAAAACTTGTTTCCAGCCTATCAAGGCGTTTAGCATCATCTGATGCAAAGGATAAAATTAGAAAAGTTTATGTTAAAGTAAAACAAGAAAACTTTGTTTTACATACGGCGGAATCTATTTCGATTGGTTTAGATATTGGGCTGTTAATAGCGTTATTAAAACGTCTGAGAAAAGACTATCCAGAGCCTATTCGATTGCTCGGTATTGGCGTTAGATTTCCCGAAAATAGAAATAACCAAAGCTTAAGACAACTTAATATACCCTTTTAAAACTTTTTGATTACGCTAAGTCTATTGTTTCTATTATTTTACTGTAAACGAGCAGCAGCATCGAGACGAATGACGGACCCGTTGAGCATTGGATTATCATTAATTTGTTCAACCATCTGCGCAAACTCTTCAGCTTTACCAAATCGAGAGGGAAAGGGCACGCTATCACATAATGCTTTTCGAATGTCATCCGGTACATTTTCTATCATGGGTGTTTCAAATATCCCTGGCGCGATAGCCATACATCGTATCCCAGACTTTGCGAATTCTCTGGCTAGAGGCAACATCATGCCGACAATGGCTGATTTGGTTGCAGCATAGGCTACTTGCCCAAGTTGTCCTTCATAGGCTGCAATTGAAGCGGTATGAATAATAACGCCATTTTGCCCGTTTTCATCCGGCTGGTTTTTTTGCATATGCATCGCTGCGACACGGGTTAATAGAAAGCTACCAATAAGATTGATATCAACGACCTTTTTAAAATAGTCGAGAGGCATAGGCCCTTTTTTGCTTAATAGTTTACCTGCGCCTAAAATGCCAGCACAGCCCACCGCTAGATTGATCGAACCAAAAGAATCCACGGCTCGTTTTATCGCCTTTTCTACTTGTTGTTCTTGGCTGATATCGGTTTTAATAAATAAGATCTGTTTGGGATTTTGAGATGCGATTTTTTGACCAGTTTGTTGGTTAAGATCTAATATAGCGACTTTTCCACCTTGGCTAACAATGCGTTGAACTACGCCAAGACCGAGACCCGATGCGCCACCGCTCACGACGGCTAAAGAATTTTCAAATGACATATGCAGAACCAATATTTTTCTGAGGATAGATTGGCGTTATTGTATCAGGCTCGATTGAAATAGCCAGTAGTAGCCAGAAGGTTGTAATTTGAGTGGCTAGTTATGCATTGTTGGGAAGTGCTTAACCAAAGATACTGATAATCTGGGAGCTATCATCATGACGATTTTTACCGGGTTTGGAGTCTTTGTTGTTGCGCTTAAATATCTCATCGATATTAGATAGAGTGTCATCCAATCGACAGGAGTCTTTTTCTTTAAGGTATTGCATCATACAATCGGCGAAATAGAAATACTCAGTTTGCCAGAAATGAAGGTTGTTTTCTTGTCGCATTCGACGGCTAATTCTTCCTAAGATACCATAGAGTCTCGGTGTATCATGAACTTTACAGTAGTCCTGAACCACTTCCTTCATCATGGTATATTGTGATTGTGTCATTTTGATTGCCGATTTCTGCTTAAATTTAGGGTGCATTGACTTCAAAAGTGTCGTGATTTGTTTAACAGACATGCATTCAACTCCAAAATGATTGCGTTACTTTATCTAAATATAGAAGAGCCTTCTGTAAAAGTACAACCTTGAGGGTAAAACACTAGTAAATAAATTGAAAAGCGAGTTTGCGCGCTAGTTTGTTCAAAATAGCATCTAAAAATTGACGAAATCTGGTTAAAAATTCACCGAAGCCCTAATTTCTTAACATTTCATACTAATTTTGCTTAAGAATACTTGTAGAAACTAGGTCTTTTGTGGTTTTATTGGTGGTTATAGTAAACGCAGAAGTTAATGCGTTGGATACACAATAACAATTAGAAGGTTTTATTATGGCAACTCAACGTGGCGGATTTACATCTCGTTTAGGCTTTATCCTTGCTGCTGCTGGATCTGCAGTGGGACTTGGTAATATATGGAAGTTCCCTTTTGAAGTGGGTAAAGGGGGTGGCGCAGCATTTGTTGTGATGTATCTAGCGTTTTGTTTTTTACTTTGCTTTCCTGTAATGGTTGCTGAAATTGCGATTGGCCGAAAAACACAATTAAATCCTGTTGGAGCATTCAAGGCATTAGGATACAAAAATTGGGCGATTGTAGGCTATTTGGGACTGGCGAGTGGGGTGCTTATATTATCCTTCTATAACGTGGTTGCTGCTTGGGCTTTTGGTTACTTTGTTGAGATGTTATTAGGCAACTTTGATATTGGTAGGAATTTTAGTAGTTTCACCCAAGATTGGATTACGGTCGGTAGTTACAGTGTTATATTTATGGCTGGTACGGCCTATGTCGTTTCCAAAGGTGTCTCCGGGGGAATCGAAAAAGCGGCAAAGATTTTAATGCCAACTTTGTTTGTCATGATTATTGCGCTCATTATTTATGCCTTGACCTTACCTCACGCATGGGACGGGATTCGTTTTTATTTGGTTCCAGATTTTAGTCAAATCACCGGAAAAGTCGTCTATTCTGCGCTGGGCCAGGCATTTTTTAGTTTAAGTCTAGGCATGGGAGCGCTAATTACCTACGGAAGTTATGTTTCCAAAAATGATAATATTGTTGGAGCGGCAGCATCGATTACTCTGATGGATGTCGGCGTTGCCTTTTTAGCGGGATTTATGATCTTTCCTTTTGTTTTCTCTCAAGGCATTGAAACAGACGGTGGTGCAGGGCTTATTTTTGTTACTTTACCTAGTGTGTTTGAAGGGCTTGGAGAGGTATTAGGCGTCATCGTTGGTGCTTTATTTTTCTTGTTATTATCTTTTGCGGCATTTACTTCAACTATTTCTCTGCTAGAAGTACCGACTGCCTATATGGTTGACGAGAAAAAAATCCCACGTAAAAAAGCCACTTGGATAGTCGCCATTTTTATCTTCTTAGTTGGTATACCTTCTATGCTGTCGACCGGCAGTGTTGATGCTTTAACTCATTTTGTTAATTTGCCGGGAGCTGGCGAAAAGAACTTCATGGATTTTGTCGGTTTGATAGCAAGCGATACCTTTTTGCCTTTGGGAGGCTTTTTGATAGCGGTATTTACTGCCTATGTTTGGAAAAAAGAGAATTTCAACATTGAACTAGCCAATGGTGATGAATCGATTAAAGGTAGTTGGTTGCAGTCCTATGTGGATTTTGCCATTAGTTACATCTGTCCACTACTTCTCGGCCTTATTTTTATTATTACTGTAATGGATAACTTTTTTAATGTGAAAATATTAACCATGTTATTTGGCTAAATAATTTATTTTAAACCGCAGTGCTGGGATTTACAGGGAATTACTCAATAATTGAAGGTTTTTTTCTGTTCTAGTAACGCATAACACAAGCGCTAACTTTCGGTTAGTTTCATATAATTTAATTAATAATCAGATAAACAAGAGGTGTATTTGTGACATCAATAATACCCATGCTGCAACGAGTCATGTTTGCTTTCCTTGGTCTAGTTGTCCTTGGCGGGTGCTCACAAGAGAATTCCCAAACAAAAGATCAGACTAAGACTATTCCTTTTGCGTCAAGTTACCAAGCGGTTAAAGCGAAGCCTTTTGTGATCACCAACGCTACGTTACTTACCGGCACCGGAGAACAAATTAATAATGCGTCTATTTTGATTGAAAACGGAAAAATAAAAGCACTTGGCGATTCAATTGATGTTGATTCAGCGGTTACTGTTCTTGATGCTCAGGGTAAGTGGGTCACTCCTGGATTAATTGATGTTCATTCTCATTTAGGTGTTTATCCTTCGCCAGGTATTGAAAGTAGCCAAGATGGTAATGAAATGACCAGTCCGGTGACAGCTGAAGTGTGGGCTGAGCATTCAGTTTGGACTCAAGATCCACAAATGCCTTTGGCTTTGGCTGGTGGTGTGACCACTTTTCAAGTATTACCGGGGTCGGGTAATTTAATTGGTGGCCGCGGTGTCACCCTTAAAAATGTATTCGCTCGAAGTGTGCAAGGTATGAAATTTCCTGGCGCACCTCACTCATTAAAAATGGCTTGTGGTGAAAATCCTAAACGAGTTTATGGTTCTAAAGGTCGCGCACCATCCACTCGAATGGGTAATGTTGCGGGTTATCGCACAGCTTGGATTAAGGCTGCTGAATATCGGCGGCAGTGGGATTCTTATAATAAGTCTCTGGATACTACTAAACCTAAAAAAAGACCTAAGCGTGATCTTAAGTTGGAAACTCTAGCCAAGGTTTTAAGAGGTAATATTCTGGTCCATAATCATTGTTACCGCGCTGAAGAAATGATCGTTATGATCGATATAGCCAAGGAATTTGGTTATAAAATATCAGCCTTTCATCACGCAATCGAAGCTTACAAAATTGCCGATGTTTTAGCGAAAGAAGGTATCTGCGCCGCCGTGTGGGCAGACTGGTGGGGTTTTAAACATGAAGCCTTTGATCAGGTGAGAGAAAACGCCGCAATGGTCGATAAAGCCAATGCCTGCGCCATTATTCATTCTGATTCCGCATTGGGTATACAGCACCTTAATCAGGAAGCAGCAAAGGCAATGGCTGCAGGAAATCATAATGGCTTGGCCTTGCAGGCAAAAGATGCTATTCGATGGATCACTTCTAATGCAGCAAAAGCCATAGGTATCGCCGATCAAACAGGTAGCCTTGAAGTCGGAAAAATGGCAGACATGGTTATCTGGTCTGAAAACCCTTTTAGTATTTATTCCAAGGCCGAAAAAGTATTCATCGATGGCGATCTTAAATATGATCGCAATGACCCTTCATTGCAACCAGTGAGTGACTTTGATTTGGGTATCCTAAATCCAGAAGGAGTGAGACTATGAAGTTTCCGATGACAAGCATTCTAATTTTAGGACTATCTGCCAGCTCTTTCCTTCTGCAAATCAAAGCAGAAGATTATCTTATAAAAAATGCGACTTTGCATACCGCGAGTGATCAAGGTGTACTGGAAAATAGCGATATATTTTTTAGTGATGGTTTTATCATGCAGATTGGTAAAAACTTAAAACCAAGTGGTAACTATCAAACTATCGACGCGTCGGGTAAACAGGTCACACCAGGCTTAATTAATGCATCCACCCAAATAGGACTAGTTGAAATTGATGCTGCCTCTTCAAGCGTGGACTCAACAACTCAATTGAAACAACAGGGAGCATCTTTCTCCATTGCTCCAGCAATCCATTTTGCGTCAACGGTGATTCCACAAAATCGGATAAATGGATTAACGCGAGCGATTGTTAAACCGGTTGGTGGAACCTCTATTTTTCACGGTCAAGGATCAGCCATAGCCTTATTATCATCATTCACCAATGGATTAACAAATAAAAATAGTGCACTTTATGCAAGCTATGGAATTGCTGGGGCCAATATTTCTGGAGGTTCAAGAGCATCAGCTTACACGGTACTGGACCAAGCCTTATCTGAGGCCAACTATTTGCGTCATAATCGAAATCGATACTTACCAGGATTTGACTGGCATTTTTCTCAATCAGTGCAAGATTTAGATGCATTGAAGCAGGTGTTAGAGAAAAAAATACCTTTGGTTATTCAAGTACATCGTAGTGATGATATCTTACAAATGATAGCCTTGGCTAAGAAACATGATATTCGTTTAGTGATAAGCGGTGCATCAGAAGCTTGGCAAGTGGCTGATCAATTAGCACAAGCAAATGTAGCCGTGATTATGGACCCAATAATGAATTTACCTGGATCATTTGAGGCGTTAGCCGTGAGATTGGACGGTGCTGCTATTTTAAATCGAGCGGGGGTGAAACTAGCATTCACAGGAATTGATTGGCAGTCCACTCATAATGCTTATTTGGTTCGGCAATCCGCAGGAAATGCGGTGGCTTATGGTTTGCCAGCGGAAGAAGGTTTGAAAGCCATTAGCCGAAACACGGCGGAGATTTTTGGTATTGAAAATTATGGTCAAATAAAAGTAGGTATGCAGGCTGACCTAGTTATTTGGGATGGCGACCCGCTAGAAATTACCAGTATGGCCGAAAAAGTTTTTATTATGGGGCAACAACAACCCATGGTTTCGAGAGCCACACGACTTAGAGATCGCTATTGGGAGTTAGATAATATTTCTCAAAAGGCTTATACAAGATAAAATGATTTGCCTGAAATAGTATTTTATCATGTGCAGTTTTACTGTAATTCGCTGATGTATTAAAAATAATTCTAATAGCTAATACCTGTTAACGAAAGATAATAAATATAAAAACTAAGGATTTTTATGACGACTGAAAAAAAATCAGCAAGCCTTCTTGATGCAATAATTCCCATCGCAGCTCTTATGATAATGCTTTTTACTTCCGTGCGATTTTATGGCTCTAACTCTTCCTATGGAGCTAATCAGATCGCATTGATTTTAGGCGCCGCCATTGCCACTCTTATAGGTTTTAAAAATGGTTATAGCTGGAAGGAGATCGAACAAGGTATCTCCAAAGGGATCTCGACGGCTTATGGTGCCATTTTAATTTTGATGATGGTGGGTTCTTTGATTGGTAGTTGGATTATTTCAGGTACCGTTCCAACTATGATTTATTATGGTTTGCAACTGCTTGAACCCAGTATTTTTTATGTAGCTGCTTGTTTAATCTGTGCCATGGTGTCGATTAGTATCGGTAGCTCTTGGACTACAGCGGGTACCGTTGGAGTTGCTCTGATAGGAATTGCCTCAGGGCTTGAGATGTCTTTGGCTATAACTGCGGGAGCTATTATTTCCGGTGCTTATTTTGGCGATAAGATGTCACCATTATCCGATACCACTAACCTAGCGCCAGCGGTAGCCGGGACTGATTTATTTACCCATATCAAGCATATGATCTGGACTACCGGACCAAGCATCATTATTGCTTTGATTTTGTTTACCATTATCGGTTTTGTTCAAGATACGGGTGAACGAGCGGCAAATTTGGGGGCGACTGTCGATGTATTACAAAGTGAATTTAATATTACCCTGTGGGCGTTAATTCCTTTGTTTCTGGTGTTATTTATGGCATTTAAAAAGGTGCCAGCATTTTTGACCTTGCTAGTTGGTGCGCTATCGGGCTGTCTTTTTGCGATTATACTGCAACCTCAAGTACTCGATAGAAGTGTCGTAGACTATAAATATGAGTGTCGTATCGAGCTATCTAAACAAGGTTATAATCACTGTGAAATCGAAAGTATAACAACCAATGATTCTCTAAATAATAATCAACAAACTTATTTGTCATTAAAAGTTAGATCTAAGGAATTAGATGAAAAAATCTATAGTTTACCAATTAGTAATAAACATCAAAGTGAAGCTCTGGTGGTTGGAGAGAATGAGACAAAGATTAATTTAAGCTTTATCGCTCATTCTAACTTAAGAAATACCACCAATGCGATTTGGCGGGCTATGTTTGAAGGCTATCAATCCAATTCGGGCAATGCGGCGGTTGATAAACTTTTATCGCGAGGCGGTATGTGGAACATGATGAACACCATTTGGCTTATTCTTACCGCTCTCACCTTCGGTGCTGTGCTTGAAACGATTGGTCTACTACAGCGTATCGTTGCTTCCATTTTATCCTTAGTGAAAGGAACCGGATCGTTAATTGGGGCTGTAATCGGGACCTGCATAACCACTAATATTATTGCCGCGGATCAATATATCGCGATAGTATTGCCTGGACGGATGTACAAGGCTGAGTTTAAACGCAGAGGGCTTGACCCGCGAAATTTATCAAGAACTTTAGAAGATAGTGCCACCATCACTTCACCATTGATACCTTGGAATACCTGTGGTGTTTATATGTTTGGTGTATTGGGTGTGCCAACTTTAAGCTATTTGCCGTTTTGCTTTTTTAATTTGATTAATCCTCTAATCGCTATTTTTTATGGGATTGCAAACATTAAAATCACCCCACTTGAAACAGAAAGCCAGCCACAATTAGAAGGCTAGGCATAGTAGCGGAAATAGTGATGAAAAAACTTTATACTTTAGAAGGTAACACACAGAAACTTGATGGTGGAGCCATGTTTGGCAATGCACCTAAAGCGGTTTGGCAAAATTGGATGAAGGTCGATGAAGATAATCGTATAGATTTAGCCTGTCGTAGTCTTTTGGTTCAGGAAGAAAATTCCGATTCAAGTAAAAAAAACATTTTATTTGAATTGGGTATTGGTGCTTTTTTCGACCCAAAAATGAAGCAACGATTTGGCGTGGTTGAGTCAGAACATCTATTACTTACATCATTACATAAAATCGGTTTAACTCATAAAGATATTGATGTCATTGTTTTATCACATTTACATTTTGATCATATGGGTGGATTATTGAGTGCCTATGAAGAAGGGCAACCAGCGGCCGCTTTATTTCCAAATGCCGAAATTTTAGTCAGTAAAGAGGCGTGGCAACGAGCACTCCATCCGCACAAACGTGATCGTGCTTCTTTTATCGAGCCACTGATTAATGCACTAAAGAATAATCCTAAAGTTCATCTTGTGGAGTCTTCTAATCATCCATTATTAGGTGATGACTATCATTTTCATTTTAGTCATGGCCATACGCCAGGGATGATGTTAACTGAAATAAAAATGCCGCAGGGGCCTATTGTTTTTTGTGCTGATTTAATTCCTGGACAAGCTTGGGTGCACTTACCTATCACTATGGGTTATGACCGTTTTCCTGAAAAAATAATTGATGAGAAAGAAGCGTTGTTTGAGCAGATCCTAAGTCGTAATGGTCGCTTGTTTTTTACACATGATCCAGTCTGTTGTTGTGGTCGCTTGATTAAGAATGAAAAACAACGTTTTGTACTCGAGGATTGCCAGCAACAACTTATTGCCCAAGTTGATTAGTGGGTGAAACTCTGATGTCGGTCTTAGAGCGCTAATCAATTTTGCACAAAAATAAGAGAATGAAATGTCTGATTTTGAATTACAGGTTAGCAATTTTTATGATGGAGTTATACTTCATAAAAATGTAAAGCTGCGTATCGATTCAGGTATAATAGTCCAATTAGATAGTAATCAAAATGATTTGCCGCAATGTTTAGATGGATTGTTAATGCCTGGACTCATTGACCTACAGGTTAATGGCGGTGGCGGTGTTCTATTTAATGATATACCAAATGTAGAAACTCTAAGACGTATTGCTCAAGCCCATCAACAATATGGCACAACCGCTTGGTTACCGACTCTTGTGACGGACTCAGTCGATAAGATGCAGCAGGCGGCAGATGCTGTATCCAAAGCTATCGGAGATGATGCTTTGGGTATTTTAGGTATCCATTTTGAAGGGCCACATATTTCAAGTGGCAAAAAAGGTGTGCATAGTGAGTCATTTATTCGCACAATAAGTGACCAAGAATGGGAAATATATCAGCGTAAAGATATTGGTAAAATTCTGCTGACGCTTGCTCCAGAAAATGTATCGACGGAGACGGTTAGAAAGCTGGTCGATCTAGGGGTGTTAGTTTCTATTGGTCATACCAATGCCGATTGTGAATCGGTTCAAGCCCTCATTAGAGCCGGAGCAACTGGTTTTACCCATCTATACAATGCCATGTCAGGATTGCAGTCGCGGCAACCCGGTGCGGTTGGGGCGGCGCTGAGCTCCGATTGCTATTTAGGAATTATATTGGATGGAATTCATTGCCATCCAACCGCTGCCAAGCTAGCCTATAGAGCCAATCCTAAATTAATGTTGGTGACGGATGCTATGCCTCCAGTCGGCACCAAGCAGAGTCGATTTAATTTTTTCAGTCAAATAATTAAACGTGATGGATTTAAATTAACGGATACTAATGGTCGACTGGCGGGCTCCAGCCTTGACATGTTTTCGGCTTTAACTAACGCCAAGCAATTTCTTGATATCAGTTTTACAGAGGCGAATCAACTAGCCAGCGAAAATCCAGCAAAGTATTTGGGCTTAAGTCGTTACGGCAAACTCGTTAAGGGCTCAATGGCTAATATGATTTTAATCGATCATCAAGAGCAATTAAGTAATGTCTGGATTAAAGGAAATAAGACGTTTTAACCGCTTATGCCTAATAAAATATAATAGATAGAAAAACTTAACAAAAGAAACCTTCTAGTCATCAAAGAGAGCTGTATGCCTTTAAATATAAAAAATCAGTCGGTTCACAGTAATCTATTGCCAATGTTTATTATTGGTGTTTTATTTTTTATTTTTGGTTTTGTTACATGGCTCAATGGTTCATTGATACCCTTTCTAAAAGTGATTTGTGACCTCAATGATTTTCAGGCTTTTTTCGTCACTTTTGCTTTTTATATAGCCTACACTGTGATGGCACTTCCTATGGCGTTTGTGCTTGAAAAAATAGGCTATCGTGATGGTATGGCTTTGGGGCTTTTCATCATGTCGATTGGCTCGATACTTTTTATACCAGCGGCTTATAGCGCTAGCTTTTCTCTCTTTTTATTGGCCTTATTTGTGCTCGGTAGCGGGCTTACTATTTTACAAACAGCATCTAACCCTTATGTGGTTTTGTTAGGACCCAACGAAAGTGCGGCGATGAGAATTAGCATTATGGGGTTGATTAACAAAGGTGCCGGAGTGATTGTACCATTGGTTTTTACCGCCTTAGTGTTATCGGATATCGGTGATACTTCTCATCAAGCTTTAATTCAGCTTAATTCAGAGGAAATTCAGGCCTTGTCTGACAGGCTTGTAGTGCCTTATTTATATATGGCGCTCACCCTGCTGGGATTGGTCGGTTTAATTAAATTGACACCTTTACCAGAGTTTAAACAAGACTTAAAACAAAAATCTCAAACAGGCATCATTCATTTTCCTCAAGTCATTCTAGGCTCGTTGGCATTATTTGCTTATGTTGGGGTAGAGGTCATAGCCGGTGATACTATTGGTTTGTTCGGTGGTGATCTTGGGTTGCAAAATTTTGCTTCACTAACTTCTTACACCATGATGTTTATGGTTTTGGGATATTTGATTGGTGTTTTTTGTATTCCGAAATATCTTAGTCAACAAACGGCACTTGTGGGATCCGCTGTAGCGGGCGTGTTGTGCGTGATTGGTGTGCTATCTAGTTCAGCTCAATCAACCGCCATTGCAGCGATAC
Organism: Enterobacterales bacterium; assembly: GCA_030949565.1. GTDB lineage: Bacteria > Pseudomonadota > Gammaproteobacteria > Enterobacterales > Kangiellaceae. Next base: position 24,455 of record JAUZSK010000047.1, read on the forward strand.
TTTGGGGCTGGACGGGTATAGATGTTATTCCTGATCCGGTCACTTTTGTTGCGCTGATGGGGTTGGCTCACGCTTTAGTTTGGCCCTCTGTGTGGCCATTAGCACTCAAAGATTTAGGACGTTACACCGCCCAGGGTTCGGCACTTTTGATTATGGGGATCGCAGGAGGAGCCGTATTGCCCTTGGTTTTCGGGAAAATAGCAGAAACAAACCAAAATATACAGTCGGCTTATTGGATTGCCATCCCCTGCTATTTATTTATTTTATTTTATGCGGTTAAAGGGCATAAAATGCGCAGTTGGTAAGCTGTTTTCCAAACATGATTCGACTAAACTGTAATTATTCTTTATAAAATATACCGTTTTCGGGCAAATCCTGTTATCCTTAAGGACTGATTTAATTTAGTTGTGAGCCACCTTTTTTGCCCATAACATCCAACATAGAAGTGAATAATAATGCCAAATTTTGTTGCTGTCACCGGCGAAAAACATAAGAGTACCAAGGTTAAGAGAGATCCTTCTTTCTCCCATTTTAAATCCCAACATCTAGCGCCATTAGTGGTACATGAGTTTGCTACAGCAGCCCATGAGTACCCTATATTTTTCGTTAAAGACAATAATAGCGAAGACTTGCGTGCTGTGGTTTTAATGGGGCTAAAGCCAGGTGAAAATCTTTATTACGGTGAAAAGAAGTGGAATGCGAACTATGTTCCCGAGTCCTTGCTTGGTTATCCCTTTGCGCTGGTCAATGACCCTAATAATAAAGAACAACAATTACTGGTTTGTGATGAAGAGTCTGACCGACTCAATAGTGAAGAGGGTGATGCTCTGTTTGATAAAGACGGTAAGCAAACTGATTTTACCACCAATCTAGCCCAGTTTCTGAGTGCTAGTATTGAAAAACAGTTTCAGACCCAAGCTTTTATTCAAAAACTAGTGGATCTTAAATTATTGATCACTAAATCATTAGATATTTCTATTACAGATAAAAAATCGTTTAGTATTGATGGTGTCTATATGGTTGATGAAGCGGCGCTTAATAAGCTCAAAGATAAAGAGTTTTTAGAGCTAAAAAAATTAGGCTATTTACCGCCTATCTATGCTTCCTTATTATCAATGGCTAAAGTCAGTCACTTATTAAGGCTTTTGGAGCAGAGTTCTAAGTAATAGCTAACTTTAATCGAGAATAAGCCCCTGAATATTTGTATAAAGATGGGGCTGTATGGTTGCTATTACCCCGAGTAGAGATTAGTTAAGGGCACCAGTAAACAAATACAGGTGTTTTTTTCTGATTTAATACGGCGCTAACGGGCATTGTCGACACTTCAGTACAAGCTAGCGCTTTTTGGTAAACCTCCCATTTCTGTTGCCCCGTTATGAGTAGATAAACAGCCTGACAGGATTGTAGATAGTCTAGCGTAATCGTCAGTCTTTGCGTTTGCTCGCCAGTGGTTTCCGATTGACTTGCTTGAATGGCACAACAATAGGTATTTTTACTGTTTAGAGCATGATCAAGCCCTTTCGCATGTGGAAAAAATGACGCAGTATGGCCATCGGAACCCATCCCTAAAATGCAGATCGGATTTTTGGGTAATCGAGAATAAGCTTGGTTAATTTTACTGACCGCATCTTGTATATTTTGCTGTTTAACACTTTTGCTCGCATCTATCATTGGATAGAAATGAGCCTCCGCGGCTTTATCATTCACTAGTGTTTGTTCAATAAATGCCTGATTGCTTTTAGGGTGATCGATATCTACCCAACGCTCGTCGACCATTGCTATGGAAACATTGTTCCAATGTAATGAATACTGCGATAAAGATTGATAAAGCCTTTTTGGTGTTGAGCCACCAGAGACTAGTAAACACGCCTGTTTATTTTGCTGTATATCTTGTTTCAGTTGATTGCTGATAGTGGCCAAAAGCGACTGGTTTAACCGCTCGACATTGTCAAATTTCATTTCTATACAGCGAGCTGTCATTTTAGTAACCTTTTTTCGTTCCAATTTAAAAATGTTTGCATCAATTTTTTAATCAGGAAGATTTAGCTTGTTTATACTTCTGATAATATTCAATCAGGTGTTGGGTGGAGGAATCATGATGGGTATTGAGTTCGCCATGATGTAATTCATTTTGAATTTTTACAGCTAAACCCTTACCTAATTCCACTCCCCATTGATCAAAAGAGCAGATCTGCAATAATATTCCCTGCACAAATATCTTATGCTCGTACATGGCGATTAGGGAGCCTAATGTCCAGGTATCTAACTTTTTAAGTAAAATAGTATTGGTCGGGCGATTGCCTTCATGCACTTTATGCGGCGCTAAATTATTAATAAAATCCGCTTGGCGACCTTTGGCTTTTAAATCTTTTCGCACTTGCGCTTCATCAACACCGGTCATTAAGGCCTGGGTTTGGGCGAAAAAATTAGCCATCAATGGCGTATGGTGTCCCCTTACTTTTGTCGCACTTTCAACCGTTCCAATAAAATCAGCTGGGATAATGTTTTTGCTTTGATGTAAATACTGATAAAAAGCGTGTTGTCCATTAATGCCAACACCACCCCAAATAGAAGCAACGGTCGGGTAATCGATCGCTTCACCATTCCAGCTCACTGATTTACCGTTGCTTTCCATTTCGGCTTGCTGTAAATAAGCCGAAAGCATATGTAATGTTTGGTCGTAGGGTAATATTGCCTGCGACTGGCAACCTAAAAAAGTGGTATTCCAAAGCGCCACCAATGCCATGATAACTGGTGCATTTTGTTCAAGAGGTGCAGTTTTGAAATGTTGATCCATCTCATGAGCGCCTTCTAACAGCTCGATAAATTTATCAAAACCTAGATCAAGCGCAATTGGTAATCCAATCGCCGACCATAAAGAGAAGCGACCACCCACCCAATCCCAAATTTTGAAGATACGATTTTCACTAAAACCATCAGCCATGGCTTTTTCTGGTTTAGCGGTTACTGCGACAAATTGATTATCAATGCTTTTATCATCAAACGCGGCCGAACTCATCCATTGGCGCGCGGTTTTTGCGTTGGTCATGGTTTCAATAGTGGAAAATGACTTAGATGACACAATAAACAACACTCTTTCTGGATCAAGCGGGCGTAAAACTTCCGCAATTTGAGTCCCATCAACATTGGATATATAGTGGCTTTTAATTTTATCGCGACTGATATGTTTAAGTGCTTCGGTGACCATTTGAGGACCAAGGTTTGAACCACCAACACCAATATTAACCACATCGGTGATGGATTTACCCGAATAGCCACAGTATTGCCCGTTACGAACCTTTTCAACAAAGATTTCCATTTTATTGAGTTCGGCATTCACTTGCTGAGTCACATCTTCACCTTTAACCAGCAAAGGAGTGTTACTTCGATTGCGCAAAGCGGTATGGAGCACCGAACGATTCTCCAGTTTTATTGATGGCTTCGCCTTCAAACATGGCATCTCGCCAGCTCTCGACACCAGTTTCTTGGCATAGCTTTATCAAGCTACTCAAGATCTCGCTGGTGATCCTTTGTTTTGAAAAATCAAATAGGAAGCGGTCCAGTTGAATTGAAAAATGACTAAACCGTTGACTGTCTTGATCAAAGAGATCAAGCATATGAATGGATTGGATATCCTCGGCATGTTTTTCCAAAGCTTGCCAGCTTGATAAATCGTTTCTTTTTGTCATTAAGGCGTGCAAAAGTGGTTAACGGAGATCCCGCGATCCCTATCAATCTCTATCCTTTGTCTAGTATTATGCAGATTGTGGTGTCAAAATACCTCTAATTGACACCGCTGTCAATTTTTATCTTTGATTTCTTATGCGGCTCGCAGGGCAACCGCATACTTTGTACTAATTTTGACCAAAAATTAGTTCAGAGCGAAATTTATCACTCCATCCTGCCTGCTTCAATTTACCTCTCATACTATTTTTTTGAGGGTGTAGTTTCGTTAAGTTCAAAGCAAATCGTCGGATAACAGCAACATTTTCAGCTCCGTCACCATTTCGGATCCGACAGTCATCTTCTTTAAACGTCACATCAAGGATCCAATGGGTGCTTTCCACTCCCCAATGACTGCGAATGGCTTTACCTATTCTTTCCACATCCGGCGCCAAAGAACTAATGTAATACAAGGTTTCTTGCTGCACCACTTCACCTTTAAAATGTCGCTCTCGCTCAACCTCAATAACCGTTTGAATATTGGACCAATTACTCGCCTCACTAATCCATTCATTCACTCTGAGTTGCCTATATTTCCTAACTTCAATGCGACCATGACCACTATCAACTTCCTCAAACTCTTCAATAAACTCAGGTGTTTCTCTTTTGATTTTATGGAAATAACCGGCAATTTCATGACGTAATTTCTTATGGTTCAATTTGACACAAAGCACATAGTCCGCTTTCTTTTCAACAATAGTATTGACGATTTTTTCTGTGTATTCATCGCATCGGCGCTTATCAACGCACCTTTGATATTCAGCACATTGAGCATGTCAATAACCGAAGCATTTTCATTTTTTTTACCCGTCGATTTTAATTGAGCAAGAACCAATCCTTGTGAGCGACTCCAAGCGGTAATACTGTGTAATGCGGTTTGCCTATCTCCATCAAATGAACGGCGTAATGTTTTTCCATCAAGCGCTATTTGTTCTTGCCCCTTATCGACCCTCACTTCATTAACCCAATTAATAAATGCCTGGTTTAATTGTGCAGGCTCGATTGCCCTTATGATCCGAGCAATGGTGTCATCGACCGGTATTCCGTTTTTAAAGTCTCTATATTGTCTTAGCCAATCGAGCTTGTTATCGCCAAACTCTTTAATGTCCTTCCAGCCTTCTGCACCTGATAATACAGCACTTACCGTTAAAAATAGCACATCTAAAAGGTCATGTTTAACGGTTAATATTCGTTCGTGGATCTTCTATTGAAGTAAAATGGTCTATAAATGTCATAGCAGTATCTCCTCGTGGTTGATACTGATCTGATCACCAATTTACCTAAAAGTTCAATAAAGTACGATCTTGCCCTGATGCGGCTCGCTTTAATTGATAGATCGGCTCTAAGTTATGGAAAATGAGCCTATTTATATTGGCTATTGGTTAGCACAATATCGACATCCAGCGTGAATTGATTGCACATACCGGTTAACAGCATATTTGTTTAAAAAACCATTATTGAGCGAGATTTGTAAGAGATTGTCCCGAGTGTTTGTAGGAAATTGACCATGGTGTGACTGTCTGATCTTGCTTGGGACAGATAGCTTACTCGTAACAGCCTCTTGATTAGATATGCATAATGTCTTAATATTGTATGCATAAGCTAAGGAGGTATTTATGAGAACAACCCTAGATTTACCTGAAAATCTACTAGTTGAAGCAATGAAGGTGACCCATACAAAGACTAAAACAGGTGTTATCGTGCTGGCACTAAAGGAGCTTCTAAGAAAGTCAGAAATTTCTGCTCTAAAACAATATAGAGGAAAAATTGACCTTGATATTGATCTGGATGAAATACGAGATCGGCATTAATGGATGTTTTGATTGATTCATCCGTATGGATAGATTATTTCAGAGGTGGTAATAAATCATCTGAACTTGAACGCTTAATAGATGAAAATCTAATAGTGATTAACGACATAATTCTTGCAGAATTAATACCCTATCTAAAAATAAAAAAGCAGATAACGGTCATAAAATTACTCCACAAAATAAAGCGACTGCCATTGCTAATAGACTGGGAAGAGTTGATTGATAATCAAGTGAACTGCCTGAATGGTGGTGCAAATGGTATCGGTATTCCTGATTTGATTATAGCCCAAAATGCCAAAATGAATAATTGCATGGTTTTTTCACTTGATAAACATTTTCAATTATTAAGTCGTTTTATTAATATCAAACTGTATTGAGACAATAGGCTAACAAAAAGTGCTTGCAGATCACTAATAGTCGCTACGCTTTTTTTAGTGTCTGCAAAACTTGACGTTAGATACTATCCATGCGAGGTTCTATGATTTTACCAGTAAACATACTAGAAGCAAAAAAAACGAATTGCTCCTTACATAATCAAAACCCCCATCGAATATTCTGATGAACTCTCAAAAGTAATTGGTGCGAATGTCTACTTTAAACTAGAAAATCTTCAAGTATCTGGTAGTTTTAAACCAAGAGGTGGGCTAAATAAAATTTTAAAAACACATACAAAAAAACCTCAAGCAGAGTTTATAGCACCCACTGCGGGAGGACATGGCGTTTCTGGCTTGTCATTTGCTGGAAAAAATAAAAAT
>JAUZSK010000048.1 GCA_030949565.1 Enterobacterales bacterium
TACGATTAAAGGCAAATGCAAATTAAAAAGCAGTAAAAAAAATTGGTGTTTTTTATTTGCAGTATTTATTTGACATTGTTATAGATGAAAGTTCTGGAATGAAATCAGCATTCTATGAATGTAAGCCTGGTAATGATATGGGAACTAAGCTTGCCAATGTTAGAACTGGAGAATTGAATGCCTAATTTACTGTAATGTGTTTGTAGGTCACTTAAACAGCTGACGACGGCATGGTGGACTATTTCTTAGAGCAACCTTGACGAATCCCAACATACTATTAACTCGATCGTCGGTGAAACCAACGACAGTATTGTGATCGACATGTGGCAACATCCAGTAAAGCCAAAGCATGTAAGAGAAGCGCTAAATTCCACTAAAAACGGTGAAGATTAATGAGGCAATATCGGTGCGGGTACCGATACACAAACCTATCACTGGAAGGTGGAATAGGAAACAAGCTCTCGCGTTTTTACCAAATTCTTTGAGGTGGCTATACCGTAAGTGTATTAGTACTTAAAGATGATTTGTTAGCAGGTGCGATATTTAACGATGAACGGTGCAACCTGTTGGAAGAGGAAGTTAGACCCGTTCGTAATGAAGAAATTCAACACATTTTCACCCAGCATAACAAGACAGCTCACTGACATCTTTATTAAATGTTTGAGCGCACAGGTGTTAATCCTTCTACCATGGTCAAGTAGGGAAATAGTTGGTTGGCAAGATCTTCGACGGTCATTTTGTTGCTGATTGCCAGTGCTGCCGTTTGGATTAATTCTCCGCCGTTATGGGCTAAAATTTGCACCCCTAAAATTTGTCCGGTATCTTCTTTGGCAATCATTTTTATAAAACCTTGAGTATCAAAATTGGCTAGTGCGCGTGGCACGTTTTCTAGAATCTAATACTCTGCTTATAACGTTAATGGATTGAGATTCGGCAGAGCTTCTGACAAACCTACCGTGGCGACTTGTGGATCGGAAAAAATGACTGCTGGCATACTGGATAAATCGAGTTTCGCATCACCACCTGTCATATTAATGGCGGCTCGGCTTCCTGCAGCTGCGGCAACGTAAACATACTGTGGCATATTTGAGCAATCGCCAGCGGCATAAATATTGGTTGCGGAAGTTTGCATTTTTGTATCAACGATTACTGCGCCACTATCGTCTGTTTTAACACCTGCGGCATCAAGGTTTAATGAACCAGTATTCGCTTGTCGGCCGGTGCTGATTAGTAGCTTGTCAGCGATAAGAATCTCATTGCCTATTTGCAGTTTCGAATTGTTCATTTTGCAGAATTAATCTCTGTCGCTTGGTGTATTTTCTAACACGGACATACCTTCATCTTGCAAGCATTGCTTGAGAGTTTTTCCTAGTAAAGCGATCTTCCGGAAAACAATAAACTGTGGCGAGCTAACAGCGTCACTTGAGTGCCCAAGCGTTGATAGGCTTGAGCAATTTCTATGGCGATCACCGATGAGCCGATCACCGCTAAGTGCTCTGGCAGTTGCTCGGCAAATAACGCATCCGTTGAGCTCCAAAAAGGTGTTGCGGCGAGTCCTTTGATATTGGGTATTGAGGGGGTTGAACCTGTTGCTATTAAAAACCGATCAGCGTTAATTGTTTGTTCTTTACCATCATCTCCGATCACTAATAACGTTTGTGAATTTTTAAAGCTTGCAAACCCTTTCACTAACGTTAGTGCAGTATTTGATTCTAAAATATTTTGATACTTTGCTTGGCGCTAATTCATCAACCCTATTTTGCTGTTGTTTTGATAATAACGCGCGATCAATTTTTGGGATATTATTTTTTAGTCCATCGAAAGGATTTTTTCGTTGCTGCTCGGCAAGTTCGGCGGCTCGAATTAAAATTTTGGAGGGAACGCAGCCAACATTAACGCAGCAGCCACCAATGACATTAGCCGCCTCAATAAGAGTGACACGCGCGCCATTTTCAGCCGCTTTTATCGCACAAGAAAAAGCCCCCGAACCGCTACCAATGATTGCAATGTGCAGTTGAGTATTTTTATCATTGGCATTATTACAACAGGATGAGTTTGTGGCCATAAGTAAATTCCTTGTGTTTAAGTTGGGGTATTTGGTTGTGATGGGCTGTCATGATGGTGATGGATTGTCACATTTTCGATGTGCTGGAGAAATAATATCCCAAATTGATACCGCAATCATTAACGCTAATGCTGTATAAGTAACTTTTGCACTCCAGCCGTATTGGAAAAATGGATATAGTGATAGCAACAATAAAATCGGTCCAATCATACCCATAAGACTGCGATGCCATTGACGGTGATTTATCCAGCTGAGTCCATTGAGTACTAAAGCGATCCAAGCAAATAATGGTAGCAAGGTATCAATTAATGTCCATTCCCATTGCTCTAAAAAGCCCAAACCCAGTGCGCCACCTAGCGATGCGATAGCAGGAAAACACATTCCACAGCCCATTGCCGCGACTAATGCGCCAACCGAGCCTGTTTTGTCACCTAATCGGGTGATGATATTGATCCAACTGTTCATTGTTTTAACCGTTTTGTGTAAATGAATTAGTAGTATAAACTCTGTACTTTGATACGGAGTCAAGTATGAGTTTTATTTATGCCAAACAATTAAAGGTTGAGTTTAATGTCTATGGGCATTTTTATCAGTTGGTTGAGGGGAAACACCAGTTTGATTGTCGAAGTCAGTTAGAAATTATTCGGTCTAATTTTAAAGATACTGAAGAATCGATGCCTAACGCTGTTGTGATCATGATGAATCCGGGATCATCAAAACCTCTCGATCCTGAGTATAAAATAAAGCAATTTTCATCGAAACAAATTTTCTCAAAGCGATGGGAAAAGGAATTTGTTGCCACCCAGCCAGACAATGCTCAATATCAAATTATGCGTTTAATGAAAAAACACCGATGGCAACATGTTAGAGTCATTAACCTTTCAGATCTTAGAAATGGCAACAGTTTAGAATTTGCCAAAAGCTATGTCCAAGCAGAAAAAATATTGACGAGTGCGGCATTTTGCATGAACCATTCAAAACGAAAGCATGAGTTGGTTAAATGTTTGAATACTTCAGGTCCAGTAATTGCTGCGTGGGGTAGTTTGTCAGTATTAAAAAAAGCAGCAGAGAAAACACTAAAGCAGTTTGAAAAAATAGCTTATCAAACCAAAGTAACGGCTTAATTGGGATAAAAATAGAGCCAGACCGGCCATGGTATCGCTATGCCAGTCCATACATGAAAACGCAAAAAATTAAGCTGGTTAAAAGAAATAAATCGTCAGATTAAACAAAGCAGTTCTGCCATTATGGAGTAAAAAATAGATTGCAACTATCGAATTTATTTACCTCCCACTTTAGCAAAGGGGGATAGAGGGGGATTTTAAGGTGAAAGTAAAACGTTATCGCAGCGACTCAATAATAGGGCAGTTGTTTTGATCTTGGTTAGTCGCGCATTGTTTGAGCAAGCTTTGTAACGCCGATTCTAAATTTTTTAGTTCGACAATTTTTTGACTGATCGTTGATAGTTTTTGCGTAGCGAGTTCTTGCACTTGATGGCAAGGTTTATCGTTGAGTTCTAATAAATGTGATATCTCATCTAAAGTAAAGCCAAGCTTTTGAGAGCGTCGAATAAAAGCAATACGTTCGGCAATATCATCTGAATAAACGCGAAAGCCGGATATTGGCTTTTGCGGCTGGTTAATTAAACCTTTTCGCTCATAAAAGCGGATGGTTTCAATATTGATCTCAAGTGATTTTGCCAGCTGTCCAATGGTTTGTTTGTTACTCATAAAATAAACCTTTTCCGTTTAGCACATTAATTGCGTTAGAATGATAAAGATCATCACTTTAAGCTCGTGTATATACCACCTAATTTGGAGACGGACTGTGCTACCCAATAAGAATGACTGGCAAGATCTTAATCAATATATTGAGCAATTTTTCTCGTTTGAGTCAAGATTTCATCGAACGTCTTGACACTGAAAAGGCAGGCAAACTAGATGTTACTCTAAATCCTCAACCTTTACCGGAGGTTGGCCTAGATTTTTCCGAATGTATTTCTCAGCTAGAAAATAATGTTATTCCGCAGTTATCAGCCGCAAGGGGTTCACGTTTTTGGGGTTTTGTAACCGGCGGCGCAACCCCTATGGCGACAATGGCGGATTGGCTCGTGGCACAGCCTCTGATCAAAATGTACACAAGTCCGGCGATTCTATTGCCAGCTTAGTTGAGCAACAGGCGCTAGAGTGGCTTTGCGAATTATTTGAATTACCCAAGTCCTTTAAAGGCGTTATGCCCACGGGGGCGACTGGTTGCAATTTTTTGGGAGCTTGTATTGCACGACAATTTGTCGGTCAACAACAAGGGATTGATGTTGCCAAACAAGGTGTTTATGGGCTAGAAATAGAGTTTTTCTCAACCACGCCTCACGCCAGTATGATTAAAAGTTTAGGTATGGCAGGTCTCGGTCAGCAGAATGTGACGTTAGTGGATTCCATTGTAAATTCAGAAGCCATGGATGTTAATGCGCTGGCTCGTCAGTTAGACAATAGCAACAGCAAAGGCAAAGTGGTGATCGCCAGTGCCGGAACCGTCACAACCACCGATTTTGATGATTTAACGGCTATTGCCAAACTCTGCACACAACACAATGCTTGGTTACATGTAGATGCCGCGTTTGGTTTATTTGAGCGAGTTGTTACCGGCGTTAATGGCAAAACTAAGGGCATTGAGCTTGCCGATTCAATTACTGTTGATTGTCACAAATGGTTAAATGTGCCTTATGATTGTGGTGTTTTTCTTACTCGCCATCTCGATCTACTCGAGCAAAGCTTTGATGTACCAGCCCCTTATTTGGCTAATTTTTCCAGTGAACCCGACTTTATGTCGTTAGGTATCGAAAACTCTAGACGATTTAGAGCGTTGCCCGTTTGGTTGTCGCTGCTCGCTTACGGCAAACAAGGCATTAAACAGTGGGTGAGTTCTAACATTAATTTATCCAAACAACTCGCTAATTGGATTGACGACTCAATCGACTATGAACTAGTCCACCCTTGTCAGATGAACGTTATTTTATTTAGGCCAAGCGCGGGTAATTTATCACAACAACAAATTGATGAAAAAACAAAAAAATTATTACAGGCTATCAATAAAGACGGGCGAATATATTTAAGCCCTGGGCATTGGCAAGGCAATGAAATTATAAGGGTTGCATTAAGCAATTGGCAAACCGATGAAAACGATATAAAAATAGCCATACAGGTTTTACAAGAATTAAAATAAATGGCAACAAGCCAAATTCTAACAACGAGAATAACAACAACAGAGGATATTGGATTTTATGAAAACAAAACATGGCTTAAATAAAAACCTTAAAAAATTAGATACTTTAGCGTTATCATTTGGCGCAATGATTGGCTGGTCGTGGGTGGCGTTAATTACCGGAATCATTGGCAGAGGCGGCAGTGTCGGCGGAATAGTTGCTACGGTGATTGTCGGCATTGTTATCTTAGCCATTGGTTTTATCTATGCGGAGCTAGCTTCTGCTATGCCAGATGTTGGTGGTGAACACGTTTATTCTAAAAGAGCGCTGGGCGGTTTAGGTTCATTTATTTGTACTTGGTCGATTGTTTTTGTTTATGTGGCGGTTTGCGCGTTTGAAGCGGTTGCACTGCCAAGCGTTTTAACCGGATTATTTCCTAATTTAGGCAACACCGCTTTGTGGCAGGTTGAAGGCTCAGATGTTTTTCTTGAACTGGCGTTAATTGGTGGCGGCGTATCAGGGTTGATCACTTGGGTAAATATTAGGGGGCTTAAACTCGCCGCAATTGTCCAAACCGTTATTGTTGGTGTAATTTTATTAGCCGGTATTATGTTGATTGTTGGGATAAGTACCGACGGCCAAACCGAAAATATGCAGCCATTGCATGTCGGTGGTATTGGTGGAATGTTAGCGGCAATGGCGCTCATTCCTTTTATGATGACGGGCTTTGATGTGATTCCTCAAGCGGCAGAAGAGATCGATCTTCCACCCAAAAAGATAGGCACGCTATTAGTTGCCTCAATTATGTTTGCGGTGGGTTGGTACATCATGATTGAATTGGCGGTTTCAACCTTATTATCCGCAGAGGGTAGAGACGCTGCTGGAAATCTCGGTACGATTGCGGCGGCAGAAGCGGCGTTTGGCGAAAAAGGAAAAATCTTTTTACTAGTAGCAGGGCTTGCTGGGATCTTAACCAGTTGGAATAGTTTTTTAATTGGCGGCTCGCGAGCATTGTTTGCGATGGCAGAAGATGGCATGGTGCCCGCTTTTTTGGCCAAAAGTTCATCCAAAGCATAAAACCCCCGTTAACGCGATATTATTTATTGGTATTACTGGCGCGTTAGCCCCTTTATTGGGACGAACCTCGCTAGTTTGGTTTGTTGATGCGGGTTCGTTTAGCTTAATGATTGCCTATTTGTTAGTGGTTATTTCTTTCATGGTGTTACGTAAAAAAGAGCCTAATATGGAAAGGCCTTTTAGAGCCAAAGGAGGATTAGTACTTGGCAGTTTTGCATTGATTGCAACCTTGAGTATGACCGCACTTTATTTACCCGGTATGCCTGCAGCGCTAGTTTGACCACAAGAATGGGTAATGGTTTTAGCCTGGTTTAGTTTGGGGCGATATCCTATATTTGGGTTTATTTGCCTTATAAAAAGCTCAGGGGCTAAGCTTAGCAAATAATATAATATTTTATTCAGTTGCAATTTTCCTCCCACTTTGACTAAAGTGGGGATTGAGGGGGATTTACCATCACTTAACGGTGTCAATAATCTGATTCCAGAAACCTCAAATCTCCCTATCCCCCCTTTTGGCATGGCTGTCTCTTGATCACATTTATTCCATCTGCTGCTGCATGAATCTTGCTCCTTCTAAAAGTTGATTCAATGTAAACCATCCATCCCATAACGCTTCCCAACCTACAACTCCAGTTCTTTTACTGTCATGCCAACGACTCTAGCTTAGCAAGTGCATAATACGCCCAATATAACGTGGGGGCTTTTTAGGTAATGCTTTGGCTTCTGTCTTTGACCACATCAATTTCCACTCAAGTGGTGCAAAATATCCTTCACAGCTAGTGGATTTAGCTTTTTCTTTATTACCCGATAATTCTCTTAACTGTAGTAGCCTTACCGCTATAAACGCGGTGATCACGATTATTTTTTCAAGATTTTGTCGTGTCTGTAATCTAAAAGATTCTACTTGTGTTCCTGCCGATTTCCACGCTTTATGATACTCTTCTACTCGCCACCTTAGCTCATAATATCTAACTGTTTTCAGCGCGTCCGCAGCACAATTAACGGCTTCATTTGTGTATAGTTTCCAACATAAGGCTTTTGCTCCTTCTGGTGGTGATATTTCATTACAGCTGATAAGCGTTAATTTTATATCATCACACATAGCCTGTTTTTCGGGGTGAAATAGTGACTGATGCAAAGCGTACTGCTACATTGGCAATACGTGCTTTTCGACCTCCCTTTTGCTGTATTTTTACTTGGTAAGAAAGCTCGCTAGATTGTTGATTTATATAGGGCGTTAGTTTATCTCCGTCACCCGTAACTATCCGCTCGTGCTTCGCCCGTACAACAAACCGTTGCTGGTGTTTCTCTTTATAAGCTATGTAGTCAAAAATATCTGATTCTCGATCACAAACACTGATAATATTATCCATGACACTGGCATATCTAGCAGTCATTGCTTCAGAAGAACGTTGCCATTTATAGCTTTCTTTTGTTTTATATTCACGCTGTTTTCGTTGATGTTTAGTGCCAAAATCTTCATCTTTTCGACACCAACGGTGTTGCTCTGCTAATCCAATGGTATGCTCTGTTTGAGCATCTACCATCAGAACAGAGTGGGCTAACATGCCTTTAGCCTTACATTTTTTACTTGCACCAGTAAAACCTAATTCTTTGGTAACATTATGACGGTAGCTCAATGTCGAAGTATCTTCTAATGCGAGTATATTTTTAGATGATTTCAACTCTGATAAAAGAGAAGAAAAACCAGCAGTGGCAATGTCATCAGCTTCAATTGCATCATTTCGAATAAAACGATAAGAGCCTTCAATTGCTGCTTGTGTTCCCGATGCTTTAACAATTGAACTGCCTGTATTGCTCGCCATTAAATGGCTAAGTTTGACTAATCGTTTAGTACGTCTTTTATCCCCTAACTTGGCGCTAGAAAATAAATTATTTGCCCATTCTTCGGTATCTTTTATAAGCATTTTTAAAGTCTTGATGATTATTTAACGTTAATGATCTGATCATCAAAAATGCAAAAAGTTCAATTCTAATAAAAAATTATTTGTGTATAAGAGTCAGTTGGCAAAGGGGGGACAACCTAACAAAATTTCTACGAAGAGTAGGCCTGGTCCATACCCATAATCATTCAAGATGCAGGATTCAGCAAGGCTAGAAACAATCATATTTGAGGCAAGGAATTTTTGGGCTAGTCATTCTAGCTGAAAATTGCTTAACGAAGAAGATGGTTGTTTATAGCCTTGCCCTCTGGGTGCTCAGCTAGAAAACTTGCACGGCGTTACGACTCTTGGAAAGGACTAGTCATTCCCTGCAAGTCGCGCCTTGTTCAAATTTCCTAGCTGAGCACTGAAACCTGCATCTTGATTGGATTATGAGGCATATATTGCCATTAGATATTCTAATCGCATTCAGATAGGGTTCAGACAACTAATTTTATTATAGCCAAATACTAAAAGGAGAGCTTTTTTATGAAAATATGTAAGACATTAGTTAGCGGACTGTTGATGACAATAGTGAGCTATTCAACTTTTTCAAATAATAGAGATCCCCGAAACTCTTTCCGCTGATCAAGCCAGTTGCAGCCAATAAAATTCGCTTCGACATCTATTGGGCGGTAATGGCGATAATGGCTGATAAAAGTAAACGGGAAAACAGGAACAGGCGCTAAAGGCATCAGCAAATACTGATTAGAGGTATTGAGATCACTCTTCGCCCAGACGTGGGCAAAATGTTTGCTTAAAATCCGATGAGTGATTTTGAGATCGAACAACCTCGATTAGCCTATTTCTGCGGCCGATTGTCTTTTACACAATGGTCAAGTGGATTGCCAGGCCATCGAGTTTTTTGCCGTTCTCAGCCAATGGCAATAACAAAAAATATCTTAACGGCCGAATGGGCTACGGTTGGCTCGCATTCAGCTTAATTGGTATAAAGTGGATGGAAAGATTCTGGTCTGATATGACCGGTAATAGCGACTCCTTTATTCTTGGACAAGTGAGAAGATTCAAGCATTGAAATACTTAACCATCCCAGTAAGTATGCAGACTACGAAAGTAACTCCTATCGGCGCAACCTTAAAACAATTATTTCGAGTAGAAATGAAGAAAACCCGCTAACAGCGCAACAAGAAAGTCGAGGTGAAGTCGTGTAAAACACATTATTGGTACAACCTTCGCGATTTTACTTGGCGAGCTCGATCTAGAAAACAAAAACGATTTGATTAACGTTGTGAGCAAGAGAGACTCTTTAGGGAAATCTTTGCTTGATTGTAAATAAGCGATTAAGTTTTTAAAAAGCACCCCGTAAGTTGCGTTAAAAATACAGGAGAAGAAGTGTTTTGAAAAAGCTACAAATCATATTGGTTGGAAATTATGTTTCATTTGTCTACAAGTTCACTAGCGAGGGCAAGGTGATAGTATCTCAGGTTAAACTCAAAGCGAGGAGGTGAACCAATCATTTGAAGGGCTATCAAGTGACGATTAAAGAAGAGTGGCGCACCAG
>JAUZSK010000049.1 GCA_030949565.1 Enterobacterales bacterium
ACAAAGCAAGTGGCAATAAAACGAAGATTTTGTTTATCAAAAGTATCTAAGCCCATGCGTAGCTCTTCTGAAATTAAAATGGGTGCATGAAAGGTTTTTGTTAGCGATTCTATTCTTGCGGCAAGCATTGACGGTATCCGAAACAACAGTGACATCCATTCGTGAAGTGGTACCTACTGTACCCAGCATCATTTTACCCATATGTAACCCAAGACCTATTTCGACAATGGGCAGGTTTTTTGCTCTGAGGGTGCGATTATATTTTTCTAGCGCTGCCATCATGCCCACTGCGGCATAAAGCGCATTGTCTGGCGAGTTAGGAAATAAAGCCATAATGCCATCACCCATATACTTATCGACGGTGCCGCCAAATTTATTGATAACAGGTACTACAATTTGCAGATAGCGGCTAATGAATTTAAAATTTTCCTGTGGTGGCATGGACTCGGAAATACGGGTAAAACCACGAATATCACAAAACATAATAGCCATTTCTTTCTCAATACAATCGCCTAGTTCTGTACTTTTGATACCGTTAGGGCTTATTAATTTTAATAGTTGATGCGGCACAAATCGACTGTAGGCTTTATTAGTACGAACCAGCTCGTTTCGACTGACCTGTAATTTAAGCAGCATTAAATTAAACTGCTTGGCAAGGTAAATAAATCCACCAAAATCCGCCAAGGATAAATTAAAGTTAAAATCATTTTTAATTAAGCGTTCAATCGCATCGGTAAGCTTTTCAAAGGGGCCGGTAATTTTTCGTGCAAAAAAGACCGAGGCTGCTAATAGAAAGACAAATAGCAATCCGATAGTCCTTAAAGTGGATTTGAGTAGGTTTGTTTTAAGTGCTGCGATTTGTCGATTAGAGATTTCAACCACGACTAGACCGTCGGTTTTTAATCCGTCAAGTATTCGCGCTACGCTAATAAACTGCACACCGCCGTTAGACTTTGTGATTTCAAAGGACGCACTGTCAGTTTTTTGTACTAAAAACAGATTGAGTTGGAAAATAAAAGCTTCCTCTGCGGTAAAAACTTGGCCACTATAGGCGCGTTGGCTCGATTCGAGATTGGTCGCTTTGCGAATGTCAGGTACCACGGCAAAGCGATAGTGACCATCATCAAGCGGCATGTGTAAAGAAAAAACAAAGCTGGCGAAACGGTCGGCTTTCATGGCTTGAATAAAAGCTCTTTCATATTTTTTATAGTCTGCTCGTTGCATAGCAGATTTAGAATTTAAATGTTTAAATTGATCAATTTCAATAAAAGATGCAGTGGTTTGAGCGAGCATTCGCTGCTGGTGTAAAAAACGCTCCACTAGATAACCTTCGGCACTGCTATAGATGCTGATACCGGTAATCGCCAAAATCAATCCAGCGACCAGCAGAAACCACAAGATGACATGACTACGGAAATGACGTTCAGAGGTTAAAACCATCGATGGTCCCAAAATGATACTAAAATATAGCTTCTAGTGGTTTAGAAAATGCCCGAAAAACGAGTTAATTTCAGATAAAATCAGCCTGTTTTGCTTTTTGAGGGCGAAATCCCGCTAATTTTAATACTCTAGGGTTAGAGTTAGAGTGATTTTCTAAAAATACAAGAAAATCCGACTTTTTTATTATTCTAGTGTCTCAGTTTCGCCAATTTCTTTAGTAAAATAAGCTAAACTCAGTCACCTCGTTTCTTCCACTCTTCCCGTCAATTGTTTAAGCGGGCGATAAAAAGCACAAGTCAGCTCCATTCTACCGACAAAACACACGCTAAGCAAATGCACTTAGTGATTGATTTCTATTGAAGTTTTACTTTAGGCAGAATTGCACAGTTAGCTAGCGATAGACTCGCTCCATTAGCTAGAGCTGCGGCCCGCGATAAAATAAGGTGCCCAAAAACGAATACACAATGGGACCAGTATATTGAGCGTAAAAGCTGTAAACATTAGGGTATAAAAGACTTCATCGGTAAAAATAGAATTGTGCACATAGCCGATATCCATCACCACAAAGGCCAGCTCAGCGCGACCGAGCATCCCAAAACCTATCATGATGGACTCTTGCTTCGAGAAGTGACCGGTATAACGGGCAGCAACCGCAGCTCCAACAAATTGAGAAATAAACACGCCAACAACCAGTATAATAGTCTCATCCAGCACGCTAAGGATTAAATCCCAATCAAAAATAAGCTTGGAACCAAGCGTCACAAAAAACACTGGACCTATCCAAGAGAAGGCAACATCATCAATAATTTTTCGAGTTTTTTTATAGCGGTTAATTGGTTGGCCTTGTTTGTCGATATAAAATAGCGCTGGGGTCATGATTAAACCCGCCATATAAGCACCAACAGCAGAGTGCAGCCCCATTAAATGAGCAATAAAGGCGAAGCTCACGGCTAGCATTAAAATCGACAGAGTAGCATCACGACCGTTATTAAAGGCGAGCAAATTATTCAACCCATATTGGTCGAAAAAAGATCGTTTTTGGTTTTGGCTTGGTTTTTCTTTAGTCGGAAAAATCGAAATGGCACAAAGAAAAAATAAACACGAAAAAGCTTAAAGCTTTCAATACAATGGTAGCAATACCGATTAAGGTCGGGGTCTCATGACCGGCGACTATCGGCACCAGTACGGCAACTAATACCAATGATGCCACATCATCTAATACGGCAGAAGTCATAATGCCGGAAGCGGCTTTGGTGAGGTGTAGGTTTTCATGTTTTAACACCATCATAGTCAAAGAAACCGCGGTGGCGGTCATGGTTAGTCCTACCATCAGAGCGATATTTTGATCTTGCCAAAAATAAAAGGCCAAGGCATAAGCTGCGAAAAAGGGTGCAATAGCACCGAACAAAGCAATCCCCCAACTGCGCTTAACGCTGCGTAGGAAACTGGTGGGGTTTTCTTCAAAGCCTAAAGCAAACATGATTAGAATGATGCCAAACTCTGAAAAGCCTTTGATAAAAGGCGTGGGTGTAATGGGAATCAAGTTAAAATTAACTAGCAGGCTTCCGGCTAACAAATAGAACACCAAGGGGGTGAGATTGGTTTTTTTTGCAAACCAGGAGGACAAAATAACACTAGCCCAAATCAGGGCTAAAGATAGTAGGTTTTCAATCTGCAATAGCTTGCCTCTTGTATTTATTGTTGGTCTAAGTCTAGCTTATTTTTACTGATTTAGCTCAGAACTAGCAGCAATATAAAGAAACTCATTTAATGGCTAAAATTACAGAATGCACCAAAATGGTGCAAGGTTTTGTCATTTTGCACCAAAATGGTGCAAAAAACAGTAAAAACACAGGTTGTTGCACCAAAATGGTGCATAACCTTATCCTGAGAGGCTAGCGATGGCGTGCCTTTTTGCTGGATTAAGTGCTTTACTTAACTTTTGGCATTCTTTGTGCATAGCATACTAAAGGTCTAACCAGCCATAATAAAATTTCGGCATCCCTCGTTAAGATTGTATATTGTATAAAGGATGTCTTTTAAAAATTATTATTAGAGGCCTTTGCATGAGACTATGGCAAAAGAAAAATCGACTAAAATGATGCTGATTGAGACGTAAAATGAAGCGAATAGCTAGCTATTGGTCAGTTTTACAACGAAAAGCAGTGTTATTTTAGTCCTTTTTACTTGTCATAGGTTCCGTGAAAAGGTCTCTACCAGCTAACTTAATTTGTAAAACAACACTAGTTTGAGGAAAAACCATGTCAAAAAATCCAATACTCGCCATGATAGAAGAAAACGAGGTTCGTTTTGTTGATCTTAGATTCACCGATACCAAAGGCAAAGAGCAGCATGTTAGCCTGCCTGCGCACTGTGTCGATGAAGACTTTTTAGAAGAAGGTAAAATGTTTGATGGTTCATCCATTGCCGGATGGAAAGGGATCAATGAGTCCGATATGGTGTTAATGCCCGATGTGGATTCAGCGGTGATGGACCCCTTTTGTGAAGACTCAACGCTTAATCTACGTTGCGATATTTTAGAACCTGCAACCATGCAAGGCTATGACCGTGATCCTCGCTCGGTAGCACGGCGAGCCGAAGCCTATCTTAAATCAACTGGCATAGCCGATACCGCTTATTTTGGGCCTGAGCCAGAATTTTTCCTTTTTGACGATGTACGTTTTTCAGTGGATATGAAGGGCGCCAGCTATAAAATTGACTCAGATGAAGCGGCTTGGAATTCTGACCGTCGCTATAATGACGGCAATATGGGACATCGACCTGGCGTTAAAGGTGGATATTTCCCTGTTCCTCCGGTTGATTCATCGCAAGATATTCGTTCACAAATGTGCTTGGTGCTTGAGGATATGGATGTGCTAACTGAAGCCCATCATCATGAAGTTGCTACCGCTAATCAAAATGAAATCGCAACGCTGTTTAACACGCTTGTGCGTAAAGCGGATGAAGTTCAAATCCTTAAATATGTGGTACACAATGTGGCTCATGCTTATGGCAAAACAGCTACATTTATGCCAAAACCAGTAGTTGGTGATAATGGTAGTGGAATGCACGTGCATCAATCGTTAGCCAAAGATGGTGTTAACATTTTCGCCGGTAATAAATACGGTGGGCTATCGCAAGAAGCGCTTTACTACATTGGCGGAATTATCAAGCATGCACGAGCTATTAATGCTTTTGCTAATGCTTCAACTAATTCTTACAAACGTTTAGTACCCGGTTTTGAAGCGCCTGTGATGTTAGCCTACTCAGCTAAAAACCGTAGTGCCTCAATTCGTATACCCCATGTTCCGAGCGAAAAAGGTCGTCGTATTGAAGTGCGATTCCCTGACCCAACGGGTAATCCTTATCTGTCTTTCACCGCCATGATGATGGCCGGTATTGATGGTATTCAAAACAAAATTGACCCGGGCGATGCTATGGATAAAGATCTTTATGACTTGCCCGCGGAAGAAGCCGCAGACATTCCAACCGTAGCGTCATCCTTTGAACAAGCACTTGCAGCGTTAGATAAAGATCGCGCCTTCTTAACCGCTGGTGGCGTGTTTAGCGATGATTATATTGACTCTTACATTGCGCTTAAGACAGAAGATATTACCGCACTTAATATGACCACTCATCCGATAGAATTTCAGCTTTACTACAGCTTGTAAATATTTAGTCATCGGATTCTTTGCCGATAACCTCATTCATTATTGATTTGGGGTTATCGGTTTTTTTTTTGCTTATTTTTATTTTATCTAAACTCTGTTCGATAATTTCAGCATTATTTTAGTCGATTTTTCATTTGCCATAGCCTCATGCAAAGGTCTCTAATAATATTTAACTTAAAGATTGAAACTTACTTGACCTGAGTCCTACACATAGGTGTATATTCGAGTCACTTTTGACGTAGCATTACATTTTAAACCATGTATTTTGAAGAAAGTAGACAAATCTATTCAAAGTGGGGTGGCTACTCTACAGATATAAATCTAACTAAATTAGGCTTAGGTGAGATTCAACGGTGACTTCGCCTAAGTTGAGGTCAGGAAATTTATGAATTCAAAACATTCACACAGATTGTCTAGGCGTCGTTTTGTGAAAGGAACGGCGGCTTTAACGGCGCTTGCTTCAACTGGAATGATTAGCAGTTTTAGTTGGGCAAATCCAACTAATGAAAATCTAACGGGTAAAATAATCAATTTGGAAATTGGTGAGAAAGAAGTCAATATCACAGGAAAACGGGCAACTGCAACATTAGTTAATGGTTTGCTTCCAGGCCCTATTTTACGAATAAAAGAAGGCCAAGAGGTGACCATTCGGGTCACTAATAATCTAAAGGAAATGACCACTATTCATTGGCACGGTTTAATCTTAGATCCAGAGATGGATGGTGTTCCTGGAATTAGTTTTGCAGGAATTGAACCTGGTGACTCTTTTGAATATAAAATTAAACTGGTTCAAAATGGTACTTACTGGTATCACGCACATACTTTAGCGGAGCAAACAGGCGTTTATGGTGCTTTAATTATTGAACCTGAAAATGTCCTTGATGACGAAATGGTGGACCGTGATTACCCAGTCGTTTTAAGTGATTGGACTGATGAAAATCCAGTTGATGTCTATCTTAATCTTAAGAAAATGGGTGGTTACTATAACTACCAACAACTCACTGCTAAGGATTTTATCGATGATGTTTCAAATGTTGGGTTAGGAGAAGCGTTCAGTAAACGCCAACCATGGAATAAAGCGAGAATGAGCCCTACCGACTTTAGTGATATTACCGCTTCAACCTACACCTATTTAATGAATGGAAATTCACCGGCCAATAATTGGCATGGTATCGCGAAAAAAGGAGAAAAGGTTCAGCTAAGGTTTATAGGAGCTGCAACTGCAACTTTCTTTGATGTCAGAATTCCTGGACTTAAATTAAAAGTGGTCTCTACAGATGGTCAAAAAGTTCATCCGGTTTTAGTTGATGAGTTTAGGATAGGGCCTGGCGAAACTTACGACGTGATTGTAGAAATTCCTGATGACCAAGCCTATTCGGTTTTTGCGCAAGCTCTTGACCGTTCAGGTTATGTGAGCGGTACTTTATCCAGTCAAAAATCAATGTTAGCGCCTCCTCCAGCGATGGATGAGCCGGTACTTCTTTCCATGGTTGATATGATGGGAGAAATGGGCCGAAAAAGTAACGACATGGGTATGCAAATGATGTCAGGTAAAACAGCTAAACACAGGGTTAAAAAGCCTCCTTTATCCAAAGCCAGTCAGCAGGTGAGACACGCTACAACCGAATATGGCGCTGGGGTTGATATGCGAGTAGATATGCCGCGAGTTAATCTTGATGATCCCGGTCCCGGTTTAAGAAATACAGGCAGGCGAGCGCTTACCTATGCTGATTTAAAAAGTGTAAAAAAGCCACAGGACAGACGCATTCCTAGCAGGGAAATTGAAATGCACCTCACTGGAAATATGGAACGTTTTATCTGGTCAATCGATGGCCTTAAATTGAATGAAGCGAAACCCTTACATTTTCCTGTGGGAGAACGCATCAGAGTGATACTGCACAATGATAGCAATATGCTACATCCGATGCATTTACATGGAATGTGGTCTGATTTAGAGTCGCCTGACGGGGGCTTTCAAGTTAGAAAACATACCATCACCGTTCAACCGGCTCAACGCGTTAGTTTTTTTAGTTACTGTGGATGCACCGGGACGTTGGGCTTTCCATTGTCATTTGCTTTACCACATGGCCGCTGGAATGTTTAGGGAGGTCGTAGTCGCATGAAAAAGATTAAAAATTTATCAGTTAAAGGTTTATTGGTCAGCACATTATTGAGTATTCCGATGTCTTTTGGGATTCAAGCCGCTGAAATTGATCATAATCAACTCCATCTTAAAAATACTGCACAAGCCGAACAGTCAAAAAAAGTGAGTGACGAACCAGCAAAGAACAAAACAATGAGTTCTATGCCATCAATGGTGAGTTCAAAAGATAAAAAGGTGACTACTACCCGAGATCCTCATGCTAATTCTGGTGGTTATGAGTATAGGGGGATGGGTGGATGGGAAGAAACCGATGACATCGTGGTGAGTAAAATCATTTTTGAGCAACTGGAAACTCGTAAAAATAGCGATGCTGATTTTAACCGATGGGATATGCAAGGTTGGCGAGGTACCGATTACAATAAACTTTGGGTAAAGTTTGAAGGTGAAGAGGCCCCAAATAATAGTAGCGGTGAATTTGAGTTTCAAGCGCTTTATAGCAAAGCTATTGCGGCATATTGGGACCTTCAACTTGGAGCCCGTTACGATCGTTCATATGGTAGTGGCCCCAATGATGAGCGCTATTTTGGCGTATTGGGTATGCAGGGTTTGGCTCCTTACTGGTTCGAAGTTGAATCAAATCTTTTCATCGATACCGATGCCAATGTATCGGCTCGTGTTGTAGCATCCTATGATTTGCTTTTTAGTCAAAAGTTGATATTGCAGCCTCGGCTCGAGATAAATGCTTCGGCAAACGATCTGCCAAATTTGGGTATTGGGCAGGGTATTAATGATTTTCAGTTTGATTTGCGCCTTAGGTATGAGCTACAAAGGGAAATCGCGCCTTATATTGGTGTCACATGGCAGAAGAAATATGGTGACTCCGCGCTATATTCCGAACTACGAGGTGAATCGGCTGAGTTTTCGGAAGTGGTTGCAGGCATCCGCATTTGGTTTTAGTTTGAGGCCGTTTCCCTTAACTGGCACGGCCATCTGCTCTTGGGCTGATTAACATTGGCGCATAAACATAAAAGTAAATGGCATAACTGACGACCCATAGACTGCCTGCCATAGCGATCCCCCAATGATAATATTGAGCAAACCAAATGGGGATGACTACTCGAATGACCGCGGCCGTCAGTATTAATGAAAAACTGATTGTAACTATCGATCGGGTGATTAATGGTCGCCCTGTATGCCCTAAGGCAACGCGGGACATCATTGATAAAATCATACCACCGATGGCACCCAGCGTAAAACAATGTAACCCAGCACTTAAATCATCCAGCAGATCCAACGCATATAAAGCCAAAAGAATGAAACCAATAGGGATGAACAAATAGGATAGATGGAGCGACCAAAGCAGTGGCACTGAGCTAGTAGATAATCCTCCCCAGCGCGATAAGCGTATAAAATGGGCTATAGCAGCCACTAGAGCGACAGCAGTAGTCAGCCGAGAATTAACCTGATCAAATCCAATAAAAGCGATAATGACCAGTATCGCGGTTGAAAAGATTGTCGAGGCTTCAAGCCAAAACAATACTGCTTGACGAGGTTTGGCGGTGGTATTGGCGGTAAACATTGGGATCACCCGTCCGCCAATGACGCTGATAATCAAAATAAATAGCATGACCGTCGCATGTAGCGCGTGGAGTGCCATCGCTGGTTTTCCGTGGCTACTGGCCCAGTGGCTAGTAGCATTTAATCCCGCCAGAATGAGTAGAATTGGCACAAACAGGATATTACGCCATTGGCGAACTTTAAGGATTGGGTAAGCCATAGCAATTGCACATAATAGGAGGTAGCTTAAATCAACCGCAATCACTAGCTTAGGCGAAAAAAACTGAGGCAAAGCCATCATCAAACGGCCTGCAATCCAAACCGAGACTAACCCAGCAAGCCATGGTCCGTTAACCCCTGGTACACCGGTCCAGTTTTTGGCCGCGGTTAATAAAAAGCCAGTGACAACGGCAACACCAAAACCAAATAACATTTCATGGGCATGCCACCAAATTGCACCGCCATAGGGTGACCAGCTAAACGGATGAATCCAATAAACAGTCCACCAGCTGATGGCGACCATCGCAAAAAAGCTCGCAGCAAGGAACAATGGACGAAAAGCCAGTGTAAAAAGCGCGAGAGGTTGATTGTTAGAATCCTGTGGCTGGTTTAATGGCATCGATATCCACCTTAAAAACTTGTGTTTAAAGCGCGAGTATAGCGCGATTTTATCTGGAAATCTTGAGCTTGCAACGCATTCTAGAAGGCTAGCTTTAGCTTTGTTTGCTTTTTACAAGGTGGTAAACGCCAACAAATACCCAATTAACCAATATTCTTGCCCTCATGTCGGCAAAAACTACCCAATAGGACCTATTTTTGCTAACCTATTGAACAATAAGTTACTTTTTTAGTCAGCAGGATTTAATGATGATTTCTTCAACAAAACAATTTCGAGGATTATTACTGCTCATTTGCACCACATGGTTGGTTGCAAGTTTTAGTTTAGTGGCACAACAGCAAGAGCAGCAATCGAAAGCGCCTGTTAGCAAAAAACTCTACAAAATGGTCGATAAAAACGGCAAAGTTTACTTCAGCGACCAACCACAAGAAGGTGCAAAAGAGATTAAAGCGGCTCCAATGCAAAGTATTCCGATGAACCTGCCAAATATTGACATAGTAGCTCCGCATGATGGACCAGAGCAAACTAGAGATGCAAACGCAGGCTATTATGACAGCTTGGGATTTCTCAATTTAAATGACAAAGATGTTATTCGCAATAATGGTGGTGTGGCTTTGCTATCTGTCGTCCTCGAACCAGGCTTGAATGTCGATCACTATTTGCAGTTGTACGTTGATGGAAAAGCGGTGAGTGAGAGACAGAAAAGTATGCAATTTCAAGCCAAAGATATCACCTATGGCGCCCATAAAACTTATTTTGAGGTGGTTACCTCAAGCGGCATGCTGATTCAACGCAGCCCAACCATTGAGTTTATATTGTTACATACACCGCGCCAACAAGCGCGTGTACGAAATACAGCGACCAATAATGTGTACCAAATCAAGTTGCCTACTCAACCTAAAGTCCCTAGTTATGACGCAATGAAGAAATTGATAAGTGGGTCTCAGAAACCAAAACGCTAATGAGCTAGTATTATTGCAACAGAGCCTAATTCTCCTTCAGTTTGAGACTCTCGATTTCAAAGTTGGTTAGTTAAAGAAAAATCCGTTTCCTGTTGTTAGTTTTGTTGTATTTCGTTATTAATTAGAATGCCCCCTAAGTTGCCCGCTTTATGCGGGCATTTTTTTTTTGCAGCTTGATTGATAACGGATATAGGTGACAACTGTTATCTAATCCAACAGACCTCCGATCATATTACCCATCTTTTTTCTTTGTGCTTTAGCTGCATTTTTGCATTCTGTGGTATTAATATCTTCACCCGAAAGGGCTTTTTGTGCGCATTGCTTGGTGATCTTGCTTAACAAAGCGGGATCATTGATTAAATCATCCACTGAAGGTGCGCAAGCAGTGGTTAAAAAGCTGATGGCTAGAATTAAAAAACACTTTTTCATTTAAATCTCCTTTTTTTTTGTTTAATAGTCCCTAGTTGGCGGCTTAACCCACTAGATATTTTGGAACGGGATTATTGTATCACAATATAAGTGGTTTAAAAATGCTTTTATATGCATTATTCACGCTTTGTTATTTTGCATTAAATCAAGTTTTACTGCACAATACTCGCTATTTTCTTCATCATCAGTACAGGGAGTCACTCGTTATTATGTGTTTTAACAGCAACCGATTATTATCAGCTTTAGCCATCATTTTTTTTAGGACTTTGTTTACCGAATAGCGATCTTTGGGCTGAGCAGCAAGTTCAGGCGCAGGCGGAGCTTCTCCCAATTGAATATTTCTCTAAACAAGCAGAAAAAAGAGATGTGCTTATTTCACCGGACGGTAAGCACGTTATTGTCATTATAAAGCGACAGGGACGAGAAGTATTTGGTGTTATTGATGTGGAAACGCGCAAAGTTTTATCGTTAATCGACGCTCGTGGAGAGTCGGGTAATGTGGGTTCCGTGCGATGGGCCAATAATGAGCGAATCGTTTATTCGATTTATAAATCAAGTGAGCAAGATCGGCAATATCGTTCAACAGGTGAGTTATTTGCGGTTAATATCGATGGAAGACAGCATAAAATAATTTTTGGTCATAGAGCCGGGAGGAAGTCTTTCAGTGGTCGTATTAAAAGCAGTAAGCCCAGTCATGCCAGTCATCAAATTCTTTCAATATTGAAGGATGATCCTGACTCTATATTAATCGCTTATTACCCCTGGAAGCTAAAGAGAGATTTTTGGATTTATGATGAATTCGCTTATCCGGAAATAAAGAAACTTAATGTCTACACTGGCCGCTTATATCATATCGAGAAACTCCCTATTTCGGGCGCTGAAGCGGTGGTTGATAAAAATGGTAATGTGCGTTTTGCGGTGGGTGTCGATGAAGATTACAATGCGGTGATTTCCTATAAAAAAACTGCGAAATCGCCTTGGAAAAATTTTTCCCTCGAGCAGTTTGATGCCATATTACCTCAGCCTTTAAATTTTACTCAAGACTCTAAAAAAGTTTACATATCTGCATACGAACGCAATGGTACCAGAGCACTTTATTTATTTAACCTTATGAATGGAAGAATTGAAAAACTCTACCACAATGACGAGGTTGATATTCATCGATTTGCTTACGATTTATCCGGTAACAAAATTATCTATTTGTCAACAGAGTATGGCAAACCCGAGTATCATTACCTAGCTCCCAGAAATAAAATTTCTAAACTGCATAAAAACCTTGGGTTGTCGTTCAAAGGACAGGATGTTGAATTAATGAGCAGCAGTCGAGATGGTAATCGAATTGTTTTTACTGTTAGTGGTGATAAAAATCCAGGCGATTTTTATATTTATTACCGTAAAATGGATAAAGCGGCCTATTTAATGAGTCGAAGCTCTTGGGTTTATCCAAAACAGCTTAGGACGATGCAATCGGTTAGTTTTAAATCCAGAGATGGACAAAAACTTCAAGCTTATTTGACCAAGCCAAAACAGCCAAAAGGTAATGGCTATCCTCTAGTGGTTCTTCCACATGGAGGACCTTATGGTATTCGAGATCATTGGCATTTTAATTGGATGGTTCAGCTTTTAGCTAACCGAGGTTACGCGGTATTACAGGTCAATTTCCGTGGTAGCGGCGGATTTGGGAGATCATTTTTACGTGCCGGATATGGAGAGTGGGGCGCTTTGATGCAGGATGATATAACCGATGGCACTCGCTACCTGATAGATCAGGGTATCGTCGATGCTAAACGGATTTGTATTTATGGCGACAGTTATGGCGGTTATGCGGCTTTAATGGGAACGGTAAAAGAGCCGGATCTTTATCAATGTGCTATTGGTTCCGCTGGGGTTTATGACTTACCCTTAATGTTTGAAAAGGGTAATATACCTGAAAGGATGAAAGGTGGTATAGCCTACTTAGAAGACGCGTTGGGACGGGACCAAGCTGAGTTAATTAAACGTTCACCGTCTCGTAATGCGGAAAAAATAAAAGCCAATATCCTGTTAATTCATGGAGGAAAAGTTGAGCAGGTTCCTATAGAGCAAGCACTGGTGATGAAACAAGCACTTGAGAAATTAAATAAACCAGTTGAGTGGCTAGAATTTAGCAATGAAGGCCATGGTTACAATGATAATCAAAACCGAAAACAATTGGCCATAGCAGTTTTAGAATTTTTAGACCAAAATATTGGTAGTGTGGTCCCATAAGATAAGCCTCTAGCAATTATATATATTTGAATTATTCGATAGATGCACTCTAAACGGGGAGATCGGATCAACAAGGCTTTGAATTGATGGTTGCAACAAGAGTACAAAGCCAACCAGTCTCTTTTTATTTAAAAAAGGTATAAAAAAATCTCTTTTTAATATATAATCGCCTATCGAATGATTATTGTTCGCATTTTATGTTGCATCGTTCTATGCTTGGCCGCTAGTTAGTTCTGACCAAGCAACATCACCTAGAAGAAGGCTTTATCGCCGCTTGTATCTCGCATTAGGGTAAATACTTTATTGGGAGATCCGATGGATTCCGTCACACCTTCGACCGATCCGATTTTTCATATCGACGACAAAGTAAGGCAGGGCTATCGTCTTGGCCAAGCTTTAGTAGTGCCGATTGATGGTGAGATCATCTGTCAAGGTGTGAGACAGCACCTTGCTCCTAAAGCCATGGAAATACTACTTTACCTGAGTGAAAATCATAATCGAGTGATCAGTATTGAGGAGTTGCTAGATTTTGGTTGGGGCGACAAACAAGCAAAACGTAGCTCACTGACCCATGTGATTCGCGATATTAGGCAAGCATTAAACGACCATAAATCTTGCCCCGAATATATTCAGACATTGCCTAAAAAGGGCTATCGTTTAATTGCTGAAATCAGCTATTTGGATGGCAATGTTTTTTACCCAAATGCTTGGTCTAGCGATTCGTCAAGCGACCCAACACTTTTAAGAACGCAAGTTGAAGAGCAGATCTATCTGCAAACGCTGGCTAACGAGCAACTCAGTCAAAGCTACTGGAAGCGCTCTTTTGCATTACTAAAATCCTCACATTTATTCCGCGTGAGCGTCACTTTTATTATTAGCACCTGGGTTTTGTTGCAAGTCTTTGAGTTACTGTTTCCAATTTTTAATATCCCAGAGTGGGGTTTGAAAATTGTGGTGCTTATTTTGGTTGCCGGTTTTCCGTTGGCATTATTATTTACCTGGCTTAAAGAAATAAAGCATCAAAAGCGTATGGCTGAAGCGATTGAAAGTCATGGTGGAAAAAGCGAGACACGTCCTTTAGCACTCGGATTTATTTTTATCGGTGTGCTATCGGTCGGTGTTAGTTATCTATCAAGCTATTTGATTGATTCAATTGAATCGGAGCAGGATGATTCACTGGTAGAGATAAATAGCAATCAAATGTCAGTAGCAATTAATGATCGCCTAGTCGCCGTTTTACCTTTCCGAATTTCTGACAAGGCTAAACTACCGGAATATTTTAAAAATACTATTCAGTCTGAAATTATTAGTGCC
Source organism: Enterobacterales bacterium (assembly GCA_030949565.1). Taxonomy (GTDB): domain Bacteria; phylum Pseudomonadota; class Gammaproteobacteria; order Enterobacterales; family Kangiellaceae. The sequence continues at coordinate 14,344 of JAUZSK010000049.1, forward strand.
CTTTCGCAGCAAAACGATTTTAACCTTGTTTCTAAACGAGCGATCAATGAAATTTCCTCGAAAAAAGGTTTTTCTGATTATGTTAATCATTTAGGTGCCCGTTATCTACTGGATGGTGAAATCGCTGAGGCAAAAAAAGGTTTCTTCTTACTCTTAAGCCTTGTGGATGCCAAATCATCCATTCAGATATGGACCTCGAAAATCCCCCTAGTTTCTAGCCGTCTTTTAGAATTTCAAAAAAATATTAATCGACAAGTATTTAATGCGCTTGCTTTAGTGGCGCAGCGAGAGCCGACCAGTCTTTATGAAGTCATTAATACCAATGATTTCACTGCCTATGATCACTATATACAGGGCAAGAGCCATTTGGCAAACGCAAAAATAAAACAAGATTTGGATGTTGCTAAACAGCATTTTTTAACCGCTCTTAAGTTTGACCCTAATTTTTCGTTAGCCAGTGCGGGGCTTTGCCAAACTCAGATCGATCAATATCAAATGACAGTTGAATCGACCGATTTTATGGCTGCCAAAATGACCTGTAGTGGGATTTTACAAGATCAGCATTTAAAGAGTGAAGGTTATGTATCACTCGGTAATTTAAATCGGGTTAGCGGTAAGCATGAACAAGCGATTGATTATTATCAAAAGGCATTGGCGATCAATCCGGATAATTTGAACGCTATTTCTGGTACTGCGCTTAGCTACCGTAAACTGGGAAACAGCGATAAAGCGGAAATATTGCTCTATAAGACCATCCGATTGGAGCCCGGTTACTGGAAAAATTATATGAACTTAGGCGACTTTTTTATGAGCCTCGGTAAGTACCGCGATGCCATTTTTCAGTACAATCATATTACACTACTAAAACCAAAAGATGAGCAGGGATTTAACCGCTTGGGTGCCGCCTACTATCTGGATGATCAAATAGAGCGGGCTGGTCTTGCGTGGCAGCAATCTTTAAAAATAAAGCCGAGCGCGACTAATTATTCTAATTTAGGGACTGCTTTATTTAATCAGAAGAAATTCAAGCAAGCTCAAGAGATATACACGAAAGCATTAGATATGAGGAAAAGTTCTCCAATAATCTGGGCTAATTTAGGTGACGCGCAGAAATTTTCCGGAGAGAGTAAAAAAGCAAATATCTCATACCGAGCAGCCATCACTTATATCCAAGAACAGCTATTAGTAAATCCCTTTGATCAAACTTTATTAGGGATGAGGGCTAGGTATCGCTCGGAAATAGGCGAGTGTTCTAGCGCGTTAACGACTAGTGAAAGTTTGCAGAAAAAAAACATTTCCGATCCCTATTTATATTATGATTTTTCAATCGTGGCGATAAACTGTGGACAGAAAAAGCAGGCTAAACTATTAATAAGAAAAGCCGTAGAGTTGGGCTATTCAAAAAAACTTCTTGCTAGGGATATTCAGTTTTCATCGATTATGACTGGCAATTAACTGCAACAAACTGGAGATTAAAAATGAGATTACAAGCAAAACAAAAAACAAGGTCCATCATCAAAGCAGTTGTAGTAATGCTAACAGCGGTTATGCTTAACCTATCGCTTTTTAGTACAAGCGCGTTGGCTAAAAATGTCAGTGTTGATTTAAAAGTGAGCGGATGTAGCGTGACTGTCGCCACAGCAGGCGGCGACAACTGCGATAAAAATCAGTGTAATGGTGCCGCCGATTGTGTTTGCATGGCGGCAGGTGACGATGTTTCTTGGCTATTAAAAAATGCCGATGGCACACGCATGAATGATCGTGATAATTTTAAAATCATATTCGGCGAGAAGTCGCCCTTAACAAGAAACTGTGGTGATACTTTTTCGCGCAGCTCGCATCAATGTGGTTTAAATAGAAATATAGCGGTTGGTCAAAGCTATGACTATCAAATTTACCTAAAGCGATGTCGTCAAGGAACTGACCCTAGGATTATTATTAAGTAATATTAGTTCCTACGCCTTAAATTTGATAGTTAAAGTCAATTTTATCTTCTGGGGCTCTTAAATAAAGAGCCCCATGTTTATTACAGGCGTTTTATTTCTTAATCGTACGACGATTAGGCACTTTACTGACCAAGGGCCAAAGCAATTCTTGCTGCCAACTCGCCTCCTGTAAATCTTCGATTCCGTAGTCTTTCGGATATTTACCGCTAATATAAGCGGTACCAAAAATCATATCCCATAGAAAAAGCATGTTGCCAAAATTGCCCTTATAAAAGGTAGCCACATCATCGGCATGCATTCCATGATGAGCATGATGAGTGGAAGGAGTAGAGATGACTCTGGCTAAAATCCAAGCAATCGGTTTTAGTAAAGGATGCGAAAATAGCACCCGGTCCCAAGGCAAACTCGAGTGTGCTGCAATGATAATACTGAGTTTGATGACGAGGTAGTAGGGATAAACTTCAAATAGGCCGAGATAAATTAAAAAACCGCTCATCCATAAACTAGGCATAATCATATAGTAGAAAAGATTATTACGATATACCACTCGAACGCTCATATAGTTGGCTGAGTGGTGGGCGCGGTGTAATCCATATAGAAGAGGCGAATGACAAGCTCTATGCCACCAGTATTGCAACAAGTCATCGCCAATAACGAAAGCGACAAACATCAGTGGCCAGCTCCAGCCTTGCCAAATATTATGCCATTGAGGCGCTAACCACTGTCCTAAAATGTCACTTAGGGTAATAATGGTGGGTACTGTAAATAATAAAATCACACTTGTGGCAATGATTTCGATAATCGCATCTTTAGTGGTTGATTGACCTTTTTGTGTGAATTTGCCTGCCGCTATTTCGAACAGGGCAAAACCTAAGAAAATAGCCATGATGACTAGTTTTTCATTCATTTTTTACCTCTTTAGGCTAATTTTACGGAGTGCAAATCGGCGGTTAAGTCCTGTGTCAGTTTTGAATCGAGATTGAAGTATGCCAGATTTTGTGCTTTGTCACATCATCCCCCAAGCGGGAGATGCTAAAGGAGTGATTTGTGAGGCCTATTGTCGAATAAAATTAGATTTTCTGGTTATGGGAGATGGACAAAAATAGACCAGATCGCGTAAAATAGGACAGTTTTGCCAGATGGGCATCATTCATGACTATAATTGTTAAAAGCGGAAGCGGTTTTCAGCCTTTTCCGCTTTTTGTTAGGCTCAATATGATCGCTTAAATCGGGCATTTTAAGCATTAATTGTTAGAAACATCCCTTAACTCATGTTTTGTCGTGAACGCCAAGGGTATAAATATCGAATATCAGTCTTTTTTCGGAGGTCGTCTTGACTATAGCGGCAAAATTAGATTCTTCACTTTCAATAGCCACTCAATCTTCTGGTGCTATATTGGTGTTGCAAGATGGTAGCATTTTTCGCGGTCGTTCCATCGGGGCTGAAGGTGTTTCGGTGGCTGAAGTCGTGTTTAACACGGCTATGACGGGGTATCAGGAGATACTCACCGATCCTTCTTATGCCCAGCAAATGGTCACCTTGACTTACCCTCATATAGGCAATACAGGTGTTAATCAAGAAGATGTTGAATCGGACAAGGTTTGGGCCGCCGGACTCATTATCCGTGATTTACCGATTGTAGCCAGTAGCTGGCGTCAACAGCAGAATTTACAAGATTATTTAATTGAAAATAATATTCAAGCCATTGCCGATATTGATACCCGGCGTTTGACTCGTATCCTAAGAAGTAAAGGTGCACTGTCTGGTTGTATCATCGCCGCAAAAGATTCGCTAGCGGATAATGCTGAAAAAATTGCTTTAGAAAAAGCTCAATCATTCGCAGGAATTAAAGGTATGGATTTAGCCAAAGAGGTAAGTTCTACAAAGATTTATCAATGGCAACAAACGCCGTGGCAGTTAGACGGTGGTTACGGTCAGTTGGATGTTAGCGATAGTCAATTTCATGTAGTGGCTTATGATTTTGGGGTAAAAAAGAATATTTTAAGAATGTTAGCGGCCCGTGGATGCCGATTGACCGTGGTTCCCGCGCAAACGGCAGCTGATGAAGTGCTGGCGATGAATCCGGATGGTATCTTTCTATCGAATGGTCCGGGCGACCCAGAACCTTGTGATTATGCGATTGAAGCGATTAAGACTTTTCTCGCAAAAGATATTCCGATTTTTGGGATCTGTTTAGGCCATCAATTATTAGCGCTGGCTTTGGGTGCTAAAACTGAGAAAATGAAATTTGGACATCATGGAGCCAATCATCCAGTCAAAGACATTGCGCATAACCGAGTGTTAATTACTAGCCAGAACCATGGTTTTGCGGTGGATGAGTCTAGCCTTCCTGAGTCGGTTGAAGTGACACATCAATCATTGTTTGATGGCAGCCTACAGGGGATCACGCATAAACAAAAGGCCGCCTTTGGATTTCAAGGGCACCCCGAAGCAAGCCCTGGGCCTCAGGATGCAGCAGAATTATTTGACCGTTTTATTAATGATATGGCGGCCAGAAAGTAATTGATATTTAGCGCTAACCTAATGAATGAAAACCATTAAGTTTAACTCTAATAGCACAATTTAAGTAGCAAGATAACAACCAAGATAACAACCAAGACAAGATAAAGAGATTAGTTGAATGCCAAAACGCACGGACATAAAGAGTATTTTAATTTTAGGTGCTGGACCCATTATTATTGGCCAAGCCTGTGAATTTGATTATTCCGGAGCACAAGCTTGTAAAGCACTGAGAGAGGAAGGTTATCGGGTGATATTGGTTAATTCTAATCCCGCGACCATTATGACCGATCCAGAAATGGCGGATGCAACCTATATTGAACCGATTCATTGGGAAATCGTAGCCAAAATTATTGAAAAAGAAAAACCGGATGCTATTTTACCGACTATGGGTGGTCAAACGGCACTTAACTGTGCTTTAGATTTAGCTTCTCGCGGCGTACTTGAAATTCATCAGGTTGAAATGATTGGCGCTAATCGCGAAGCCATTGATAAAGCGGAAGACCGAGAAAAATTTGCCAACGCCATGCGAAAAATTGGTTTGGATATGCCAAAAGCAGGTATTGCCCACTCAATGGAAGATGCAAAAAGGGTGCAATTAGAAGTCGGTTTCCCCTGTATCATCCGTCCTTCCTTTACCATGGGTGGCACCGGCGGTGGAATTGCTTATAACCGTGAAGAGTTTGAGGATATTTGTACGCGAGGTTTAGATCTTTCGCCGACCACCGAGCTATTAATAGATGAATCATTAATAGGTTGGAAAGAATATGAAATGGAAGTGGTTCGTGATAAAAAAGATAATTGTATTATTGTTTGTTCAATTGAAAACCTTGACCCTATGGGTGTGCATACAGGCGATTCTATCACCGTTGCACCGGCACAAACTTTAACTGATAAAGAATATCAGCTTATGCGTAACGCCTCATTGGCGGTACTACGGGGAAGTGGGTGTTGAAACTGGCGGCTCTAATGTACAGTTTTCTATCGACCCCAAAACCGGTCGCATGATTGTTATTGAAATGAATCCACGAGTCTCTCGCTCATCGGCTTTAGCCTCCAAAGCGACCGGATTTCCGATAGCTAAAATCGCTGCAAAATTGGCGGTTGGCTACACGCTAGATGAGTTGCATAACGATATTACAGGCGGTCGTACTCCTGCATCTTTTGAGCCCAGTATTGATTATGTGGTAACCAAGATCCCTCGATTTAACTTTGAGAAATTTCCAAATGCTGACACCACTTTGACCACTCAAATGAAATCTGTGGGTGAGGTCATGGCTATCGGCCGAACTTTCCAAGAATCTATGCAAAAAGCATTACGTGGATTGGAAACGGGTGTTGATGGTTTTGATCCCATTTTAAATACTGATAATGAACATTGGAGAGAAACCTTACGGCATAATTTACAAGTACCAAGTTGTGAAAGAATCTATTATGTTGCGGATGCTTTTAGACAAAATTATTCAGTCGATGAAGTTTTTCAACTGACCAATATAGATCCTTGGTTTTTAGTCCAAATTGAAGAAATAGCACAGCTTGAAAAAGAGTTTTCCCAACTCAGCCTGGGTGATTTAAAAGTAGAAGTTTTGCGCCATATGAAACGCAAAGGCTTTTCTGATAGACGACTCTCAAGTCTCATGCATGTCACTGAAAAAGAAATCAGGAAATTACGTCATAGCTTCGGTTTGTATCCCGTTTATAAACGCGTGGATACCTGTGCCGCAGAATTTGAAACCGACACTGCCTATCTTTATTCCACCTACGAGGAAGAATGTGAGGCGATGCCCAGTGACCGTGAGAAAATTATGATCATCGGTGGCGGCCCTAATCGAATTGGCCAAGGTATTGAGTTTGACTACTGTTGTGTACACGCCGCATTTGCCATGCGTGATGATGGTTATGAAACGATTATGGTCAACTGTAATCCAGAAACGGTTTCAACCGACTATGATACTTCCGATCGTCTTTATTTCGAGCCAATTACCTTAGAAGATGTCCTAGAAATTGTAGCCAAAGAGAAACCTAAGGGAGTTATTGTCCAATACGGTGGACAAACACCCTTAAAATTAGCGCGTGATCTTGAAGCCGCAGGTGTGCCTATTATTGGAACGTCGCCGGATGCGATTGACCGATCTGAAGATAGAGAAAGATTTCAGCGTTCAATTGAAAGGTTAGGCTTAAAGCAGCCGCCCAATCGAACCGCAAGAAATGTTGAAGACGGCGTGCGACTTGCCGATGAAATCGGATATCCGTTAGTGGTTCGCCCCTCCTATGTGCTGGGTGGCCGAGCGATGGAGATTGTATTTAACGCGGATGAGTTAACCCGCTATATGACCGAAGCGGTTTCGGTTTCTAACGAATCACCGGTGTTATTGGATCGTTTTTTAAACGATGCGATTGAGGTGGATATCGACGCCGTATATGATGGTGAAACTACCTTAATGGGCGGTATCATGGAACATATTGAGCAAGCGGGTGTTCACTCCGGTGATTCGGCTTGTTGTATCCCACCGCACAGTCTAAGTCAGCAGATGCAAGACCGATTGAAAGACCAAATCGAATTAATGGCTAAGGAGTTACAAGTCCGTGGGCTGATGAATACGCAATTTGCCATCCAAGGTGATGACATTTACGTGCTAGAAGTTAACCCTCGAGCATCCCGAACCGTGCCTTTTGTTTCTAAAGCCACTGGCAGGCCCTTGGCTAAGATTGCCGCCAGTGTCATGGCGGGTAAGTCTTTATTGGACCAAGGAGTGGTCAAAAAAGTAAGCACTGACTTTTTTACAGTCAAAGAACCGGTATTTCCATTTAATAAATTTCCTGGCTCCGATCCCATCTTAGGACCAGAGATGAAATCGACTGGTGAAGCGATGGGGGTCGGAGATACATTCGGTGAAGCCTATTATAAAGCTCAACTGGGTGGAGGCTCTCAAGCACCCAGAGGTGGTAAAGCAATTTTGAGTGTAAAAAATAGCGATAAAGCCAAGCTAGCCGAAACGGCAAGAGCTTTAATTAAAGTTGGTTTTGAAATTTATGCCACAGGCGGTACCGCTAAGCGCTTAATCAAGGAAGGTGTTTTTTGTCAAAGAGTCAATAAAGTAACTGAAGGTCGTCCCCACTTAGTGGATATGATTAAAAATGATGAAATCGACTATATTGTTAATACCACTGAAGGTAAACAAGCGGTTGCCGATTCTTACACTATTCGTCGATCAGCACTTCAACATAAGGTTGCCTATACCACAACTTTAGCGGCTGGCTTTGCAACGGCCAAAGCAATTAGCCAACAAACTCGACAAAAGGTGGTAACAGTGCAAGAATTGAATAAACGGGTAACACTGTCATAATAAATTTACGAGAACGGTTAGATCTCGTCACAAGGTAAATAAAACATGCAAACAACTCCAATGACTAAGCAAGGCTCGGATGCCCTGTTAGAAGAATTAAAGGATTTAAAACAAAATCAAAGGCCTAAAGTGGTGGCGGCGATTGCTGAAGCTAGAGAGCATGGCGATCTTAAAGAAAATGCAGAGTATCATGCAGCTAAAGAGCAACAAGGTTTTATTGAAGGCCGTATTCAAAATATTGAGTTCAAATTGGGTTCGGCACAGGTCATCGATGTCACAAGTTTGCCGCAAACTGGTAAAGTATTATTTGGTACAACGGTTACTATTACCAATTTAGATACAGATGAAACCGTGACCTATCAAATTGTTGGCGATGATGAAGCCGACGTAAAAAAGAATAAAATTTCAGTCAATTCACCTATCGCCCGTGCTTTAATTGGTAAAGAAGAAGGCGATGATGTGGTGGTTAAAACGCCAGGCGGAGAAGTTGATTATGAAATTTCAAAGGTTGAATATATTTAACCCTATTGACTCATTATGACAGCATCTGCATCGAGTAATAGCAACAAAATTCTCTGTGGCGTGGTTGGAGATCCCATTGCCCATAGTTTGTCACCAAAAATACATGCCGCCTTTGGCAAACAGTTTAATTTAGATTTGGCTTATCATAAGTACCAAGTCTCATCGGATAATTTTTCGCACTTCGTGATGGACTTTTTTGCCCAAGGCGGTCGTGGACTAAACGTGACTCTTCCACACAAAGCCGCCGCTTGCAAAATAGCTAAAAATGTTAGTGAAGATGCCAAACTTTGTCAGTCAGTAAATACATTATGGCGTGATCGATTGGGAATGATTTGTGGCGACTCGACCGATGGCGCTGGTTTTTTGTTAGATTTGGAAAGGCTTCAGTTTTCCATTCACAAAAAAAACATTTTAGTGGTTGGTGCTGGCGGTGCGGCTAAGTCAATTATATATTCTCTACTTATACAAGATGCTAATCTATCGGTGCAAAATCGCACCTTAGAAAAAATAATTCAATTACAAAATATTTTTTCTAAGGTTGGAAAGATCAGCGCTTTTGAAACCGAGCAACCGATTTTTGATGGAATTATTTGCGCCCTTAGTGAATTTAATCAACCGCTTTATGAAAAAGTTATCAGCAGTCTAAAAAAAGATGCCTTTGTTTACGATCTTAACTACGCCGGTCGCGCGCAGCAAACCCTAAACTATTTTAAACAACAAGGTTTCAGCCGTATTTCCGATGGCTACGGTATGCTATGCGGCCAAGCTGCAAAATCCTTTGAAATTTGGCATGGCGTGTTGCCGGAGGTGGAGTGTCGAGCATAAGTTTGCGGTTAGACAAATTAATCGATCATCTCCAAATACTGATCTTTCAACTTAACATAATTTTTTGCCGAATAGGGAATAAAGCTTTTTTCCTTATCTGTCAGAGGTCTAGCTTGTTTGACTGGCGCGCCAACATAGAGATAACCGCTTTCTAATGTTTTATTTGGCGGAACTAAACTATTGGCACCAATAATCACTTCTGATTGCACCACCGCGCCATCCATAACCGTCACGCCCATTCCGATTAAGCAATTATTTTTAATTTCACAACCATGTAAAATTGCGTTGTGTCCGATGGTAACATCATCACCAATTGTTAGCGCATAGCCATCGGGCTGATAAGGACCGGCATGAGTCACATGCAAAATAACGCCGTCCTGCACACTAGTTCTAGCACCAATGGTAATGGAATGGACATCGCCCCTTGCCACAGCCATCGGCCAAAAAGAGCTATCATCGCCAATAGTTACTTTGCCGATGACCACTGCTGAGGGATCAACATAAACTCTTTTACCGAGACTGGGAGAAGTTTCTTGAAATGTTCGAATATTCATAAAAGTTGTTTGTTTCACTTTAGTTAATAACTATCAACCAATACTAGTCTTTTTAAAAGGGATATCACAGCATTTTATCGAGTGATGAAGAATATGGGTTGCTATGGGTATATAATAGCCAATCATTAGACTGATTAAAGATTAATAAGAAAGGAAACAATATGACACCTATTATTGATGCCAACTGGACTTTTGCCATATGGGGAATCATGTTGGCTATCGCTAGTTTTGCTATTTGGATGGAAAGAACTAAGCTAGGTGCGACGGTATCCGGCGTGATGGTGGCCATTGTAGTTTCTATTTTGCTATCCAATTTTTATGTGATTCCTAAATCAGCGCCAGCCTATGATGTGGTATGGAGCTATTTGTTGCCGATGGCGGTTCCCTTGCTATTACTGAAGGCCGATATAAGACAAATCATTGCCGAGACAGGAGGCATGTTGGGCGCTTTCTTTCTCGGTACGCTTGGTACAGTGGTTGGCGTTTTAATCGGCGTTTGGTTATTGCCACTGGGTGAAGCGGCCAATCAATTGGCAGGTATTTTTAGCGCAACCTATATCGGTGGCAGTATGAATATGGCGGCGGTAGCTGGCGTCTTAGAGGTTGACCCAACACTTTATTCTGCAAGTGTTGCGGCAGATAATGTGGTTGGCGTGCTCTACCTTGGCGTGTTAGCTTTTATGCCCGCCTACCAACTATTAAGGCGTTTTATTCCGTCCAAAATTATGCAACAAGCCGAGCAACATGATGAACAACATCATCAGGGGAATTGTGAGGTTGACGAAAAAACAAGCTTTGAGTTATTGCATATTTGTTTTGCTTTAAGTCTTTCTTTAATTATCTGTGCGCTCGGATATTTTATCGCTGAAAGCTTAGGCATAAAAAGTTATGCCATTTTATTTATCACTGCCATCACGGTTTTAATTGCTAATCTTTTCGCTAAGCCATTGCAATCGCTACAAGGTGATTATGATCTCGGGATGCTATTTATGTATTTGTTTTTTGTGGCCATTGGTGCCAGTGCTGATGTGGCTTTAATGATTGACCAAGCGTTGATTTTGGCTCTTTTTACCGCAATTATTATCTTTTTTCATATGACGATTATCTTGCTAGGCGGTAAATTATTCAAACTGGATTTAGCTGAAATTATTATTGCCTCCAATGCGTGCGCCATGGGACCTGCTACTGCCGTCGCTATGGCGGCGAGTAATCGCTGGAAATCCCTGATGGCGCCCTCAGTGATGTTAGGCGTGTTCGGCTATGTCATTGCTAATTTTATTGGTGTGAGTTTAGCCTCTATCCTTGCTTAAAAGCCATTCTGAAATAAAGACTTAGGCATTAATGTAGCGCGCTTTGATTGAGCGCCCCTTAAGTTTGCCATGGGTTAACTTTTTAAGCGCGGCATCGGCAATTTTTCTTTCAACGGCAACAAAGGATTTTAAGTCAAATAAATTAATTTTACCGATCTGTGTTCCTTTAATAGTTACACCATAATCTTTTGATGTTAGCGCGCCGAGAATATCGCCAGCGCGAATTTTTTGTTTCTTTCCGGCGTCAATTTGTAAGGTGGCCATGGGGGCTTTGGCAAAAGCTTTATTTAGATCCGTTGGATCGGGGAGTGCTTCAATTTTAATGGATTGCTTTAAATAGTCTTCTAGCTTGATGATCCGGTGGATTTCATTTTCGACAAGAATACTAGCCGCTAAGCCAGAACTTCCCGCGCGCCCAGTTCGTCCAATTCGATGAAGATGTACTTCTGGCTCTTTGGATAGTTGATAGTTAAACACCATATCTAATTTTTCGATATCTAATCCTCTAGCAGCGACATCGGTTGCAACCAAGATAGAAATACTTTTATTGGAAAACATGACTAAACGCCGTTCACGATCTTTTTGTTCTAAATCGCCATGCAAGGCTAAGCAGTTAAAACCATTATAGGTAAGTTGATCGGCGACTGACTGGGTTTCTTTCTTAGTGGTACAAAAAACAATACTGGATTCGGGATTAAATTTTTGCAGTAAAATTTGTAAAGCATTTAATCGATCTTTTTCTGTTGCGACTTGATAAAAATGTTGCTCGATTTTATTGCTCTCAGCTTTTGATTCTACCTTAACCATTTGTGGGTTTTGCATAAAGCGCTGGCTGATCTGCTGGATTTTATCGGCAAAGGTGGCGCTAAATAAAAGCGTTTGTACTTTCTCGGGACGCAGCGAAAAGACTAAGTCTAAGGCTGACTGAAAACCCATTTCTAGCATTCGATCCGCTTCATCTAACACCAACGTATTAAGATCATCTAAATTTAATCGGCCGCGATTAAGGTGATCTTCTACTCGACCTGGTGTACCGACAATAATATGTGCGCCATGTTCAAGCGATCCGATTTGTGGACCCATCGGGGTACCGCCACAAAGCGTTAATACTTTAACATTATGAACGCCTCGGGCTAAACGACGGATTTCTTTGGCCACCTGATCGGCCAGTTCACGAGTTGGACACAAAACTAAGGTTTGAACGCGGAATTTTTTAACCTGCAAATTTTGTAATAGCCCCAAACCAAAGGCGGCAGTTTTACCACTACCCGTTTTGGCTTGCGCTATAACATCTTGACCATTTAAGATTAACGGCAAGCTTTGCTGTTGGATCGGCGTCATTTGGTGGTAGCCGAGACTCGATAGATTGGAAATTAATGCTTTATCGAGGGTTAAACTAGAAAATTGATCAGATTGCACAGTGGGTTACCAATGGTAATGAAAGAATATATCGGATAATACAGATTATAGCATTTTAGGTGGCACCAGGCGTATACTTTTCTAAACCCTAATTGATAACGATGGTTCGAACTACCTAGTTTGATAAAATATTTGCTGCAAATCAAAATAATTTAACAGTTGATAGTTTGAATTATTCCGTCTTTCTGAACCAGAATAAATGACTATGCCTTTTAAGCTTCTGTCGGCAGTTAATTTAGTAAAATACTTTATACCTTTTAAAAAAGAAGAATGCCATGTTTTAGAAGACTTGATCTCAATGGGGAGAAGTTGACGAGAGTACTGGAAAATAAGATCAACTTCATTGCCAATACTATCTCTAAAAAAGAAAAGCCTAGCGTCTTTTCCTTGGTTTTGTAGGTGTTTTAATGATTCAATAATAATAAGATTTTCAAATAATGCCCCTCTTAGTGGATCTCTTTTCAATTGATAAGACTCATCAATACCTAATAACCAAGCCGCTAATCCAGTATCAATAAAATACAGTTTGGATGATTTGATCAGTCGTTTTCCAAAATTTTCAAAATAGGGTGGTAAGCGATAAATAATGAAAGATGCCTCAAGTACGGATAGCCATCCGTTAATCGTCACCGCGGATACACCAACTTCATTGGCTAAGCTTGCATGGTTTAAAAGCTGCCCGATACGACCGGCACACAAGCGTATAAATTTTTCAAATTTAGTAAAATCTTTTAGCTGTATTAGTTGCCTGACATCTCTCTCGATATAGGTTTGGAAATAAGCACGGAAAAAATCTTTTTTCGGTATTTCTTGATGATGCATACCTGGCATCAGCCCATTCAAAATAACTGAATCAAGATCACTCTCCTGGGTGATGCTGGTAAGTTCTTGTATGGTGAGAGGTAGTAAGGTTAATAGCGCACTTCTTCCTGCTAATGACTGAGACAGCGCTTGTCTTAACTCCAAATGATGGCTACCAGTTAAAATAAATTGTCCTTTTAATTGATCCTTATCGACAATGGTTTGAATATAAGACAGCAATTGTGGCACCCGCTGGATCTCATCGAATATGACATATTTATTATAATCACTTAAAAATCCACGGGGATCTTGAGTGGCATATTGTCTTATATCTGGTTCTTCTAAAGACACATAGCGATAATTTTGAAATGCCATTTGACATAGGGTGGTCTTACCGGCTTGTCTAGGGCCGATGACTGATACGACCCTAAAAGAGGTTGCGAGTTGCTTAAGCTGACTTATAATGGCTCTTTTATAGATAAATACACCTCAAACCGTGTAAAACTAAAGTTTAACTATAGTTTTACACAAAAAAAAGGCTAATTCAAGCAGGACCAAAGCTTAATTTAAAACACCTTTGAAAATAAAACCGTTTTATAACCGTTTCAAAAATTAAAATTTTAACGCAAGGTCACTAATTCTTCTGCTGAAGTCGGGTGAATGGCGACTGTATTATCAAAATCCTGTTTGGTCGCGCCCATTTTGACCGCTACCGCAAAACCTTGCAGCATTTCATCCGCACCGAGGCCGATAATATGGATACCAATGACTTTTTGTTCCTCGCCTAGGCAAACCATCTTCATTTTAGTCGGCTGTCGGTGTTTTGTAATGGCGGTATACATAGCGGTAAAACTGGAAGTATAGGTTTTGATCCGTTGTTCGCCATATCTTTTTCTGGCTTCGGCTTCCGTAAGACCAATGGTGCCGATGGTGGGGTGGGAAAATACCACGGTGGGGATATTGTCATAATCTAATTTTTCTTCAGTTTTGCCATTATAGAGACGTTCTGATAAGCGTCGCCCAGCGGCCACTGCAACCGGCGTTAATTGTGCGCGCCCGGTGTTATCGCCCACTGCAAAAACATTATCGATATTAGTATTTTGATATTCATCAGTCACGATATAACCGCGGGCATCCAGTTCTAAACCAATCTTTTCAATCCCAATGCCAGTGGTGATAGGCGCACGTCCGATGGCATAGATAACCGCATCTACATCAGGTAACTTAGCTTCGGAATTGGTTTCTAAGATAAATTGATTTTGCTCATTTTTTTCAATTTTGGTAATCTGGGTATGACGATGAATAACAATACCTTCTTGCATCATTTGTTCACACAGAGTTTCACGAACAATCTCATCAAACTCGCGTAATGGATGTGCTTTACGGCAAACCAAATGAGTTTCACTGCCCAGCGCATTGAGTAAACCAGCCAATTCAACCGCTATATAACCAGCACCAACTACCACCACTTTTTTGGGTTGACTTTTAAGCGCAAAAAAGCCGTCGGAATCTAAAATATGTTCTTTACCTGGGATTTCAGGGATCAATGGTTCGCCACCGGTGGCAATTAAAATATTTTTTGCGGTTATAACGCGATCACCAACTTTGACACTGTGCTGATCAATAAAAACGGCCCAACCTTTAATCACATCCACCTTGTTATTGGCTAACCCTTTATCGTAGGAAGCATGGATTCGGCTAATGTAATCTTGCCGATTCTTAATCAGGGTTGGCCAGTGGTGAGATTTGACCTCAATATCAAACCCGTAATCCGGTGCGTATTTAAAGGCATCCGCCACTTGACCGGCAAACCACATCACTTTTTTGGGTACGCATCCCACATTCACACAGGTGCCGCCAAGCTGTTTGGCTTCGATGATGGCACATTTCTGTCCATAGATTGCGGCACGGTTAATGGATGCAATACCACCGCTACCGCCACCGATGGCAAGATAGTCATAGTCGTAAGAATGTGAAGAAGTTGTCATGTGCTTGCCTTTTGCCCAATGAGCGGTTGATTGATCATCTATATACTGTTAGTTTGCCTGTAATTCAAGACAATGAACAGCAGAGTATGACTATAACCAACCCTTTGTTATTAAAAAATCCTATTGTACAAGTGGATCAAATTAAGCCGGAGCAGGTTGTACCGGCTATTTTACAGATTATTCAACAAAATCAAACTGAAATTGATCACTTGCTCGACTCGACTAGCGATCATTCCTCGCTCGATTGGCAAAAACTAATACGGCCATTAGAGCGTCTAGATGATCGATTGACAAAAGCATGGTCACCGGTGTCGCACCTAAATAGCGTGTGTAATTCAGATGAATTACGCGAGGCTTATGATAAATCACTGGCTTTTTTAACCGATTATTCGACTAAAATGGGGCAAAACCAGAGGTTATTTGAGTTAACTGAGGCGCTTTCCCAAAAAGCCGATGAGTTAGCATTATCGCCGAGTCAAAGACATATCCTAAAACATCAGTTACTTCAGTTTAAACTCTCAGGATTGGATCTCGATCCGGATAAACAAGCCATTTATAGTGATATTCAAAAACAATTGGCGGAGCTTTCCTCTATGTATCAACAAAATGTGATGGATTCAACGCTAGCGTGGGATAAATTGATTGAACAAGCGTCCGATTTAGCGGGTTTGCCTGAGACTGAGCTGGCAATGTTGGCTGAACAGGCAAAGCAAAAACAAAAACAAGGCTATTTGATAAATCTCGAAATACCCAGTTATTTGGCGATCATGACCTATGCGGATGATGCAGACTTACGACAAGAAGTTTATACGGCCTATGCGACTCGCGCTTCTAGTGAATTTGTGGATAAGCAATTTGATAATGCACCAGTGATGGAAAAAATCCTATCATTGAAATATCAAAAAGCGCAATTGCTAGGCTTTAACTGCTATGCTGATTTATCGCTGCAAACCAAAATGGCTGAAAGCCCGCAAGCGGTTATCGACTTTTTGTTGGATTTAAATCAGTCCGCTCGCCAACAAGCGAAAAAAGAAATAAAAGAGTTAACCGATTTTGCAGTTTCACTCGGTGCAAAGACGCTACAAGCTTGGGATGTTGCCTATTATAGTGAAAAACTCAAACAGCAAAAATACCAAATCTCTCAGGCAGAATTACGCCAGTATTTTGTGCTCGAAAAGGTCTTGCAAGGCTTGTATGATTTAACTCAGCGGCTTTATGGCGTGAAGTTTAAAATAATTGAAAACTCAAGCCGTTGGCACAAGGATGTCAGGCACTATCAGGTCCTCAAAAACCAGCAACTTGTGGCGGAGTTTTATCTTGATCTCTTTGCTAGAGCTCACAAACGTGGCGGCGCTTGGATGGATTCATACCAAAGTCGTTTTAAAATAAATGATTCAGAAACCCAGATCCCCATCGCTTATTTA
Source organism: Enterobacterales bacterium (assembly GCA_030949565.1). Taxonomy (GTDB): domain Bacteria; phylum Pseudomonadota; class Gammaproteobacteria; order Enterobacterales; family Kangiellaceae. Next base: position 31,001 of record JAUZSK010000049.1, read on the forward strand.
ACCTGTAATTTTGCGCCGCCAGTGAACCAACAAGCGGCGCTTTTGACTCATGATGAAGTGGTCACTCTGTTTCATGAGTTTGGACATGGTTTACATCATATGCTGACTCAAGTGGATGAACTTTCAGCCTCTGGCATTGCTAATGTACCTTGGGATGCGGTGGAGTTACCAAGTCAATTTATGGAAAATTTCTGTTACCATCCTGAGGTGATTGAGGCGATTAGTGGTCATGTTAAAACGGATGAAAACCTACCTCAAGACTTGCTCGACAAGCTCATTGCAGCCAAGAATTTTCAATCGGGGATGGCGATGCTGAGGCAATTAGAATTCGCGCTGTTCGATATGCGTATCCACCATAGCCCACCGCTAAAGACTGCTGAAATTCAGCAACAATTGGATCAAACTCGGCAGCAGGTTGCGGTAATGATTCCACCCAAGTTTAATCGTTTTCAAAATGCTTTTTCGCATATCTTTGCCGGTGGTTATGCCGCAGGATATTATAGCTACAAATGGGCGGAGGTTCTTTCTGCTGATGTGTTTGCCTATTTTGAAGAACAAGGGATCTTTGATTCAAACGCTGGTGTGGAATTTCTCGATAAAATACTGTCTAAGGGCGGCAGCGCCGATCCGATGGATTTGTTTGTTAATTTTCGTGGACGCAAACCCCAAGTCGATGCCTTGTTACGCCATAGCGGGATTGGTTAGGAGGCGTTTTGACTGAAAACTCGGTGATTATTTTAGCAGCGGATAATGCAATACTGTCCAAGCGACTAAAGCTTGAGGCTGTTCTCCCATTGTCTCAATTGGATCAATCCAACGCTATATTTGAACAGACGGCGCAAGGCTTAAAATTACATTTAATGTTGGATTCTGAAATCCAGCAACTCATGTTTGATTTAGTGCAAGGCGAAGTCGCTAGTCGTGCCATTAAAGCCAGCAAATCCAATGAAACCATTGCCAAAGCTATCGGTTGTAAACCACATTTTAGACCACGCCTACTGGATGCCACAGCGGGAATGGGACGCGACGCTTTTATTATGGCGGCACTGGGTTGCCAAGTGGTGATGCAAGAAAGAAATCTTGCCATTTTTTTACTGTTACAGGATGCTTTAGCAAGATTTAATCAAAGTTCCTTAGCTACATCACTCAAGTTTCCGATTGAACTTTTGTTTCAAGATTTTTTTCCGCGACAGCAAGCCGTTCATAAGTTTGATCTGATTTATCTTGATCCTATGTTTCCAGAACGAAAAAAATCGGCCTTGGTCAAAAAAGAAATGCGATTGTTTAAGCGTCTTGTGGGTGACGATGATGATGCCGATGAGTTATTATTAAAGTCACTGGCTAGTGGAGTTAAACGTGTGGTGGTTAAAAGACCGAAAGGTGCTCCCTGTTTAGCTGATAAAAAGCCGAGCCATGAAATCAAAGCAAAAAAATTCCGCTATGATGTTTATTTAAATGAGCTTGGCTCAATTGGGTTGAAATAAAAAATGCTGCTATTTGAAAATCAATTTGTTAATCAATTACCGGGCGACCATTCTCTAGATAATCGGCCACGAAAAACTCGGCAAAGTTGCTATTCATTAACCCTACCGAGCTCGACAAAAAAACCTCAATTGGTGGCCGTTTCTAAGCAATTAGCCGAGCAATTTGGACTTTTTAATACGGACATTGATTCTGATTGGTTTTTGAAAATGATGAGTGGCAATCAAGTCGATGAGGGCATGCAACCCTACGCCATGTGTTATGGTGGTCATCAGTTTGGGCATTGGGCGGGACAACTGGGTGATGGTCGCGCCATTAATCTTGGTGAAGTGGTGGATGATCTAGGTATATGGCAAACGCTTCAGCTGAAAGGCGCGGGAATGACACCCTATTCAAGAAGTGCCGATGGTTTAGCCGTGTTGCGATCATCCATTCGCGAGTTTTTATGTAGTGAAGCGATGCATCATTTAGGCGTGCCGACCACCCGCGCGTTAAGTTTATGCTTAACCGGTGATAAGGTGGTGCGTGATATGTTTTATGATGGACGTGCCAAGCGAGAGCCAGGTGCCGTCGTTTGTCGCGTTGCACCGTCTTTTTTACGCTTTGGTAATTTTCAGTTGCATGCAGCGCGCAATGAGCTAGATTTATTAAAGCAACTACTGGATTTTTGTATTAGCCAATACTTTCCGCAATTGGGTAAACCCTGCGTTGAAACTTATCAGCTTTGGTTTGGATTGTGTTTGCCAATCAACTTGTGACTTAATGGTGCATTGGATGCGAGTTGGCTTTGTTCACGGCGTGATGAATACTGATAATATGTCAATTCTAGGACTGACTATTGACTATGGCCCTTACGGTTGGATTGACGACTTTGATCTGGATTGGACTCCTAATACCACTGATGCAGAAGGCAAGCGCTATGCTTTTGGTAAACAACCACAAGTCGCTCAATGGAATCTGTTACAACTAGCCAACGCAATTTATACTCTCACCGGAAATTCACAACCTTTGCAACAGTCGTTAGAGAATTACCAAACCCAATACCATCGGGATTATCATCAAATGATGGCAGATAAATTAGGGCTTACCAGTTTTAATCCTAAAACAGACATTTCAGTTGTTCAGTGATTTAACCAAGCTTCTACAAGTGAGTGAAACCGATATGACTATCTTTTTTCGCATACTAGCCAACCTCACGACTCTGCAAAGTTATTCGGAATACGAGCTGGGCTAATTGTTTTGAAGCAGCCTCATTATCACGCAGATGAATTTAGAAGCTAAAGGTGCAAAAGCCGTTGATTCAATGGGTAAG
>JAUZSK010000050.1 GCA_030949565.1 Enterobacterales bacterium
GCGGTGATGTTTGATAGCTCCGATAAATCCGTTGATGACTTTGCGCGTCATACTGAATGCCGCTTAGGCAAATGGTATTATCAAGGCGATGGCCGTCAATATGCTGATTTACCCGCATTTAAGGGCTTAGAAGAACCTCATAAACGAGTGCATGCAGCCGGCATTGAAGCCATGCTAGCGGCGCAAAATAATGACGCTAGATCATCCAGAAAATCCTTAAAAAAGATGGAAGACGCTAGTGTAGAGGTGTTTCGCTTGCTGAGTAAACTTGACCAAGCGGCTCGCTAGTAATAAAAGGCATAAAACCTCTATCGGATACCGCTATTTTAAAGAGAAATGGCTGTTATCCCCCCCCCTTTTATAGCCAACTTTTCATCGCCTATGGTCAGTGGCCGGATTAATTTTTTTAAATCGAGTCATTGCCAAAGTGTTTATCGGGGATGCGTATCATTTACAGTGGATTTTCTATTAAGATGTCCATTTGATCTGTTAGACATTGTTAGATTCCCGATAAAATAACTCGGGAATGACGGAGATCGACATCTATTTCCATAAAAATAACAATATATCGGTCTTGCGCCAATGCTACGTTGTTAACCTAGCCTCGGCTGTTCAATAGACTTGCCATAACAAGGTTTCCTATTTAAAGCTTTGACTTGCCAGCGCAAATTGCTAACATAGAATGACACAATCCGTGTAAAGCCATCAATAAGAGCTAACGGTGTCTATGTCAATTGAACCCATTATCAGTCAACTCAGTGATATTTTTCTTTTCCCACCGGGCAGTAGTTTTGCACTATTGTTTATTGCTTGGAAGTTATTCAAAAAATATCGCCGCAAAGCACAAATCCTTTTAGCGGTCGCTTTTATACAACTGTATAGTTTAAGCCTACCAGTGGTTGCTGACTATTTAGAGAGTCAGTTGCAAACTGAGTCCGCTCTCAGCCCTAAGCAGGTTAAACAACTAGAGCTAGATACCAGCGAGGATAGCCTTCAACCCAAACGAGCCATTGTAGTATTGTCTGCAGGGCGACGCAAAATTGCCGCTGAATATGGCGATATTGATACTGTTAGTTCCAAAACATTGCAACGATTACAATATGCGGCATGGCTTCACCAAAAAACTCAACTGCCACTATTAGTGTCTGGCGGTAGCCCGCAAAACGATGCCACTGCCGAAGGCGTTCTTATGAACCAAACCATGTTAAGCGCGTTTAATATCGCACCCAAGTGGATTGAAGCAAAAAGCAGAAATACCTTTGAGAATGCTGAGTTTTCTGCGGAAATACTAAGACAGCAAAATATCAAAGAGATCCTACTAGTCACCCATGCTGTGCATATGAAACGTGCGGCGTTTGCTTTTGAACAGCAAGGCGTCATAGTCATCCCTGCGCCCACCGTATTTACCCCCTCTAGCAGTCGATGGAGTGATTACTTCCCAAGCCCTTTGGCGCTTTATCAAAGCCAACAGGCTCTGCATGAGCTTGTGGGGCGGGTGTGGTATTCTATTCGTTATTAATTTGGTAACGCTTCAGCTTACCTCAAAAACCATCCATTTCTTCGTTCGAAAATGGACACATAAACGAGTATGCTCACATTTTCTGCCTCAAACTGGCTGATTTTTGAGGCAACCTGAAGCGTTACATGTTTTTTGGATGTTCGCTAAATCCTTCAAAACCATTCATTTCTTGGTTCAGACATAGACGCATAAACGAATATGCTCACATTTTCTGCCTCAAACTGGCTGATTTTTGAGGCAACCTGAAGCGTTACATGTTTTTTGAATGTTCGCTGAATCCTTCAAAACCATCCATTTCTTGGTTCAGACATAGACGCATAAACCTGTATGCTCACATTTTCTGCCTCAAACTGGCTGATTTTTGAGGCAACCTGAAGCGTTACATGTTTTTTGGATATTCGCTAAATCCTTCAAAACCATTCATTTCTTGGTTCAGACATAGACGCATAAACCTGTATGCTCACATTTTCTGCCTCAAACTGGCTGATTTTTGAGGCAGCCTGAAGCGTTACATGTTTTTTGGATGTTCGCTGAATCCTTCAAAACCATTCATTTCTTGGTTCAGACATAGACGCATAAACGAATATGCTCACATTTTCTGCCTCAAACTGGCTGATTTTTGAGGCAACCTGAAGCGTTACATGTTTTTTGAATGTTCGCTGAATCCTTCAAAACCATCCATTTCTTGGTTCAGACATAGACGCATAAACCTGTATGCTCACATTTTCTGCCTCAAACTGGCTGATTTTTGAGGCAACCTGAAGCGTTACATGTTTTTGGGATGTTCGCTAAATCCTTCAAAACCATCCATTTTATGCTTCCTTTTTAAGCAAAACTAAAACACCCTACAACCACTTACCACCATGACCTGCCGATATATCGAAAATACAATCCCAATTGCTTGCAAAAATAACCGAACCGAATATAATATAAAATATTAAGAGATTATACGAATATAATTCGTAAAATACGTGATTATATGCCGTTTAATTCGCTTGACAATGGCTATTAAAGATTCAGTCATTGCTTTTTAATCCAGTTTCCGAGGTCTACAATGAGCATCCCACAGGGCTTTGCCGCCGCTAAAATTCTTTCCCCTAAACGCAATACCAGCCAAGCGCAGACTATCGAGCAGCTTGCCTCCGAGCAGCTAATGCATTACGGTATTGATCCTAATAGCGATTATGGGCAAGCTCTAAAAGATACCGCTAGCTGCCTTTATCAAGCACAATCGGATATGTCGCGCCTGTGGCAGATCACCAATGACACCATTGAACAGCTGGATAAAAAAGATAAAATCGCCTACTTTAATGCCAAGCGCTTTTTGTCTTTCCAGTTAGCCAAAATTCTTGATGGTCTACAAAATCCGTTCCGTAAAATAGCTCAGAGTCTTCATACCAATAGCACCACGCAAATGGCTAAAGGCAGTTATCCATTATTCGATAACATTACTGCGATCTTCTCCGCTACACCGGTGATCGCACGTACCGCCACCTATATTTATGCCTGTACCGAATGGGTCGATGATGCATTTCAAGGTAAAGAAATGACTCACCAAATATATTCGCGCTTGCTCAACCCCACGTCTATTTCGCTGGCCAATGCCATTGTCGATCTCGAAGCTGGACCCTATACCGCTGATTATATGGCTTGGAACTTTAATAGCGGGATGGCGGCCATTGATAGTTTACTCGCCAATGTCATGAATTATGGCGACGTGCTATTAGTTTCGCGCAATATTTACGGCGGAGTGCATCAGCTATTGGTTGATCACTTTGCACGGAAAGATAAGATGAACATTAAGATCGAATGGTTTGATGGTTACACCGCAGAGGAATTTGAGCAACAGCTCGCAGACGTTAAGCTCGCTCATAGCGATCGATTGCAAGCTAATCAACTACATATTTATATTGAGTCACCCTGTAATCCCCACGGCTATATGCTAGATGTACCGGCAATTTGCAAAATAGCACACCAAGCCGGTGAGCATTTGGTGATGCTGGACTCGACCTTGGCCACGCCAGTACTCAATAAACCGTTACAAAAAACCGATAAGGCGCAAAGACCGGACTACCTAGTCCACAGTTACACCAAAGATATATCGGGTACTGGAGCAGTAACATCTGGCGTGGTGATTGGGGAAGGTTACCGCATGTTTATCCCCAAAGGAGAAACGGCAAATGGTCTATCTTGGGAACAATCCATGTTTTGGGATGTCTACTACATAAAAGGTGCCTTTTTAGCCTCTGATCTAGCTTATGATGTACTCACCGGTATGAAAACCCTCGAACAGCGGGTCTTAAAGAAAACTATCAACACCTTAGCTTTTGCCAATTTCTTGGCCAGTCATAAGGACTTGCGAGTTCACAGTCATGCAGTTGAAGGCAATGAAAACTATGAACTACGAGAAAAATGCCTGATTAATGGTATGCCCTGTTCTTTATTTACCATTGACATGGAAGATGCACAGATCGATAGGGATACTTTTGCCCGATTTTTTGATGGGCTAGAGCCTGGCTTTAGTTTAATGGTCAGTATCGGCCAAACCAATAGTATGATTTTGTGTCCGGCGCTCACGTCACATTCAGAACTATCACCGGAGGCCATGCAGCAAGCAAGGATATATCCAACGACTATGCGGATTTCAATGGGAAATGAAAATGTTAAAGACCTTATCGCGGCTTTTGTGAACGCCGCTCGAAGCCATATTGATCCAGCTAAACCAGGCTTTAGTGATGGGTTTATGCCATCCCAAGCCGTGGATCAAATGATTGAGACGATGACCTTGGATGTGTATCGAAAAATGCTACAGTCGGGGCCTAAATTAGCTGATTTATTAGCTAATTAGCTTGATAGTAGCTGCAATTCGCATCCATTTTTTACTAGCAAATTAGACGAGCCGCCAACCATGAAAAAACTCACTCCGATTGATCTAGACATTCTTGCTCATCTGTATCGCGATCCACAGATAAGCAATAAAGATCTGGCGGCTAAGGTTAAAATTGCAGCATCGACCTGTCATGAAAGAGTTAAACGTCTCGAATCCTCTGGCGTTATCAAAAGTGCAACACTAGAAATTGACTTTAAGAGCATCGGAGGAAACATTGAGGCGATGACGGCGGTGCGCCTAAATAAGCACAGCAGTTGCATTATTGACGATTTTAAAAATGATCTCGTAAAATGTGATGAAGTCATTCGAATCTACCACATGGGGGGAGAAAACGATTTTATGCTGCATACGACGGTTCGAGATACCCAGCACCTACGCGATTTTGTGTTTAGAGCCATTACCTCACGCTCAGAAGTGGTACACATAGAAACAGCACTGGTCTATGAACAGGTTAGCAGTCAGACTTTTCCTGCGTTTAGCCAAACCGAATAATACACAAACTTTGAACTGGTTCACACTTTTTCTAAATTTTTAGAAAGGAACAGAACTTTTGCCTCGCCAATCTACCTTTCGATCTATATCCATTGACTAATTAGCGGTAAACTTGTGTCACACGTGAATTAGCTAAAGCAATTGGCTTTGGTGTTCGCGTTTGTGCCTAAAAACCATCTCCAAGGAAGATTAATAACACTATGTCTGACGTTAAACAGCGTTTTATTGAGCTTGCAATCCGCCGTCAAGCCCTTAAATTTGGCGAATTCACCTTAAAATCAGGTCGATTGAGTCCTTATTTTTTTAATGCTGGTTATTTTAATCAGGGTCAAGACTTGGCTATTTTAGGTGATTGTTACGCTGACACTCTAGTCGATAATGATGCGGATTTTGACATGCTGTTTGGCCCTGCATACAAGGGTATCCCACTTGGTTGCACTACCGCTGTGTCATTATCTCGGAAATATCAAAAAAACATTCCCTTTTGCTTCAACCGCAAGGAAGTGAAAGATCACGGAGAAGGAGGACAACTAGTAGGTGCGCCATTAATGGGCAAAGTGATGATTGTCGATGATGTGATCACGGCCGGAACCGCTATAAAAGAATCAATTGACCTTATTCAAGCCGCTAAAGCCACGGCGGCAGGCGTTATTGTAGCGCTTGATAGGCAGGAAAAGGGGGCGGAGCAACTTTCTGCCATCCAGAGCATCGTAAAAAACTACAATTTGCCAGTTTATGCTATTATTAATCTACATGACTTGCAAAACTATATGCAAGGACAAAAGGAATTGCAGGCTTTCTTGCCCGCAGTCATGGCCTATCGACAGCAGTTTGGTGTTTAATTTACATGATAACACTGAAACGACAGCAGAATAAAAGGTAATTAAGTCAAAAATTTATGAAAAAACTCATATCAATAATCACTGTTTTAGCACTGCTTTTCGCACTTAGCGTAGAAGCAAAACGTTACTATCGCTTTAAAAACCCTCAAGGTTCTGTCGAAATAAAGGACAAAATCACCAAACAAATGGAAGCCGTGGGTTATGATATTATCAGTGAAACCGGTAAGGTCATTAAGCACGTCAACGCGACTAAAACCTTGGCTGAACTTGCAGCTGAAAGACAAAGAAAAGTCGAAGAGCATTTAAAAGAATTGGCTTTTCAAAAACAGTTAAAGCACGATGCGGACCTATTACGCCAATTTACATCTATTGGCGATATCATTAGAAATCGAGATTCACAGTTACTCGGACTAGAACAGCGGATTCGCATTCAAAATAGCAAAGAAGACCTGCTTAAATTGCAGCTTGAAGATCAACAACAACAGGCAGCGACTTATGAAAGATTGGGGCAAAAAGTCGCCACCTCCTTGCTCAATGATATTCAAGCATCGCTAGACCAAATTGCCAGTAACCAACTGAATACGCAATTTCTTGAAACTGAAAAAATCCGCGTGGAAAAAAGTTTTGAAAAAGATATTATCCGATTTAGAGATTTAGAAAGTGTGCGTATTGCACTGAGAAAAACCGCCAGAGAAAGTGAAGGCATGGAGCCAGTTATATTTATTGTGTCCAGACTTAGAGGTTTGTAACCGCGCTTGGCAGCTGGCGCAAATTTATGCCCGAGACAATGCCAGTGGAAAAATAGAAATCATCACCAACACACTTATTTTGACCAGTAAGCCTGAGAAATCAAGCGATGTGGCTATATCTTTTTCTAAAATCCCAGCGTCAGAAAATAAAATGCAAATTGTTTTGGAGGTTTCTTGTACTCAGGACGAGCCAGGAGTCGCACACTGTAAAGAACCAGAAATTAAAAATATTCGATTAAATTATATTGATTATTTAAAAAGTCGAATGAAAAAACTATTAAAAAAATAAATTATTTAGTCCAAGCTAGTTATTCAATACCCTTCAAAATCATTTGCCACTGGTTGTCCCATTGGCTGGTTGGGTCCATTTTAAATCGTGACCGAACAAACTGCTGGATACGCCCTTCAATCATTGATGCTAAAAATCGCGCTATATTAGCGGAGTTTTCGGTTGATTGTTTATTTTTAATCGAATCCTCTCGATGAACTTGTTTAAGCTCTAGTTCAATACGATCAAAGAACTGCGAAATGCGATCTTTTAATCGCTGTGTTTCACCCAGTAGCACTTCACCATTAAGTAAGCGACAAAGGCCTGGATTTTTTTGACAAAAACCTAGCACTAAAAAGCTAATTTTATTAAGCTTCTCTTGAGCACTCATTGCATCCGCTTTAATCTGATTAATTCGACTAAAGATACTTTCCTCAGAAAAATCGAGCAACGATTCATACATCCTTGCCTTACTAGGAAAATGACGATAAAGCGCCGCTTCGGAAACACCGACTTTTTTAGCTAGCTTAGCCGTCGTAATACGGTCGGTTAATTCCTGCTCCAACATCAGAGCGAGATTTTGTAGAATATGCTGCTTTCTATTTCTTTTTCTTTCTGTCATTATCTAAAACCCTAAAAATTAAAGTTCTTAAAAGTCTAAATCTAAATTACCATCAATCATCAGCATTTGTTGTTTAAATAATTGCTTCATTTTATCGATAATAGCTTGGCTTTCTCCTTCAAATCGAATAACTAAACTTGGTGTTGTATTGGATGCCCTCACTAGCCCCCAACCATCTGGAAACTCAATGCGTACTCCATCAATGGAAATCATTTTACCGTTACCAAAGATACCTTTACTAGCTAACTGATTCATAAATTGGTGCTTTCGATTGTCATCAATCGCCACATTGATTTCTGGTGTGACAATGCTATTAGGAAGAGCAGCAAAAATATCTGAAGATTTGCGAGTATCAGCTGACAAAATCTCTAACAAGCGAGCCGAAGTATAAAGCGCATCATCGAAGCCAAACCAACGTTCTTTAAAAAAGATATGGCCGCTACATTCACCGGCTAGTAACGCACCGGTTTCTTTCATTTTCGCTTTAATCAAGGAGTGGCCGGTTTTCCACATGATAGGATGTCCACCATTGCGAGTGATCACCTTAGCAAGGTGCTTGGTACATTTAACATCAAAGATCACATCAGCGCCAGGATTACGTGACAACACGTCCATCGAGTAAAGCATCATCTGACGATCAGGCCATATAATATTTCCTTCGGAATCGATGACTCCTAATCGGTCGCCATCACCATCAAAGGCTAAACCAATATCGGCTTTTTCTGTTTTAACCAGTTCGATTAGCTCTTGCAAATTTTCTGGTTTGCTAGGATCCGGATGGTGGTTAGGAAAATTACCATCCACTTTACAATAAAGTCCGATGACCTCACAGCCTAAGGCTTGCAATAACTGAGGCACAACCTTTCCAGCAATACCGTTTCCGCAATCAACAGCCACTTTAAGCGGTTGAGTCAAAGCGACATCACTGGTTACTTGGCTGATGTAATCTTGCATCACAGAAACAGTTTTCTCACTACCCTGCCCCTTCATCATATTGCCCGTATCGATGCGTTTTTTAAGTGCCATGATCTCTTCACCAGACAAGGTATTGCCCGCGATGACCACTTTTAAGCCGTTATAATCTTTAGGATTATGACTACCGGTTAGCATCACACCACTGGTTGAATCTAGGTGGTTTGTGGCAAAATAAAGTAACGGTGTTGGCACTTCACCAATGTCAATCACATCTCGTCCACTTTCAATCAGCCCCTCTTTAAGTGCCTCAATTAATTGCGGTCCAGACAATCGGCCATCTCTCGCCACAATAACGCGCTGCTCACCTCGCTCAAACGCCTCACTACCGATAGCACGACCAATTTCTTTAACGATCGACGCGCTGAGTGTTTGTCCCACAATACCGCGAATATCGTAAGCTCTAAAAATAGTTTCTGAGATATCACTCACTCTTTGAAGCTGGCTTTTATGGCTCACTTCAAGCCCCGAAGAACGATTTTCGAGAGCGGGACGTCGATTATTTCTGGAGCGATGGTCCGCTAAGGCTTGATGATTGGGTTGTTCTACTCTATCGGACTCTCTTCTATCATTATAAGCGGCAATTGATAGTCGCTCACGAGTTAGGGTGCGTGACATATCAGTAAAAATTTGTAGTTCAAAGTCTTCCATAGCTAATGGTTTGTGAGTTTTTGAGCTATCAATCAACCAACGTAAAAAACTTGTCGCATCGCTTCTCACCTTGGTTTGCAAATTACGTAAACCAATAAAGCCGCCTACCGCAACTAGCCCTAACACCATAATTAATCCGCCAAAAAAGATCATTAACTCAAATTCAGAAGAAAAGGATTCGGGCTCTGCCGGCCAAAATGCCACACGCCATTGAGTTGAATTGAGCCGCGCGACTCCCATGGGGTCGCCAATTTTATATCGGGGCTCACCCATTGAGGTGATGGTTCGGTTTTGATTGGCGAAACTTTGTAAAAATTCATAATAGCCGGGAACTAATCTTTCTTTGGGTAAGGCTTTTTCAAATACATCAAAACTAACACCGATCAGAGCAACCTTATCAGTACCAGGTACATTCAACATGACCGCTATATATTGATCTTTCGCACCGGCATTAATCGCTTCATGCATGACCCTATTTCGACTTTGCAAGCTTCTTAATAATTGCAGAGTGACATTGGTAATCACCGGTTTTGAACTTTTGTCGATTTCATGGGTATCGGAGCTTAGTATTCGAACACCATCAACGAGCGTTAAACGATTTTTTAAACGGTTTTCGATAATCGTCATCTTGTCCGGTGAGGCTTCTTTAATTTCCTTTATTAATGCCGGATCGCTAAGCACAGTTCGAGTTGATTCACCAATCGAATCAAGCCGACTCAGAACTAGCTCCATGTAGGATGCCATAGTGACATTGACAAAGGTTGTATTTCTTGCTTTTGCTGGTTGGATTACCACAATATAATATTGCACAATAGCCACAAAAATAATGACAAGCACACAAAGAATTAAATAGGGTAAAGAGTAAGACAGCAACGTTTTGGATGCCATTTTAGGCACTATGGTCGTTTTTCTTTTTTAACTTCAATTTTCACAAATCATCTCCGTGCGTATAAATTTGTTAGCCAAGTGTATCACTTAACTTTAATTTAAATTTTTTGCAATTTCTTTAATAATGACTTCGGCTATTTTTGCTTTCGGCATACTTTTTATTTGCTTTTGTCTGCCACTAGCATTAAAAATACTGATGGCATTATTATCACTATTGAATCCAATACTGGTATCACTAATGTCATTAGCACAAATCAGATCCAGATTTTTATCCTGTAGCTTCTTTTTAGCATAGGCTTCAAGATTTTCGCTTTCGGCGGCAAAACCAACAATATAAGGCCGCTCTTTTTGTGAACCGACCCATGCGATAATGTCAGGATTTCGAGTGAGCTCAATTTGCATGCTATCAGCATTCTTTTTGATCTTTTGTCTTGCCACTTGGCTTGGCGCATAATCCGCCACCGCCGCGCAACCGATAAAAACATCCGATTGCGCCAAATGTTGTTGAACCGCTAACAGCATTTCCTTAGCGCTTTTTACCGCCACCATAGTGGCCGCCGGTGGCGCAGTTAAACTCACTGGTCCAGAAACTAGAGTCACCTCTGCACCTGCTGTTAAAGCAGCCTCGGCAATGGCATATCCCATCTTGCCAGAGCTATGATTGGATAAATACCTTACCGGATCAATCGCTTCAACCGTTGGTCCTGCTGTTAGCAATAACTTAACGCCATCTAAAATGCCTGAAACTTCGCTTTCATCGCTGGCGGACGCAGACTGTTGCCACTGCACAAGCGCCTCAACTAACTGACTAGGCTCACGCATTCGGCCTAACCCGACGTCACCACAGGCCTGTTCACCGGCGTCGGGTCCAAACAGTAAAATACCGCGCTGTTTTAAGCTTTCTGCATTAGAAATTATAGCTTTATTTTTCCACATTTGTTGATTCATTGCTGGTGCTAACATCAACTGCGCTGAACTGGCTAAAATAAGGCTGGTGAGCAGGTCATCGGCAAGACCATGCGCGATTTTAGATAGGCAATTAGCCGTTGCAGGGGCGATTAAAATAATATCTGCCCATTTGGCGAGTTCAATATGCCCCATCGCAGCTTCTGCTTCATTATCAAACAAATCGTTATTTACCGGATGGCCAGAAACCGCTTGCAGTGTGGTGGCTGTAATAAAGTTTTCGGCGCCAGCGGTCATCACTACCCGCACCACAAAGCCCTGCTCCTGTAATCGCCGGACTAGATCAGGCGATTTATAAGCAGCGATACCTCCGGTAACACCGACCACAATGTTAGTTTCATTATTTTTCATAGCGTCTTGTTAAATCTAAGCATTAATCTACAGCGACAACAAAGCCAAAAGGCTTGATTAAATCGCCAACAAGCCCTTTAACAGGTTAATTAATCGCATCTAATTATCTAATTTTGGAGAAATAGTGAACTACCAAGTTTTCGAGGATAAAACTCTCAATATCAAGTAAAACAGTTCCTACAAGCGAACTAATCGCTTACTTACTAGTATAATAGCAAACAAAAGGTACGATTTCTCACACTTTTTATAGTTAATTTTAGATCGGCCAAGAATCTACTTCGCTTAAAACCTTATTATCTCAACACTAGATTTCAAAAATGGACAATATCTCACAGCATCTATGGTTATTCTCCTACAGACAAAACCATTTTTTCCGATTATTCTTATAACTCCCAAACTGGGCACAAGCCTCAACGGAATAAAAATTAAACCACTTTGACAAAAGGAATCGTCATGAGCAACTTAAACCAATGGCCCGATAGCGAAAAGCCTAGAGAAAAGTTATTAAATCGAGGCCCAGCAGCGCTTTCTGATGCCGAACTATTAGCTATTTTTCTAAGAACTGGCATTCGTGGCAAAAACGTCATCCAGCTGGCAAGCGAAATTATCAGCCACTTCGGCAACCTCAAAAGCCTCTTTTCTGCCACCGAGCAAGAGTTTTGCTACATCAAAGGGCTAGGACGCGCTAAATACGTGCAGCTACAAGCCTGCTTAGAGATGAGTCAAAGGTATCTTGCTGAACAAATTAGTCAACAGGATGTCATGAAAAATCCCACTCAAGTGAAACAATATGTGCAATCAAAACTGCTCGGCAAACCCAATGAAGTGTTTGCCGCCCTATTTTTAGATAACCAGCATCAAGTCATCGCTTTTGAGGAGTTATTTTTTGGCACCATTAATTCTTCTTCCGTACATCCTAGAGTCGTGCTACAGCGCAGTTTAGCCCTTAACGCGGCGGCAATTATTGTGTGTCATAACCATCCCAGTGGAGTGGCGGAACCCAGCCTATCGGATATAGATATTACCCAAACCCTTAAATCAGCATTGCAATTAATCGACGTCAGGCTACTGGACCATCTGGTGGTGGCTGCACATCAAGTCACTTCTCTAGCCGAGCGAGGCCAGTGTTAATCCTGCTCAAGGACTCAATAATCGCATCAATTGTTTGCTTCAATTTAAACATCAATCAGCAAGTCGTTTTAGCTCGCTTTCTCTTGCTTGAAAAAGGAATATGACCCTCTTTATCAGTCATCATCGATAATTTGCTCAAAATGCAGCAAAATGACAGCTTTCAGTTGTATTATCCTCGGGTTTTTGGTATAAAGTGCGCCCTTTGTAGCGACAGCTGGACAAAAGTGTCTGCTTAAGGGTAATAATTGCCAGCCAAAGGGCTGCCAAACTCAGAGAAATATCGGACAATTAGATATTCTGAGCTAAACAACAGAATTTGTAATTATTCAGCGAGTATACAATAAACACCGTAACGCTTCAGGTGGACTATAAAATCAGTCAGTTTCAGGCAGGAAATGTGAGCATACTGGTTTATGTGTCCATTTTCGAACCAAGAAATAGATGGTTTTTGAGGCAAACTGAATAGTTACCAAAATTTTTAGATTTTTGAGCTAACCGCTCATAAATAATGCAATAAAGAGGCTAACAGCATGTCTAGAGTATGTCAGGTTACCGGTAAGCGTACCGTAACAGGAAACAATGTATCCCACGCGAAAAACCGCACCCGTCGTCGTTTTTTGCCTAACCTTCATACCCACCGTTTTTGGGTTGAAAGTGAAAACCGTTTTGTAAAATTAAGAGTGTCCGCAAAAGGAATGCGCATTATCGATAAGAAAGGCATCGACTCTGTATTAGCTACCATCCGTCAAGATGGCGTAAAGGTTTAAGGAGAACATCATGAGAGATAAAATTAAATTAGTATCATCTGCTGGCACCGGTCATTTTTATACCACTGACAAGAACAAGCGCAGCACGCCAACTAAATTAGAATTCAAAAAGTATGATCCTGTTGTACGTAAGCACGTGATCTATAAAGAAGCCAAAATCAAGTAATTGATCATCACACTGGCCTCGGCCATAGATTGCTTCAAGTCTTTAAACCCGGTTCTTCCGGGTTTTTTTTATTGCCTATTTGAATGATAATTCGATGCCTTGAGCCAGCGTTGGTGACCCTTTATTGCTTCTACTTGTTGTTGCCAAGCTGGCAAACTTAAAACCTGTCCGTTGATATAACCCTGACCATCGGTCATAAGAAAGGCATGGTAATCTTGTGAAGACTGATCACCACAGGCAGAATCTTGGTTAAGCTTTATTTGCAGAATCATTTGATCGACTAGTTGCCAATCAGCAATGGTAAAACGTAGTTTATTATCCTGTAATTTAAGAAAAGTTTGATATTTAGGATAGCTTTCACCCACCAACCCCACCGCTCTAAACAAATAACACTGGCGCGATAAGTTCATCAACATCTGCTCTGCAAAAATTAATGCTTGCCCCATGGTTGAATCACTATGCGTTGAGCTAGAAGCTTTAACCATGCCACATTTAATGCCGTCATAGACGCGTGTCGATGAAACAAAATAGAGCTGCTGGATCACCAGTTGTCCAGACTGAACCTGTTTATGTAAACCAGCAAAGATTTGTTTCCAAAATTGAGACTTTGCAGCCATGGAAAGTATCGCTGGCGGCGCAATACAAATGACTAACTGATTAATTTGATAGTATTTGTCTGACTCAAGATTTAAAAGACCCAATTTGTGGTCAAGTCGAGCTAACTGAATCGATGGGAGTTTCTGCTTTGTTTGTTTTAAACAGTTAAATAAGCGCTGACCAATCCGTCCTTGCCCCACTTGCAATAAATCAATGCGTTGGCGTTTAATCATGCTAGCAATCCTTGCAAGCTACTTTTGACAATGGGGGCAATACACGCTAGCACGCTGCCCGATGATTAAGTTTTTTAGCGGTGTTTCGCACTGAACACAGGGTAGATTTTGGCGTCCATAGACCAATAACTCTTGCTGAAAATAACCCGGTTTACCATCACTTCCAGTAAAATCTTTCAAACTACTACCGCCGGCTAAGATGGCTTTTTGCAACACCATTTTGATCATGCTGACTAATTCGGTCAATCGTTTTAAAGACACACGGTTGGCTGCCCGATTAGGATGAATGCCGGACATAAAAAGAGATTCTGCGGCATAAATATTACCAACGCCCACCACGATTTGAGCATTCATAATAAGTTTTTTATCGCTCCTTTGCGAGTTTTAGCCTTTTTATATAAATAAGCAGCATCAAAATCATCGGATAAGGGCTCCGGACCGAGATTAACCAGCAAAGGATGCTGACGGCCTTGTTGATTAAATAAAACGCAGCCAAAACGCCTAGGATCGTTAAAGCGAATAATCTTTCCATTGGATAAAACAATATCTAAATGGTCATGTTTGGTAACCGCCTGATCGGTGACAATTTTTAAACTACCAGACATCCCCAAGTGGATTAAAAGATCGCCCTTTGCGGTTTGCAATTGCAAATATTTGGCGCGGCGTTTTACCCCTTCAATTTTTTGTCCTGCAACCAGCTTATTTAAATTAGGATCAACCGGCCAGCGTAATTTAGGTTGGCGCACACAAATGGTGCTAATTTTTTGGCCCTTAGCATGCGGCTCAATACCGCGACAACTGGTTTCAACTTCTGGCAACTCCGGCATTATTCCGCTCCTGGACCCAATCGTTTAAAATAAAAACTTTGAATAATCAGCTGCTGACCGAGTTCTGGAAAAACTATTTTTGTTGCTTCAGATTGTTCTTTTCTTATGTGTATCACTTTAGCTAACAGCGGATTTTCGCGCGCTTTAAAATACAGCTTTACTGAGTAATTAGACAAGGCGTCTATACCTGTATCACTGGTGGATTGAATTATTTTGCGGTTAACATTAATTGGCTCAGTTGGAAGTAATAGAATTTGCTGCCAAAGCGATTGGATTTCTTCAATTCGGGAACTAGATAACTCGAATATCAGGTCATCCATCTTTTTATTCAGCTGCCAATTACCTTGTAAGACCAGTGATAGTTTTTCAAATTCAATTTTTTCAATGAACTGTCGGAATCTTTCATCAAATTTGTTCGATTAAAAAAAATGGAGGATTGCTGGCTCGCTTGATTTTTGTCCCGTTCCATCAGTTTGCCAATTAACATAAAAGCTAAAACTAAGGCAGAAATCACAATAATAATAATATTAAGCCATTTTTTAATCTGCCTATTTTGGTTCATCATCGAGTACCCTTTTTATTCCAAAGGAAGCGAGCAGACAATGACTTTGTCACTATAAACATCATAAAAACAAAGGGCAGCATCAAAAACAACCAATTGAAAATAATATTGCCTAACGGAGTGGGTTGGATAAAAGAATCCTCAGACTTATTTTGTAATCGCTGGACTGGACTATTGCTTAACCAATGAATAATGTTCATCGCAAATTGGCTGTTGGCGTAGTTATTAACTGCTCCATTTGACAAAAAACTCGCATCGCCGACAACAAAAATGCGTTGCTTTTTTATCCTATTCTCAAAACTAATAGCTATTGGAAAGGAGCGCGTTACTTCACCTTTTGCAGGGGTAAAGGATAACTCTGCTTGGTCGCTATTTAGCTCGTTCCATATACCTTGGTGGGTATTTAAAATCACCTCATAAATTGGATCAGCTGAACTAGCGCTATGGTTTACATTCTCCTTAGCGCTTATATCGGTATCCGGCATCGAGTTTTTTTTGGTCACATCTAATCCTACACTCCAAGGGAAAGCGAGCAGACTATCGATCGAAAAGTTGACTGGATGCTTGGTAAATTGGTTAACAATTAACACCGCTGGATGTGGCGTGCCGCTTTGATAGCCACGCCAGTCAATCAATACGCCAGGTAACTTTTTTATGCCAATAAAATTAATAATTGGGGCCGGAATATAGTCGTTTTCTTCTCGCAATAAGAATAGATTCCCACCCTGCTTCAAATAATTAAGCAGGCTAGTTGTTTCTGCGGCTAGCCAAGCTTTTTGTCCAGCAGCGATGACCACTAGCTGAGCATTATTAGCAATGATTGGACGATTGGCAAGGTTTTGTACTGCTACCGGCCAGTGTTCAGCTCTCAATTGATGGTAGAAGCCCGACAAGTCACGATTCGCCGGTTGAAGCGGCGAGGCCTCACCATGCCCTTCAATAAAAATAATCCATTTCTGTGACCGTTGTTGTATTTGCGTAATCATTGATAACAGGGTTTGCTTTGCATCCTGCTCAAAAGGAAAGCGGAGGCTAAGCGCCATCCCGCCGATCTCCACCGATACAAATTGATCCAGATGCCTTTTATTTTGACTTTTTTGTTGTTGGGACAAAGCTTGGCGACTGGTAAATATCAATTCACTGTGTTTTTGGTATTGGTTTAAAAGTTTAAACGCATTACGCATTTCATCACGTTGAGACTCTTTATCTATCACCGCAGTTATTTTAATTAGGTCTGTTATTTGTGATAATTTATTTAAGCTTTTCTGAGATAAACTATTGGTTTGCTTTTGGCTCACATCCCAATAAGAAAAATCTAAATCTTGACGATTAAGCTGGCTCTGCATAAAACCGATCAACAGGGGAGCAATAAAACTTAGTGACATAACCCATCGCTGCCTTACACTTTTAATCAAGCCTCTTTTTCGATTTAATAACCAATTGAGAAGGCTCCATAAAAATACCAGCCATAGGATAAATCTAAGTACTTCAAAAAGAGAAATAAAACCCTCTCTAAAACTAAGAAAGAGTGATTGATAAACTGAAAAGTGAATAAGTTTGGGGTGCTGAACTAGATAAGCATCGAGCATAAAGACTAAAATAATTAGAAAACTTGTAGCGACTAACATGATTAATCGTTTGGCAATAACAAAACTCATTGTAAGCGATATCAATGAAAATAAAACGCTGCCTAAAACCAACGCGGCAGCAGTTGTAATGAGCAAAGCAAAACTAACTGCACTATAAAACCAATAAGCCGTGAGAATTAGGGCGAAAAAAATAAGTGGTAACAGATTAATTCTAAACACACAAAATAATAATTGTTTTATCAGGTTGACTGAACTTAAGCTCGTATTAAGCAACAATGATTGCTGGCCTCTAGCAAAAAAAACTGGGGAAAAAATTACTGGCTATAATAATATTTAGATACAGAATAACAATCAGAGCTAATCCGGCTAATGGTTTAATAATTTCATTAAATAAAGATAGTTGACTAATATTCTGCGCTTGAAGATAAAGAAAACTTTGATACAGTGTTCGAGAAAAATAGCCCATCATAAGAAAAGCAATCAACAGACTCCACTGGATACTTTTCTGTTTCAGCAGTTGTTTAAATAATTGTTGGTTAAGAGGCAGCATTAATTGATATCCCCTTTGATCCATCCCTAGTCAAATTTAACTCACCGCTAGCAATCATTCTAAAGAAGGGTAAGATACATTGTTTATGAGGTTTAAATAGTTTTACCGGGCATTGCTTTTTAATGGCTTCTAAAAACTTGTCTAGAGTTTTCTGGGTAAGCCCATCGATAGATAAGACTTGCTGCTCAATTACCCTAATCGATAACTTGAACTCCTGTTCCAGCTCCGATATTTGACCAACCGCTAGCGTAGTGACCAACAGGTATTTCTCAGCCTGTGATTCAGTTTCGGATGCAGAACTTAACGAGAAATGGAATACCATTTTGAATTGGTGAAATAATATAATATCATTGGCTACCGCTAATGCATGGTCAACATTATGGGTTGAAAAAAAACAGAGTTCAAAATCTTCAATCGAGCGTAAAAGTTGATTAAAATTTTCTTGCTCTAGAGGGTCAAGACTTTGGCAAGGTTCATCAAAAAACAAATAGTCAGGTTGATTAATAAACACCTGTGCGATTGCCAATTTTTGTAAATTACCCTTTGAAAGGTGGCGCATTTTCTTATGCAAAAGATGCTGTATTTGCCAATTTTGTTCGATTAAAGACATTGCTTCTAATAGCTGTTTATCATCGATTTGCTTTAGGCTAGCGCAGAGTTTTAAATATTCATCTCCAGTCAAATCGAGTAAAGATAACATGGTATCAGACTGGTAACCGAGTCGCTGTTTAAAGGCTAAATCAGTATTCGATAGAGAGTGTTTTAACGCTTCAAACTGGGGGTATTGGATGCAGCTATTTGGGCTTTGAAATTCACCTATCAATAATTTGATTAGGCTAGTTTTTCCGGCGCCATTTAAACCCAGCAATGCCACTCGACGCCCTGAATTAATCGTCAATCGAGGCACACAAATTTTTATATCCTGCGCGATACTTTGATTAAGATTGTTAACAACAAGAGCAGCTTGATGCATAGCTTTAGATCCAGACAAAGGTCTAATTAAGGTTATAGGGTTCTAACTCCGTTGAAACCAGATGATGGCCTTGCAAAATAATACGCCCAATATAACGGTGTTCGCCGGTGGAGGTAAACTCAAATCGGTATTCACGGATCATCTTCCACTTATTTGATGTGTTTTTTCTAAATCCGATACGATGTAATACCACGCTGTGGTCCAAAAACTGCACTCCGGCCTCATTACAGCGTTTAATACTCACACCGAGAGCCAGTTGTTTTAATTTTTGAGAATAGGACCAGTACCACGCGATAAATCCTAGTAGCAGTAGCGAGATAACTTTTGACATGGATGGACTTCCTCAAATACTTGATATCATTGTGGGGCAATATCGGCAAAGCTGTCATAAAAAAGGCGACTAAAAAGTCGCCTTATTACCTAATTAGTTTAATATCGCAAAAAACTGAGTAAAACTAACTATTTGAACAGTAATTGCTATTTCTTGGCTTTCTTAGTTACCGTTACTTGAGGTATTCCCGCTTTTTTCGCTTGGTCAACCACACTAATAAGAATACCCGTTTTAGCTTCTTCTGCGACCTGAACAATCACTGCCGCTTTAGGCTTTTTTGATCGCGCAGTTTCAACATTAGCCTGCACCGCGCCAACATCAATTAAACGACCACCGATAGAAATATCACCGGTTTCACTAATACGAATTAAAATAGGTGATGTTGGATTAGGCGGCGCTTCGGACTGATTATCATTAGGACGGCTGATCTCAATGCCTCTTTCTTTAATAAATGAGGTAGTTACAATGAAGAAAATCAGCATGATAAATACAATATCAAGCATCGGAGTCATGTCTACTTCAGTTTCGTCTTCTATCTTATGTCGATGTTTACGCATGGATATTCCTGTTCTATTTCGCTATAAAGAGCGTTAAAATTCTATTGTTATTAGCCATATTCAAGAGAATTGACCGAATTCTGTGTTGCGCTTGTTCCAATGCCGTTAAAAATCATGATTTCGACGATTGGAAGCTCTAAACCTTAGCACTTTTAGGCGCTTGAATCTACTATAAACCACTGATAATGGTTAAGTCTAGTGCATATTAGCGCTTTTACTCAGTAAATGCTTTACCGGTTAACTTTTCATACTTAATGACTAATGTCTCTCGGCTTTCCACATTATTTTCATCGTGAGGAATACAGTCCACTGGACAAACGATCTGACACTGAGGCTCATCATAATGGCCAACGCACTCAGTACATTTATCCAGATCAATTTCATAGATCTCGTCACCCTGAGAAATCGCCTCATTTGGGCACTCAGGCTCACAAACATCACAATTGATACATTCGTCGGTGATAATTAATGACACGCACTTATACTCTTTAGCCGTTTAAGGGCGCTATTGTAACCGAATGAGGCTATTCTGGGGAAGTTAAAACCGCCCAATCGAAAGATCAAATGGTCATTTAAAACGACAAGCATTAATAACCAAGCTTTAGTAACAATCTCGGATTAAAACAGCTTGTGAAATATCAGCAAGCAAACGCCGAGTGGCTGAGTGCAAACCACTGCACTCGCCACCGAGCAAACTAAACACTAAACAATCTGTTTCATATTTTCCATATAACCACGCAATGTTTTACCAATTTTTTCAACCGGGTGATTGCGGATCGCTGCATTAACAGCAATTAACTGCTGATTATCCACTTGGTTGCTACCACTTAAACCTTGCCCAAGATCGGCGAGAGTAAGCCCATCCACCAGCTCTTGTAACAGTGGTACTGCGGCATGACTAAACAGGTAGTTGCCGTATTCAGCGGTGTCAGAAATAACCACATTCATTTCATACAGTTTATTTCTAGCGATACAGTTAGCGATAAGCGGCGTTTCGTGCAGTGACTCATAGTAGGCCGATTGTTCAATAATTCCGGCTGAAACCATGGTCTCAAAGGCCAGTTCAACCCCAGCTTTAATCATGGCGACAAGGAAGATCCCTTGATCGTAATAGTCCTGCTCAGTGATATCGGTATCACAATCGGGCGCTTGTTCAAAACTGGTTTCAGCGGTTTGTTCACGCCAAGTGAGCAAATCTTTATCACCGTTTTCCCAATCCTGCATCATGCCAGCAGAAAAATCTCCCTCGATAATATCATCCATATGTTTTTGGAACAGCGGCGTCATAATCTTTTTAAGCTGCTCAGACATTTCAAAGGCACGAATTTTGGCCGGATTAGACAAGCGATCCATCATATTGGTGATACCGCCATGTTTTAAGCCCTCAGTCACCGTTTCCCAACCGTATTGGATTAATTTTCTGGCATAGGCGGAATCCACGCCGAGCTTGAGTAGCTGCTGATGACCTAAAATTGCGCCGGTCTGCAAAATGCCACATAAAATAGTTTGTTCACCCATTAGGTCGGATTTCACTTCTGCCACAAATGAAGACTCAAGTACGCCGGCCTTGTCGCCACCGGTGGCTGAAGCATAAGCCTTAGCAATAGAATGACCATCACCTTTGGGATCATTTTCTGGATGTACCGCAATTAATGTGGGAACACCAAAGCCACGCTGATACTCGTGACGCACTTCCGTTCCTGGGCATTTAGGTGCAACCATGATCACCGTGATATCGTCACGGATCTGCATACCTTCTTCGACAATATTAAAGCCGTGCGAATAGGAAAGAGTTGCACCCTTTTTCATTAACGGCATAACCGAATTAATGACCGGCGTGTGTTGTTTGTCCGGCGTCAGGTTTAACACTAAATCCGCTTGTGGTACTAAATCTTCAATGGTGCCGACAGTAAAACCATTTTCACTGGCCCATTGATAGGATTGACGCTTTTCATCAATGGCATTTTGACGCAGCGCATAACTGATATCTAGTCCCGAATCACGCATATTAAGGCCTTGGTTAAGCCCCTGCGCGCCGCAACCGATAATGACAATCTTCCAGCCCTTAATAAAATCACAACCTGCGGCAAATTCATCCGCTTGCATAAATCGACATTTGCCTAACTGCGCTAGCTTTTCACGCAACGGCAGTGTATTAAAATAATTGGCCATCATTTTTTCTCCTAAGGGTTTGTTCTAACATATTCTCTGTATTCAATTATACAACAAATGATTTAGTTTGTTGCCGTGGGAAAGAGGTTGCGATTTCGCTCGCACCTCGAGCCACCTCACTCGAAAACAGCATACCTTCAATTCAATGTTGCGTAAAATGAAATAATTGCAACTCAGTATTGCATTTTATGCAACAATCTAGCAAAATAAGACCATGGATAGCCGTGAATTACAGATTTTTCAGCATTTAGCCCGTCATTTACACTTTGGCAAGACCGCAACTGCTCATCATTTGAGCCCATCCACCTTAAGCCGCATGATTCAGCGTATGGAGCAACAGCTCGGGACATCCTTGTTTTTACGCGATAACCGCAGTGTTAAACTCACCACGGCCGGTGCCAAACTGCTAGATTACGCCGATCAACAGCAAGAAAAATGGCTCAAACTTAAAGATAGCATCAATCAACAGCAACACCATCTGAGTGGAAAACTACACCTTTTTTGTACTGTAACCGCCGCCTATAGCCATCTACCACCTCTGCTAGATAAATTCCGCCGCGCTCATCCGGCGGTGGAAATACTGCTCACCACCGGTGACGCCTCTGAAGCCATGCACAAGGTTCAACAAGGTCATGTGGATATCGCATTGGCGGCAAAGCCCGAACCCTTGTCTGACAACTTTTACTTTTATGCCATCGACCAAATTGAGTTAGCGGTCATTGCGCCGCGATTTTCCACCGATTTAGGCGAGCAGCTCAGACAAAAAAATATTGATTGGCAAAAGCTGCCCTTTATTCTGCCAGAACATGGTCCCGCCAGAAAACGTTTTAACCACTGGTATAAACAAAGCGCCGAGGGTAAAGCCAAGATCTACGCTACCGTTTCCGGTCATGAAGCACTAGTTAGCATGGTGGCACTGGGCTGCGGCGTTGGCATTGCGCCGATGGTAGTGGTCGAGAATAGTCCAGTTAAAGATCGTTTGCAATATTTAGACAATCAAGTGGCCATTCAACCCTTTGAGCTGGGGATCTGCTGTCATCAACAGCAAAAGCAAAGACCCAATATTAAAGCCTTTTTTAATGCCATTCAAGCGCCACCAAAGCCGGCTCTGATTGAAACCGTTAGCCCCAAAACCAGCAAGGGTCACAAAAAAAGCAAAAAGTCGAAGCGCCAGAAAACCTCTCTCGACTATTTAAAAAATAATCCTTTTTTACTCGATTAAGCCCTAGCTAAAAGATCGCTACTGACACTTATAACCCAAAGTTATTGATTTTTCCCAACTTATCTACCAAACTACTTGTAACCCTTTTAATTCCTGTGATACAAATAGTGACAGAATAAAAGCCAACTCAACCTAACTATAGCGATTTAAAAGATGGAACTAAAAAGCCTTGTGATTATTAACCTTCTGGTCGTGGTGATTCGAGTGATTACCGCGCGTGGGTTTTGTTAGCTTTTAGAAAAGATTGAATCAAAAACCCTCGCTCTGAAAAGACCGGGGGTTTTTTATGTCTAGGGACGGACTGTATGTCACAAAGAGGCAGGGAGCCGGTGTGGCCATGTCCAGGGATGGACTGTAGAAACAACAGCATAGTTTGTAAATTCTAAACTTTGGATTTATAGACCAAGCGAATAACCTGAATAAACGGAGATACTGGGTAAAGGTAGCGTTTTCACCCGCCCCCTAACCCCCTCCCATCAAGGGTGGGGGGATCCTCGTCCCCTCTCCCTCAGGGAGAGGGTTAGGGTGAGGGTGGACTTTAGGAATACGGGAGCTAGCTACTAAAAACTAGCAACTCGAAACTGACAATTCAAAATGAAAAACGATTAAGATGAAACAAGCGATGCAAGCAACTAACGATCAGCCAATAAGCAATCCTCAAACGGGTGCACAACTGACGCTAAAGCTTTTACAAGCTTTAGGCGTGACGGATATCTTTGGTTATCCCGGCGGTGCAATCATGCCGATGTATGACGCTATTTATCTTAGTGATATCACGCATTATTTATGTCGTCATGAACAAGGCGCGGCTTTTGCGGCACTGGGTTATGCTCGCGCTTCTGGCAAGATCGGAGTTTGCATGGCGACTTCGGGCCCTGGAGCAACTAATTTAATCACAGGTATCGCTGATGCCATGGCGGATTCTATTCCAATGATTGCTATTACTGGGCAAGTCGCCACTAAAGCCATGGGAACAGATGGTTTTCAAGAGGTGGATATCATCGGACTAAGCCTCGCTTGTACTAAGCATTCATTCCAAGTAAAAGACGCCGCTGAATTACCAGAAATCATTAAGCAGGCCCATCAAATAGCCACCACAGGCCGCCCCGGACCGGTTTTGATTGATATTCCTAAGGATATTCAAAATCAGCCAATCGAGTACAGCCTTAGCGACCAATCAAAACCTTTAATCAACAATGAATCTTTAGAAATTAACGAACCATCGGATCAATATCAACAAGCTTTAGAGAATAGTTTGCAACGTTCAGTGAGCGAGGCCTTAGCGCTCATCCAACAAGCCGCAAAACCGCTATTTTATATTGGCGGTGGAGTTGGTATGGCTGACGCTCAGGCTGAACTACATCAACTGATGTCGCGCTTACCTTTTCCAAGCGTGTCCACGTTAAAAGGTATTGGCACCATTGCTATAGATAATCCTTTATTTCTCGGAATGTTAGGAATGCATGGCTCAAAGGCTGCCAATCTGGCCATCCAGCAGTGTGATTTAATGATTGTATTCGGGGCTCGATTCGATGATCGCGCCACCGGTAAATTAAATGAATTTGCGCCTCATGCCAAGGTTATTCATTGCGATATAGATGCAGCCGAGATTAACAAAAGACGCCATGCCGATGTCGCTATCAACAGTCACCTTAAGCCCTGTCTGCAACAAATCAATGAGTCAATCAATCAACAGCCAATTAAAGCCGAGGTCAACAAGTGGTTAGGTCAGTGTCAACAGTTTTTAACTGATGATAACTACCCTTATCAACAGTATCCTGGTCAGGGCGTGTTTGCGCCGGATCTATTACGCTGTTTAAGTGATCAAATTTTACAACAAAGTGAGGATAGCCAGCCAGTTTATATCACTACCGATGTCGGACAACACCAAATGTGGGCGGCGCAGCATATGCAGTTTTGCAAACCAGAAAATTTTATCACCAGTAGCGGTTTAGGTACTATGGGATTTGGTGTTCCCGCGGCCATTGGCGCGCAAATAAGCCACGCCAATTGCCAAGCTATTTGTATTTCTGGTGATGGCTCTTTTATGATGAATGTGCAAGAACTCGGAACCATTAAACGCTACCACCTGCCTGTTAAAATTTTACTGATCGATAACAGTCGGTTGGGCTTGGTTCGACAGTGGCAGCAGTTATTTTTTGAAGGTCGTTACAGTGAAACAGATCTATCGGATAATCCCGATTTTGTGGCACTTGCCAAGGCTTTTGATATTCAAGCAGAAAGCATCAATCAAAAACATCAAGTCAATGATGCTATCAAACGCATGCTAGCAAGTGACAAGGCGTATCTATTGCATGTTACCATCGATGCCTTTGAAAATGTTTGGCCACTGGTCCCACCGGAAACGGCAAATCATAAAATGATCCATACCATTAGCGGCGATGATTCGACCAACTCGGAGAAAAAATCGTGATTAAACATCGACTCTCTATTCGTGCCAACAATCAATCCACTTTGCTTGAAAGACTGTTACAAGTAACCCGTTACCGTGGATATCAAGTGCTAGAATTACAAGTCGAGCATCAAGCGGATGCCGACGAGTTAGTAATCAATTTGCAGGTCGGTAAACCGGCTCACTTGGCAGCGGATTCAATCAATGGTATTCAGCATCTATACCACCAATTGAATAAGTTATTTGATGTAAAACATGTTAATCTTGCGGCATAAAAAATAGGCTGAATTAATCCTAGCAGTTAATTCAAAAATGTTACAAACACTGATTTAAAAAGACTCGGAAAACAATAGGAAACGACAATGGCAAAGGTTAGTTCAGATTTAATTTGGTTCAACGGAAAAATGATCCCCTTGGAAAGATGCCACAGTACATGTCATGAGCCATGCTTTGCATTATGGTTCATCGGTATTTGAAGGTATCCGCGCCTATGACACGCATCAAGGGACCTGTATTTTTAGATTGAAAGAACATATCGAACGATTATTTAATTCGGCCAAAATTTATCGCATGAATATTCCCTATACTTTTGATGAAATCATGCAAGCCTGTAAAGATTCTGTCACCCAAAATGGATTAAAGTCAGCCTATCTGCGTCCTTTAGTTTTTATTGGTGAAGTCGGCATGGGATTACGCCCTCCGATAGATGCTCAATGTGAAGTTATCATCGCAACCTTCCCTTGGGATGCCTATCTTGGTGAAGAAGCCATTGAACAAGGCGTGGAGGTCGGTATTTCTAGCTGGAATCGTCTTGCACCTAATACCATGCCTGCCGCTGCCAAAGCCGGAGGCAACTATTTATCTTCGCAGTTAATTTCTTGTGAAGCGGCGCGTCATGGTTATGCCGAAGGCATCGCATTGGATGTGGATCATTATGTGAGTGAAGGTGCTGGACAAAATGTCTTTTTAGTACGTAAGGGCATCATTTATACACCGCCTGCCACGGCTTCTATCTTAGAAGGTTTAACTCGCGACAGCGTTATACAATTAGCTCGTGATGCCGGGTTTGAAGTGCGGCAAGAAAAGATCACCCGTGAAGCGCTTTATCTAGCCGATGAAGTCTTCATGACTGGCACTGCGACCGAAGTGGTTCCGGTAAAAAGTATTGATGGGCTAACCATTGGTATTGGTTCACGAGGTCCTATGACAGAAAAAATTCAAAGTGCATTTTTTGGACTATTTGATGGCACTAAACCGGATCATCATGGCTGGCTAGAGTCGGTGGATCAATAAAACCTCAAAATCTATTAAGCAAAGGTAATTACTCGTGGCAAAATTAAGATCAGCAACCACCACTCAAGGTCGAAACATGGCAGGAGCGCGCGCACTTTGGCGTGCGACCGGAATGAAAGATGGCGACTTTGATAAGCCGATCATTGCGGTGGCTAATTCCTTTACTCAATTTGTTCCGGGTCACGTGCATTTAAAAGATATGGGGCAGTTGGTCGCCGAAGCCATTGAAAAAGCTGGTGGCGTGGCCAAAGAATTTAATACCATAGCTGTGGATGACGGGATTGCCATGGGTCATTCAGGCATGCTTTATAGTTTACCTTCGCGTGACTTAATTGCTGATTCAGTGGAATACATGGTGAACGCCCATTGTGCCGATGCCATTGTTTGTATTTCTAACTGCGATAAGATCACACCGGGCATGTTAATGGCCGCCCTACGTCTAAATATACCGGTGATTTTTGTGTCCGGTGGACCGATGGAAGCCGGCAAAACCAAACTTTCCGATCAAATAATCAAACTGGATTTGGTGGATGCCATGATCAAAGGCGCCGATCCTTCTGTCGGTGATGAAGAAAGTGAACAAATTGAACGTTCCGCTTGCCCTACCTGTGGATCTTGCTCCGGTATGTTTACTGCCAACTCTATGAATTGTCTGGTTGAGGCATTAGGCCTAGCCTTACCGGGCAATGGTTCCATGCTTGCCACCCATAAAGATCGTGAAGCCTTATTTTTAAATGCTGGTAAGCAAATCGTTGAACTATGTAAACGTTTTTATGATCAAGATGACGCCACCGCGTTACCACGCAATATCGCCAACAAAGCTGCTTTTGAAAACGCTATGAGCCTTGATATTGCGATGGGCGGCTCCACCAACACCATTTTACATCTACTGGCCGCAGCACAAGAAGGCGGTGTTGATTTTAACATGCAGGATATTGATGATTTAT
Source organism: Enterobacterales bacterium (assembly GCA_030949565.1). GTDB lineage: Bacteria > Pseudomonadota > Gammaproteobacteria > Enterobacterales > Kangiellaceae. The sequence goes on from JAUZSK010000050.1 coordinate 27,541, forward strand.
CGCGTAAAGTACCTCATTTGTGTAAAGTTGCACCCTCCACGCCGCTGTATCATATGGAAGATGTGCATCGTGCGGGTGGCGTCATTGCTATACTCGGTGAACTCGCCAGAGGTGGTCATTTAAAGACCGATACACACACGATTTTAGGCACTTCAATGGCTCACCTGCTAGAAAAATACGATGTAATGCAAACCAAAGATGAAGCCATTTTAAAATTTTATCAAGCGGGACCGGCGGGTATACGGACGACACAAGCTTTTAGTCAAGACTGTCGCTTTCCATCGCTTGATGTCGATCGCGAAGGTGGCTGTATTCGTCATCATGACCATGCTTATTCGAAGGAAGGTGGCTTAGCCGTTTTAAAAGGTAATATCGCTATTGATGGATGTATTGTAAAAACCGCTGGGGTGGATCAAGATAATTTGACCTTTAGCGGCCCAGCACACGTGTTTGAAAGTCAGGATGATGCGGTCAAGGGGATCTTAGCTGGCAATGTGGTGGCAGGTGAAGTGGTGGTGATCCGCTACGAAGGTCCTAAAGGCGGTCCGGGAATGCAAGAAATGCTTTATCCCACCACCTATTTAAAATCCATGGGACTCGGTAAGCAATGCGCTTTGATTACCGATGGTCGTTTTTCCGGTGGTACATCAGGATTATCGATTGGACATATTTCTCCCGAAGCCGCTGGCGGCGGAGCAATCGCCTTGATTGAACAGGGAGATATCATCGCCATTGATATTCCAAAGCGAAGTATCGAGCTACAAATAAGTGAACTACAACTTGATCAAAGACGCGCGGCAATGAAAAACAAGAGTAATGCATGGCAAGCGGTGGATCGCCATCGCCCTATCAGCTACGCACTCAAGAACTACGCCATGCTGGCGACTAGCGCCGACAAAGGTGCGGTAAGAGATCGTGAGCTGCTTGATCAGGGTTTCAACCAAACATGAAAGATGGCGCGGGGCTCGACCTACTCAGAAACATCTTATTAGCCAAGGTTTATGATGTAGCTAAAGAGACCGAGCTGACCGAAATGACTCGCCTATCCAGTCAACTGGATCAACAAATTTATCTTAAGCGAGAAGACCAGCAGGTCGTTCAATCCTTTAAATTACGCGGTGCTTACAATAAATTAGCCCATCTGCTTAAAGAGGAGAAAGCGCAAAACATCACTGAGGTGGTTGCGGCTTCGGCCGGTAATCATGCGCAAGGTCTCGCGCTAGCGGCAAAAAAATTGGGCATCACCGCTACCATCTTTATGCCCATAACGACACCAGAAATAAAAGTTGAAAATGTAAAGCGCCTTGGCGGTCATGTTAAGCTCATTGGAAAATCTTTTGATCGAGCGCAACAAGCATCCCGTGATTATGCAGAGCAAAATCTACTGCCAATTATCCATCCCTTTGACGATCTGCAAGTAATTGCCGGTCAAGGCACCATCGCTAAAGAACTCTTGCAACAACAGCCGGATGCGGATGTTATTTTTATTCCAGTGGGCGGCGGTGGGCTTATCGCCGGCATGGCCGCCTATATCAAACTACTCAGCCCTAGGACTAAAGTGGTGGCGGTTGAAGCGGAAGACTCTGCGTGCCTGTTAGCCGCGATAAAAGAGAACAAACCAGTGGATTTAGAACACGTCGGCCTATTTGCAGATGGTGTGGCGGTTAAACGAATTGGCGTCAACACCTTTGGCTTAATTCAGCAGTATTGCGATGAATTTATGACAGTCAATAGCGATGAAATTTGCGCATCCATCAAGGATATTTTCGAACAGACTAGAGTGATTGCAGAGCCGGCAGGGGCACTATCTTTGGCCGGCTTAAAAAAATATTTTCAAACAAATTCATCGCATAAGAAACAAAAAGCTATTGCCATTTTGTCCGGTGCTAACATGAGTTTTCATAATCTGCGTTATGTCTCCGAGCGATGTGAACTCGGTGAGAAAAAAGAAGCAGTACTCGCGGTGACCATCCCTGAAGAAAAGGGTAGCTTTAAACGGTTTTGTCAAAGTTTGGATGGTCGTGTGATCACTGAATTTAATTATCGTTATTCAAATGGCGGTAGCGGCCAAGCACATATTTTTGTCGGTGTTCGATTATCCGAAGAGGCTAACCAAAGGCAAACATTAATTCAGCAGTTAGAAAAAGATCGTTATCAAGTGCAAGATCTCACCGACAATGAACTGGCCAAGCTGCATATTCGTTATATGATCGGTGGCAATAAACATTGTAAAAATCGAGAAAGAATATTCCGCTTTCAGTTTCCAGAATACCCTGGTGCCTTAGAAAAATTTCTCAATACACTTGGCGAATATTGGAATATCTCACTGTTTCATTATCGTAATCATGGTGCTGCTTTTGGACAAGTGCTGGCAGGATTTGAAGTGGATGAAACACATCAGGATTCTTTTTTTGAAAACCTAGAAAAACTGGGTTATCAGTGGCAAGAAGAAACCGACAATTTAGCTTACCAAACTTTTTTATCTAAGTGACTTATTTTTTATTTTAAATCGATAAAACTATAAACCATTAATATAGATCTCATGCGACTTGCTTAAACTCCCAATAGAGACATCCTTATGAAACTTGAATCCCTAGCACTGCATCACGGTTATCAATCCGAAGCCACCACCAAAGCAGCAGCCGTTCCTATTTATCAAACCAGTTCCTACACCTTTGATAATACACAACATGGCGCTGATTTATTCGATTTGAAGGTGCCGGGCAATATTTATACTCGAATCATGAATCCTACCACTTCAGTTTTAGAACAGCGGCTGGCTGAAATCGAGGGCGGTATTGGCGCGCTAGCTGTTGCTTCCGGTATGGCAGCCATCACCTACTCGATTCAGGCTATTGCATCTTGTGGTGATAATATTGTTAGCGTATCGCAACTTTATGGCGGCACCTACAATTTATTTGCCCACAGCTTTCCGCAGCAGGGTATTGAGGTCAAATTTGCCGATGGTAATGACATTCCTGCGCTGGAGCAACTCATTGATGAAAATACAAAAGCTGTTTTCTGTGAGTCCATTGGTAATCCTGCCGGAAATATTGTGGATATTAAAAAACTCGCTGAAGCTGCCCATAAAAAAGGCGTGCCACTGATTGTTGATAATACCGTTGCCACACCTTACCTTTGTCGACCTATCGAGTTAGGCGCTGATATTGTAGTGCATTCATTAACCAAATACATTGGCGGTCACGGAACCACCATTGGCGGCATTATTATTGACTCGGGAAAATTTGACTGGACTGCCGATAAAAAGCGCTTCGCTATTTTAAATGAACCCGATCTTTCCTATCATGGTGTGATTTATACCCAAGCATTAGGTGAAGCGGCTTATATCGGTCGCTGTCGCGTGGTACCACTAAGAAATACCGGCGCTGCCTTGTCACCGCATAGTGCCTTTTTGATTTTACAAGGGCTTGAAACCTTAGCATTGCGAATGCAACGCCACTGTGAAAACGCGCGTCAAGTCGCTCTATTTTTAAATCAGCATTCAAAAGTTAGCTGGGTTAATTATGCCGCACTAGAAGCTAGCCCTTATCAGCAACTAAGCCAAACAATCACTTCCGGTGAGGCTTCAGGAATTTTAAGTTTTGGCATTCAAGGTGGTCAAGCCGCAGGTGCTAAATTTATAGATGCCCTGCAAATGATTTTACGCTTGGTGAATATCGGAGATGCCAAGTCACTGGCTTGCCATCCTGCAAGCACCACTCATCGTCAATTGAACGCAGAGGAACTAAAAGCAGCAGGCGTGTCGGAAGAAATGGTCAGAATATCGGTGGGCATTGAACATATTGATGATATTATCGCGGATATTTCTCAAGCTTTAGAAGCCGTATAAATTAGATTGAAGGATTGTGGTATACTGCCTACATTCGTTAATTTTAAAACAAGGCTTTTATTCTCAGCCCATTGACCTCCAAAGTATTATCCTTAGATAATTATTCTGTAAAAACATCGAGGCTACAACATTATGAAACCTATTCAACATTCGTCAAGGTTAAAAGCTTTGTTAGCTATGGTCATTACTTTGTTATTTATTGGCTCAATACAATCTGAGATAAAAGAAAAAAGACCCAGAGCACGGGATATTGGCTTGGTTGTCGGCACTATGCAGACTGGGAAATATAACGCGATAACGGATGTCGAAGGCGTTCTTGTTGGACACTCAACAGTGATTATTGAACCCAATATTCATACCGGTGTTACAGCGATTATTCCCGCCTCCGGCAATCTTTATAAAAATCCAATCCCTGGTTGGATTCATGCGGGCAATGGCTATGGTAAGTCGGTCGGTATCAGCCAAATCAAAGAATTTGGTGAAATTGAAACACCAATTCTACTAACCTGTACGCTCTGCGTTTGGACAGCAGCCAATGCAATGGTTGATTATCTGTTAGAACAACCCGGTGAGGGAGAGCATACAATTAACCCGCTTGTCGGCGAAACCAATGACAGCATTGTCAATGATATGTGGGCACATCCTGTAACCGCGAAACATGTAAGACAAGCAATTCAATCAGCCACAAATGGACCCGTAGCAGAAGGCAGTGTTGGAGCCGGAACAGGAACTCAAACCTACCATTGGAAAGGTGGAATTGGAACTAGCTCACGCGTATTGCCTAAATCTTTGGGTGGTTACACCGTCGGTGTATTGGTGCAAAGCAACTTATTGGCCGGAGCAACCCTTAGAATGAATGGCGCTCCCGTTGGGCGAGAACTAGGGAAATATGCCTACAAAAAGGAATTAGAAGAGGATAAAAAAAATGACGAAGCGGTAAGAGGTGGTTCGATAATGATCGTGGTAGCAACCGATGCACCACTAGACTCGCGTAATTTAGAGCGTCTCGCCACTCGCGCATTAATGGGACTGGCCAGAACAGGATCGGTTGCTGAAAATGGATCGGGTGATTATGTGATTGCTTTTTCTACTGCAAAAAAAGTAAGAAGAGTACGCGCCTCGATTAAACCTTGGCCAACGGAATCTCTGTTACCTTCCTCAATGTCTCCTTTATTTACCGCGACAGTGGAAGCTACGCAAGAGGCCATTTATAACGCCCTATTTAAAGCCACAACAATCCAAGGAAGAGGAAATAAACTAGACGCTTTGCCGATTGATGAAACGATTAAAATATTAGAGAAATATAATGTTTTGAATTGGGATAAAACGATCCCACCGGGAAAGCATTAATACTAAGGAAATCGATTTATTTTTGTCACTAGATTAAGATTAAAAGCAATCAATACTGTAATTGCTTATTTTAATCTAGCGAAAAGTTTTATTGTCCAAGCTATCGTTTTAATCTTTAGCCACCTCATGATTTTCGACTTCGCCAGAGTGGTATTGCTGAATTTGATTTAGCTAAATGCGCGGAATTCGCCGAACTTTTTAATAAATGCAGGGGTTCCATAAATCCATTAAATGAATCAAGTGACATAACCACCGCATCATCGGCATCTCTTCGTGAAATTATAGTAAAATCAATATCTTCAAGCGCACGATCTAAAACACTTTTCAAGTGATTTAGAGCTGAGCATCTGCTAAGCCTATGCATCGTATGGATGTTGCTATAAGACTACAACCGCAGGTATTGCTGCAATAAATATCCATAAGGTTAAAAAAGAACCTCCAACTAATAAGGATGTTTTTCCACCACTAAATTCTCTGGTTTCAATTGCTACAATGTCTTTTACCAATACTTCGGTATTTTTCCCTTTTATAACGCTTGATGAAATAGACTCAATAGTAAATTCGTGATGAATTCCATTTGATGTAACAAGCTTAACTTCATCACCAATTTGGATTATATTTTCCTCAACTATTTTTGCTTGCAAATCCAGCGGTGACAACTCAATTGGTCTCAGTGAAGTACAGCCATACACCACAAACACCATGAGGAATACGAATGCAGCTTTCATCTTAATCTCCTTTTAAAGTCTGATATTAATAATCGCCTAACGCCAAGTTTTGCAGATGATAACTGGAGCGAAGTGACGGTTAGCAATCTGCAACAATCCGCGGTTAGTTGGTATTATTTGAACGTATATTTAGTAGATAATTTCTAAGCTTTCTTTCGCTACGCATGACATAAAGTATATAAACGCTATTAGCTTCAATTCGGTAAAAAATTCTGCAAGGTGACAATGCAAGCTCTAGTAACGCGTGCTTTTTAATTCAGGTGGTTTTTACCTGATTCAGGAAATTGTTCTAGTCGGCCAACGCTGACAAAGACTTTTTGGACAAGGTCTTTAGCAACTGCAATCTTGTCTAGAGCAATATATTCCGTAATATCATATAGATCTTGTAGTGCTGGCTCAGTCCAGATTATTTGAGCCATTTACTCATTTTTTCTTTAGCCTCGACTTGCGTGTATGTACGATTTTCGATAATTGCCGTTTCACCTCGTGCAATTCCTTCTAAAACCTGCATTCGATCTTGTGTTAATTGGTAATCTTGGATATTGACTAGATAGGCAGATGGTTGTCCGTGCTCCGTAATTAGCACGGGCTCCCCTGATTCGCGCAGCTCAGCAAGAATTTTGGCTGCTTGGCGCTTAAGAGTAGTAACAAGTTCTATTTTCATAATAGTGATACTATAGTAGCACTCCTGTTTTTTTGCTAGAGCTTTTCAACTAACGCTTTAAACTAGAGTGAGCTGTTCAGCATCGCTTGCCTTTATTAGTTATGTGATTTGTCGATCAGATTACCATAAACATATTTATGAAGAACGCTGGACATTAACGTTTGATAAGGGATCCCTTCAACTAACGCTCGCTCTTGAATTAATTCAAGATCCTTGCCTGCAATTCTAATGTTTACTCTTTTATCTTTCTTAAAAGTTGCTTTCGCTGCTGTTTTGTATTTCAAACGACTTTCATCAGTTAAAATTGATTCCCATTCATCATTTTCATAGGAATCCAATAGTTCTTTTTCTTCCAGTGTGAGTTTTTTAACCATAATTATCTCCAAGGTACTTCTTAGTCGCCTTCCGACTAGGTATAACAGTTTTGAGGAATATTTCATCCTCTGATTCTACGAATGGGACAAGATAGGCATATTCATCAACATTGACGATAAACATTTTTTGGTGTGGATACCTCTCAATATTCGGGTGTTTAACAATATCTAATAGTCCATTGTTTTCTATAAGAAAAATTATACGCTCGAACGATATACCACGTTCTCTTACGAGCAATTCGTTCTTCTTATTATCCCATGAGTAAGACTTCATAGACTCTATATTAGCACAATGTGTGCCTTTTGCAATCACAACGTGTTGTTATGCTATTCCAACGCCTCCAAGTGAAAGTTGATTGAGAAACTGTTCTGGTTTATCCAGTGAAATTGCAGGTTATTATTACCTGATGAGCCGCTGTGTTCGGCGGACTTTTGTGTGTAGTGTAGATATAGAGTCTGGGCATTCTTATGCCAGCCCATATTGAATCCGCTCTTGCTCATCTCAACCTACAACCCAATCAATGGCTCGGACAAGTTCAATACTTTGGTACGTATCAAGGTTATTTCGTAGGTAAACTGATTTTATTGCAACAAAAAGCCGAAGCGTTAAGGAAAATGGTTGAAAGGGTTTACCAGTTGTAAAAAACTAACCATTTAAAACCCATTCCAAAGATAATAAATTTCCGCTACCTATCTTAGCTCTTAAGAGATAGAACCTCGCTTGAAATTCGGATAATTAAGCGATATTCAAACAAATTGCCTTCCGTCCTGAAAAAATAATTAATTTCATCATCAAACCTCAAAAAAAGTGCTATTCAAGGAAGATACCTTCTGATCACTGCCTGTCTACTATTTTTTATAACACCAAAAGCAGGCGTGCGCTGTTCAGCATCGCTTGCCTTTATTGGTTAACACCTTGTTGATGTGATACGTATTCATCAAGTAATTGGCGAATCATTTTTTGATATTGCATATGATTTTTCTTCGCCTCATCTTTAAAATATGCCACACTATCACTACTTAATGAGATGGTAACCTTTGTACTCTCATTTTTACGCTTGAGAGCTTTTGGAGATGGTAAAAAGTCAGCGACAACTTTAAAATCTCCGATTGAAGTATCAGTGTACTGAATTTGTTTGCTCATAAGTTTTCCTCCCTTTTCGCCAATAACCAGCACCAAAAATTCTGATTTGATTATTTCGATAGGTAAATCGAACAGTCAATATGCCTGTTTTGTCTTGGTTGAGTCCAAAGCAAAAATATCGAGTTTCTTCCTGACTATGGGATAGATCTTCTGCAATAACACGAGAGCTATCCAAAAACGCGTATTGCGCCTCTTTAAAGGAAACGCCATGTTTTGACTGATTTTCGAGGTTTTTAGCCTCATCCCACTCGAAATTACTATTGCTCATAACTCAATTATAGCATTGGTATGGCTAAATAGCCATACATCTTCAAAGCAGCATATTTGTTGTGTTAACGGCTGCATAACTTGCCGTACAAAGATACCAGACACTCAAACTATGGCTAATATCCTACAACAATCCGGGTCGATTTCCTACAAGCATTGCAGAAATGGCTTACAAAGTGAGTGGCTGATTGCTGTTATTATTGCCTTTATGGAATTTTCTTCAAGGATGAAACATGGCAATCAAACGCAGTGAATTAATTGATGATGAGAATGCAGGTT
>JAUZSK010000051.1 GCA_030949565.1 Enterobacterales bacterium
ATTATTAAAAATGCCGGCAATGAATGTCGATGAAACCTCACTAAGAGTGGATAAAAAGAACCACTGGGTCCATGTTTATTCAGCTGGCGATATTACGTTAAAATGCCTAGATCGCGGGAGGGGCATTAAAGCCATTGATACGATTGATATTGTGCCGCGTTATGGCGGCGTGATCATCCATGATTGTTGGGCATCTTATTTTTCCTATCGACATTGTGGGCATGGGTTATGTGGTTCACATTTGATGCGTGAGTTGACGTTTGTTGTTGAGTCCAATGGGTATGTTTGGGCTAAAATATGAAGCGTCTTCTAAAAAGAAACGCATGCCAAGGTCTCGAAGAATGAGCAAAAGAAACTGACCGATAAAGATTATGCTAATTTACAGAAACGGTTTAGAAATATTATCACGCGCGGAGAAAAGAATTACCGCCTGTGCCACCCAAACCCCGCGGTAAGCGCGGTAGAATAGCAAAATCAGAGGCTCATAATTTATGGGAAAGAATGAGTGAGAATGAACAATCTGTATTATTGTTTGCGAAGAACTCTCATGTTTCATTTACCAATAATCGAGCCGAGCGTGATTTAAGAATGGCCAAGGTAAAGCAAAAGGTGTCAGGTTGTTTTAGAACCGTTAGATACGCTCGGGCTTATTGTCGAATTTCAAGTTATCTTGCAGACTATGGCAAACAAAGGATATAATCCATTAATTGCCATTCAAATGGCTTTGGCTGGTAAAATTAATGATGTAGAGGTGCGAGTACAGTTACGCAAAACATTGATGTCAGCCTTGTAATGTACTAATAGAGAAAATGAAATACAATTATGGAATTCCTTTATGGAAAATCATAGCGGTATTATGTCCAGCTCCGACCCGTAAAAAGAATATTTTTGAACTGTTTCCGGAAATTGACCAAAAATGGTTTCAACATAAAGTTGATTCTGTTTTTCAAATGCAAACAAGAGCATTCAGTATTTGGGAGCAAAGACCCTATATTTTCAAGTTTAAAAATTATCGCCCCATTACCGGTATCGCCGAGTATATGTATCCGACATTCCGCACCCAGTTTTAGGAATAAATCTGCTGATAAATATCTCCTAGGCAGTTAATAATCGTCTGGTGTCTAGGCTGTAAATTAACCACATGTCGTTCGCTATCATCAATGGTCAAGACATGAATTCCCTGAAAACAAAAGAACACCCAACGAGCGGTGGGGCGTTGGCTGGGCTTCTTCTTCATGTCAGGAAAATACACTTTTTTGTTTTTAACTCTTCTCTGATCTTATGCTCCAATGCCGCATAAATCATCAAGCAGCAAGTCATGATCATTAATAACGCTTCAATTCGCTCTGGCTTTTTTAGGTAAAGTGATGAGGTTAAAAAGTCGGGGCTTTTTAAGAAACGAAAGCCTTTTTCAACACTTTGTTGCGATTTGTAAAGGCTCAACATTTTGTTCATAGTGAGTGTTTTTGAGCAGTCATTCGTGGCAAGAATAAACAGACCTTTTGGGCGAGTAATGTTGCTCTTTTTGTAAGTCACAAGCCAGATCCCCGCTGATCTGGTAATCTATTCGAATGGGCGTTTGCTCGCGTTTGGGGCGACCGCTATTTTTATACACATCGATACTGATGATCGCTGAGTTATGAACCGTGATCATGTTTTGTTGTTTTTCCCAGTCGTTTAACGCTTTGTTTGCATCGGTGGTGCAGGCAAAACGTTGCTGGCAGAGTTTTTTAAAAGCTTTGATTGATTGCTCGGTGGTTTTTAGTATTTTTTTGTCGAGTGTTTTTTGCTCTCGTTTAGTGGCTTGTTCACTGCGAATGAGTAGCCAGCGTTGTTGAACTCCGCCATAATCTGAGTCAAACCATTTGCCGCTGTAGCCTTCGCTGATCGGTTCGAATGTGGCGGGATCATGTTCGGCAATTAACTGTTTGGCTTGGGTGATCTTTTGTGGCACACGGGTGATAAACAATTGTTTTTGTTGCTCTAACGATTGAATGGTTTCTGCCACATAAAGGGCTGCGTCTGCAATAAAGTATCGACTTTTCTGAGCGGCTTTTAGGCTTTTAATATGTGATTTAACGATTTTTTGAAGCCCTCTGCATCATTAACATTACCGCTGGCAGCTTGCATATAAACCGGAATACCCGCTTGATTTTCAGTGATCAAATTGAGCACCACTTGGTTAAGCTCAGGACGATGATCGCGGCTATAGCCTCGGACAAGTTTGATAGCATTGATCTCTGAGCCGTCGGTATGATATTGACCGTCTACATGTAAGCTAGTGGAGTCAAGATTAACCCCTCGCAAGGTAAGCCGAGGTAAGTGACGACTTTCTCCGACAATCCCTGATAGAGTTTTGATACACCGGTTTCATAGAGCTGATCAAGACAACGTCCAAGCGCATCATCATTAATATGCTCAGCCTTGATCCCCTTTCTAATCAACCGCTCAACCGGTTTTTCTGCAAAATATTCGGGATACATATGCAGTGTTCGACCAACAAATCCCAAGCCATTTAACAGCATAGAAACGACCAATTCTCCGCAAGAGATATTGCGGTATTCGCTTTGATTAGGATGAGCTTGATCGAAGAATTGGGCAACCCCTAACTCTTTGCACATACCAGCGACGAGACCTAAATGATCGAGTCCTTTTGTTGAATAAGACGTTGACATAGTGTTTCCGACGTTCAAAAGAAACAATAGATCAAATCAAGCAGGCTGTGTCAATAACTATTTGATTTAATTGGCATTATATCGCAAATCGAGATCCTTTAAGGGTATTTTTGATGGGACTTATTCGATTAACTAGGTGCGGAATGACAGATGTATCAAAATATCTCGATATTTCCAATGGTTTCTACCACCGGAAAAGTCGATCACATCTGTATCATTGTTTATGATGTGACGGATGTTGCAACCAACAGAAATGCGCTAAAAGACGCTAACCTACAACTAGAAAAGTTAAGCCGCATCGATCGATTAACCGGCCTTAATAATCGAGGCTATTGGCAAGAATGTCTGGAAAAGCCTACAGCCATTTTAAACGTTATAAGAAACAATTGAGTTTAGTCATCTTCGATATCGACCATTTTAAAGCCGTTAATGATAATCATGGACATCAAGCCGGAGATGAAGTGATCAAACAATGTGCCGCCACTTTGCTTAAATGCGCAAGAGCCACCGATATCTGTGGACGTTATGGCGGAGAAGAGTTTGTTGCCATCCTGACCGATTCAGATACTAACAAGGCACTTATATTTGCAGAAAGGTTAAGAAAACAAATAGCGGATCTCTTGGTTATCTATCAAGGGACTGAAATAAAGTTTACCGTAAGCCTCGGTATTTGTCAGCTGTCAGAAAAAATTAAAAATGCCGATAGTTGGTTAGAACAAGCCGATAAAGCACTTTATCACTCGAAGGAAAATGGTCGCAATCAATCCAGCATTGCTAAAACTTAACCACTAAAATTGATCATGTTCAATTTAATGTTAGCGACAATTTTGACAAATTTCATCGCCAAGAGTATAGCGCACCGCATCTCTTAGGTCTTCATAATCATATTCAGAAAGGCCGCTGAATTCTAGGACTTTAGCACCTACTTTCTGCCATTCAAAATCAACATCGCACTGTGCCAAGCGCTCTGGTAAATTGACCATATCTTCGGCCATTTTCAGCACACAGAGTAGCGTTTTCAAAGTTGGGTTTTCGATTGAATGATCATCTAACGCGCGGTCCACTGAGTGGTGATTTTTAACCGCTAAACAAATGACTTTAGGTAAATTCCAAACCCGCGCAAACGCGATATCCCGCAGCAGCGTGGTGAACACCAAATCTGGTGAATTCTTCGCTGGTGATTCTGCCATCCTGGCGACTGTAAGAATATTCAATCACCTTCGGATAGTCTTTATGCATCGAAGATAAAATAGGTATGCCGCAATTGTGAAATAATCCCAGAGTATAGGCTTCATCGGCTACCGCAAGGTTAAGTTGTCGGCAGATGGTGGAAGCAACCGTTGCGACCGAAAGTGAAATTCCCAAAAAAGATTCATATCGAGTTGAGTGTCTAATTCGGAAAAAGATTTTCTTACATGTAGGGTTTTTAAAATACTAACCACACGGTCAACTCCCAGCATAATCACCGCTTGAGGTATGGAAGATATCCGGTTCATTAGTCCAAACGCCGGCGAATTAACAATTTTAATCACCGCCGCCGCAACCCCTGGGTCAACGGCAATCACTTATCCAATTTTTTCCAAATCAGCACCGCACTCAGTGATCTGTTCAAAGATTCCTGGTTGAGGCGGTATAAAAATTCCGGATAGAGATTGGTTCATTGCAATATCTGCTTTATTCACACGACTCATATATTGTAAATTCGATCCATTTCGCACTAAAGACTATCCAGTACGAATTACGTCCTGCTATTATTCATTTTATTATGTGTCCTGTGCTAACTATAGATGAGATTGAATCAGTTTACCGAATATATTAGCTTGATATAGCCTGTTTTATTAAACAATCTTATGCAACAAAGTTATCAACTAGAAGGATAGTTTAGCCATAGCGAGATAAAAAAATAATTCTTTGAAGACACAATTCATATCGCCAAGTGATTTATTGTGCCATTCAGAACTATTCAAGAACTAATCTATCAACCTTTTGAAAGCCGCGGGGGAGTTTATTGCCTCGACGCCCTCTTTCACCTCTATAATGTTCTAAATCACTCGGTTTTAAACGTAAATAACGTTTTCCTGAGTAGACTAGCAAGGCCTGATCGGTAGAAACGACGGCGATTGAAACTACAAATTCTTCACGTAGTTTTAGCTTTGCTGATGGAATACCGATAATTTTATTACCTTTACCCTTGGCTAATTGAGGTAAATCCGCAATCGGAAACACAAGCATACGACCTTCATTAGAAACACTGACACACCATTGATTGCTATAATCTGTCACTTTTTGGGCGGGTAAAACTTTAGCTCCAGAAGGTAAACTAAGTAATGCCTTGCCATTCTTAGTGCGAGTAATCGTATCCTCAAATTTACCCACAAAACCATAACCTGCATCACTAGAAAATAAATACTGCTGCTGATCATCATCCATTAATGTGTCGATAAACACCGAACCTGCAATGGGGTTAAGTCGACCGGTTAAAGGTTCACCTTGCCCCCTCGCAGAAGGTAGACTATGTGCTAAAAGAGCGAAACTACGGCCACTGGAATCTAAAAATACCGCCCATTGATTACTTTTGCCCTTGGCCGATGAACCGTAAGCATCACCCGATTTATAGTTGAGGGCAGCGGCATCAACCTCATGGCCTTTGGCGCATCTAACCCAGCCCATTTTAGACATCACCACGGTCACAGCTTCACTCGGCATCAGATCAGTTTCACTCAAAGCTTTGGATTCTCCGCGAGTAACTATGGGTGACATGCGCTGGTCAGCAAACTCTTCCGCAGTTTGTTTGATTCCTTTTTTCACCAAGGTTTTTAAGCGTTGTTTGGAGCTAAGTATTAACTCTAACGCGGATTTTTCTTCAGCTAACTCACTCTGTTCACCGCGAATTTTCATCTCTTCAAGCTTGGCTAAATGACGTAATTTCAAATCTAAAATAGCTTCCGCTTGAATATCGGAAATTCCAAAATGCTTCATTAATACTGGCTTAGGTTTATCTTCTTCACGAATAATCTTAATCACTTCATCAATATTTAAAAAGGCAATTAACAAGACCGGCCAGTTTGTGTAATCGTTCGATCGACTTTTGTCAAATCGCGACTCTAAACGGCGACGAGTTGTTTCGGTTCTAAACAGCAACCATTCTTGCAAAAAGGTCACCAAGCCTTTGACTCGTGGATTACCATCAATGCCTATCACATTCATATTCATGCGATAGTTTTTTTCCAAATCGGTGGTGGCAAATAAATGCCGCATAAGCGTTTCAACATCCACACGATTAGAACGAGGTATAATGACCAACCGAGTGGGATTTTCATGATCGGACTCATCTCGAAGGTCGGCCACCATGGGTAATTTTTTAGCTTGCATTTGGGCCGCGATCTGCTCTAATATTTTTGAGCCGGAAACCTGATGTGGCAAACTATGCACCACAATATCACCCTCTTCCATTTCATACACCGCGCGCATTTTAAAACTACCACGCCCCGTTAAATAGGCTTTCGTAATATCCTGTTTGCTAGTGATGATTTCTGCATGAGTTGGGTAATCTGGTCCAGGAACAATCTGCATAACATCTTCTAAAGTGGCTTTAGGATTATCCAATAGATAAATGCAGGCATCGGCTATTTCAGTAATATTATGTGGTGGGATGTCAGTTGCCATACCAACTGCGATCCCGGTGGTGCCATTCAATAGTAGGTTAGGTAAACGAGCCGGAAGCACCTTAGGTTCCTTTAAAGTACCATCAAAATTAGCCGACCATTCTACGGTACCTAAACCTAGCTCAGACAGCAGTACACCCGAATAAGCGGAAAGACGAGATTCGGTATAACGCATCGCGGCAAAAGATTTAGGATCATCTGGTGCGCCCCAGTTACCTTGCCCATCGACCAGCGGGTAGCGATAAGAAAACGGCTGGGCCATCAATACCATAGCTTCATAACAGGCACTGTCGCCATGTGGATGAAATTTACCCAGCACGTCACCCACGGTTCTAGCCGATTTTTTATACTTAGCAGTGGACTTTAATCCTAGTTCGCTCATGGCATAAACGATCCGACGCTGCACTGGTTTTAAACCATCACCGATGTGCGGCAAAGCGCGATCCATGATCACATACATGGAGTAGTTTAAGTAGGACTTCTCAGTAAAATCTGCGAGCGTTTGCTGCTCGACGCCTTCAAAATTTAATTCCATCATCAATTATTTCGTTGTTTTAGTGAAAAAAATTATTGTTTAAATGATTGCTGCTTTAAACCGGACTAAGCAAGTTCAACCATACCACCTTTTAGTTCCAGCCATGCTTTTCGATCAGCCGCGCGTTTTTTGTTTAGCAGCATATCCATCATTTCAAAAGTTCTTTCATAAGAGTCAATGGTCAATTGCACCAACCTTCGAGTACTGGGATCCATGGTTGTTTCTCTTAATTGTTTAGGATTCATTTCACCTAAGCCTTTAAATCGTTGAATATTGACTATTGCCACGTTTTTTTTCGGCGGTAATTCTGTCCAAAACACCTTTTCTTTCATCTTCGTCTAATGCATAGTAGACATCTTTTCCCACATCAATTCGATATAAGGGTGGCATCGCAATATAAACGTGACCGGCTTCAACCAAGGCTTGAAAATGTCGAATAAATAGCGCACAAAGTAACGTTGCTATGTGCAATCCATCAGAATCCGCATCGGCTAGTACACAAATTTTTCCGTAACGCAGACCGCTCAAGTCTTCCGAGCCAGGATCAAGCCCTAGGGCAACAGAGATATCATGAACTTCTTGCGAGGCTAAAATTTCTGATGAATCAACCTCCCAGGTATTTAAGATTTTCCCGCGTAGCGGCATAATGGCTTGAAACTCTTTATCACGAGCTTGTTTCGCTGAGCCACCGGCGGAATCACCTTCGACCAAGAATAATTCACCTGCCATCGTATCTTGTCCCGAACAATCGGATAATTTTCCGGGTAACGCTGGACCACTGGTGATTTTTTTACGCGCGACCTTTTTGCGAGAGCGCATTCGAATATGCGCATTGGCAATGGCGAGTTCGGTTAACTGGTCACCATAATTAGGATTCTGGTTGAGCCAAAGTGAAAAAGCGTCTTTAACCACACCAGAAACAAAAGCTGCACATTGACGTGATGAAAGGCGCTCTTTGGTTTGGCCGGAAAATTGTGGATCTTGCATTTTGACTGACAATACAAAACTAAGGCCGCTCCAAATATCATCTGCGGTCAACTTAACCCCTCGCGGCAGGCTATTTCTAAATTCACAAAACTCCTTCATAGCATCCAGTAGCCCAGTCCGCAAACCGTTAACATGAGTGCCACCTTGCACCGTCGGGATTAAATTGACATAGCTTTCATTGATTAAATCGCCTCCCTCTGGCAACCAAAATAAAGCCCAGTCGACAGCTTCTGATTCACCCTTGAAACTCCCCGTAAAAGGTTCTTCTGGAAGTTTTAAAACATCCACTGCGGTTATTTTTAAGTAATCAGTTAAGCCATCTTGGTAATACCATTCAGTTTTTTCTCCGTCTTTAGTATTATCAATCAGGGTAACGGTTAAGCCTGGACATAAAACGGCTTTGGCTCTCAATAAATGCTTGAGTTTTGACAGAGAATATTTAGCCGAATCAAAATATTGAGGGTCTGGCCAAAAGATAACGGTAGTTCCGGTATTTCGTTGTCCAACTTCACCAATCACCTTTAAAGGTTTAGAGACTTCGCCATTTTCAAAACAAATTTGGTGACGCTTACCATCTCGCTTAACTAAAACTTCGACTCGGCTGGACAGTGCATTAACCACCGAAATGCCCACTCCGTGAAGTCCACCAGAAAATTCATAGTTTTTATTAGAAAATTTACCACCGGCATGCAGCTTGGTTAGAATAAGCTCCACCCCGCTAACGCCTTCTTCCGCGTGAATATCAACCGGCATACCGCGACCGTCATCTTCGACCTCAATCGAACCATCCGTATGCACTAGCACCTTAATGTTACGACAATGCCCTGCTAAAGCTTCGTCCACACTATTATCAATAACTTCTTGAGCTAAATGGTTGGGACGAGTGGTATCAGTGTACATTCCCGGTCGTTTTTTTACTGGGTCAAGGCCACTAAGAACTTCGATTGAATCTGAATTGTACGAACTAGACATTAATTTCCTTATGATTATTGTTATAAAATCATGGCGCTATCATCGCGTGGATTAAAACTAAAGGCAAGACTTGAAGCAGAAATTTTATCGTTTTGAGGTGTGATTTAGCGCCAGTTGAAGGACTAATAACCTTTTATTGAGTAATCGACAGTAAATTCGATATTTTTCATCCGGTGAACTTGAGTTTCGATACTACCATTAGGCAACAGTTGAAGGTAACGATAACCAGGTGAATCAGTATCAGCAGAGAATTCAGTTGATCCTGGTTTAAACTGGACACAACTCGAGGGCGTCGCTATCCAGTCAATACCATCAAATGTTGCCAAATATTCTTGATGAATATGGCCCCATAAAACCCCCTTGACCTTAGGGTAAGCCTTTAATATATCATGCAATTCTTGTTTATTCCTTAACCCTATTTGGTCCAGCCATTCACTGCCCACATCGACCGGATGGTGGTGTAAAACGATAAGGCTAAATTTATCCTGATGCTGCTCTAATTTTTCAGTCAAAAATTCCATCTGAGATGGTGAAAGCTCACCATAAACCTTTTCTACCACCGACGAATCCAACAAAATAATTTGCCAGTGTTCAAATAATAAATGCTTGGCGGCTGAAATACAGCCGCTATTCATGGTGCGTTGCATCGCCACATTACAATCGTGATTACCTGCAATCCAATAGGTAGGAAGAGCCATACGGTTAAAGGATTCAGCTAAGAATTGGTATGCTTGATCAGAGGAATCTTGGGATAGATCGCCGGTGGCTAAAATAACATCGGGTGCCCATTCTTCACGCATCACTCTGTCACATACCGCATTAAAGCTATGGCGGGTATTCAGCCCTAGCAAACAGCCTTCGGGATCAGCAAAAATGTGGCTGTCGGTAATTTGGACTAGTTTTACCACCTGCGTATCTGAGCTCACAAGCTGGTGACTTAAACTGTTTTTTTAATTTATTTTGCATATTCCATTCTCAAAATTTTCTCAAGTCAGCTCAGAATTAAGCGGCTGACTAGCCAGACAATGTTTTAGACTCTCACCCAAAAAGCGGTTGATCTGTCTTTTTTTCATCCTTTTGTCTATTGATTAATCGCCGGCCAGTGAAAATAGCTCGCATGGCTTTCGGGCCAGACATATCCATGACTTCAAGCAGCTTTGCATCATGATATAGGCGCAACATAAGCACTAAATCTTGCGGCATCTTATCTACCAAAGCACCAATTTTAAGCAATAACGTGCTGGTGTATTTGGCTGTTTCAAGCAACTTAAAATCAAAGTCTTGCATTCCAATTCGATGCTTTAAAAGCGAGCGGTTTAATTGGCGCGCCAAAACTTGGTTTTGCTTTGTTTCAAGGTTAGGAATTAATTTTATAATAAGAAAATAATTAACCTCGCATTGAGAGATAAATTCATCTAAATCCGGTTGATATCTCTTCAAATGCATGACCTATTTTTATATGACCTGCGGAGGTTAAAGGGTTAAAAGTAATCCTGCTATAGCAATAATAAAACCAATTTATCAGTTACCTGTTACCTATCAACTGCTTATTCCTCAAGCCATGCAATCCTATGCTTGATTTTAGTCTATTTTTGACTTAATTTTGAGCTGTAATGGCATATTTTGACCAAGTTTCATTAAAAATAATCTCAAATTGTGACATAAAGCCACTTTTATTAATCGAAAATCAGATTTCTCTCCGGTTGGAGCTGCAACCATTGCAGCGCTATAATCGTCATCGCATTGTTAATTTTGCCTTTTTTTAACCAATCAAAGACCTCAGTGGCTGCCAACCGATGCACTTTTATATCTTCGTTTTCATTTTCTAAGCCTGCATATTCAGCTATTTGATCAATATTAATTTGGCCAATAAATAACCATATCTGCTCGTCGCTACCGCCTGGGCTAGAATAATAATGATGAATTAATTTCAAGCCCTTAATTTGTACCCCAGATTCCTCAATCGCCTCTCTTTGCACCACTTGCTTTGGTGTTTCATCGGATTCAATCATGCCCGCCACCACTTCCATGATCCAAGGATAGTCACTCTCTATCGCTCCAGGCCTAAATTGTTCAATCAGGACCAATTGATCGGTCTTTGGATCAAAAAGTAAAACGCCTGCGGCATTGCCTCGTTGCAAAATTTCACGAGTAAATTCTTGACTCCAGCCGCCTTGAAATAGCTGGTGTTTAAGGCGGTAGTTTTGCAACTTAAAAAATCCAGAATACAGACTTTTTTGTTCAAGCAATTGATATTGCATCATTGGTTATATCCATACTTATAGAAGACTAAAGTGCTTTGTTACTGATATTCATCATGTTAAACTAATTGCTTCTCAAAGCACTAATATATTTAACCTAAAATTGGAAAAAATGTTTAAGCTAGGGCAAAATAGCCCTATCAATTGATGTAACTAATCACGAGGTGATGTGAGCTATGGATATCGAAACAGCGCAGTTTAATATGATTGAACAGCAGGTAAAACCCTGGAGAGTATTTAACGAAAAGCTTCTTGGTACCATGTCAACTCTGCCGCGAGAGCAATTTATCGCCGCCGATCAAAAAGGCCTGGCCTATGCCGATGTTCATCTGCCGTTAGGTCAAAAACAATTAATGCTTGCACCGCGTGAAATTGCTCGTCTCATTCAAGCACTCGAACTCACACCATCGACCCTAGTATTAGAAATTGGTACTGGCAGTGGTTATTCTTCAGCGCTGATGTCTAAACTTAGTAAAAAAGTCTACAGCGTAGAAATTATTACCGAATTTGTAAGAAACGCACAAAAAACCCACCAAAAATTAGGCATCAACAATGTGACTATCGAAGAAGGTGATGCCTGTGATGGGTGGATGGCCCATGCTCCCTACGATGCCATACTCATTACGGCCGCTCTACCTAGCCTTGGCGATAGCTTTAAAAGAAATCTCAACAAAAATGGGCGTATTGTTTGCATTCTTGAAAAAGATAACGGCTTGGTCGCCACAATGGCTCAACTCGATGAAGCAAATCAATGGTATTATGAATACCTGTTTCCCATTGAATCGCCTAAAATGATCAATTCCGAACAGGTTAATCAATTTGTGTTTTGATTAATTATCATCTTTTTACATATCATTTTACAATTTGCGCTATTTTATAATAATTTACTCTGATAGAAGCGGGTAACAGGTGTGTTAGGATCGCAACACACTGTCCGGTTTAATCGATCAGTAGGCTCGGCTATAAGCAATAGCCATACCGTGAGAAAACTTAAAACTAGATATGTTACACACTAATTCTTTAATGAGTAGGTATTAAAATGAAATATGCATTAAAAATCACTTTAACCAGTGTCATGCTGTTTACAGCACCAATCGCTCTTTCCGACAATCTACTTGATATATATCGGTTAGCACAAGACAACGACCCTTCTTACTTAGCTAATGAAGCGGGTACAATGGCTGCCAATGAAAGAGTTAATCAAAGCATGGCGGCACTTTTACCGCAAATCAATGCTCGGCTGAGCCATTCCGTTTCTACAAACGATTTTTCTAGTCGAACCACTGGCCTTATAACCCCCACCAATCCGGCGATACCACCGCAAACGATTGAAAATGTGTCCAATAGCCAAAGTGACACCACTAGCAACGCTTATAGCGTTAGCCTCACTCAGCAAATTTATAACCATGCCAGTTGGCTAAGTCTTGGCATCGCAGAAAAACGCGCACTGCAATCCAATGTCAATCTTGAAGGCTCGCACCAAGACCTCATCATACGCGTAGCAGAAGCCTACTTTAATGTTTTAACGGCGCAGGATAACGTTGAATTTTCCAAAGCAGAAACCAAAGCGGTGGCACAAAAATTAGCCCAGACAAATCAGCGTTTTGAAGTCGGTCTTATCGCAATAACCGAAGTCCATGAAGCACAATCTCGCTATGACCGCGCCGTCGCTAACCAGATTATTGCACAAAATGCGTTAGACAATAGCCATGAACTTTTACAACTGATTACCGGTCGTTATCATTACGATCTGCTTGCCCTAAGAAAAGACATTACGCCACAGAAACCGCAACCCGAAGATATTAAAAAGTGGATGAGCGAGGCACAGAAAAACAACACTAGCGTTAAAGCGACCAGCATCGGTTTGGATATTGCTAAAAAAAGTATCTCTATCTCACAAGCGGGGCATTACCCTACATTAGATTTAAGCGCTAGCTACTCGGACAATGACAGTGATATTACTTCACCTTCGCGAGATATTTTTGACAATGCAGGCCTTCCACTCGGTATACTTTCAAATAGCGTCACCAATAACCAATCAAAAGGATCGTCCATTGCAGTAAACTTTAACATCCCGATATATTCGGGGGGACGCACTAACTCTCAGGTTAAAGAAGCACAACAACTCTACTTACAAGCCGCGCATAATTTAGAAGCCAGTCGCCGCTTAGCGGTTAGCCAAACCCGTAGCTCCTATCTTGGAGTTGTGGCCAATGTTGGTTCAGTGAAGGCTTTTAAACAAGCTGTTCTTTCGGCAGAAAAATCGCTTGAAGCCACACAAGCAGGATTTGAAGTAGGTACTCGTACTATCGTTGATGTGCTATTACAAACCCAGTTGTTGTTTGATGCAAAACGACAATATTCAAGAGCACGATATGATTATGTACTCAATACATTACGCTTAAAGCGCGCTACTGGCTTATTGTCGGAACAAGATTTAAGCAAGGTTAACCAGATGTTACGCTAAGCATCAAAGGCTAGCGAAAGATAGACGCCATTGTCCTTTCGCTAGCGAGGTTCTTGCTCTTCCAGTGACATTCCACCAATTCCAGCTTCAAATGCTGCTTCACCGCTATCCGATGAGTCCAGCTTAATCATTAAGCGTAGATCATTGGGTGAATCTGCATGATGCAACGCATCTTCGTAAGTAATTTCACCGCTTTTATAAAGCGCAAACAGAGACTGATCAAAGGTTTGCATACCCTGCTCATTGGATTTATGCATTAAATCTTTTAGCAGGTGTAGCTCGCCTTTTCGGATATGATCAGACACTAGAGGTGTGTTGATCATAATTTCTATCGCTGGTCGGCGTCCTTTTCCATCCGGTGTAGGGATAAGTTGCTGCGCCACAATCGCTCTTAAATTTAACGATAAATCCATTAGAACTTGTGGGTGTT
Source organism: Enterobacterales bacterium (assembly GCA_030949565.1). Taxonomy (GTDB): domain Bacteria; phylum Pseudomonadota; class Gammaproteobacteria; order Enterobacterales; family Kangiellaceae. Next base: position 13,993 of record JAUZSK010000051.1, read on the forward strand.
TTTCCCGTGGGAAGAAATGCAGAATTCGATCCAATGCTTGATTAGCATTGTTAGCATGAAGGGTACACATACAAAGGTGTCCCGTTTCAGCAAAGGCTATTGCATAATCCATAGTCTCACTAGTTCTTACTTCACCAATCAAAATAACATCCGGCGCTTGACGCAGAGTATTTTTAAGTGCAATCGAGAATGAATCAGTATCAATACCCACTTCTCGTTGAGTAATAATACATTTATCATGTTTATGCACAAATTCAATCGGGTCTTCAATTGAAATGATATGACCGGTGGTGGAATGATTTCGATATCCAATCATCGAAGCGAGTGAAGTAGATTTACCGGTTCCGGTGGCTCCCACAAAAATCACTAGGCCGCGCTTAGTTAAAGATAACTTTTTTAAAATGCTGGGTAATCGGAGTTCTTCAATGGTTGGGATATTGGTTTCAATCCGTCTTAACACCATCCCCACATTGTTACGCTGCTGAAAAGCGCTAACACGATAACGCCCAACACCTTCGGCACTAATAGCAAAATTACATTCTTTTGCTCTGGCAAATTCTCTGCGCTGCTCTTCATTCATAACACTTAAAACAACTTCACGCGCTTTTTCTGAGGACAGCGCTCGCTGTGTTACTGGCATCACTTTACCGTGGATTTTGATGCTTGGCGGTACGCCCGCAGTAATAAAAAGATCCGATGCTTTTTTGCTAGCCATTAATTTAAGAAGGCCCTCAAAATCCATTAGAACTCTTCCTTACTTTTGGCAGCATGCCTTGCATCTTCAACACTAATCAAGCCTTTTCCTAACAAATCTTTTAAACACTGATCTAAAGTCTGCATGCCTACTCCAAGACCGGTCTGAATAGCACTATACATTTGGGCCACTTTATCTTCTCGAATAAGATTTCTAATGGCGGATGTTCCCACCATAATTTCATGAGCAGCCACTCGGCCACCACCCTTCTTTTTAAGCAGTGTTTGCGAGATAACGGCCTGCAGTGATTCTGATAACATTGAGCGGGTCATATCTTTTTCAGCCGCGGGGAATACATCAATAATCCGGTCAATGGTTTTTGCGGCGGATGACGTATGCAGAGTACCGAATACCAAATGTCCAGTCTCAGCCGCAGTTAAGGCGAGTCGGATAGTTTCTAAATCTCGAAGTTCACCAATCAAGATGATATCGGGATCTTCGCGCAGCGCTGAGCGCAGCGCTTCACTAAAGCCCAAAGTGTCACGATGTACTTCTCGTTGATTCATCAGGCATTTTTTACTTTCATGCACAAATTCTATGGGATCTTCAATGGTCAAAATATGGCCATAGTGGTTATCATTAATATAATCAATCATAGCGGCCAAAGTGGTACTTTTACCCGAGCCTGTCGGGCCGGTAACCAATACCAAACCGCGCGGATGCATACACATTTCTTTAAAAATGGAAGGTGCTGCTAACTCCTCTAGGGTTAATACTTGCGAAGGGATGGTACGAAAAACCGCAGAAGCCCCGCGATTTTGATTAAAGGCATTAACACGAAATCGAGCAATGCCAGGCAATGCAAAGGAGAAATCAGTTTCTAAAAACTCTTCGAAATCCTTACGTTGCTTATCGTTCATGATGTCATAGACTAAGCTATGCACCATTTTGTGGTCCATTGGCGGCACATTGATACGTCTTACGTCGCCATCAACTCGGATCATAGGCGGTAAACCGGCCGATAAATGCAGATCCGAAGCCTTGTTTTTTACACTAAATGCCAGTAATTCTGTAATATCCATAGAAGTCTCACTGTAGAGAAGGTTTTTATTGGTGTGTCTGTTGTGACTAATCTGTGTCTATCCGACTCTATCTATCACAATAATGCGGTGCTAAAATGCTCGATAACCTCCTGCGATCACTCTTTTGAGCTATCAAGGGATTTTGTTTTCGAGTCACTATTAAAAATCACCCTTATGACTATAGCAGATCGTATCAAAAATGTTCGCCAAGATCTTCATGATATTGCACACAAATATCATATTAAAAGCAATTCACTAAAACTATTGGCGGTGAGTAAAACACATCCCATCAGTGCAATTCAAGCCGCTTATGAGGAAGGTGTCGCAGATTTCGGCGAAAGTTATATTCAGGAAGCACTATTAAAGATAAAAACACTGGCCAGTCTTAAGATAAACTGGCACTTTATCGGCCCCATCCAAAGCAATAAAACCCGCCTTATTGCACAAAATTTTGACTTTGGGTGCAAAGTGTTGATCGTAAGAAAATACTCACTCGCCTCAGTGAACAACGCGGTGAGCAAAAAGGACCGCTCAACCTCTGTATTCAACTTAATTATTTTGCAGAGCCACAAAAAAAAGGGGCTAGTCGGCAAGATCTGCCTCATCTACTTGATTTAGCGAGTAAACTACCCCATATAAAGCTTCGTGGATTAATGGTTATTCCGCCTAAAACAGACTGTTTTGAGACACAATTAATCCAATTTAAGCAAATTAAACACTGTTTTGACCAATATCGACACCAATACCCTCAAATGGACACTTTATCCATGGGTATGAGTGGTGATATCGAAGCCGCAATCGCCGCCGGAAGCAATATGCTAAGGATCGGCACTGATATTTTTGGCAAAAGGACGCCAAAATCCAATCAGCAGCAGCCAAATTGACTGGAAGTTACGCAATAAAATGACTGAAATACAAGAGAAATGACAGCAGAGCAACAGAAATACCTATTTATCGGTTGTGGCAATATGGCAAAAGCACTTATTCAAGGGCTTTTGGCCAATGCTGTGCCTGCCTCACACATAATGGCAAGCTGCCCGCGCCCCGAAAAGCACCAAGCCTTTGCTGAACAGTCCAAAATCCATATCAGTCGTGATCTACTCGCCTTAACACAACAAGCATCGGTTATCATTCTAGCCGTTAAACCTGCAGTAATTCCTGTAGTATTAAAACAGCTGAGTTCACTTGATCTATCCCAACATATCATCATTTCCGTTGCTGCAGGCATTCAGTGCCAACAGATCGAATCAGGCATACAGTCTACAAGCACCATTATCCGGGCGATGCCGAATACACCCGCCTCCATCGGACAAGGCGCCACCGGTTTGTTTGTCGGCGTCAAAGCAGATGAATCACAAAAATTAATTGCGACTAACCTTTTTAAGGCGGTTGGAACTGTCACTTGGGTAACATCTGAATCACAAATTGACCTAGTCACCGCCATTGCTGGTAGTTCACCGGCCTATTGCTTTATGTTTATTCAGGCGATGGCCGATCAAGCGCAGGCTCTTGGGATGCCGGAAACGAGTGCTAGGCAACTAGCGACGCAAGCACTACTAGGTGCTGCTAAGTTAGCGCAAGCTAACCCAGACGTTGAGTTGCAACAAATGATTGACGCTGTCACCTCAAAAGGCGGTACCACAGAAGCCGCCATTGCCAGCTTAAAGCTGGACCATTTTACTGATAGCATAAAAAATGCTGTCAAAAGTGCCTATCAACGGGCTCAACAACTTGGAGAGACTCAATAGATGAACCCTTTTAGCCAATTGATCAGCATGCTGATTGGTTTTTATATTTTTATAATTTTACTACGCTTTTTTCTGCAGTATTTTCGTGCCGATTTTTATAATCCTATGTCACAGCTATCCATTAAGGCCACCGACCCATTGATTAAGCCCATGCGTCAGAGTCATCTCCAGCGTCGGTAGTATCGATGTTTCGACTCTTTTATTGGCCTATTTATTCACTTTAATTGATCTCTATTTAAAATTAGGAACCTTCAATCCTATTACCAGCTTTGCTCTGGTAGGCCTAGTTGCTCTATTACAAAACATATTAAATCTGTTTATCTTTTTGATTTTTGCGCGGATTTTAATGAGCTGGATCGCCACATCAGGATACCACCCTATCGGCGCAGTGATTGAACAGCTAACCGAACCATTGATCGGTCCTATTCGCCGAGTGCTACCACCCATGGCGGGATTTGACTTCTCGCCCATGATTTTATTATTAATCATTTATTTTATCTCTAATTCGCTCTACTACTGGATTATCCCACTTATTTAAAAGTGACGCTGTCCAAAGCAAGCCCGATAGCTGATGCTACCTGCTCTGATTTTCAGTAAAAATTTGAATATTCATTTATACTGGTGCTTAGAGGCTCAATTACGGCTTCATTCACAAGCAAAAATCGACCGTTAATCTGACAATAGCGATAAAAGTGAGCGCTGGTCGCTGTTTTTTTCAGATATTCTTACAAAATATCTCATTTCTGCTAATATTTTTAATAGACATAGGCCTTATCGCCATCTCTTTTTAACCCGCTAGATCAACTAAAATGAGAGCAGTTAAAACCAGATCAACTAAAAAGAAGTCGGTGCAGCATGAATCAGAACTTTGCAGGAAATATTGGTCAATTTAGCCGGCGGCGCAATGAAATCGGAAAATCATTAAACCGCTTTCGTATGTGGTTACGCCGAAATAATCTCTATGAAAAGCAAATAGACCAACATTTATCGCAATTAAAAACCTCCCTTGATCAGGACTACCTCACAATAGCTTTTATTGGCGAATTCTCTCGCGGCAAAACAGAGCTCATCAATGCGTTATTTTTTACTCAATACGGCCAACGGATCCTTCACTCAGAGGTGGGTAGAACCACCATGTGCCCAACAGAATTATTTTATGACAAACAACAAAAGTATTGTTATCTAAGACTACTGCCTATTGAAACTCGATTAAAACAAAGTAGCCTTATTGACTACCGTAAAAACACTCAAAACTGGATTGAAATAAAACTCGCTACGGATTCAGCACAAGAAATGTCGGTGACCTTACAAGCCATTAGTCAAACCAAAAAAGTCACCATTGAACAAGCAAAGCAATTGGGTTTTGACGCTGACTTGCTACAACCCTGCTTGGATGATAAGAGCAAAGTTGAAGTACCTAAATGGCGACACGCCATGGTCAGTTTTGATCACCCTCTTTTAAAGCAAGGATTAAGAATCTTAGACACACCCGGACTTAATGCGCTTGGCAGTGAACCCGAGCTCACTTTAAAATTATTACCTCAAGTGCAGGCCATCTTATTTTTACTATCCGCTGATAGTGGTGTTACCGCATCGGACATGAAAGTATGGGAAGACCATATACAAAATATTGAAGGACGCTCAGAACTAGGTTTGTATGCAGTCCTTAACAAAATTGATAGCCTTTGGGATGAATTATCAAGCCCAAAGAAAATTGAACTCGCTATTAAGCAAATGACCCAACTAACCGCTAGGCAACTACAGATAGACGCCAGTCAAGTACTGCCGGTTTCAGCACAAAAGGCACTGATTGGCAAAATTCAAAATGACCCTCATTTATTAGCCAAAAGCCAGATTAATCATTTGGAACAGATGCTTGCCACTAGTCTCATCGAAAATAAAGAGAATCATCAGTTATCTAGCGTGATTGATAAATCTCAATCAATGATTCGAAGTGCTCTAGGCATTATCAATAATCAGCGGGACCAATTAATTAACCAGCAGCAACAATTTGAATCCATAACCGATCTCAACAAAGAAAAAATCAACTCTCTCATTAGCAATAATGAAGCGGCACTCATCGACTTACAAAAAAAATCACTTTCGGTAAAACCTAGCCAACGGTTACTACAAAGACAAGCTCGAATACTACATAGTGCTATGAGTAATGAAACGCTAGCCAAAGAAGTCGAGGTTGCATTGGATGAGTTGGTCAACAGCAAAACCACCTTCGCATTATTTAAACAATTGCAAAACTTTTTTGTCTCAGTTAAAGGTATTATGGCTCAGTTTAGCAGAGAAGCAGAACTAACCAATAAAATGGCGCTTTCATTGTACAAAAAATTTGCCAAAGATTTTGATATCGAATTAATTGAGCCTCGGCTTTTTCCAGTGGTTAAACTCAATAGAAACTTAGATAAAATCATTGCTCGCTCTGAAAAAATTGACAAAAATTTTCTAATAACATTCACTGAGCACTCAGTGGCAATTAAACGTTTTTTTTCCGGCAGCATTAGCGACATTCTCGATTTTTTCAAAACCACTCGACATGACTTAATTGACTGGACTAAAAATGTCCTTAATCCAATTAATCAACAACTTAGAATACAAAAACATCTTATACTTTCACACCGAGACGATCTTCTCAAATTAAAAAAAGACGACGCCAATATTGAAGGAAAATTGAAAGCCATTCATCATTTACTGGATGACATTGAAATAGAGCGTGATACTGGGCTAGAACTGTTGCATACGCTTGATCGGCAAAAACCGACCAATGCTAAGCCTAGTAAACCCAATAATATTGTCCCCTTATCTTCCGCTGCGGGCCGAAAAGCGTAACATTTACCCTGTTAATTAATCAGCTAGATATAAGATTCACTAGCAAAAACAGACTGTTCGTTTTAAACTGTTGTTAGGTTGTCACCTATTGAAGTATTATAGCGCTTCGACCTTGCTGTTAATTTTTATAATTTACAAGGGGTTAGAATATGGTTTCTGTTCAGTTAAAAAAAATCACACTCGCATTCATACTATTCTTTGCTAGTTTTAGTCTATTCGCCGAAGAACATACGGTGGGTGAATTTACAGTACATTACAATCTTTTAAACTCGTCATTAATCGAGCCGGAAATAGCCACTCAGTACGGTATCAAGCGCAGTAAAAACATTGCACTACTCAATGTTAGTATCATTCAAAAATCCGACAAACCCGAGGGTACAGCGGTCATCGCTAATATTTTTGGCCATGGTGCTAGCCTTGCGGGGCAAGTGAAGGAGCTCGCATTTAAAGAAGTCAAAGAAGGCACAGCAATCTATTATCTAGCCACTTTCCCAATTAATAACGGTGAAAGACTCAGCTTTGATCTACAAATACAACCCAACAAACAGGGCAAACTGATTCCACTAAAGTTTAAACGCAAGGTTTATGTTGACTAGGCTCTTAGCATAGCAAAAGAGTAAGAAGACCTGCTCCGTTTCAATCAGTCTCGAATTATTTTGAGGCTGATTAGGCACTTACCGGTAATTCCCTATAAAACTCAATATTTGTGAGAATCATTGTCAACCAAATCGATATTAACCCGTTGTACTCTATAGACCAGCAATTCATAGTGGTTTTTTATGCAAACTACAGCCTTTTACAGTCAGTCATCATTCCTGTATTCTAACGCAAGAATTAAGGGGAAAGCGGCTCTGGATATCTCCATCGAACAATTTTTAGCGCAAGTTGAGAAAAAAGCCTATCGAATGGCTGAAATCGCTACAAAAAATCAGGCTGATGCGCTGGATATTGTGCAGGAGGCCATGATCAAGTTGGTTGAGAAGTATTCTCACAAGCCTAGTGATGAGTGGAAGCCTTTGTTTTATCGTATATTGCAAAGTAAAATCATGGATCACTTTCGTAGGCAGAAAATCTATAACAATCTATTTTTTTGGAAAAAAACCACTCCCAGTGATGGTCCAGCCCCCGATTTGATCGACCTCGCTAGCGACCATATTGCCCCAGAACGCTCACTTGAAGCCAAACAAGCTATCAAAAGGGTCAACATTGCTCTTAAAAGCTTATCTCCGCGTCAACAGCAATGCTTTTTACTCCGAAACTGGGAAGGGCTTAGCATCAAGCAGACCGCAGCAGCAATGAATTGCGCTGAAGGCAGTGTCAAAACCCATTATTCTCGGGCTAAACAAGCCCTTGAGGAGCTACTTGCTAATGACTGATAAACAACCGTTAGAGACGCGAATAAATCAGAACCTCGATGCTAGCATTGAAAACCTTGATCCTACGATTCGGCGCAGGCTTAACCAAGCGCGAATGAAAGCGCTAGAAGAGCAGCATAAACCGAAAATTAATTGGCGAATAACCTCTGCCGTAAGCTTTGCCATGATACTCGCTTTAAGTTGGAATTTTATACCGCAAACATCAGTCGACGCAGAGCCTCTTTTAGCGGAAGTATTGCAAGAAGATTTAGAAATGCTGGATGATTTAGAGTTTATTGTTTGGATGAGCGAGGGTCAAGATGACGTATCGAACTGATCTTTTGCCTAGCATTATAATATTCACAGTGTTATCCATTTCAACAAAAGTGCCTGCCGCTGAAGTGGTTGAAGCTCAAGACGAAAGTTTCTTTTTATTTATTGCAGACATGTCAGCAGATGAAAAGTCTCTCGATCCCTTAGCCATGTTGGCATTTGAAGAACAAAGTAGAAATGATGATGCAACCGATGAAGAGGCAGCAGTCAACAGCAAGCAGAAGCTACCAACGGATGCCACCAATAAAATTGAACCTAGTTTAATTGGAGAAGAACAACCATGAGATATTTTATTTTTACGCTTTTAATTTGTACCACGTCATTTTGTTTTGCCGATACAAAAGACTCAATTCGTTGGAATGATCTATCTCAAAAAAACCAAAAATTGCTAAAACAATTTAAACATCAATGGAAAGACCTGTCTCAAGCAAAAAAACAAAAACTAGTAAAAGGCGCTAACCGTTGGTCAAAACTCTCTCCACAGCAGAAAAAAATTGCTCGTAATCGTTTTAAGCAATGGAAGAACTTATCGCCTGAAAAGAAACAACGTCTGCAAAAACGTTTTCAGAGGTTTCAGTCTTTATCACCTGAAAAAAAACGTCATATAAGAAAAACTTATGCTGTTTTTAAACGCTTATCACCTGAAAAACGAAAGCTACTAAAGAGAAATTTAGAAAATTATCGCCACAAAAAAAACGTCAACTACTGAAAAAAATTGAGACAAAGAAAAAGGTTGAAAAAACGACATTAGATAGTGGTTAATTTATTTTCACAAATTTAAGCATAAAACGAACGAACGTTCGTTTTATTTTATTACTAAATCACGCATCTTGTATGATAACGGATATATAACAGTATTTAGACAAAATAAATAGATTATAATAATCTTAGAAAGAAAAGCCGACCACCGCCTCGATAAAATCAAAATCACTAGCGGTTGCTACATCTTTTGCGTAACTGAAATTAAAGCTAAAACCTGAGTCAAAAAGAAACTGCCAACCCATCTCCCAGCGCCCCGAATCAGGCGTCCGAAAAGCTTGTGAATAACGGCTTCCGGCTTCATCAAGGCTAATATTACGTTGCTCATTAGATAGCGTTACCGATAAATCACCGGATAATTGTAGTTCCGAGTTCCAACTAAGGATCAAATAAGGACCCCATATCACGGAGCTTTCAACCTGCCAATAATTCAAACTAAAATCGACGAACCCTGTCCACGATTGTTGCTTAAAATAGGCATCAACTTCAATCGGAGTCGATAGCTCGACCTGATCAATTAAATGAACATCGAGGGCAGCAAACTGTGTGCCCACTGACCAATCTAAGGTCCATAAACTATTGGAAAACTCATCATTAAATTCAAGCGTTTTGCCGACAGAAAAATTAAATAATTGATCATTTCTGGTCAACTTCTCCTTGATCTCTGGCAGAAAAAAAAGCGATTCATCCTGTGTCCGAAGCTTGGCAAAACTCACGCTCCAATCAATGTCATCGTCAAACCAAACCAGTGAAGCTTGCCAAGTATGAGAACGACTTGAAGCCTTATTATAAAAGCTATTCACTCGTAAAAAACCACTAAACCACTGACCATCACCCTTCACTTTCTCAAAACTCACCGAGGCTAGCCAGTCTTCACCGATTTGTCGGCTGTAATCCAATCGACGGCTTAATGGCCGAATAACACTAGCCACGCCGCTAGACTCAGGATCAAAATAATTACTCTTTGACTCACCCACCGCATAGGAAAAACTATTAAGCGTTTCGCCTCTCAAACTAATCGAAAAAATTAATAAACAAAACAGACTAGTCAACGGCTTGTACATTACAATTACTCAATCACACTGAGTGATTTTTTACAGGCCGTTCGATAATACATTTTATTTTTGTAGGTCAGTAGTTTTTCAGGCACTGTAAATTTAAAACTTTCCGCCCAATTGAGTGTATGAGCTAGCAACACATCAGCCATGGTAAACTCATCTCCCACCAAATAATCCTCTCCATCAAAAAAGGTTTGTAGCGCTTTGATCGCTTTATTAAATTCCCAATCAGCTGTTGGTAAAATATCTGGTACCCGACGCTCTTCGGGTAATGCAAAACGATGTTTACCATTGGTCCAAAGCCCCTGCTCAAGCTCAGTTAAAATAAAATAACAGGCTTCATCATATTTGGCGCGGAGTTTTAAATCATTAGAAGGAATCAAATGTAAATTGGAACTGCTGGACGCAATATAATTTAAAATGGCGCCGCTTTCTGTTAATACCAATTCCTCATCGACCAAGGTGGGTACTTTGCCCTGAGGATTTAATGCGCGATAAGCATCACTTTGTGCGCCGTTATTTTTGTTGCTAGCAAATTCAACCGCTACATACTCATATTCAATACCAGCTTCTTCCAAAGCCCATAGCGCTCGAAAAGAGCGAGACTTTCCCATACCATATAATTCCATAATCAACCCCAGTAATTTGTACTAATTGGCAACAGTTTATTTCAATTGGGTAGCAAAAGCGATAAGATCAGGCTAATTTTAATTATCAAGCAACTAATTCGCCGTTAGTATTGGCACATTACCCTTATATTCCTCTATTTGAGCAGCTAATCCATGTCTAATAAAGCACCAATCATTATTGCTAGCGGCAATAACAAGAAATTAACGGAATTTGGACAGATACTTGCCTCACAAGCCATTGAGCTGCTACCCCAATCTAATTTTAAGATCCCTGAAGCAATTGAAGATGGCCTCACTTTTGTCGAAAATGCGCTTATCAAAGCGCGTCATGCCAGCCAATTAACCCAAATGCCAGCCATAGCAGACGACTCAGGGATTGAGGTAGACTATTTAAAGGGTAATCCCGGCATCTACTCGGCTCGATTTGCCGCTGACGATGCAACGGATCAGCAAAATCTTGAGAAACTGTTAAATGACCTCGAGCCAGTCAGTCGTGAAAAACGAACCGCGCGCTATCAATGTGTCATTGTCTATCTTCGACACTGGCAAGATCCAACACCCATTATTTGCCAAGCTAGTTGGCAAGGGCTCATTTTAACAAAACCAGTTGGTGATGGCGGCTTTGGTTATGATCCCATTTTTTATTGCCCTCAAGCAAAAAAATCAGCCGCTCAAATGAGTGCACAAGAAAAACACGCCCTTAGTCATCGTGGTAAAGCACTACGCCTGTTTGCTAAAGCTTTTAACGAGCAATCACGATGATCATTAGTTATCTACCGCCACTATCTCTCTACATTCACTTTCCATGGTGTGTAAAAAAATGTCCCTATTGCGACTTTAATTCCCATAGCGTTAAACAAAAGATCCCTGAATCAGCCTATATTGACGCACTATTATTAGATCTAGAACAGCAATTACCCAGCGTTTGGGGACGCTCCATCAGCAGTATCTTTATTGGTGGTGGTACGCCCAGTTTAATGACCGCCGAAGGCTTAGATAGACTCCTTTGTGGGGTCCGAGCGCGCATGCCTTTTTTAGCCGACACCGAAGTGACCATGGAGGCCAACCCAGGCACTTTTGAAGCTGAGAAATTTGTCGATTTTTATGCAGCCGGTATTAACCGGCTGTCAATTGGAGTACAGAGTTTTAGCGATACCATGCTTAGAAAACTGGGTAGAATTCATTCTGCTGAGGAAGCCATAAAAGCCTTTCATATTGCCCGCGATGCTGGTTTTAACAATATTAATATCGATCTTATGTACGGCCTTCCAGGACAAAGTATCGAGCAGGCTCTGCAAGATTTATCCAGCGCCATCAAACTTTCACCGGAACATTTATCCTGGTATCAATTAACCCTAGAACCGAACACGCTATTTGCCAGTCAGCCGCCTAAACAAATGCCAGTAGAAGATAGTTTAATTGATTTTAGCGACAGCGGTATCGCCCATCTAGCTGAAAATGATTATCAACGCTATGAAATTTCGGCCTTTAGTAAAAACGCAAAAAAATCAATGCTGGCATAATATTAACTATTGGCAGTTTGGTGACTATTTGGCTATTGGAGCTGGCGCTCATGGAAAAATCACTCGCGCCGATATCCAGCAAATTAGACGTACAACTCATAACAAAAATCCGAAAGATTATTTAATCAAAAATGGCAATTTCGCAAGCGAAAAAAACAATTAGCCCGTCTGAGCTACCACTGGAGTTTATGATGAATGCGATGCGACTGAAACAAGGTATCGAAGTACAACAATTTAGCCAAACCACCGGTCTCAGCTATGCTACCATCAAGCCACAGATCGAACAGCTAATAGAAATGGAATTATTAAGTTTGCAACAACAGCGTTTAAAACCGACCGATAAGGGCTTTGACTATTTAAATGAGATCCTAATTGCTTTTATGCCAGAAAATTTTTCACATTTAGAGCAAACCCAAAACATTAAAATTAAACAGCTTTAATCCGACCCGTCAAGCGGCTGCCACAACTCAATCGGATTTCCCTCTGGATCATTTAATCGGGCAAATTTACCATAGGAATAATCGTCTGTATTTTTTGTCACTTTAATGCCGACTGCTTCAAGTTGCAAAACCATCGCATCAAGATCAGCAACCCGGAAATTAATCATCCACATTTTTTTTGCATCACCAAAATAATCACTGTCCGCAGCAAAAGGCGCAAATGCTGTGGTTCCAGCCTCTTGTTTCCAAGGCGTTTGATCGGCACCGGTAGGTATTAAATTTATACCTAAATTATCACGATACCATTTAGCCAGTTTCTTCGGATCATTTGATCTAAAAAATAGCCCACCAATAGCTAATACCTTTTCCATTTTTTTCTCCTAGTGAATAACAATCTTTATCCTATTTTTATCGTTAAAATAAACCTACTCTAAGTTCAAAACAGTTCAAATCAACATGGCAACAAGGAAGTCAAGGGCTTTAAATAGCCATTAAACAATGGTTAAGCATACAGCAAAAGTCTACTTCAAGCATACTGACAAGCCTGAAAATCCCGCCGCTACCAAAGCTATATTCGACATACGAAGCCCTCGATTCACTCAATCGGCCGAGTTTAAAGCTTCCTATCGAGCTATTTTCTATCACTTGATTGCTCTGTAGAGTCTATAATTAGCGCCATGTTGCGTTTTACGCAACAATAGATGCTTATTATTTCATTTTACACAACAATTAAGCCTTCAATCGCTCAAACGCGCCTTTTAGCAGCAAAATCAACCGCCTGCATTTTTGTTTAAACTTAAAAGCAGCTTGAAATGACTTTGTCATCTATTCGGGTTATAGTCCAATAAAACAATAGAAGGCTCAATTGATGTTAAATTGGTTTAAACCCGCACCTCACCAACCCTTGCTGGCATCCGATCGGCAAACACCTGTTTATCGTAAGCTCCGCTTACAGGTGTTTATCGGAATATTTATTGGCTATGCTGGCTATTACTTGGTGCGCAAAAACTTTTCTCTCGCCATGCCTTTTTTAATCGACGAGCAGGGGTATTCTAAAGGCGAACTAGGTATTGCGCTATCTGCTGTATCCATCGCCTATGGTTTAAGCAAATTTTTGATGGGCAATATTTCCGACCGAAGCAATGCCAAATATTTTCTCCCCACAGGGCTAGTCATCTCAGCCTTAATGATCTTTTCTTTTGGTTATTTTTCTTGGGCTACTGCCAGCGTTTGGACGATGTTTACGCTGATGTTTATTAATGGTTGGGCACAGGGAATGGGATGGCCGGCTTGTGGACGAATTATGGTGCATTGGTTTTCGGGCAATGAACGCGGCAAAACGGTGTCCTTTTGGAACATTGCACACAATGTCGGCGGCGGATTAATGAGCGCTATATTCATCTGGGGTATGGCATGGTTTAATGATTGGCACTCGGCATTTATGTTGCAAGCGGCTAGCGCCTTAGCCGTTGCAATCATCATATTTTACCTGTTAAAGGACACACCCCAGTCTTGTGGTTTATCGCCAATAGAAGACTACCGTGATGATTATCCAGCGGACTATGATAGCTCTCACGAAAAAGAATTTAGTGGCAAAGAAATTTTCTTCAACTATGTATTAAACAACAAACTGCTTTGGTTTATCGCCATCGCCAATGCTTTCGTTTATTTAATTCGTTACGGCGTTTTAGATTGGGCGCCGCTTTATTTATCTGAAGTTAAAGATTTCACCTTTGATAAAAGCTCATGGGCCTATGCTTTTTATGAATGGGCAGGAATTCCCGGTACGCTGCTTTGTGGTTGGATCAGTGACAAGTGGTTTAACGGCCGACGCTCTCCGGCGGCTATTTTATATATGGTGCTGGTTTTATTTGCCACTCTCGTCTATTGGCTTAATCCGGTGGGAAATCCATCGGTTGATATCGCTGCTTTAATGTGCATCGGTTTTTTAATCTATGGTCCGGTGATGCTCATTGGGCTATACGCGCTAGAGTTAGTACCAAAAAAAGCCGCTGGAACAGCCGCCGGATTAACCGGCCTATTTGGCTACCTCGGCGGCGCTGTCATTGCCAATATCGCATTAGGTTTCACTTTAGATGCCTTTGGTTGGGATGGTGGATTTTACCTGCTTATTGCGGGATGTTTAATTGCGATCTTTTTTATCGGGCTAACCATGAAGCATGAAGTAGCCCATGTCCAAAGCCATTAAGGAAAAATAATGAAACTAGTAACCGCTTTGAAGAATGTTTTTGTCAGTCTATTATTATTAAATTCATGTTTAACCAATGCTAACCCATCCAAGGAGTCGCCCGTGAATGCCTCTTCCCATGAGAAAAAAATTGTTATCGCCCATCGCGGCGCAAGTGGTTATCTACCGGAGCATTCTTTAGCCGCCAAGGCCATGGCTCATGCCATGGGAGCTGACTACATTGAACAGGATGTGGTGATGACAAAAGATGATGTACTGGTGGTACTGCATGATCCCTATTTAGACAGAGTGACCAATGTGATGCAGATTTTCCCTAAGCGTTTTCGAAGTGTTTTTGGTGAAAATCGTTGGCTTGCCATTGATTTTACTTTGGCAGAAATTAAAACCCTTAAAATGACAGAAGGATTTGAATTAGATCAAAAAACAGGTCAAACGAAGGTCGATTATGAGTCACGTTTTCCCATGTTTAAGTCTAGTTTCAAAGTCTCGACTCTCGCCGAGGAAATTGAACTAATTCAGGGTATGAACCATAGTCGCAATAAAGATGTTGGGATCTATGTGGAAATTAAAGCGCCTTGGTTTCATCAAATGGAAGGCAAAGACATCAGTCGCGCCACCTTGGAAATGATTAAGCACTATGGCTATAAAAATAAACAAGACAAGGTTTATCTACAATGTTTTGATCCCGATGAAACCAAGCGAATCCATGATCAGTTAATGCCTGAACTTAAAATTGATCTTAAGTTGATTTTACTGATTGCAGAAACCGAATGGAATGAAACCATGCGAGTCAAAGATGGCAAGCTTGTTCCCTATTCCTATGATTGGTTATTTGAACCAGGTGCGATGCAAAAAGTGGTGCAATACGCCAATGGTATTGGGCCTTGGAAACCCATGATTGTTTCAAAAGAATCAACTCAAAATAACCTAATTATCATGCCTCTGTTTAAACGTGCAAAAGCTCAGGGTCTAGCGATCCATCCCTATACCTTCCGTAAAGAACCGCAGCGAATTCCTGCCTACGCTAAGGATTTTGAAGATCTGTTAGATATTTTTCTCTATCAGGTGGGTGTTGATGGTGTGTTTACCGACTTTCCGGATATTGCTGTTAATTTGATTAAGGAAAAGGGATAGTCTCAACTTAGATATTCAACAATATCCAATATCCTACAACAATCCGGGTCTTTTTCCTACAAGCATTTCAGAAATGGCTTACAAAGTGAATGGCTGATTGCTGTTATTATTGGCTTTATGGATTTTCTTCAAGGATGAAGCATGACAATCAAGCGCAGTGAATTAATTGATGATGAAAAGGAAGATACCTTTTGATTTCTGACTGTCATTTATAATTTTCAACTTAACTGAAATAAAACACTAATACCTATGGACTTAGATCTGGCTCATATGTTTTAAATGTTTTAGTTGATAACCGTTGGCGGCAAATATATGGTAAATTCATTTATTGGCTCAATTAAGACGCTGTAAGGTGAATTTTGTTCTGATTCTTTAACAATGCCAAGATCAGATAAAAGCTTCAATTTTGCCGACTGCAATTTAGCTGGCTTAACTTCCAGTTCTTTATGCCAGACCCGATATGTTCCAAGCTTTCTGTCTCTACGATTATAGAACCCAGCGAGAGGATGCGTAAGATAAACTAAAGCAGATTCAGTATCTGGGAAGCCGGGAAAATCAAATGAATCGTTTTTAGATTGAACTAGTCGGACGCTAGCTTCAGCCCAACTCGATTGCGTTTCCATTTGGTATTTATCATACAATCCTGTAGTTTTATTTAAGGAGCAGTTGAAACTCACTTTGCCGGCATGCCAAGGAAGGTTCCATAAATACCTTGGTACCGCGAGTGTCCAAGAATCTAAGGTTGTACCAAGAAACCAAACACATCGTTCGCCCGTTTCAGTATCGATAATGTATATGCGATAGTTTGTTTGCCCCATAGTAAATTTTGGGAATGGGAAAACTGCTGAAGTAAAATTAACATCGACAAATGGAACAACAGATATTAAACCCAACTCTTGACCATCAATTTCAACGGTGTCTCAATTGAAACCGTTCTGAAAAGAACCCTTGAAACCTTTCAGCCGGAACTGCATAAGTGATTATTGCGAAATGTTGTAAACCACAAAGTACATCCATACCTTTTGGCTTGGGACGTTCTACTAGGTAATCTTTCAGTTTTCGCGATTCTTGCACGACTCTTCCCGGAAATTTAACGTTAAGCACACTCGAAAAATACGAGCGAGTAGAAAATTAATAGCGGACAGGCTAATAACAAATATTTTATTCCTTGACTGCTCGTTGAGGATCGATCGATAGATTAAAATAAAAATTCATTATCTGTTGACCTTTATCGTTATTCTTAATTACGAAATAGCTGAGGCTATTCTCATAATAAAAACTATCGTCAGACATTGGGAAAACTTCATATTTATCGCCTTTGTCTCTTTGAGTGTACGCTTTTCCGTCTTCCATAAAAAACCGATGCTCCGAGTCATTATTGATCTTATAACTTCCCATCAACGATTTCGCTTTCACTTTGTTTAATTTAACTGCTTTAAAATTGGGTAATTGTATATCAAGTACCGTAGCGACTAACAAATTACTAATTAAGTTGGGGTTACCACTGCTCAGATTTGTCAAAACGGCGACATATAAATCTTCTTCGGGTAGATAAACTGCATTAGTCGCAAAACCAGGAATGCCACCGTTATGCGAGATCGAATCGTACTTATTGAGTTTACCAATACCCAAACCAAAGCCATAGTTCGACAATGAACCATCATTCAGTTTAAAAGGAGTAACCATCTGTTGGTAACTTGCTTTTGAAATCAATTTTCCTGAACGTAGGGCTTTAAACCAGATATCTAAATCCCCCACTGTGGACAATAAAGCTCCTGCTGCGTGTGGCCACGTCATATCAATATGCGATGTGTTTACCACACCTTGTGGACTCATGTTGTAACCACTGGCTCGATTAGGAATAATTTGAAGACCACCGTAACGACTTGACTTCATATCTAGCTTTTTAAATATATTTTGTTCAATAAAATCTAAATATGATTGACCGCTAGCAACTTCAATTATTTTTCCTAATAGAACATATCCCGTGTTCGAATATCGCATTGCTTCACCTGTTTTTAGCGACATTGGGTGTTCTGCAAAACGAACAAGCATCTGATCTAAGTTTGTTGGCACCTGAGTTTCTTTCCGAAATAGACCCTGATCTTCGGTGTAGTTAGCAATTCCGGAAGTATGAGTTAATAGGTGCTCGATCGTGACATGATTACCTTCGGTGGGAAAGTTCGGCACGTATTTATGAATGTCATCTTTGATACTTAATTTCTTTTGTTCTTGCAACATTATGATCGCTGCAGCCGTGAATTGCTTAGTAATAGAACCTAGTCGAAACACGCTTTCGGTAGTTAAGTCAATATTGAGTTCGATATTCGCTAGACCTGCAGCACCCTCAAATAAAACTTGACCGTTTTGGCTCACTATCACCGCCGCACCAGGACCGTCTGCGGGTATATATTTAGCTAGAATTGCTTGGTATTCATTTTGATTTTCTGATATATCAGCAGCAAAGAGAGTATTTAAGCTTAAGTTAAATAGCACTAAACCAAGTAGTATACGTTTCATAATTTTTATTTCCTATTTCCATTAGATTCAGTAATTGGGCTAATACGCTGTTTTATATTAGTGATAGTAAATTTTTCTTCTTTTCTCTTAGAGGCTACGAGAGCATACCTCAAATCCATTTGGTATCTCGTACTCGTATTCAACGTCATAAGCAGTTGAAAACGACTCGCGGCTAGCGAGTTGGTTTTCGACTGCCTTTACTGGTTAAAATAGCGGTGAAGCTTTACCACCACTATTTGGTTTTATGTCCACGGATGGACGGGCCGAAAATTGCTCCTTGCATTATCTGCACTTCCCACATCCCTGTGGGTCGTATGTCACAAAGAGTCATGGATGACGGTATGACCTTGGGTTTGACAAAGCCTAATGATGCCTTGACACCTACTTTACTACAAATTTTGTTGCCGGGAAATGCTTTGGATGGGTTTTGCTTGACTACATCCGTTGTTTTTTGATTTCCGTTCACTTTAAATTCCGTTTTTTAGCGCCTTAACAACCGCAGCAGCTGCATTTTAGAGCGCAATGCCGCGAGTAAAATGTCGCGCCGCCTGTACTTGTTAACTGTCTATTTTACACTCTCTCTAGCATAGCCATTGTATTAAGTAGGCAATGTGCAAATATAAGAGGCCATAAATTTCTGC
This sequence comes from Enterobacterales bacterium, assembly GCA_030949565.1. GTDB lineage: Bacteria > Pseudomonadota > Gammaproteobacteria > Enterobacterales > Kangiellaceae. The sequence goes on from JAUZSK010000051.1 coordinate 32,959, forward strand.
CAAATGCCACATAACCAATCCCCATAGCAAGGCCAATTAAAGCAACAGTTATTGAGCGTTCAGATATGTCGTAAGAGTGCCTAAAACCAAAAATTAAAGCCTGAACCAAAACAGCAATGATTGTTGCAAACCAAGTACTACATAGTGTTTTTTCAATCCAATTGATGAGAAAACCTCTATCTAGAATCTCCTCTAACGCGGATTGCAGCCATATAAATGGAATTATTGTAAAGAATAGTGCCCAGTTACCAGAAAGCTTCCCAAATTTAGAAGCTGCTTTTTCACTTGACATATCGGGGACAACTTGCAGACCTATTTGATCTTTTAAAGTTTGGAAAATAAGGATAGAAATTAATGTGAATGCAAAAATAAAAACAGTAGCTAACAACGGTTTTTTATAATTTTTCGGCTTGAATAAGCCTATTTCTTTCCAAGAAATCTTTCTAAAACGCATTAAAATCGATGCAGTAAGCAATGTAGAAAATGACCAAAACAGACCATTTGTAATAAAGTTAAATTGTGAGAAGTATACTTCCCTTATCAGAAACATTATTGAAATATAAATGATCAAATCTAATAAGAAAGCAAGAGGAGGTGACTTATACAGATTTTGTTCTGTTGCTATAGTCTTCATACTTAAATTCATCTGCATACTCCATTAGATAGTTAACAGTTAACGCCTTGCAACAGTGATCGCAGCGGAGCTGCAATCCAGCACAGCTTGCTCTTGTTATGTGTTGGTTTGAACGGCATTTTTGAGTTAAACTAGCTCAGTTTTTGAGTGATTAATACTCTGCTTAATGACGATTCCAAGCATAAGAAGAGTAAAACAAGTAATTAAAGCAACCACAATACTTTCTGACATGAATAAAACAACGGTAGAGATTGTAAAAGTAATGGCGACGACAATGGCTCCGAATAATCTTGTTTTAGTTAGAGCTAACATTAAACCACCAACAAGCTGAATGACGCCAAAAATAATTAACATAACATTACTAAAACCTACGCCTCCAAAAAACTGAACTTCCTGAGGCATGAGCATAATTTTGGTTACACCTGATGAAGTTGCTAGAAGAAATAAAATAACTAAATTAATTTTTAGTAGAATCTGCATCCATTATTCCCTATTTTATAATATTCATTTATGGTCTACTACAAATCATTTTGAAACACATAGCGCCCTGCATAAGTCGTGAGTGGTTCGGGCTTGGTTTTTGTAAAAACAAAAAGAATGACAGGTTCACGAATCCATTTCACGCTGTTGTTAGACGGCTCCCGCTCGTTCTTCCGGCAATAAAACTGCACCTGCATAAAGATAGCTCTAGAGTTTAGGGACATCGATGATCGCGATTCCCCATGCTTTATTACTTCCTGGCACTCGGGCAGAAAAAGCTAGGAATTTCCCGTCTGGTGAGAACACCGGGTGATTGGCATTGAGCTCATAGTGTGTGAGTCGCCTTGCAATGCCACCTGTACGATGAATAATGAAAACTGCATACTGTCCGTCTTGACTTTCTCGATTAGACTCGAAAACGATCCACTCTCCATCTGGTGACCAGGATGGTGCTCTTCCTTGCTGTGTGTCGAGGTGCTTTAGAACGCCTTTATTATCTAGCAGCCAGATATTATTCTTGGTCTGATCATAAGAGCCGTTGTTTCGTTGCCCTGCAAATGCTATGGAATCTCCTTTTGGCGAAACGCTTGGCATTCCTGCTAGGATATCTTTTGGGTCGGTCAAAACTTCTACCGTTCGGGCCTCTAGATTAATTCGCTTAATTCTCCCTATATCTCCTTCGAAATCCACCACTGCAAGTCTTTTTCCATCTGGATACCATGATGGGTAGTAGGTGGAGTTAGATAAACCCTCGAGTGAAATCGCTCTAGGTGTTGAGCCATCAGGTTTAATAAGCCAAACGTCAGCATCTTGATCTGTTACGCCTGTAAATGCGATCATCTGATTGCTGACAGACCAGTTCGTTCTAGTGGCGCTCACTGGAAGTGAAGACTGCACAATAGGTCGACTAGCACCACCGTTATGTGGAATCAAACGGAGTTCCCAGACCCACCTGTCGAGAGGTGCGCGACTAAACAGAAGTAATTTTCCATCATCTGAGAAAGAGACCCAATAGTCTCTAAACTCGGAACTTGAGGTTAAGAAACGGTGATGTGGAATCTGACTAGTTTCAGAAAGGTCTTTAGACTCTGCGACATGTAAAGTTGTTACCAAGACAGCGAGCAAGAGAATAGCTATTTGGGTAAATTTATTTCGTTGCATTGCTTCCTTCCCTTTTGTTTGTAAAACTCAGAGTACAATAAACTCTTGCAGAGCCGTCTAACGCCTTGCTAACTTGCCATTTTATACAGAGCAGAGTGAAACGGCGCGGCATATAAAATGGTCAACGTTGAGCTAATTGTTAGCTGATTTTTCTACAAACCTACCATCAATAAATTTATGCAATATACTAGACACAAATGTTTGATAAGGCATACCCTCCATTAATGCCTTAGCTTGTAAAGAACGCAGGTCTCTGGACGACAGTCTAATATTTATACGTGCATCTTTCTTAAATGTTGCCTCAGCAACAGATACATGGCGTTTTATTTGTTGTTTTTCTGTTTTTGATTTTTTTAATTTTCCTGATTCAAAGGCATCAAGAATCTCTTTTTCATATGGGTCTAATTTAATCATTACCATCACCTACATATTGCTTAGTCGCTTTCCGACTAGGAATAATTGTTTTAAGAAATATTTGATCCTTATCTTCAACGTATGGAACTAAATAAGCATAATCTTCGACCAAAACAACTGAAACTTTTTGATTAGGGTATTTTTTTGTGTTTGGATGATCGTAAACTGCTACTTCATTACCTAATTGAATATTAAGGATTATTTCTTCAAATGAGATACCTCTCTCTTTTTGAAGTAATTCATTTTTTTCCGAATTCCAAGAATATATCTTCATTTATCTGAGAATAGCATAATGTGTGCACTTTGTCATCTTAAAAGCTAATCAGGATAGGGAGACACCTCACGATGCCTCTCCCCCACACCACCGGGCATACGGATCACGTACCACGGCGGTTCGGTTAATTGAGTTAACTTTAACATTCTACAAGGCTTGGTACACCAAGTTCTTTAAAATACTTGTTGGATAAACCTTTGCGCACCGTAATATGATTACTTAAACGCCATGGGCCTCGTGCTGATTTGGCGACATTCCATGCACCGCGTCGACCTATTCCCAGCTTTCTTAGGCGTCTGTAACCTGACCTACCCCACTGTTTCAGTATATAACATCTGAGCTTGCGTCTTATCCATTTATCGAGATCGATCATGGTGGATTTAACTTCGGAGAATCCGAAATACCCTTTCCATCCTAATAGATAAGAACGGAGATCAGAAACGATATGATTCAACGTTCTACCTCGTGTCCTTCGCGTGATAGCCCGAATATTATATTTGAATTGTTTGAACGCTTTGTCGCTTACCTTGATCCGTTTATTGCTTCCCCTTGCGGTGAAAGTGAAACCAAGAAAGCGGCGTTTCCAAGGTCGGTCAACTGCACTTTTATTCGCGTTAACGGTTAGCTTTAATTGCTTCTTCAACCATTGAGTGATTGAAGATAAAACTCGATGACCCGCACGTTCACTTCTGACATAAATATTACAGTCATCGGCATAACGAACAAATTTCAAGTCTCTGCTTTCCAGTTCTTTATCCAAATCGTCCAACAATAGATTCGCGAGCAATGGCGATGGCGGTCCGCCTTGCGGCGTACCTTCTTTGGCTTCAACCCATTGGTCATTAACTAAAGCGCCAGCATTAAGGTATCTATTAATCGGTTTTAGCACTCGTTTATCTTTGACGCGTTGTTTCACTCGGTGCATCAGCACATCATGATTCACTTTATCAAAGAACTTTTCTAAATCCATGTCGACAACCCAATGACGATTATCATTGACATAGATTTCAGAAAGCTTCACCGCTTGGTGGGCTGAGCGTCGTGGTCTAAAACCAAAACTAAAATGGGAAAACGTTTGATCCCATTCTGGTTGTAAAATTTGAAGTAACGCTTGTTGGATAAGTCGATCGAGAACCGTTGGAATGCCAAGCTTTCGCTTGCTACCATCCGATTTGGGGATCAAGACTCGCTTGACCGCTTTCGGTTGGTAGTTTCCATTAATCAACTGCTCTTTAATCGACGGCCAATGCAGCTTGAGAAAAGCAGGCAGATCGTCAACGGTCATACCGTCTATTCCTGCGCCGCCTTTATTACGTTGCACCTTCTGAAGTGCGCGAAATAAATTCCCTCTTTCTAACACGCGTTCCATGAGTAAATGGTGGTTAACCGGAGTGTCGTTTCTTTGCAACCCAGTCAATGTTTCGTCCCCACTTAAGGGCAGAACCTGCTGTTTGTCTGACGCTATACATTGGCTCATTGTTAAAGTGACTGCTCTCTTTTATTAAGCTCTTTCGAGCACCGTTCGGACCTTCCCTTAGACATTCACTTTTAAGAAAATATATTTCTCAACCGAGTAATCACTAGTACTATGTCCTCTGCTGACTTCTCCTGTACGTTCAAGGCCAATTGCTCGACCTTCAGCGGTTTTCAACTGCACGCAGTTTCCCAGCGCAGTATCAGGAGATCTCCCGGGGTAAGACACTTAACTTTCATCGCGTAGACGCCGGATTTATAAAACGTAAGCCAATTGCAGATGGAGGGCTTAGTGGTCACGTGCCCACTGGCCCCACTTACGTCACACCTAATATCCGATTCTTGTCCATCGTCCCGCGATTTCGCGTTGAGCTTCCTTCAGACATTCCCTCACGAGTTTGCCCTTGCCCTTTCGCTAACCTTCGGCTCTGCGAATACCTGGTATCAGGACTTTCACCTGACTAGTTAAGTGCCATGCCCGGCACACACGTTTTAGCGCATGCGAGCCCGCTGTTGGGCTTCGCGTGACGCTACTGGTTAAAAAAGCGGTGAAGTTTTACTACCAGCCTTTTATACCCACTTTACTACAATTTTTGTTGCGGGGAAATGCTTTGGATGGGTTTTGTTTGACTACATCCAGTGTTTTTTGGTCTCCCTTTGCTCTAATTTCTATTTTTTAGCGATTTAACGTTTCACCGTTGGCGAGCCGTCTGTTTGGCTTCGACAACCGGTGCTGGTTAAAATAGCGGTGAAGTTTTACTACCAGCCTTTTATACCCACTTTACTACAAATTTTGCTGCTGGGAAATGCTTTGGATGGGTTTTGTTTGACTACATCCATTGTTTTTGTTTCCGGTTACGCCACCCTCTCCCTACCCTCTCCCATCGAGGGAGAGGGATAAAGAAAGCGCTTTAACGCACCCTTAAGCGGACAAAAATAGTTGATTAGAATGTGAAGCGAAGCGGAACCTAACCAACTGTTTTTGTTCCGTTTGAAGTGCTTGTTAGGCTTTTGTACGCTGAACTAGATTACAGTATTGGAAGATACACATCTGTGATCATATCCGACTCTTTAATTTGAGGGCCAACATTAACATAATGAAAAAAAATAGGAAAATTAGTAAGTGTTTCACCACTTTTAGGTAACCACTCTTTATATAAGTCTCTCGCTGTAGTCATATTTTCACGTGAGCCGACATGACGAACTTTTGCACAACGTAGGGCTGGAATCGTTTTAGCAACAACTCCATAGATATTTTCAGCAACGTCATGAGCAATAGAAACACATAAATCCACTCGATAATCTGATGGTAAAACCGTATTAGGATCATTGTAATGAATTCCATAACTACGGTTAATATCCGAAGGTGGTAATTTGCTTTCTTTACGCCAATCAACAAGCTTCTTAATAGATTCATTTTCAAGAGTAGGTGAACCGTGATGTTCAACAACCGCAACTTTTGTTTTAGGAAAGTTAATTATTTCAACGTCCATATATACTCCTAACTAAAGAAAAGCCTAACAGTTGATTCTAAGTAAGCGTTCCTTAGATACACTTTCCTTAGTTTTTTTAATTTGAAAACACAATATACGTAAAAATCTCTTAAAAATCTAGTACCTTGAGGGATCTCTATGATTGTAGAAAAAACAATCGAGTCATTGTTCCTTTGTTTTCTGCTTTAACACTTAAAGCATCAATCAATCGCCATTTAATTTAAGCTATATAAATCAAAGGTATACACTTCTAAAACTAATAGTCAAATATAAAAAGAGTAACTCTTCCTTTGTTTTCTGGGTGATTTTTGAAGAATATTCTTGATATGTACCGGCATTAGTAGTCGTTTAATGAGTAATTAAAATATGAGGCTATTTGTTATGGAAGATATACCCATAATTTTACTTTGAATTATAGTCTCCCTCTAACTGATATTGTTTAGTCACTTTATTTTTCGGACAAACAAACTGCAAATAGCAGGACTGTAGCATAAGATCAGGTTGCGACACTGGAATTATTCGGTTGGGATCTTGAAACTCTGGATTGTATAGCCGATCACCTATAATTGGATAGCCAAGTCCAGATAAATGTTTTCTGATTTGATGTTTTCTACCGGTTTTTATTTCAACTATCAGTTGCGATCGCTGGTTATCTTTATCTAATTCCACTGATTCCACCAAACTAACCGCCTTTTTACTATCGATGGTGGTTTCAATTAATTGACCAACTAAAGACTGAGGAAATTTCCCCGTAACCACTGCTCGGTATTTTTTAGTGACCTGTCGATTTTCAAATAACTGACTCAGCTGCTTTGCCATTTTTTTGCTGTGAGCAATGAGAATTAAACCACTGGTTGCGCGATCCAATCGATGCACTAAAAAAGTTGGTCGTTGCGCGATAGAATTTTGAGTTAAACCAAATAGTTCAACCCATCGAGCGATGGCTGTATGGTCACCCCACTTGGTTCCTTGAGAAAACATACCGCTGGGTTTATTCCATACTGAATAATTACCCTCATCCGCTACCAGTTTCGCTGCTGGTATGTCAGTAAAAAGAATCTCCGGATTATAGTAGCAATGGATAATGCTATGCTGAGGAGGTATTTTTTTTGCCCGTCTTATGCGCAGCGTTTTATTTTCAACGCTACTCCAAACGGCACCGTAAGTTAATGCTTGTTTTAGTTTTTGTTTGCTGACATTAGGATACGCATTAGAGAGATGCTGAATAACGGTGATGTCATCATCTTCAATTTTAATATGTTTTTCAATTGCTGACTTAGGCAACACGAGTAATAGAGATTAAATCGAAAATGACGAACCACAGCCGCAAGTAGTGGTTGCATTAGGGTTTTCTACTACAAAGCGAGATCCATCAAGATCTTCTTTATAATCAATTTTTGAACCGACCAAATATTGAAAACTTAATGAATCAACCAACAGACAAACACCATCTTTTTGTACAACAATGTCGTCTTCGTTTTGGTCTTCCTCAAAGCTAAACCCATACTGAAAGCCAGAACAGCCGCCACCAGTCACAAAGGCTCGGAGTTTTAAAGCTGGGTTTTCTTCTTCAGTAATCAACTGCTTAGCTTTAGCACTGGCTGCCGTGGTAAAGATAACCGGACTAGCGGTGGCGACCACTGACTCTTCGGCGACAGTATCATTATTTGAAGATTCCGACATAAATGTTCTCAATGGGTTAATTTTGCTGAAGTTGGAAAGAGCCCTTTGCTTATTGTCCAGTCATTTTGAATGATAAGGATTACAGCCAAAAGGGCCAATTTGCTGGCTGTTACTTCATTTTATCACTTTCTGCCGATACCACACTATCTTTCTTAGCATTTTTACTGGTTTGATGAGAAATTAACTTCTGCTTTTCTTCACGGTGTACCATTTGACCATTAACCTCAGCTCCCATCGCCATCTCGATCAACTTATAGTAGACATTGCCTTCAATCCGAGCATCAGCCATTAGCTCCGCATGTACTAAGGCATGAACATCACCTTTAACCCGACCTAAGATCATGATATGTGGGACTTTGATTTGACCTTCTACAAATCCATTATTACCAATGGTTAAAAGCGAATTTTCCGCTTCTTCGGCACTAATATCGCCTTTAACATGACCGTCTATATAGAGCACTCCGGTAAAACTAATATCGCCGGTAATCTTGGTTCGCTTACAGATCAGTGTGTCTGCAGCACCAGCTTTGGCCTTCGGTGACTTCTTTTTATTCATACCTAGCATAATTTTGCCTCTCTTCTGGTTTCCAAACAAGTTGTTTTTTGCGGTTTGATTTTTACGTCGCCCTTTGGTCTTGGCGCCAATACTGATAGTTTTTGCGGTAAAACCCTCAGGTAATTTTATAAACCCTTGAAAATTCTGAAAATATTTAAACTGAAACTGGAAAAATTTAGGCTTAAAACTGCCTAAATGCTTAAAGGTGTAAGTTACTTCTTTCGCTTCAGCTTGTGGCTGCTCGATGTTGCTCTGTAAACCCGAGACTTTAAGCATCAAGTTGCCTTTTAAATAAGTATTTTGCTTGCCTGCCTGGATCAGAGTGGCTCTAAAATGAAACAGACCTTCAAGCTCAGTTTTGCCCAAACTAAATGAATCCACAGCCAATCCATCTTTATCCAGCTCTGGCGCTAGAATACGACGGTAAAATTTTAGCTCTTTTAGCTGTTCTTTTTGTTGCTGCTGCATTTGTTTGACTGAGTTTACTAGCTCTTGACTGGATAAATTATCCACTTGGGAGGATTGCTGCTGCATAACCAGTGATTCTTTGGCTTTATTTAACTCAATTTGAGTTTGATTTAATGCCTCTAGCGTCTGGCCAAGACTTAGCTTGGTCTGGCTTAGATCATCTAGTGCCAAATATCGACCAAAAATAAAGGTTCCGATCATCAATAGAACCAGTATAGAGGCGACGCAAGTATACCAAAGGTTGGATTTTTGCTCTTTTATAACTAAATTATTGCCATTCATCATGCGCGTAGAAACTTTTTTACTACTTAATCCCCTAGTTTATCTTAAAACTACCAATATTTCATGGACTGCTGCCAATTAAAACAATAAATTTGTCGACCAATACAGGGTTACACTTGGTGTAATACGTTCTATACTAGCGCTTTAGGTAACCTTGTTGTGTAATTACTACTATGTCCTCATTAAAATACAGCTTTCCAATGGCACTTGTTATGCTGGCGTGTGTCTGGGTTGCACCTGTTAAAGCATTTATGACACCAGAAATCAGTAGCGCCATGGATGAAGCCAATATTTGTCAAGAAATACGCTCTGTAAGTGCCTATATCGAATGTATGACGATAAATAATAATAAAATCCTTACCGCGATAAAAGATCAAAGCCAAGTCCAGACCCAAGGATTTTCTAGAGTTAAAAAAAACAGGACGCTTAAAAAAATTGATCTGGCGCTAAAAGCCAATCTAAAACGCTGTTTTGATGAGCAATCATTGAACCACAATCCAGCATCAGGTCAGAGGCGATATAGCTACTGCAGCTATGAAAATATGCTAGAGATTTTAATTAATGTGAGCAATCGTATTGAGATATATTCCCGTCGATAGCCAATAAAACACCACACAAAAGCATTACTTTTACTCAAAACCCTGTTAAAAAACTGTAATATTAGCCAACAAAGGTTATTGGTAACGATTCATCGATTCAAAAACCCACCGTAACGCTTCAGCGTTGAGCCAAAAATCAGCCAATTTAAGGCAGGAAATCTAAGCAGTCTCGTTTTTGTGCCTATTTCCGAACCAAGAAATGGCTGTTTTTGAGGTAGGCCGGTTAATTACGGTTATTTATTGCAAAATTTTGACCAAGAGTATCATTATTGCCTAAATTTATTTGTCTTTTTTTATCAATAGGTTATATGCTAATTCTATGTAGTTTAAAGCTTGTCTTAGTGGTTAGCAAAAAAGGCCGGAAATTTACCCAAAAAGACAACCTCTTTCAACAAGCTTTATGTGCCTACCATTGAAATTAAAAACTCAACCAATAAGCCTAATAGCAATGCACAAAAATGTCATTTTTTTGAGTCTATCCGAATTAGATTAGCCAGCCTAGATGCGCTGTCGGCTTTGGCTGCTATCGGATTTGTCAGCGGCATTCTTGCGGGCGGCGTGGTGGTGCTTTTTCGTCTATTTACCGAAAGCAGTTTTGTGTTATGGCATAGCGGCGATGCCATGGGTGATTTTGAAGCGACTCCCTGGTGGTTTAAACTATTTTTGCCCACTTTGGGGGGCATTGTGGTCGGATTCATCTTACTTAAGGTCGGAAAACATTATCGACAAGTAGGCGTTGGTCATGTATTGGAGCGTATGACCTTTCATCAGGGCTATCTTAATTGGCGAAATGCGTTGGTGCAATTTCTTATTGGAGGACTCACCATTGCCACTGGTCAATCGGTCGGGCGTGAAGGTCCAGGTATCCATCTAGGATCAACCACCGGAAGCTGGCTCGGGCAGCGCATGAAATTGCCTAATAATAGTATTCGCATTTTGGTCGGGTGCGGCACCGCGGCAGCTATATCGGCTAGCTTTAATACACCTCTAGCCGGCGTGATCTTTGCGATGGAAGTGGTCATGATGGAATATACGGTTAGCAGTTTTATCCCTTTGATTTTATCTTCCGTATCGGCCGCTATTTTATCTCGTATTGTCTTTGGTAATAACGTTGCTTTTACCGTTCCATCGTTAGACTTACATTCGCTGTGGGAAATCCCTAACTTTGTTTTACTTGGTTTGATTATTGGCAGCATTGCAGCGCTATTTATCAAGGGTACGATTGTTGTCTCGGCTAGAGCAAAAAGCTGGAGCATCTGGCTAAAATGCAGTGTCGCGGGAACCAGTGTTGGGCTACTCGCGCTGGTAGCGCCGCAAATAATGGGGGTGGGATATGATACCGTTAACGCCGCGCTGCACGGTAATTTAACCCTAAATATTTTAATCATCGCTTTTTCAGGTAAACTGTTGGCGACGATTATCTGTTCCGGTCTCTCATTACCTGGTGGAGCTATCGGCCCTAGTATGTTTATCGGCGCGATGGTTGGCGGTATTTTAGGTTCGGTCGCCTCGATGCTGCTACCGGAATATGCCTCAGACTATGCCTTTTATGCCATGGTAGGGATGGCGACTATGATGAGCGCGATTTTGCAAGCTCCATTAGCGGCACTGATGGCGTTATTAGAACTCACCAACAACCCTAATATTTTACTGCCTGGAATGATTGCTGTGGTAGTTAGCAACCTCGTAGTCTCTCAATTTTTTAAACAACCCTCAATATTACACGCACAATTAAAAGCGCGCGGCTTAGAACTCCGAGTCAATCCTCTTTCGCAATTTCTGCGTAGTGTGGGAGTGGCGGGTTTGATGGAAAGAAAACTATCCATACAGGAGAAATTTATTAGCTATGAACAAGCTGAAAAACTGCTAGAAACAACCCCCCGTTGGATTTTAATAAGACAGGACAAAGTTCCGATTTCTCTAATGGCAGCAAATGATTTAGCTCGCTATATTTTTGAAATAAAAGAGAAACAAGCGGAATTTGAAAACAACCAAAACGAAGCTGATGAGGGTCTTTTAGCGCCAAAAGAACAACCCATCGATCTCCTCGCAATACCGGCTGACAGACAAGATATTGCGTCGGTTTATTTACAGGCCAACTTAGAAGAAGCTTTAGATACCATGGAAAGAGAAACCGTGGATGCTGTTTATGTGTTCCGAACCACAGCACCAACCGCCGATAAAATCTATGGTATTTTAACCAAAGAAGCTATCGAGTCTCATTACAGCTATAAAAGTAAGTAATTGATCGCGGATATAACCAAAAGTTGTTGTAACCTCTTACTAAATAAGCGTCTAATAACCAGCAACAGTTAATATTTCGTCATTCAACTTTGATAAAATCTAAAAGAGATAGCAGCATGCCACAAGAAAATATTTTACAGGATATCAGTCAAGCCATAGGTAATACTGATCTGCTTAAATTCAACTCCCTTTCACAATTAACCGGTTGTGAAATATTACTAAAATGTGAACAACAAAATCCCGGTGGTAGCATTAAAGACCGCGCGGCCCTGCAAATGATTAGCGATGCCCTAGCCAGTGGCAAGCTAAAACCGGGTATGACTATCGTTGAAGGTACCGCCGGAAATACAGGTATTGGGCTTGCGCTAGTAGCAAAAGCTTTAGCTTTAAAATTAATTGTCGTTATGCCCAAAGGTCAAGCCGCAGAAAAAGAAAGACTCATTCAACTGCACGGCGCTGAGCTAGTATTAGTCGATGCTTGCCCATTTGCCAATCAGAATCATTTCTATCATACGGCGCGAAGAATTGCACAACAAAGAGAGGACTGCTGGTGGGCCGATCAATTTGAAAATACCAGTAATTACCAAGCTCATTATCAAAATACAGCACCCGAAATTTGGTCCCAAACCGGTGGTCATATTGATGCTTTTGTATCTGTCTGTGGCACCGGCGGTACCATCGCCGGCAATTCGAAATATTTAGCCGAAAAAAATCCTAATATTATTAATTGGCTAGTAGATCCCGATGGTTCTGGCATTCACAATTTTTTAAAAACCGGTGAATACATCGCCTCAGCTGGAAACTCTTTTACTGAGGGCATTGCCATTATGCGATTGGTCGAAAATTTTAAAGCCGCCACCATTCATCGTTCAGTTAACTTACCAGATAAGGATCTAGTGAAAATTTCCCGCTATGTCAGGGATAATGACGGAATTGTTTTAGGATCTAGCTCAGCGCTTAATGTCGCTGGTGCTTTATTTGCGGCAGCAAAAATGGGCAAAGGCAAGCGCATTGTCACCTTTAGTTGTGACCTCGGTGAAAGGTCCTATTCAAAACTCTGGAATGACGATTTTTTGAAGGACAAAGGTATTGATTCTTCGGATAGCAGGGCTGAAAACCTATTCGAACAGTATCAACAATCTGAAGACTATTTACAACTATAGTCGTTTTGGAATGGCATCTAGCATCTAGCATCTAGCTCTCGATGTTATTCCCCACAGACTCCGGTATCAAGCTGAAAACTGGGTGCAGCTATTTTTCGATAAATCCATATCCCACTTATAATCCCCACAATCGTCACCAATGCAGCGAGTTGCCCTTCACCTAATTGAACCAATGCAATCGATGGACAAGCGCCAGTCATAGCCCAGCCCACTCCAAACATAATACTACCGGGAATGGTGCCTGAATTATACTTTTTGGTTGCTCGATTTCGATCTTTAATCAGGGTGAAAAATCCAATCATGCTCAGGCCTATCGCTCCGGCAAAAACCAGCAGCATGGGAATATTCTGCAACAAAAATAATTCATGTACTTGTTTAAAATCAGCTAAGCCGCCAAGGCTTAAAATCAATCCCATAGCGATCCCAAGAAGCGCATGGAGAAAATACTGTTTAATCGATGTATTTTGCATAAATCACCTAAAACTTTGTAACTTGCGATAATTGTTGTTAAAAAAGATATCGAATTGCAAATGAAAATAGAATGGCTGCGGCAAAAAATGAGCCTGTCGCAATTAAACTTGCAGGAACCAGACGACTAACACCGCTGAGTCCATGGCCCGAGGTGCAACCACCACCAAACTGTGTTCCAAAACCAACCAACATGCCGCCGATAAGCAAGGTCATAAAGCCAGCAAAGCCAGTACCAAAAAGTGCCACATGAGTTTCGCCAAGCGTAGATTGCAATTCAAAACCGCCTTTATAAACCGCTCCAATATAGCCGCCGATAATCAGGCTTAATAAAAAAATCAAATGTAAACTCCAATGAGTTCTGGTCGCTACTTCTGTCACTGATTTTAGATCAACCTTTGGTTTGTTTTTGTGGCGCGACTCCATAAAACGTGCCACTTCAGCTTCGCCAAACTCGGTGATGGTAGCAGCCATTAATGCATCAGCAAAAAGTTTCGGCTGATTTAAAAAAGGTGCTTCTTCTTCATTTAAGCGTTGGTCATTTTTCCATTCAACCACTCTTGCCCAACTTCCAGAAACACCAAGCGGTCTTTTTAACAATAAATAAAAGCCGAGAGTCAGCACCGCTAGTGCAATTGCTGTTATCCACCAGGGTAAAAAAGGTTCGCTCATATTCAATTCCTCCGGCTAATTAGATAGATTTAACGCCGCTTGACGACGCGAATAGCGAGAAATTAACTGTGCGACTCGCGTGTTTTTTTGTTCTATGGCTAAGTCATAGGCAGTTTGGCCGTGCATATTTTTTTTTGCTGCATCGGGTCTAAATTCAAGCAGCAAATTAATCATATCCTCAGAGCCTTGTTCCACCGCCGCCATTAAAGCGGTGGTACCTTCAACATTGCTAGCATTAATATCAAGATGGGTGGTTTTGATAATTGACCGCGCCATTCGGATCCGGTTCTTCTCAATACAATTAAACAGTGCCGTCGTTCCAAATTCATCATTACTGCGGTTAATCTGAATTTTTTTGCCATTGGGTAACAATGTAAGAGGCACAGGTTGTGCCATTTTGGCCAGATTATATCGAACACATGTTTGATATTCACCACTACAATAGTGTTTTTTCCATATTTCTAATGCTGGGTTGAGAGCAAACTGTACAAACAACTCACAACTTTTAATATGTGAACACGCCATTAATTACCTCTTATTCCTGTCTGTTAGCTGATTATCTTAAATCTAAGCATTCCCTTAAACCTAAGCACAATCTAGTCCAGAAGAGTGGCAAAAGCAAAATCCCTATTCTTTTTAGTGATTTAACCCTGCAAAAAACAACTAATTTATCAATTACGACTGTTAGCTTTTTCCCTCGTTACGCTAATATTACCTTTTTTTATACTAAAAGTGTAAAATACTCTAAAATTCAAACACCTGCTGTTATTTCTTGCTATGATTACAGCAGTAAAATTAAGGTGATTTAGGCCTATAAGCCAATATTTCCGCGACTTAAATTTAATCGTCAAAAAAAATGGGACAATCGACTCATTTTTTGACTTTTTACCCCCCATATAAAAGCCGTAATATTAAGGTTTAGTTATTTACATAGCCTCGATAACGCACTAAGTAGCATTTGAAACCATTAGGAAACATTCAATGAGCCAAATTTTTACAGTTACTCTTTCGCTTCAGCCTAGCCATCAAAAATGGGGTGACAATCAAGCTGTCACTTACCACGAAAAAGGAGCAACCTTCCATCTCGATCAACAAAAATCGCTTGAAACTCATCAAAGACTAATGGACATTCAAAAATCAGCGCGCAAATTAGCGTCATTGAAGGTACCCTCCATTAAATTGGATGGTGACTGGGATATTGAGCAGCAATGGCATTTTTGGCAGGGTATTAATTCACCTAAACAAACGCCCAGTATTGAGTTTGCAAAACTTTCAGAAGCCGATAAAAAACAATTAGATGCCCGTATCAAAGTCATAAGCTGGAGTAAGCAATTAATAAATCAAACGCCGGAAGAGCTGTCGCCACTGAAGCTTGCCACCGATGCAGGTGAATTTATTACTCAACTCGATGCTGAAGCGGTTAGCTATTCAATCATCAGCGGAAAAGCACTAGAAGAGGCTGGATTGGTTGGGATTTATAATGTGGGTCGCGGAAGTGACAGAGAGCCTGCCCTGCTTGAAATCGATTACTGCCCTAAAGGTTGTGAAAACCAGCCACCAGCGGCGGCCTTGGTTGGAAAAGGCATTACCTTTGATTCGGGAGGTTATAGTTTAAAGTCTACGCTCGGTATGCTGCATATGAAATGCGACATGGGCGGCGCTGCAACAGTCACAGGAGCACTAGGGCTTGCTATCGCCAATGGGCTCAATAAAAGAGTTAAATTATTTCTAGCCTGCGCAGAAAACTTAGTGAGCGGTCATGCTTATAAATTATCTGACATATTAAAATATAAAAATGGTGTTAGTGTCGAAGTGGTTAATACCGATGCAGAAGGTCGATTAGTGCTAGCGGATGGTCTTATTTTAGCCGATGAATCAGAAGCGCCGGTGATTATAAATGCGGCAACCTTAACCGGTGCAGCCTGTGTTGCATTGGGTGATCGCTATAATGCTCTCTTTACCATGGATGATGCGATGGCGGAACAACTTCAGACCATCGCCAAACAAGAGT
Source organism: Enterobacterales bacterium (assembly GCA_030949565.1). Classification (GTDB taxonomy): domain Bacteria; phylum Pseudomonadota; class Gammaproteobacteria; order Enterobacterales; family Kangiellaceae. The sequence goes on from JAUZSK010000051.1 coordinate 49,034, forward strand.
ATGACCCTATTTGGCGATTACCGCTAGAAGCATTTCATCAAGATAACTGCCCCTCAGATTACGCAACCACCGCCAATAGTAAAGCTCAGCCTGGCGGCGGTATCGGCGGTGCCAGTAATGCAGCAGGTTTTTTTGTCTCGATTTGTAAATTATGAGCAAAAACAGTGGGCTCATTTTGACCTGTCAGCCTGTTTTCAAGACTCAGGTGGCGCTCTACATTCTGCCGGTGCGACCGGCTCGGGAATACGCACTATCGCACGTTATTTGTGCGAACTCTAGGCAGATAGCACAGGATGAAAGGTATTTTTAAACGGTTTTTTCCCTAGGAAAAGTAAGCAGAGCAAATCGCTCGCCGAATCGGAGCTGCATGCCGATCGAATTATGCTGACTCGAGATCAACACCAGGTTAGCCGTAAAAATATCAGTAAAAATGCCCTTAAAGTACTGTATAGGCTCAACCAAGCAGGTTATCAAGCGTATTTAGTCGGTGGCGGAGTGAGAGATCTACTGCTCGGCTTACGCCCCAAGGATTTCGATGTGGCGACTGATGCCACACCGGAGCAAATTAAAGCAGAATTTCGAAATTGCCGACTGATAGGACGTCGGTTCCGTTTAGCGCATATTCTCTATGGTCGTGAGATTATTGAAGTCGCCACCTTTCGTGCTAATCACCCTGAAGCCAGTGTCAGCAATAAAAAGCCCAGCAAGCGTGATCTGTCTCGAACCAGTGAGCAAGGTATGTTAGTCAGAGACAATGTCTATGGTAGCCTAGTCGATGATGCTTTTAGGCGTGATTTTACGGTTAACGCGCTGTATTACCGAGTCACCGATTTTGCCATATTAGACTACACTGGCGGCCTCAAAGATCTGGATAAAAGACAACTTAAATTTATAGGTGATCCAGAAGAGCGCTACCGTGAAGATCCCGTTAGAATCCTGCGTGCGATCCGACTCTCTTGCAAAATAAACCTCCAAATTGAAACTAAAACCCACGCACCAATTAAGCAGTTAGCGCAACTATTAACCCATGTTTCATCGGCCAGACTTTGGGATGAAAGCAACAAAATGCTCCTCGCTGGCCACGCTCAAGCTACCTTTAATTCATTAAAACAGCATGGTGTGGCCCAATACCTGTTCCCACTGACCATTCAATCCCTAAACGATACAAGTAGTCAGGCACAAAACTTTAATCAATTTGTTCAATCAGCGCTTAAAAATACAGACAAACGTATTGCTGATCAACAGCCTGTCACTCCGGCCTTCTTGTTTGCTGTCTTTTTATGGCAACCACTGCTAGAGCAAATCGAATTATTTAACCACAAAGGCATGCCGCCCTACGAAGCAAGGCAAAAAGCCGCTAGCCAGGTCATGACCACACAACAACAATGCATAGGCATTCCTAAACGTTTTTCCATGATGGCCAAGGAAATCTGGTCACTACAATTTCGCTTAGGTGTTAGGCGTCGTAAAAGTGTTTTTAGCGTTATTCAGCATCCACGATTCCGAGCCGCCTATGACTTTTTGTGTTTAAGAGCGGCTTCAGATACCGAATTACAAGAACTGGCTGACTGGTGGACAGAATTCCAAATCTTAGATGACCAAGATAGAAATCAAATGCTTCAACGCACAGAAAAACAACTTAATCCGAAAAATTTAAAACCTAAAAAGAAAGTGAATAGTAAGAACAAACACCGGCGCTCGCGGACTAAAACCAAAAGCAGCAATGACAATGATGCCCACGGCTAATACTGTCTATATCGGCCTAGGCTCCAATCTTAATCAGCCACAAGCGCAGCTAAATCAAGCTATAGAAGCACTTAAAAATCTAACTCAAAGCCACTTGATCAAGCATTCTAGTTTTTATCTAAGCCCGCCAATGGGACCTACCGATCAAAATGACTATATCAATGCTGTGGTTGAGCTAAAAACCTATTTGCAACCACTGGCTCTGCTTGATCAGCTTCAGGCCATAGAGAAAGCCCAAGGCCGAGTTAGAAATAAACAACGCTGGGGTGCTCGAACATTGGATCTTGATTTGCTATTATATGGGCAACAGGTAATACAGCAAGCACGGCTTGAGGTACCTCATTATGGTATTAAACAGCGAGCTTTTGTGGTGCTACCTTTACTAGAAATAGCTCCATCAATCGAGTTACCTAATTTTGGCCCTTTAAACCGCTTAACACAAAAGCTAGCCAACCAGGAAATTACAAAACTTTGAATCAATCAACTTTCCCAACTGATTTACAGCTAAGCGGTGACAAAAATTTTATCGCTATCGAAGGTCCGATAGGTGTAGGAAAAACCACCCTTGCAAAAAAGCTAGCTCAATCATTTGGCACGGAACTACTACTCGAAGGCGCGGTTGACAATCCTTTTTTAAGCAAATTTTATCAAGATCCTAAAAACGGAGCGCTGCCAGCACAACTTTATTTCCTGTTTCAGCGGGTAAGGCAGCTACAGGGGCTAAAACAAGGTGATATGTTCGCACCTAAGCATATTGCCGACTTTTTAATGGATAAAGATCGGCTTTTTGCCCGTGTCACCTTAGATTCAGATGAACTGAATCTTTATGAGCAGGTCTATGATAATCTGACCATTGACGCTCCGACGCCCGATTTAGTTATCTATCTACAAGCCCCTGTTGGCGTGCTGTTACAGCGTATTAGAAAACGCGGAATTGGTATGGAGAACAACATTAACGAAGATTATCTAAACCAGCTGTCATCGGCCTATACCGACTTTTTTCATTATTATAATGCCTCTCCGTTATTAATCGTTAATGCTTCCGGGATTGACCTAGTCAACAACCAAGCCGACTATCAACAATTGGTCGAGAGAATACAAACCACCAATAATGGGCGACATTATTTTAATCCGGCGGTGGTGTAGATCACAATAATCGGGATATAATCACTTTTTACCAAGCATGGCTCTAAAAAGGTTGCTATGAAACAAACACTGGATAGTCTTCAACAGCTTAAGCAAAAGAACCAACCCATCGTGGTATTAACCGCTTATGATGCGTCATTTGCCAAGCTGCTTTCTGAGCAAGGCGTGGAAGCAATACTGGTGGGAGACTCCTTGGGTATGGTCATTCAAGGCCATGATTCGACCGTTCCCGTGAGTATGGATCAGATGGTTTACCACACTCAATGTGTTGCCAAGGGCAATCGGGGATCGTTAATCATTGCTGATATGCCCTATATGTCTTATGCCGATACCGATACTAGTCTAAAAAATGCCACACGCTTAATGCAAGCCGGAGCCAACATGATAAAGATTGAGGGTGGCAGTTGGTTAGTACCGAGTATCAAGGCACTAACCGAAAAAGGAATTCCAGTTTGTGCCCACTTAGGGCTGACCCCACAATCGGTAGATGCTTTGAGCGGATTTAAGGTTCAGGGTCGAGAGCAGCAAGCGGCTGATCGCTTAGTAGAGGATGCACTCGCAGTCGAAGCCGCTGGCTCACGACTAATTGTATTGGAATGTATTCCACAAGACCTTGCACAAAAGATCACCAAACAACTAAAAATACCAACGATCGGTATCGGCGCCGGTAACCAAACCGACGGTCAAGTGTTGGTGCTACATGATTTGCTCGGCCTCGATCAAGATTTCCGCCCCAAATTTGTGCGGGATTTCTTTGATGACAACGCGGTTCATTCTATTTCCGATGCAATAAAAGCTTATATCGCGACGGTCAAGGATCGAAGCTTTCCTAACCAAAACCAAAGTTTCAATTGAAACCAGCCGTTCGAGTAGCCAACGACTAGTATGCAAATATTTCAAGATCCCTATCAAATTCAACAAGAATTAAGAGCCTTAAAATGTGCCGGTAAAAGGATTGGACTTATTCCCACCATGGGCAATTTGCATCGTGGTCATTTATCGCTATTTAAATTAGCGCGTAAACACTGCGACGTTTTAGTCGGCAGTATTTTCGTTAATCCCATGCAGTTTGGCGCGAATGAAGATCTTGATAAATACCCACGTACCCTTACCAATGATGTTAAAAAATTACAGTCCATTAAGGTCGATTATTTATTTACGCCAACCAATGAAATCATCTACCCGCTCGGTACTAAAATTAATACGAGTGTGGAAGTCAACCGTCTTACCAAACGCCTTTGTGGTGAAAGCAGGCCACAACATTTTAAAGGTGTGGCAACGGTGGTGAATATATTATTTAATATTTTAATGCCCGATGTGGTTGTTTTTGGAAAAAAAGATTACCAGCAGTATTTGATTTTAAGCGCAATGGTAAAGGATTTATTTTTACCCATTGAAATAATTGCCGGAGAAATCATCCGAGAAGATAATGGGCTTGCCATGAGTTCGCGTAACAAGTTCTTGACTGAACAAGAGAAAGATAAAGCCGCAGCCTTAAGGCAAATAATATCAGACTGTGGAAATGAAATTTGTTCCGGAAATAAAAATTTTATGCAGCTAAAAAAGCAGGCTATCGCATCCTTAAAAGAACAATCATTTAAAGTCGACTATTTTGATATCTGCAATGCCATCAATTTGGAGGATGCAACTGCTAATGACAAGCAAATACTGATTGCTTGTGCTGCATGGATGGGTCAGCCGAGATTATTAGATAATTTAGAAATAACTTTAAACTAAACCAATTAAAGAAATAGTGTTACCAATAATAGCCATAGGAAAGACCAAATTCTCGATTAGCATCATCTTGATAATACAATCGAATATCTTGATTCAGTGATAACTGGTACCGCCCGTTTAGTGAATAAATATTTTGCCCTGCTATTAAAGCGTTGATATTTTCTTTATGCGTTGCATCAAATCTGAATCTTAGTCTATCGTTAACATTGTAATGCATCGTTAAACCGGCACGAACAAAAATATTTGAATATTCCTTATATTTATCTTGAACACCGCCACCAATAAAGGCACTAATTAAAAGTTTATCCATCGTTTTAAAACTTGTTCCATAATCCCCTTGGATTGAGAAAACTGTTTTTTCGTTTGCTGAATTCAGTTGAACCCAAGCGGCCCTTAAATTCCATGTCGTTCCACTATCTTCTGCCAACCCCGTCGTTTGACTATGGACGCTTTCTACTTTAAAAAGATTAAACTGGGTCATATACCAACTATCTTTACCAATCCTAATATCAAATTCAGCCATGCTAAGTGAGGAATTTACAATATGCCCTGATCCGCTATCTAAAGAATCATAATAGGCAGGACGCACTTTTAACGCTAGTTGATCACCATACAGCTGGTTGTTAACCCAAGAAAAACTAGTATAACTGGGTGACCGTCCTTCATGAGGTGCTATTCTTTTTGCTTGTTTTAACTGATTGTTACCGACAGGTAACAAAAATCGCATATTGACAACTTTGTCGTATTTCTCTTTACTTTCTTGGTTTCCATCTTTGTTCTTTTTTTAGAATGAATTGGTAATAATCTAATAAAGCGTCGACAACTTTTTTTCTTAGAAAGAATATTAATTTCTCGATAGCCACTTTGTATTATATCCAAATTTGAATCAATTAGACTAGCTACAACGTCTCTTTCAATAGATGAAAGATTTTGGTATCGCGTATAGAATCTAGACTGACGGGATGGATGAAGCTTTACTTTTTTTACTAGTTGTTTGGACTGGTACTGGGTTCTACTTAGTTTTTGAATTAAGGACTGAGGAATCACGTAAACAGGGTTGGTCGGCTTGATGTCGATATCGCCGACGATTTCAAGCAATTCAGCCATTCGATAAGCACAGTTCTGTCTCAAAAAGTAGTAGGTATATTTGTTCCCCAGAACTTCCCAAGCATGAGCAACAATAAATTGAGAGTCTTGTGGACTAAGGGATAACTCATATTCCCATAAATCACGAAGCTCATTTTCACCGTAGTTATGCGTGTGAAAATAATAATCTATATTTGTAAAACCAGCATCATAACCACCGCTCAAACCTTTTACTATATAGACTAGAGGATTCTCACATCGGGAATAATAGCCCCATAATTTACGCTGACATCCGCCAAAGTTGTCTTGCCTGTAGCTTTACTAGAATTAAATTTTAATAAAGTATGTCCGTAGAAAGAAGCTGGGTTACCTAAATATCCTGTTGCAAAAACGATACTAACAGATTCGGTATTTTGACCACCAGACCATTTTAAATAATCAATACACTCCACACGTTTATCAATATCAAGAAGACCCGGTGCTATTTTTTTTTAACCAAATAACTCTCGCTGGAAAACGACACAATGCATGAGACTTACTATTTTTCTCATTAATAAATGGTTTATTGATTGCTTGAATAGTCGCATCTAGTTCTGCTTCTGGGTTGGTTCTTCCTAGTTGCGATAGAAAAAAAGATTCTGTATGAATAGCACTTTTATAGGAAATTCCATCGGCTTCGTACAAGCCTAATTTTAGCCATGTTCGTTGTTTTGCCAGCTGTTTTAACGATTGACTTGCTTCTGCCATGACTTGACCACCAGCAAAGTAAAAACAAACAGTCAAAAGTAATGTGAGATATTTAGAATACAACTTGGAATACCGCAATAGATTAGAAAAGAATAGCAGAAGCTACCTAATTAATAGATAGCTTCTCAATGGTCCTATGCTGCAGAGCAGGATGAAGATCCTTTTTGGCTTACTACTTGCTTCACACTAAAGTACAAAGCTTCAGATTTCTCAATAGATGTTTTGTTTGAGTAACCAGGGGCGCTTACTTTTTGAGCAACAATACTTCTAAGTTCAGAAGTCATTGCAGGTTGTGCGCTAGCGTGACAATCATACAGATCAAAAACAGCGGTTAAATATTCACCGTTGCCTTTAGCTGTATCTTCAATCAAATTATCATAAGTGCGGTTAATAAATTCAGCTACCGCCACATCTTTTCCGTTACAAGTTTCAGGACTCGCTGTCGCAGATGTGATAGCTGTTGAACCAGCATCCCATATAATATTTGAAATAGCCGCAGCCCATGGAGTGTTTTTGAATAAAGCTCCTCCAATACCACAGTCAATATAAGGACTTGGACCACTTCCAGCCCCACCTTCTGCCGACACATTTCCAGAAAAAATTGCAAAACTGCAGGCAGCAGCTAGCGCGATTTTAGTTAAGTTTTTCATTATCAAATTTATCCTTTTTGTATATTTATTATTCAGAAATTATTTACCTAGGTGTAAATTCCTTTCCTCCAAAGCACTCCCCACTGTTAGCGGCAAATGCTACTCGAATATACAACTCGATTAAATCAATGTCAAACAAACATTTAGAGTAATATTCACATTATCTCGGTTCAAACAATTACCTTATTTTCTGTAAAAGGTAATTGTATCTTTTATTTTAATGGCGGATTGTACAAAAAGACCTTGCATTAGCCCCTTTCAAGTGATTTAATTTTGGGAACACCGGTCTCTTATTGATCCATTACAAGTCCTATAAAGCCTAAAAATATTGCAATCACTAGGGAAACCATTATGAGTCAATCAATAAAACACCCCACCATAGCAAGCTTTGTTAAAAATACCCTAATTGACCAATCCCGTTACGAGGCTGAATATCAAGCTTCAACCGATGATCCCGATGCTTATTGGGCCAAACAAGCCGAAAAATTTATTGATTGGTATAAGCCATGGGATAAAGTTAGCGATGTGGATTATCACAAAGCCCAGATCCGCTGGTTTGAAGGTGCCGAACTCAATGTCAGTTATAATTGTATTGACCGTCATTTAAAGGATAAGGCAGATCAAACCGCCATCATCTTTGAAGCCGATGAACCAGGGCAGTCACGCCATATTAGTTATCAAGAGCTGCATGATGAAGTTTGTCGATTTGCCAATGTATTAAAGCAACGCGGTGTCAAAAAAGGCGACCGCGTGTGTATCTATATGCCGATGATTCCTGAAGTGGGCTACGCCATGCTGGCTTGTGCACGAATTGGCGCTATTCATTCGGTGGTATTTGGTGGCTTTTCTCCAGAAGCGTTAAAAACTCGGATATTAGATTCAGATTGCCGCATTGTTATCACTGCCGATGAAGGTCTACGCGGTGGAAAAACAATCCCGCTAAAAGCCAATACCGATGAAGCGGTTAAAGGCTGCGCAAATGTCCATACGGTACTAGTGATACGTCATACCAAAGCCGATGTTGCATGGAATGATGCCCATGATGTGGATTACTGGCAAATGCGTGACAAGGCCGAAGCCAGTTGTGAGCCAGAAGTGATGTCAGCCGAAGATCCCTTATTTATTCTTTATACCTCTGGCTCCACTGGCACCCCTAAAGGCGTGTTACACACCTCTGGAGGCTATTTGCTCTACGCAGCTATTACACATAAATATGTGTTTGATTATCAAGATGGCGAAGTCTATTGGTGTACCGCCGATGCCGGTTGGATCACTGGACATTCCTATATTTTTTACGGTCCACTGGCTAATGGCGCTACCACACTAGTATTTGAAGGTGTGCCGACTTATCCTAATGTATCGCGTTTTTGGGATGTGGTTGACACTCACAAGGTATCCATTTTTTACACTGCGCCGACCGCCTTAAGAGCACTAATGGCGCAAGGTGACGAGCCGGTGACTTCAACCTCTCGACAAAGTTTAAGACTACTCGGAACCGTGGGTGAGCCGATCAACCCCGAAGCTTGGGAATGGTATTACAAGGTCGTCGGTGACAGTCGTTGCCCTATCGTAGACACCTGGTGGCAGACCGAAACCGGCGGGATTTTAATTACACCGCTGGCAGGCGCACACGATTTAAAACCCGGCGCTGCGAGTAAACCCTTTTTCGGTATTCAGCCAAAGTTGCTGGATAATGATGGTAAAGAACTCTCTGGAGAAGCCTCCGGTAGTTTAACTATAGCACAAAGCTGGCCAGGTCAAATGCGCGGTGTGTATGGAGATGAAAAACGCTTTTTTGATACCTATTTTTCTCAATTTCCCGGCTATTATTTTACTGGTGATGGCGCTAAGCGCGATGCCGATGGCTATATTTGGATCACCGGTCGAATGGATGATGTACTCAACGTAAGCGGTCACCGACTCGGTACCGCAGAAATTGAAAGTGCACTGGTACTTCATCCAAAAGTCGCTGAAGCCGCGGTGGTTGGATTTCCTCATGAAATTAAAGGCGAAGGGATCTACGCTTATGTCACTTTGATGAAAAGTGTTGAAGAATCCGCTGAGCTTAATCAGGAACTGCGTCAGTTTGTGGCCAAAGAAATTGGAGCAATCGCACGTCCTGAAATCATCCAGTGGGCACCAGGATTGCCCAAGACTCGCTCCGGTAAAATTATGCGGCGCATATTAAGAAAAATAGCCAGTAAAGACTTTGACCAACTCGGTGATATATCAACCTTAGCCGATCCCTCAGTAGTAGCCAATTTGGAAGCCAAGCGATAGACCTTAGTCGCAGGCTAATACTCCAACTTTATCTCAGGATGCTAGTTGTAGTTTATTTTAATATTGCGTATGCTTGTGACGTCAACCCGACACTTTGTTAACAATAGAGGATGAAAACAATGAATACAAAAAAAAATACCTATGTATGGTTCTGCTAGGTGCATTCGTCTCCTTATCAGCGGCCGCGGCTAGTCCTGCAAAAACAAAAGTAGGCGCATCAGCCCCTAAAGCCAATAAAGCGATGGGAAAAAGAAAATGCATTAGAAATGGTGGTACATTTTATGAATATGCAGACGGTCGAAAGATTTGTGTACCTGCCAGAAATAGCACCGCAAGAAAACCATCTCCATCCGATACTCTCAAAATGAGCGATAAGAAAAAATGCTGGAAAGCGGGCGGCGTTTGGATCACTAAACCCGAGCCCATGGGTACTTTCTGTATGAAAAAGTTGAGTGCTATGCGGTAATATTCCATTCGCTCAATTTATAGTTTAAAAAATAGATTTTAATTACTCACCCACGGAGAATTTATTGTCTCTGTGGGTTTTTATTTCCTTGTGTTGCAAGATTCATGACAAGCACTAGTTAACCAATTGATTTATCAGCAGTTTAAACCTAATTCTTTTTGCTTTTTCTTAGTTAATCCCAAATAAACAATCCGGTAAGATTCCTTTAAATAGTAAAACAATTCTTCTTTTTCAATTGTCGAAAGATCAGATGACAAATCATATCTCTGTATCCATTTCATGCCCCGATTCGCAAAATAAGGTGCAGGACAATAACCTTGTTTATGACTCAAAAAATAATAATTCTGCTCCGATGTTTTAAAGGTAACAGCGGCGCCTTGCTTCCTCTCCCAACCGCCAATAGCAAAAACTTTTCCACCGACCTTCCAAACATGGGCTCCACCCCACAGAACCACATGGCTAGTAACAGCCAAACAACCACAGAATTCGTTAAATTCATTATAAGTCATAGGCCAAATATCGCCGACCTAAACTAATTTAATCTGATCAACTGAATCAACCTTTATATGGGTTTGGAAATAATATTTTCTATTTTTTCTTTGCCTTGACATAAAATAAATCGTTACTCGTTTGGCCACTCCAGTCACTTCAATCATTTTATCAACAAATAAAACTTCTGGCTTTCCAGCATATTTTTTAGTTAATTCTTCAATAATATTGGGCGATAACTCAATTGAAATATTACGCCGATCACGGTAGTCGTGCTCAGTATTAAGATAGATAATGCCTCCGGAAATGCCCGTTTCCTTGACTAAGAATCGAAAAGTACCCTTAACGCCTTTAGGGGCGGCGGCTTCCGTTTTTGCAATTAAATTCATCACGCTAGCAATATTGGGACTGGATTTTTGGCTTGCTGATGCTTGGTAACTAGTGATAATAAGAATGGTGGCGAGTAGACGATATATCATTTTTTGTTTCCATGTTATTTTATTTTAGATGTTTTAAAATCGAGCGGAGCCACTCTATTCTAATATATTTTTACTGAATCGCGAAATCTATCGTTCATTTCAAACTATAAAGAAAAGCATCACAATATATTCAGCTTTGAAATATAAGACGAAAGGTCACTTTATGGATCAATTAAGACTTAAAATAGTCAATAAAACCACTAAATAGCCTTTAAATCTAAACTATTACTGGAATGAGATAAATTTACTTGTTACACTCGACCGAACCATCTAAAAAACATGATTAGCTAAGGGCGTAAACTGTGAGCAGCACAAGAATTATAAAAAAATATCCCAATCGCCGTTTGTACGATACTCATGTCAGCAAATATATTACTTTAAATGACATAAAAGAGCTTGTGATGCTGCATCAAGACTTTAAAGTCATTGATGCGAAAACCAATGAAGATCTCACGCGTTGTACCTTGATGCAACTTATCGCAGAAGAAGAAACCAATGGCAATCCCATTTTAACTACTGAAATACTTAAGGAATTTGTGTGTTTTTATGGTGACTCGATGCAAGCGATGATGAGCCGTTTTTTAGAGCATAGCGTTAAGCTATTTTTAGAGAATAAAGCCGGTCTAAAAAGTCCCTTAAATGCCATGCGGGGCGTTAATCAAACAGCTCAAATGCATGACATCGTCAAGCAAAGCTTACATAAGTTCGATCCAGTCGATATCGATGATAACCATCACAGTAAAACGCTTGCGCAGGCCAAAATTCAGCAAGCTTGATTGATATTTAAATCTAGAGCTGGATTATACTTTCGACATCTATACCCGTTACCATTTGCATCGAGTCTTCTAATAAAACGCCCATTGGCTATGCTAGATATTATTCGGTTCCCGATAAAGTAACTCGGGAATGGCGGATATCGAGGCCTATTTTCATAAAAACAAATCTTTAATCTGACCTTGCATTTAAGTTTAATTGCGCCCGTAATAAGCCATTATAGAAGCTTTAGCTAATTGGTTCGCATTCAGGTAATAACCGACCAGTGCCGGTCCCGCTTTTTCATCCAGCCCTAATTTATCCACCTTTAACGCATAAACCGTAAAAATATAGCGATGAGATTTATCACCCTGTGGTGGGCAAGCGCCACCAAAACCTGATTGGCCAAAACTGGTGATGGTCTGAATGCTGCCTTTAGGAGCCTTGCTGTTTTCACCGCCACCAGCACCCTTGTCTAAATGATTGATTGAAACCGGTATATCAAAAATTAGCCAATGCCACCATCCGCTACCGGTCGGAGCATCCGGATCATAAACCGTTAGCGCAAAACTTTTTGTTGCTTCTGGCGCGTTTTTCCAAGCCAGTCGAGGTGAAATGTTTTTTCCGGAACAACCAAAACCGTTGAAGACTTGTTCATCGGAAAGTTGACCTTGAATATCAGGGCTGGTTAAAACAAATCCTTGAGCGGCACACGACTGCATAATAGAAACAAATAACAAGGCTGATAAGCTTATCAGTTTTTTCATAATGTTCTCCTTTTAGATATGATAAAGCATTAAACCAATGATAAAGTAACAATTACTAACATCCAATTAAACCATCTAACCGGTCATTTTATCCAATAAAATAGTCAATAGTTGCTGCATAAAATCAAAATAGGGCGAGCGAAATAAATAAACTAATAATACACTGACAATAGACCACGACAAAAGACAATTAATAAATGGCATTTTATTGGCTTTAATAGACTCTTCTTTCATGCTTAACCATAATAATTTTGTTTTAGCAAGCGCAAACCAGATAAGCAATGCCAATACCACCAGAGCGAGTAAAAAATTACCCGCAATCTGCTGGTCAATTTGAACCGCCGCCCCAATTAGAATCCCCGGGACCAGGTAAAAAGGAGCCCAAATAAGGGCTGACGTCATATTGACCCAAAAAAATCTTTTTCGGCTCATACCAGAAAGCCCTGCAACCAGCGGAATAAAAGCTCTTACTGGTCCGATAAAACGACCGATAAAAACACCTGCTGATCCATATTTATCAAAAAAATCTTCACTTTTTTTTACCAATACCTGATGCTTTTCAAAATATGGCCAAGCTAAAATCTGCCTTTTATAGCGTATACCAATATAGAAACTCAGTGACTCACCAATAACCGCACCAAGGTAGGCTGATAAGACCACAGGATAGAAGCTGAGTAGATCCGCTCCTATCAGTCCTCCAACGCCGACTAACAATACCCAACCAGGAACAAAAAGACCAATAATTGCCATTGATTCCGAGAAAGCGATCAGAAAAATAATGAGCAATGCCCAAGTACTATTTTGCTGCATAATTTGAAGCAATGAGTCAGTCATAAAAAATATTTACACCCTAGGCTTGATAGGCACCCACTACAAGCGCAAAAACAAATCCAAAAATTAGCAGAATAAAATAGATAAATCCCATCGCCATGGACTTAATGATCGTAATTTTCCAAGACTGTTGGTAGAATCGTTTTACAGCTATAAAAATATAAAGAAAAATCCAAATTAAAGTCAACGATTTAATCAATGAAAAAAATAGGCTTCCCTGTTGCAACAACCAAGTATCACTAGCAATTAAAACCTCTTCAAGTTTCAATGAAACTAACCGAGTAATCAACAATAAATAGGCAAATGAATGGTTATGTAGAAGAAAAATCAAATGCTCGGTGTAATAGCGTTTGGAAGACATATAAAATAATTTTAGAATAATCCCAAATAATGGTAATAAAATAAACATCATATAAGGCAGTGATTCTATAACGCTCTCATTCAAAGGTTTTGGATTTTTTTTCCATTGGTTTATTTTTGGCTCAATGACTGTAAGGAATGTTTTAAAAATACCATCGTCTAATTTATCAAGGCCGATAAATTTTTGCGTTTCATCATCCCATTCAAGGCTTACTGATTGATCGATATCCTCCTCATTACTTGCTGAATCCTTTTTACGGATATGTTTAGCCTCTACCAGATTATTATTGGCTGTTTCTATAAATACTGGATCTTTGGCTTGCTTTGTATCCTTTAAACTGTAATTAATATCTTTCTTGCTTTTGGGAATATCTTCAACCATTTCCTGATTCGCTTGAATAATAGCTGGATCGGTTTCTGAGTTATTGCCAATCTTTGCTATATCACTATCAATGTTAGTTGCTGTTTTAGCCACTTCATCGCTGATGGTAACGCTGTTATCGAACTGTATTACTGGGTCAGGATTGATGCTTTTTATAGTAATGATTAGTAAAAGACTAGTAATCAGGTAAAGACGAAAAGGCAATACATAATGGAAACGCCGACCTTTAATATATTCCAGACTTAATTTAGCGGGTTTGAAAATTAAAGGGATAATGGAATGCTTAAGTCTTGAATCATAGCCCAAGGTATCATCTAGCAATTCTTTGATAACTTCACCAAAGAATTTAATCATGCTTTTTGATGATTGACCACATTCATGACAAAAAAGTCCCGACAAGGCGGTACCACAATTAGAACAGGCTATTTGTTTTGACGTTTGCTTTTCTGGTGTTGTCGATGGCCCTTCATTGACCGAAATATCATCTGAGGTAGCAGTTTGATTCATAAAAGGATGGTCCGTAACAATATCGAGACTTAAATTCAAGAGATAACATCGCCGGATGATACGACATTAATGCCTTATCTACAAATTTCTGAAGTGATTAAAATACCAATAAGCTTAAAAAACATTTTATGCAGTCTTTCTAGCTAAAAGGTAATCCAAACCGAAAGATGGCCCCGCCAGCAGAGTGATTACTTGCCCGGATATCGCTTCCCAGTAGTGCTATTAACTTTTTGCTAATCGTCAGACCTAAGCCAATGTGTCGCTGGTCATCATCCACTGCCTTGTCACCTCGATAACGAGCATCGAATATGAAGGGGATATCTTCTTCAGCAATGCCCTCTCCGGTATCCTGAATACTGATAATGACTTGCTGACTTGAATCGGCCTTTTGTGCGCGTAATATTATTTTTCCTTTATTTGGTGTATGCCGTAAAGCGTTCTCCAGTAAATTGGTTAAAACTCTTTCAAGCTTTGCGATATCCGTAGTGACTCTGAGTGAGTCATCTGCAATATCAATGACCAGTTGGATGCTCTTTTTATCCGCCTTTTGTGATAACTTATCTTTAAGATCATAAAGAAGTTCTGCAATAGGGAAAGTTTCTAAAGTGACAGTAACATGGCCAGATTCAAGATGAGCCAACTCAAAAATCTGGTCCACAAAACCATTGATTGACTTGGCGCTTTTTAAACAAAAACCCACATAACGTTCAATTTCATCGGTGGTTAGTTTGGCCCGCCTAATTTGAATTGTTTCGAGAAAACCTTGTAATGAAGCAAGCGGCGTTCGCAAGTCGTGCGATAAGTGTGCTAACAGTTCTCTACGTTCGCCATCAACTTTTTCTAGCAGATTAAATTGTTGGTTAACTTTATCGATTAGTTGGTTAAATACGAGTGTTAACGCCTCTACTTCACCACTCGACGTTTTTGTCTCTATTCTTGGCAATTCATTATCAAAATCAGTCTCCCTTAGACTATTCACCTGCTGGGTAAGTTGTTTAAGTGGACTCACAAAAAAATGAAAACTAACCAAAAGAATTAACAAAAGAAAAAGTAGTGAGGTTGCCCCTATCACACCGATGACTTGTATACTCTCATTGCTTCTTACTCCGGCAAAAATACTATCATAAATTTTACCACCGATAATTACAAATAGATAACCTTTAACTTGGTCGTTTTCAACAATAGGAGCCAGCGAAAATATTTTTTGTTGGTCGCTACGGGGATCATCCGCATAAATAGGAAAGGCGGCACCTTGTAAATATTCATTAAGCAAGGGCTGCATGTCAATTTTTTTACGTACCACTTCGCCCGGTTTTGCTGAATAGGATAAAATGTGTCCTTTCGGGTCGATCACATAAAACTCAAAATTTGGCCCTAAAATCATCATTGAATGAAATAGGTTTTCAAGCGCCTTAGAATCGTGAATACCTTTTTTAAGCAGCGGATTGTCGCCAACTAAGTGAGTTGCCAACGATTGATGTAATGCTTGCTCTGCCTTGTCCCTTGAGATTGATTCTAATGCTCTAGTCACATAAACAAAAGACACCACAATTAATAAAAATATACTGAGTAGCGTCACGGAAAGTTTTTGGTAAAGTGATAATTTCATGATTATCCTATTGCTTAATAAAGCAGCTTTTTTCGCTAAGACGATAACCAACGCCCCAGACGGTTTGGATTATTTTGTCACCACCATCGGCTATTTGCAGCTTATTCCTGAGTCGATTTATATGGGAATTAACCGTATGCTCATAACCTATATGATCATAGCCCCAAACATTGTCCAGTAATTGGCTGCGAGAAAAGACTCGCTCAGGGTGACGGATAAAATAGTAAATCAAATCAAATTCTAAAGCGGTTAAATCGACTATTTGATCTTGAATACTGGCCAATCGCTTGCTAGGATCGATGATTAAATCACCCATAACAACCTTGGCTGAAGATTCTTCCTTGGCTGTTGGATTAGTCGATAATAAATAGCTTTTGCTTCGCCGAATAATCGCTCGAACCCGCGCCTGCAACGCCGGAACGCTAAAGGGTTTGGTCATATAATCATCGGCCCCTTGCTCCAAACCAATAATTTGGTCCAGCTCAGAACTCTTAGCGGTTAACATTAAAATCGGCTGCGCCGGTTTTTTAACGCGTACTTCTTTACACACTTCAAGACCTGACAAGCCCGGCAGCATAATATCTAAGATAATTAAATCAAAATCCTGACGGCTAATTCGCTCAACTGCATGACTACCATTGTCACAAATTTCACAATGAAATGAAATATCTTCAAGGCTTACACGAAGCAATTCAGCGATATCGCTATCATCTTCAACAATTAGTATTTTCTGTTCTGATTGCATGACTCTTTTTCACTGGGTTATTTAAAAAACCGAATAATCATCTTTTGAAATGGCGGTAAGCAAAAAGCAAACGAGATTTGTCACCTCGTTTGCTCTCTTTTTTATCCATTGGATTAAAACTTCAATCCATTAGTAACTACTGAACTCGGGTGATTTTGACTAGTATAACCGGATTATCAAATCGATGCGATTCATTCAGTACCGAAGTCGCTAGTCCGTCATCTTGAGTCACGACACCTGAATGAAGAGTTAAGAAATCACGATCATCTCTTTGGCTGTTAAATCCTTCGCCTCCATCCGCGGGGCCGGGGATTGTGCCGGACATTTCACTGTTAGACTCAGTTCCAGCATCATAGGCTGCCTTGTTAAAGGCTAATGTTTCTCCCACGGCTAAAGTATCAACAGCAATTCGATTGATGCCACTGAAGGCATCATTAGTATTGACCAGCATGGTTGCGGCTGATAAATACAGATTGCTAAAGTTAGTGCTGGTGATAAATGCAGAAGCGCTAGCGCCTGGCAGCAATATACCTGCTGTTGAGACCGAGTTATCCGCCATTGCACTTTGCAGCATTTGACTATTATCACCACCTTCTGCCAGGGTTTCAATAGCGACACTAACGGGCTGTCCGATTTGCCAGAAATCACCACTAGTATGCAGCACCACTGCCACTGGAGACATAGGTTGATTGGCGGTTAGATTGGTGGCATCCAAGCGAAATATTTTTGTAGGAACTATTGTTACAGGTGCTGGATCAGTAGTGTCATTACATGCTGATACAAAAAATACCGCTGCTAAAACTATCCCTATTTGTCTAAAATTACGCGATAGCCTACTATTCTCTTTAGAAAATTTCATCATAGTCTCCTTATAGAACTTCAACGCGAAGTTTTAATACTGGATTTAACCAACGATGGATGCGGCTATCTAGATCGCTGGATCCGCCTGTCGCGTCGGTATCACCCAAGCTACCACGGTGAACATGGATGTTGGTATTGGTTTCTTGGCTAGTTACACCTGTGCCATTTACTCCACCATCCATTCCTGGTGCTGCAGGGATCCCCGGAACACCAGGGGCGCCGCCGCCGTTAATGATTTCATCATTGGCTTCGGTACCAGCATCATAAGCGTCCACATCAATCCAATAAACACCGGCCGTGGTTGGTACTTTCCATGCGTCAATGCCCGCAAATCCGTCATTGGTAGGCAAAAGCATTGAAGTTAAGGATAAATAACCATTCATTCCTGTATCCAGCATTAAATTAGTGCTTTGACCTGGCATCAGTAGTCCGCCGGCTGGATTGACAGATACAGCCGCATTGGCGGTGTTTAATAATCCGACAACACCACTCGGATCGCCGCCTTCCGCCTGCATTTGCAGTTCGCTAGACGCCGCTTGGCCGACTTGAAATATATGAGTATTGGCATCATGCCCCGCCACTACAAAGGGTGTAAAGATGATGCCATGAGTTTGGTTATAAATAGTGATGTCCAGCTGCTGAGCACTGGCCATAAGAGATGATAACGCAATGGAGCTTGCGATGAGTAGTTTTGATAGTTGCATAAGCTTATCCTCTGGTTTAATGAAGATGACAGCTTATCGACTATGCTTCCCAGTAAGGTCACGAAAGTATCACAAATTGGTCACAGCTGATTGGCTTAGCTATTTTCTAATAGAATATTTGGGCATTGCGAGCTATACAAATTTATGCGCTACTCTGCGGGAAATGCAGCGGCGTGGCAAAATACTGGTTTTATCTTTGAACTTCGAATATTTTTCTGACTGCATGGAATTGTTGGCACCTCTTTTTTTTACAACGCCATTGCGAGGAGAAGCGACGCGGCAATCTGCTTAATTGAATGGCAGTTTTCGTAGGTTGGCTGTTGAGCATTAGCGAAACCCAATAATCACGGATTGAATTTTCTAAATTTAAGGCTGTTTCGCACCGCTGCGCTTGCGTGCGACATTCTTTTTTTCAAGAGCTAAAAAAGAACGCAAAAAAGCCCTGACGCTCGCCGCTGGGTACGGACGCCTACTGTCCTGTTTTGATATGATGTTTGATTGTGCACCCACCGCATGTTTTGATATTTGGACCGGATGGGTGTGTTTATGCTGGATGGTGGCTAGCTAAATTGGTGGCTTTCTAACGATCTATAACCGTTACTTTCTTGGTTCTGAGTCTTTGCGAGAAGCGCTGCGACGCGGCAATCTATCAGCTTTTAGATGTATATTGTAGGAAATTGTCCCGGTTCCATGTGAGATATCTCTCAATAGTGCCTGTCTAGTTTTGTTTTTGGCAAATAGCCTTCACCGCTTGATTGCGCAAGATGCGCAAATAGAATGGCTATTTAAGAATAAATTTGCAGCCCTGCGTGGACGCAAAAATGTTGGAAGAGGTTTTTTGAGTGCTACTAAATTGCATATTGAATTGTGTGTTTTATTTTATCTGCTAAAAGAATTAGTCTATTTTTATCATCTGTAAACGGGAAAGTAAAGTAAAAATTAAAATATCAAGCCCGCTTTATTCCCAAGACTGTTGCTCATATTCTGGAAAAACTAAACTTTTAGTTTCAGATTTTGAAGAGGCAATGGCGATAGCCTGCTTTCTTAATTGCTCAACGTCGCTACTAACTTGGTAGCGGAAAGCCGAAAAAGCCTTCCAGGACTGCTCAAAACCTTTAACCTCTTTACCCGCGACACGATCGGATAATAGCGGTGAAATCATTGCAAAGCCTTGATATAATCGTCTAGCAAGTCGGCGTTCAAACTTTTGAATTTTTTTATTTAATGACGATAGCTTTTGACGATCAATTAAAGGATCTACGGTTTTTTGGACATCTACATAGCCCGTAAAATAGTCTAAAACCTGTTGTTTCGACACCTTGGCCGCATCTCGCCATAAATTCATATTATCCCGATTGAGGATCTCAAGACTCGACGGTTCCACAATTAGTACCGTAGGCGTCGCGTAGATTACGGGCACTGAAAGGTGAGTGATCGCTGGTTTTATTTGATCAAGATACCCAACATCTACATACAAAAGCTGATAGTTTTGTTCAATATAAGTCTTAATTTCCGTAGATTCAATATTGGCCGCAAGTCCGCGACTATCATGACACCAATTGGCACCTAAAATAATTAAACCTAAACGGTTATTTTCTGATGCTTTAGTGAGAGTTTCATTAATGGCTAGTTGAACGTCTTTCACCGGATTAAACACTTCACCAGCGCCCGTTTCGTGCTTCTTTTGACTGGTGGAAGACTGTTCATTTGCCCAGCTATCACCGCTAGTCAATAATAAAACAAGAATAAATAAAATCGCCTTCATAATGGAATTCCCTTGGTAATAGATTGCTACCTCATTTTAAAGTGGCCGCACAGAACGTCATTCTACAACAAAATACTTAGAATCAACACATTTCAATTGCCGCTTAGGGTTTAGCACTTTCAATACAAGTAACAACAAAATTGGTATGAGTAACCGACGAGGTTATTCTTCTGTAACAATCACACGCTCTAAATGCCAAACCTTTGCTACAATCACCCAGCCCTTTTCACCTTTAACAAAGCTAAGATGATCAACAAAAATATTGTTCTGAGCGCGTAATCTTAATTTCACTACAGCACTTTTCTCGCTTAACCAATCAATTAATATCACCTGATCTTCGCGGGGGCTATTGCTGCTAGCAGGAGAAGGTCTACTAGCAACATCTTGGCGGAAACTAGCGATGGGATCGGTAAATACCTTGCCCTGATCAACATCAAATAGACTGGCACTGTGATGGAATACACTATCAAGTGCTGCCACATCACACTCATAGATCGCATCGAAATAGGTCTGGATTGCCTGCCACAAAGCTTTATCTTGCATATTTTTTTCCTCAAGTATTATCGCCAGGGTCTATGATAGAGCATTTTCGGCCATTGACCATTGGCTTAAAAGACAATATAAGATATTATCAAGCCATTCTTCTTTACCAACCGCTCAGTTTTGCCATTTGATGAATAATTACCCGTTAAGCAAGAGCCAGCAGATCCATCACATCCCTAAGGTCGCGATATTAACTTGTGAGCAGGTTTCTCTATTTGAATTAGCTTGTGCGGTAGAACTTTTCGCCCTTGAAAGACCAGAGTTTGAAACTTGGTATCAAACAGAGGTGGTGACATTAAACGATTCGAAATCCCTGCACCAGAAAGCCGCTGGCAATATCAGCATTCAGTGTAAAAACATTAAAACTTTACAGGGTTATGATCTTTTAGTGATCCCCAGTTGGCCTATCTATCGATCAGTGGATAAGCAGCTTGCCACCGAGATCCAGCATCTCTACCAGAGCAACGCTCGAATTATTTCATTTTGCTCTGGTGCTTTTCTATTGGCTGAAATAGGTTTATTGAAGCAGCATTCAGCCACTACCCACTGGCGTTATGCCGATCAATTTAAGCAAAGATTCCCACAAATCAATTTTAAACCCGATCAACTTTTTGTGCTTGATGAGAAAATAGGTTGTTCCGCCGGTAGTTCAGCGGCAATTGACTTAGGATTAGAAATTATCCGTCAGGATTTTGGTTATAAAATAGCGAATCAGGTTGCAAGACGATTAGTATTAGCCGCACACCGCGATGGTGGTCAATCACAGTTTGTACAAGCACCTATATTTAAAACAAAAAATCAATTTTCAGAAACCCTCGATTGGGCGGTTAAAAATCTTGACCAGGCGTTAAGTGTTGAACAACTTGCAACCAAAGCTAATATGTCCCGTAGAAGTTTCGATCGTAAGTTTCGTGCTGCGTTAAATATGAGTGCAAAACAGTGGCTAATCAAACAACAAATAGAAAGCGCCAAACAATTATTAGAAAGCACTCATTATCCTATAGAGAAAATAGCAAATGCTTGCGGTTTTGAAACAGCGTTGAGTTTAAGACTGCATTTTAAAAAACAGCTGGATATTTCGCCAAGTCAATTTCGTGGACAGTTTCTGTCAAAGAATAGGACTAAAATCAGCTAACCAACTACCTAGTCATCAAAAGATGCATTAAACACCTCTGAAGTTGTATCGCATATCGTCTCTATCCCATCTGCTTGATTGTAAATGCTCATTTCAAGATGACGTGTTGTTTCATAGGGTTCTAAATTATAAATTCGGTAGTGCTCATCCTCAAAAGTTACCTTGACTCGACAATACTGGCTCCCGGTATTGTCAAAATACTGAAATCCCTCACCATTTCTAACACCAGAGACCCATTTTATATCGCCGACATAGTCGGTGGAACTTTGATTAGGATAGGACACTGAATAACCATTTTGCTTATTTAGCACATCATTTAATTGCCTTAGTTCACCGCTAGTACAACCCAACATAAAAAACAGGATAAAGACTGCGGCTAGATAATTGAAACTCGACTTCATAACATTACCTTTTGTTTTCATCGAAAAATACCGGACCAAAAATATAACAGACACTCAAACTATGGCTAATATCCTACAACAATCCGGGTCAATTTCCTACACGCATTGCAGAAATAGCTTACAAAGTGAATGGCTGATTGATGATATTATTTCATTTATGGAGTTTTCTTCAAGGATGAAGCATGGCAATCAAGCGCAGTGAATTAATTGATGATGAAAACGCGGGTTATTATCACCTGATGAGTCGTTGTGTTCGGCGGACTTTTCTGTGCGGTAAAGATAAAGAAACGGGCAGAAGTTATGAACATAGAAGGCAATGGATTGAAAACCGTATATTGGAACTGGCGAATGTATTTGCCATTGAGGTTTATGCTTATGCGGTTATGAGCAACCACTATCACCTTGTCGTTTACTTTGACCCAAAAGCGCCCAATCAATTGACTGATTTAGAGGTCGCGGAGCGATGGCTAAAGGCTTATCCTGGTAAGCTGGATAAACCCAAGTATCAACAGCAACGGGAGTTAAGGCTTCAAGCCATTATCAATAACCCTAAACAGCTAAAGACCATTAGAAACAGGCTCGGCAGCTTGTCTTGGCTCATGAGCAGAATCAATGAGCCCATTGCAAAAAAGAGTAATAAAGAGGATTTTGTCAGCGGGCATTTTTGGGAGAGTCGCTTTAAATCCCAAGCATTATTAGATGAAGCCGCCCTACTAACCTGCATGGCTTATGTCGACCTAAACCCCATTCGTGCCAACATGACTAAAACGCTGGAAGAAAGCAACCATACCAGTATTCAAAAACGAGTTAGAAACATGACGGAGGAGCAACTCAATCAAGCCGTCAAAAGCCTTTCCGGTGAAATTAAAAACCGCTCTATGGTTTTGAAACTGAAAGATTATATCGAGCTGGTGGAATGGTGCGGAAAATCCATAGCCTACCCTAACAAATCAAAAATGCCCGCCTATATCGAGTCCACCCTTGCTCACCTCAATCTACAACCCAATCAATGGCTCGGACAAGTACAACACTTTGGTACGCATCAAGGTTATTTCGTTGGTAAACTGATTTTACTTCAGAAAAAAGCCGAAGAGTTAAAGAAAAAATGGTTAAAAGGCTTTAAAACCTGCCGGAAATTAACGATTTAACAACACAAAAAGTAAAACCCATCATCGTAATGCCTTTCTTAGCTATTAAGAGATTGAACCTCGCTTGAGATTCGGATAATTAAGCGATATTCAAACAAAACGCCTTCCGTCCTGAAAAAATAATTAATTTCATCACCAAACCTCAAAAAAAACGCTACTCAAGGAAGACGCCTTCTGAATTTTGACTGTCTATTATTTTTTCCCTAGTCATCAAAAGATGCATTAAACACCTCTGAAGTTGTATCGCATATCGTCTCTATCCCATCTGCTTGATTGTAAATGCTCATTTCAAGATGACGTGTTGTTTCATAGGGTTCTAAATTATAAATTCGGTAGTGCTCATCCTCAAAAGTTACCTTGACTCGACAATACTGGCTCCGGTATTGTCAAAATACTGAAATCCTCACCATTTCTAACACCAGAGACCCATTTTATATCGCCGACATAGTCGGTGGAACTTTGATTAGGATAGGACACTGAATAACCATTTTGCTTATTTAGCACATCATTTAATTGCCTTAGTTCACCGCTAGTACAACCCAACATAAAAAACAGGATAAAGACTGCGGCTAGATAATTGAAACTCGACTTCATAACATTACCTTTTGTTTTCATCGAAAAATACCGGACCAAAAATATAACAGACACTCAAACTATGGCTAATATCCTACAACAATCCGGGTCAATTTCCTACACGCATTGCAGAAATAGCTTACAAAGTGAATGGCTGATTGATGATATTATTTCATTTATGGAGTTTTCTTCAAGGATGAAGCATGGCAATCAAGCGCAGTGAATTAATTGATGATGAAAACGCGGGTTATTATCACCTGATGAGTCGTTGTGTTCGGCGGACTTTTCTGTGCGGTAAAGATAAAGAAACGGGCAGAAGTTATGAACATAGAAGGCAATGGATTGAAAACCGTATATTGGAACTGGCGAATGTATTTGCCATTGAGGTTTATGCTTATGCGGTTATGAGCAACCACTATCACCTTGTCGTTTACTTTGACCCAAAAGCGCCCAATCAATTGACTGATTTAGAGGTCGCGGAGCGATGGCTAAAGGCTTATCCTGGTAAGCTGGATAAACCCAAGTATCAACAGCAACGGGAGTTAAGGCTTCAAGCCATTATCAATAACCCTAAACAGCTAAAGACCATTAGAAACAGGCTCGGCAGCTTGTCTTGGCTCATGAGCAGAATCAATGAGCCCATTGCAAAAAAGAGTAATAAAGAGGATTTTGTCAGCGGGCATTTTTGGGAGAGTCGCTTTAAATCCCAAGCATTATTAGATGAAGCCGCCCTACTAACCTGCATGGCTTATGTCGACCTAAACCCCATTCGTGCCAACATGACTAAAACGCTGGAAGAAAGCAACCATACCAGTATTCAAAAACGAGTTAGAAACATGACGGAGGAGCAACTCAATCAAGCCGTCAAAAGCCTTTCCGGTGAAATTAAAAACCGCTCTATGGTTTTGAAACTGAAAGACTATATCGAGCTGGTGGAATGGAGCGGAAAATCCATAGCCTACCCCAACAAATCAAAAATGCCCGCCCATATCGAGTCCACCCTCTCTCATCTCAATCTACAACCCAATCAATGGCTCGGACAAGTTCAACACTTTGGTACACATCAAGGTTATTTCGTTGGTAAACTGATTTTATTGCAGCAAAAAGCTGAAGAATTAAAGAAAAAATGGTTAAAAGGCTTTAAAACCTGCCGGAAATTAACGATTTAACAACACAAAAAGTAAAACCCATCATCGTAATGCCTTTCTTAGCTCTTAGGAGATAGAGCCTCGCTTGAAATTCGGATAACTAAGCGATATTAAAACAAAACAGATCCCTTCCTAAAAAAATAATTAACTTCATCACCAAACTTCAAAAAAAGCGCTATTCAACGAAGATGCCTTCTGATTTCTGCCTGTCCATTATTTTTTGCGATGATCGTCAAGCGGCGCGTTGAGGGAGCTATGTTACCCATCGATAAGCAAGCAAATCACAGCTAAAAAAATAAGCCACTAAAAAGACAAAAGCCCTCTCATTTCTGACAGGGCTTTAGGCCGATCTTTCTCTACTATTTATAAACAATCAACAATTAGAAACTCTAATATATGACTGTCCCTTATCGCTTTAGAGTTTTTCTCTGGCTGAGGTGGTCTAGTTGAAGGTTTAAAATAAACCACTAGAAATGAAAAAGCCTAACTAAATTGCTAGGCTTTGGGTGGTTCTTTGTCTGCTATTATTCTATATAAAATTTTACAGGTAACAGAGTAAATAATAAAACAGGGGCTGCGATTGTTGCCCAATATGCAATCGTTAACTTTGTTCTTTCGCTATCAAGTAAAAACGCTACAAACCAAATAATAGTTGAGATTGTGGCATAAACTCCAGCCCAGAGCACAGCGAAAGATCCAACTCCTTTTCCTGAGAAAATAAACTCCCAACCAATTATAAGTATTGCCAAAAAGTTAAGAACACTAAATGCAATCGCTAGCCAATATAGTACATTAGCTATTTTTTGTTTTTTATTCATAGTAGCTACCTCAACCCTGATTTATAAAGATCATTTGCTAGTTCACGTCGACGACCTTGAGAAACCTTATCACCACCAGCATAATAAAAATGCCCCGTTCCTGTCATCTGTTGATAGAATAATTTGGGTGCAGATAAAGCTACTGACAACCCACTCATTCCGGCACGAATTGGATCACCTCGACTAGTTAAATCACGGACGAGTACATTTTTAATACCAGGAGTGTTGCGTAGAGTATTAAGAAATTCAGAAGTGATCGGAGAGCCAATGAGAACAAGGTTATCGACCGTACCGCCTTTTTGAACACGAGTCATAGCTACATGAGCAGCGACTAAAGAACCATAAGAATATCCAACGAGATTGAGCTGTCCTTCTCCATCTCCCTTTCCTTCAAACTTCTCACGCATTGTTGTAATTTTGTCACTTACATCAACTTCTTCATTCAGTGCTAGAACACCAATGGCAGCATCAGCAGCAGAACCACCAGACCATTCATCAGTGTTAACAGCGTGAACATCTGATATACCAGCTCCCTCTAATTGCTCAACCATATCATCAACATAATCACCATTCATTCCGGCGCCGCCAAAGAAATATGTTCCATCTTTTTTGCCAGTTGTCAGATTGGTGCCAACATCCACCTGCCCTTTTGAACCTAAATCCGTATTATCCGGCTTTAATGTTATCGGCGTTATTTTGAAAGCCCTTTCACTCCCATTGCGTGCTACCGTGTAGACATAATTACTCGACTTTCCACTCTCATCGGTTACCGTTGCAGTGATGGTTCGAGAGGTATCTCTTTTTATTCTTGAGCCTGTTGGCGCACTACGGGTTCTTGACTGGCTCGTAACTTTGACTTCTAATTTGTCTTGGTCTATATCTGCGGCGTATCCACTCGGATCCGTCCCCGCCAATGGGTTATTCATAATGTATGAATAAGGGTTCATTGACTGTGAATTACCCGGTGCTTGTATAAAGGGATCGACACTCAAGAATCTTCCGAGGTTGTAATCATACACCCGTCCATTCATGTGGATCAACTGCGCATCGTCTAAATGTTCATGATCGGTAAAGCCGCGGTTGGTGGTCTCTGAGCCGAGAATGTTTTGTGGGATGGTGATCCCTGTTAAAACATCGGTGAAATTATCCCTTAATCGCCCATCTCGCGGCTTGCCGAAGGGATCATAACTGTGGTGTTGCAGTAGATTGCCCTGCTCATCAAAGCTGCCAATCATCGAGCCTAGTCGGTCGCGGTGAAGGTAGCGTACCTGCTCATTGGTGGTGCCGGCGATCTGGATGACAACCGCAATATCGCCGACATAAGCTTTTTTGGTTACTTGACCATTTTGGGTGATCTGCTCGAAGTGTTTACCAATATAAATGGTCGTGGTTTCAACGCCGTTGATGGTTTTGACTTGTTTGTAGCGTAATTGATCGGCGCCATAGTAAAAACGAGAGGTATTGGCTGAACTTGTCAGCGTATCAAACGGATTAAGCCGTTGATTGGCTGAAACGGTTATCAAACTTGGCTTGTTATAGGCATTATAAATAATTGACCGAGAGCCATCATTGGTCAGGTTGCCGTTATTATCATAGTGGTAATGACGGATCCCTTTACCATTGGCTAACGTCACACTGCGCACCGCATTAGGACCCGCATTGCCACCCGCGGATTGTTTGGTAAATCTTCAGGTTTCAATTTGGGAAAGTGAAAATAAGTTACGATGAGAAAGTGGTAAAACGGTCATAAGATCGCGAAATCGTATGACCAATAATTTGGCAATTTATACGATAGCAATTCGGACGGCTACAATTATTGTAACCTTTTATAGCTTAGATTTTTTCTGGATAGCTTTAGCACTTGCCATTGCTATCTCCATTTGTTCTCTTTGTTTTGTGGTTGTATAAAATAGCGGAGGCTCAAAAGTATACGAAGAGTTGTTATCAAGCTCATCATCTGATTCATCCACAAACCTAACTGCTTTCATTTGTTTTTTTTGTCATTTTATAAACTCGTAGAGTGGTTTTAAAAGGGTTAAAGGGAACCCCTTTGTACGCGACTGTATTAATATTACGAAGTAATTGTATACATTCGACAGCGTGCCTATATATATTAAATTACTCTATTGATAATTGCGCCTTGAACTACAAAAGAATTACAAACGAATAACAACAGGATGCGAAATGACTTACAAAAAAACTACAAAAGCCTTCTCATTCTGACAGGGTTTAGAGGGGTGTAACTCTCACACTGATCAAAATTGCCCCAATCGTACGACGTTATTAGGTGGTGCGATTGGTCTCAAGTAGACGTTTTTTATCAATTCCCAAGCATTATCTAATTGTTTGCTTAGTAAAATAGCGCGAAAGTCAAGATAGCTTGCCCTCCCTTATTTTCCCAACGTTGGCCTGACCGTTTACAGCGCATTTGTAAAACTGTTTTACAAGCTGACTCTACAATCCCTGATCCGATCGGTTTATTTTGATCGGCCAATCGCGCATATTGGCAACGTTTTTTATTTCGTGAGAAGTAGGTGATTTCAGTTTTGAGCTTTTCTTTCTTTGGATTTTTTTGAGTTGGTATTTTAGATGATTGATGATTTTATCCACGCCTTTTTCATCGTGTCGTAAAATATGGCGATATTTTTTATGCTCTGTGATGGCTTCGACAGTGTTCTTTCCATAAATAAGTTCCATTGCATTATAAAGATGTGTAGATGCGTGGTAAAAATCGAGAACACATTCACCGTCCTTAATTTCATCACTAAAAAATGTCCAATTGTCTCGCGCACCATCCGCGACTTTAATCATTTCAAGTTCAGGTCTCAGTTTTTTAACCTGCTCGATCTGCATCAAAAGTTGCGATTTTAACGTTTTCTTTTTATGCTCTGGCATTCTAGCGAGAAATCGAGTGTATAATAATTCACCCTGCTTATCTAAGATAACTGACCGTTCCGCAACATGCCTCATACCAGCGAGAATCGCCCGGGAGCACTTGTGCATAGCGGGTTGAAATCATCACGCCATCCAGCGAAAAAGCACACATCGTCGCTTCTTTAGGGATCTCAAAGACATCCAATAATTTTTTCTCTAAGATCAGTCGGTTAGCTTCCCAATGTTCATTGAGACTTTTAGGGAGTCTATCTAAACTACTTTTGGAGGGCGACATCAAACCAAATTCTTTAAATATTTGCTCTGAATCGGCGGGTGTATTTAAGCTGACTAAATGGATCGCTTGCTTAGCGGCTTGTGGTGTCCAAAAACCTTCAATAAGACCTGTATTGAGTTCTAAGGGGCAATGAGTTGAACCATTTCGCTCAGTACGATATAACGAACGCTCTAAGGTGACGTTACCGGCTAAGGTCATGTAGGTTTTTTTGTTTCGAGACACTTTTTTGTAAATTTTATCGCCTGAAAAAAATGATGGATAGTTCCAATCGTATTGCTCAAGTAATTTGGCCATACACTGGCGCTCTGCTTCGGCAAATTTTTGATGAAGCTCAATCTCTAGGTTAGCAAACGCTTCTTGCTGTGTCTGATTATAGAGCGATTTCACAGAATTCGATAATTGTGTGAATAATTGTGATGTCGATATTGTAGTTTCTGACTGAGCGTGAGATAGTGACATGGAAAGCACCTCTGTTAATAAAGTTTGTGTTTATTGGTGAAAACAGATGGTGCTTTTTTTATTTGAGTAATACTGTGATGGTTTGATCAAATTTGAGAAAAACTTAAGCCTAAGTGATTGATTTTATGCGCAGAGCGAGATCTGCACCCGTTTAGAGCACCTTTTCTCTACTATAAAGACAACCACCTTTCTTTTTTTGTCTGACACTACATGCCTTTAAATTCACGCTGTTCAGCCAAATTTGTCCGACAGGCAAAATCACGTGGATGGCAATTGTCCGACACATGATGCCTTATGTTTACTGGCTTGCAGGCTTTTTTTCATTAGCATCGTCAGATGCGTATGGTGTGATTAAAACTATCGGGAGATTTCAGCAACGCTGGAATCGAAAGCGGGAAGGTAAAAATAGTTTGTTCAGCAGGCTTAATCAGAATTTAATTCAATGATTAACGGATATAAAAATGCCCTCGTTAAAGGGCAGATATTGAAAGTGAGTTAATTCAATTGGCGACCAATATTATTATGCTATTAATAATGAGGATTTAAAAATTTACCTGCGTCATCATCTAATAACGTATCGTTAAAACTTACATTTGCTCCGTGAATAGCAATCTCTCTTTTTATCAATTGCTTTCCTATAAGCACATAAACTTCCCCAACAAACCCTTTTTTACTTTTTCTCATTTCAATTTGACTTGGCTGTAAGTCAAATTGAATAGAGTCATTTAGCCACTCTTTCACTTTTTCTTGGTTATCTATCAGTACAAACAACTTATAAAATGGTCGAGTCAAATATAAAAACTCTCTAGCGACAGTAATAGCTTGCTCTTCATTTGAAGCTTCATTTATGAGCAATGCATTAAAGTTTTTTAATGACTCAGTTAATAAAATTATTTTTTCCGAGTTTGTTTCTTTAGCAAAAATAAAATCATGCTCATTAAACAAAGGCTCAAAACTAGTGAACTTATAAAAGCTATAGTTATCAATAGATTCTGATGATACCAACTCTATATCATAGAGTTTTGAGCCCTTACTACTGCGTAAATAGTCCATATCATGTAAAGAACTAACAAGTGCTTCTCGCAAATCAGATTTATTCATTTTGTTAATAGCTCCAACAGAACATGAAACAATAAAAATAATAGAAAACATTAGTAAATTTTTCATAATTAATTTAACCACCATTATGGTTTTTATTAACTTTATCCCAGAAATTCCCATACTTGACATCATATGTAAGCCCTGACGATGATCCTTTATAAACTGCTTTAGGCCCTACAAACCGATCTTTAATAGTCTGTATTCTTTGTGACGAAGGCGTAGACTCCCAGCTATTTTGTCCGTAAGGCTTGGCCATAATATTTGTATTTTTTCCTAACTCAACAAAAACCTCATGACGAACAGCATCGGCCATAACTTCATTCATTACCATTCCTTCTACATACGCACTTCTTAAGGACTTTGTAGCACTAGGCCAGTTAACTTTATTTTTTACCTGAATAACATGTCCCAGTTCGTGTGCCAAACTACTAACATTTTCTTCACGTGTCCCGCCCTTAAAAAGATGAATGGTATCCGTATTAGGATCGTAGTAAGCACCTTTCGCACTATCAATCGAAATTTTTGGTGTATAAATATCTAGAATAGCTTCAGCAGTTGCGCTTGCAGATATATCCTTAATCAAGTCTTGTGAAGTATAAGTAGGGCTTGTAGTTTTATTTGCGGAGGCTGAAGTTGGAGCATCAACGCTACTCAGATTGGTGCCAACACCCACCTGCCCTTTTGAACCTAAATCCGTATTATCCAGCTTTAACGCTATCGGCGTTATTTTGAAAGCGCTTTCACTCCCATTGCGTGCTGCCGTGTAGACATAATTACTCGACTTTCCACTCTCATCGGTTACCGTTGCAGTGATGGTTCGAGAGGTATCTCTTTTTATTCTTGAGCCTGTTGGCGCACTACGGGTTCTTGATTGGCTCGTAACTTTGACTTCTAATTTGTCTTGGTCTATATCTGCGGCGTATCCACTCGGATCCGTCCCCGCCAATGGGTTATTCATAATATACGAATAAGGGTTCATTGACTGTGAATTACCCGGTGCTTGTATAAAGGGATCGACACTCAAAAACCGTCCGAGGTTGTAATCATACACCCGTCCATTCATATGGATCAACTGCGCATCGTCTAAATGTTCATGATCGGTAAAGCCACGGTTGGTGGTCTCTGAACCGAGGATATTTGCACCGATAGGCTGACTGAGAGCATTGCTGGTTAAGTTATAGGTGAAATTATCCCTTAATCGTCCATCTCGCGGCTTGCCGAAGGGATCATAACTGTGGTGTTGCAGTAGATTGCCCTGCTCATCAAAGCTGCCAATCATGGAGCTTAGTCGGTCGCGGTGAAGGTAGCGTACCTGCTCATTGGTGGTGCCGGCGATCTGGATGACAACCGCAATATCGCCGACATAAGCTTTTTTGGTTACTTGACCATTTTGGGTGATCTGCTCGAAGTGTTTACCAATATAAATGGTCGTGGTTTCAACGCCGTTGATGGATTTGACTTGTTTATAGCGTAATTGATCGGCGCCATAGTAAAAACGAGAGGTATTGGCTGAACTTGTGAGCGTATCAAACGGATTAAGCCGTTGATTGGCTGAAACGGTTATCAAACTTGGCTTGTTATAGGCATTATAAATAATTGACCGAGAGCCATCATTGGTCAGGTTGCCGTTATTATCATAGTGGTAATGACGGATCCCTTTACCATTGGCTAACGTCACACTGCGCACCGCATTAGGACCCGCATTGCCACCCGCGGATTTAGCCTGATTGCCCTGTTGATAGGCGTTGACGGATTGCACTGAAAAATCTGACTTATATCGAAAGTTACCCACCGCATCGTAGGCGTAGTTGTATTCATTATAACTGCCGTTATCAAACACTACATTGGAGCGAATTAAGCGGTGTAAATCATCATAGGCATAACTTTCCGTATCGATGGTGAAGGTATTGCCCCCTTGGTTACCCATTTGCATTTGAGTTAAATTACCAAAAACATCATAACCTCCGGCATAACTCGCTGATTGTTGCAAACCACTTGCATTTCGAACCTCGGTGCTCACCATTTGACCCGTTTCGGGATGATAGCGTCGGTTTAACTCAAAGGCTTGATTCGACTGGAGAGCTTTGGTCCATTGCCCCGAGTAATCTTGACTCAGGATCTCTCTATAAACCGTGCCCTTTAATGCGTCTTTGGTCAGTACCTGTTGACCGCGCTCATTGTACTGATATTCAACCACGAGACCATTGGGATAAATCAAGCCTTTAAGCCGGTTATAGCCATTATCAAAAAGTGACTGCATCTCAAAGCTATCGCCATCAATAAAACTACGGCGAATGCTTGGACGACAACGTATTCTTAGGGTCAGGTCTTTGGAGGTGCGTTATTTTCGGTGCACGATGAAAGACCTGATAATCATACTGACTGTCTGGAATTGTTGATTTCTATTTTCAAGGGCAATTTCGCATCGCTGGGCACGGACTCCTGATGTCCTTATTAGATGTGAAATTTCTATTGTGCACTCACTTTTTATTTTGATATTGAGAACGGATGGAGTGGTTTTGTTGGATGGTGGTTGGTTAAAACGTTTCTGAATATCTATTTTTATTTAATCCAATAATTTTATTTAACACCCAACTCATACGCTTCCCAAGTCCGGCTATGCGGCAACTCATCGTCCAACCAATAGGCGTTATCTTTTTCTATCACTAGAATTTCTTCAAATTTAACGCCAATTCCATCTATGCAAAAATGAGGCTCAACCGCCCATAACCCTTCTGCCGGAGGACGGTCAGAAGTTCTTCGATGATTCCAATTAGGTGAGTCAAAAATCCAACCTTTTTTAGTGGCTAAACTTTTCCAAACAAGCCAAAGAACATGTTTTAAACTTAATTGTTTGTAGGTGATTTTACGCCAAAATTGACGGCTTTCATTAAATATACGATGGCCTAAAACCTCTCCAATATGTTTGCGATGACAATTTACAGCACCTATATCCTGCATCTTTTGATTGACCGCCTGCTCGATTATTTGGAAACTTTCACCCTTTTTCACCATTGCTAAAATCATTTTTCTAAAAGACTTAAGCTGGTGATACATGGCTTGATACGGCTCATCATCGCCGAAACTAAAAGATAAGGAGGTATCAACAATATAGCCATCATAAATTGGTGCAGCATCAAGAATAACAGGCATGCCTTTTTCAAGTTTATGCTCTGTCGCCAAGGCTTCGAATGCACCAAAATCACCCGGATAACCGGTTCGTTTACCAAACAGTACCACTGGAACATGAAAATAACTATGGACGCCTTGCTGATGAAATAGTTTACGCAGCCTACGCGCTATTTTTATCTCGGAGTCCCCTACTTGTAACATCGACCGTGCTTCTTCAAGCGTTTGGTAGGACTTTTGTTGATACTGTTTGAACAGCTTAAGCTGTTGCTGGGAAAAGCTTCTATATTGAATACTCATTGGATTTTCATTGCCTAAAAGTCAATTGTTCACCCTAAATAAGGGGTAATTCATGCTATTTGTCACAATATCACATAAAAAAGTCTAGAAATATGTAATCTTTATTACCTCGACGGCGTTATAAAGAAAAATACTTAAAATTCGAGTGTTTTAAGTTTTCAGTTCAGCCATGTTTTATAGTATGGCGGTTTATAGGAGATGATTATGCAGCCTGTTGTTTTGTCCACCCAATCCCATCGATCTTGGCTATTAAATACCTTACTTGGTATGTCCTTGACACTATTTTTAGCCGCCTGTGGCGGTGGGGGCTCTGAAACCACCACACCGCCACCGCCTCCGCCACCAGACAAATCAATTTCCCAAATGCAGGCCGCTCGTTTTTTGACACAGGCTACTTTTGGTGCAGACGAAGCTTCCATTAATCAATTAGCAGCCCTTGGTTATGATGATTGGTTACAACAACAATTTACCCTGCCACCAAGCCTGCATTTGCCTTTAGTAATGGAATATCCTGATGACAATACGCTAGACCAAACAATGCGCTATGAAGTCTGGTGGCGCCAAGCGATTACGGCTAATGATCAATTGCGACAAAGGGTGGCTTGGGCATTGAGTCAAATTTTTGTTATTTCCGATAAGAGTGCCCTAAATCAAACGCCCTATGGTATTGCTAATTATTACGATATTTTAGTGGCAAATGCTTTTGGTAATTATCGAGATCTAATGCAACAAGTCACTTTAAGCCCCATGATGGGGGTTTATCTCTCAATGCTAGGTAATGAAAAACCAAATATTGCACTCAATATCCGGCCCGATGAAAACTATGCCCGTGAACTCATGCAACTGTTTACTATTGGTCTAGTGAAGCTCAATATTGATGGTTCGCCACAGCTCGATAACAATGGTCAGCCGACTAATACTTATGATCAAGATACCATTAAAGGCTTCGCCCATGTATTCACAGGCTGGCACTTTGCCGATAATCCCAGTTGGTATCAAGTACGAATTAATGTTTTTGATCCCATGAAAGCGTTTGAGGATTTTCACGATACCAGTGAGAAAAGACTGCTGGATGGATTTATTATTCCTGCTGGTGGTAGTGCTTTGTCTGATCTTAATAGCGCCTTAGATAATGTATTTAATCATCCCAATGTAGGGCCTTTTGTAGCACATCGGCTTGTCCAACAACTGGTGACTAGCAACCCTTCCCCTGCCTACGTTCAGCGAGTAGCCACCGTTTTTAATAACAATGGTCAAGGTGTACGCGGTGATCTCAAAGCAGTAATCAAAGCGATCTTAACCGACAATGAAGCCATTTCCACAAACACGCTGACTGACCCGACTTTCGGCAAACTAAAAGAACCACTTTTGCGTTTTACACAGCTTTGGCGCGCATTCCATGCCACCGCTGAATCAGGTAAATATTGGTTTGGTTTTAGTGAATATTTTACCGGCCAAGCGCCCCTATCGGCTCCTCATGTATTTAACTTTTATTCGCCAAGTTACTCACCTTCAGGCCCCATTGCTGACGCTGGACTTGTCGCTCCAGAATTTGAAATTCTGAATGAAACCTTTATCACCCATACCCTAAATTGGTTGGCCTATTCGACCTATATTGGCTATCAAGGCATTCCACTCGACCCACCGGATCCTGACCGAATACTGATTAACATTGACCAAGAATTAATCCTCGCCGCCAATCCGGTCGCACTGGTTGATCGATACAATCTGTTATTGCTTTCTGGACAAATGGATACCAACATGAAAGCCGAACTAGTTGCCTCGATTGAAGCCATCCCCGCTAGTGAGCCCTTACTAAGAGTACTTAATAGCCTCTTTTTAACCGTCGCTTCCCCTCAATACTCCATACAAAAGTGAGGACTAATCAATGAATATTAAACGTCGAAATTTTATAAAACGATCAATCTTATCAACCGCTGGAACGGCTAGTTGGATGGCAATGGGTAATCAATTTAGCTTGGTCTCTGCCGCTAAAGCCAATGCGATGGCTCCACCAACCGGATACAAAGCCTTAGTCTGTTTGTTCTTACATGGCGGCAATGACTCTTTTAATATGGTGATCCCAAGTTCACCAAGTGGTTATGCAACTTACCAAGCCACCCGTCAGAACATGGCAATTGATCAGCAAAGCTTAATCCCAATCAATCCGCTGAATGTGAGTGGTGAAAGCTATGGTTTAAACCCCGCGTTAGCCCCTGTCGCCACACTGTTCAATCAACAAAAGCTTGCCTTTGTGCAGAATGTGGGAACGCTCATTCAACCGACCAGTAAGTTACAGATACAACAGGGCTCTGCAGTATTGCCACCACAACTATTTTCACACAATGATCAACAAAGACATTGGCAAACCGCATGGCCTCAGGAAAATCAAAAAACTGGCTGGGCCGGTCGAATGGCCGATCTGATCGCCGATACTAATACTAACTTGTCTATGAATATTTCATTTAGTGGTATCAATAAATTACAGACAGGATTTACTAGTTCAGCTTACTCCATGAGCGACCAGGGCGCACCCTTGATGGCTGCTTTATCTGCGGGTGCCGAGCCTGGCAACGAGGAACGCATGGCCCTGATCCAACGATTAACTCAACAAACCCAACATGTAATGGAAAAAACCTATGGTCAAACCATAGAAAGAGCTTCAGATTTAGCCATTTTGGTGAACAATGCCTTGACCTTAGCACCAGATATGTCAGCATTTTTCAACAACAATAATTCATTATCTCGTGATCTTGAAATGGTGTCTAAGATGATCGCCATCGAGCAACAACTACCTCAGCAACAACAGATCTTTTTTGTTGGGGTGGGAGGCTGGGACACCCATGATGATCAAATTGTTAATCATGCTAATTTATTAAACCGATTATCTCAGGCCATGTCCGACTTTAATGATGCCTTAACTTCAATTGGCATGGATTCCAATGTCACAACATTTACCATGTCTGATTTTGGTCGCACACTTACCAGTAATGGCGATGGTACTGATCATGGTTGGGGCGGCGTGCAAATGGTTATGGGTGGCGCTGTGAATGGAGGTAATTTCTACGGAAATATTCCGGATCTAACCTTAGGTAGCAACGATGATTTTGCCGATGGAAGAATGATTCCAACCACATCGGTGGATCAATATGCCGCGACACTCGCCAAGTGGTTCGGATTAACGCCGACGGAGCTCAGTAGCATATTCCCTAATCTTGTTAACTTTAATTCCAGTGACCTAGGTTTTATGGTTTAAACTGATTTAATCGGTAACCTTAGCTAGGCCCCGAAAATAATAATCTTCAATCAATTCTCATCAAGAAAGATTGAAGGTTATTAAGCTTTATTGAGCACAAAAAAAGCGCTTAAGCCTTGTTAACAATCCCAGCATTGTTACCTTCCAGTGCGCGTTCAGCGCGATAGCTGGATCGCACAAAGGGCCCCGCAACGACCTCTCTAAAACCTAAATCAAGCCCCCAATTTCTATATTGATCAAACTCGCTGGGGTTAACATATCTTTCCACTTTCAAATGATTGGGCGTTGGTCTTAAATATTGTCCAAGCGTGATGATATCAACTCCAATATCAATTAAATCTTGCAGTGTTTGTTTTATTTCTTGGTCGGTTTCACCCAGCCCTAACATTAAACTGGTTTTGGTTAGAATATCAGGTCGGTATAATTTTGCATGGGCCAGCATATCTAACGTGCGCTGGTAACTGGCTCGTGGATCTCTTACCGGGTGAGTTAAGCGCTTAACGGTTTCAATATTTTGTGCAAAGACGACGATGCCTGAATCCAAGACTTCTTCTAACGCAATTAGATTGCCGCTAAAGTCTGGCGTTAAAACTTCGACCTTAGTTTGTGGATTACGTTTAACCACCGCTTTGACACATTCTGCATAATGATGCGCGCCACCATCCTCTAAGTCATCTCTATCGACCGAGGTAAATACGATATATTTTAAACCCATTAATTCAACTGACTCAGCGGAATTTTCGGGTTCATTTAAATCCAGCCAGCCGTTAGGGTTACCGGTATCCACAGAACAAAAGCGACAAGCTCGAGTACAAACAGAACCCATAAGCATAATTGTAGCGGTACCCGCTGTCCAACATTCACCTATATTAGGGCATTTTGATTCTTCACAGACCGTACTTAGTTTATTGTTTCTGACATTATTTTTAACTTGCTGATAACCTTTACCGCTCGGCAGCGATACTTTTAACCAACTGGGTTTTTTATTAGCTTTCACCGACTCTACAGAATTATGCTTTTTAACACCATCCTTTATGGCCGAAAAACCCTGTTGGGTTTTAAATTTTTTGCCACTTTCAATCAGCGTAATAGGAATATTTTTTTCTCGTGTCATGATTTTACTCAATCTAAAAATTGCAAACGACTAGCTGTATCGTAGCTTTTATAATCCAAATTTTTCATGATGGATTTCAGCAATATTGGCTGTAATTTTTCTAGGCTATTAATTTCTGATAATTCTGACAATTGCGTAACCGCTAAACCGGCATAACCGCAAGGATTAATTTGCTCAAACGGGGTTTTATCCATCGCAACGTTAAGTGCTAAGCCATGAAAAGAACAACCTCGTTTTATTTTTAAACCGACTGAGGCGATTTTTTTTTGAGCAACATAAACGCCAGGAGCATCCGCTCTAGACATGGCGTCAATTTTTAGCTCGTTCAGTAACCCAACCACGCTTTGTTCAATCGCTGTGACTAGCTTTCTTACACCAAAATTCTTTCGTTTTAGATCAATTAAAAAATATACCACCTGTTGACCAGGTCCATGGTAGGTAATTTGCCCACCGCGATCAACTTGAATTACGGGAATATCACTCATGCTAAGCAAATGCTCAGATTTTCCAGCCTGCCCTTGGGTAAATACTGGTTCATGCTCAACCAACCAAATTTCATCACTAGTCATTTGATCGCGTTGTTGGGTAAAATTTTGCATAGCCTTCCAAACAGGAAGGTAAGCTTGTCGATTAAGTTGCCGAACAATACAGTAATCTTGCTGGCTATTCATAGCAGTATCTCTTAGGTTAAGCTACAAACAAACTTTAACGCAGTCTAGCTCATTAACGGCTAAATAGATTTCATCAAGTTGCTGCTTTGAGGTTGCCATAAGGTTTACCGTAACTGCGACATAATTACCATTTTTACTATGATTAAGTTTAGCCACATAGTCACCGGGAATATGTCGATTGATCACTGTAATAATTTCATCTTCTGCGTTTCGATTGGCGTGTGCCATGGCTTTAAACATAAAGTCACAGGGGAACTGCCATAACTCATCTTCGCTCATATTTTACCTAACCATTAAAATAAAAATCTAACTCAAAATAAAGAACCAAACCACCGTGCAACCTTGTCCGACATACGACCAAAGAATCCCGCTTCTTTCACTTCTTCAAGTGCGACTAACGGATATTCAGCAATGGTTTTATCATTGATAGTAAAAAATATTTTTCCTATAAATTGTCCTTTATTAATGGGAGCTTCAATGTCTTTTTCAACCACGTAGCGAGCTTTAATCTTTTTGGCACTACCTCTTGGTATGGTTAAATAAATATCTTTTGCAATACCAAGACTGATCTTTTCTTTATCTCCCATCCAAATTTTTTGTTGGTGCAGCTTTTTACCCGCTTGCAAAGGGTTAACTGTTTCAAAAAAACGAAATCCATAAGCCAAGAGTTTTTTACTTTCATTTTTTCGAGCTCGCTTACTCTTCGTACCCATCACTACCGATACAAGCCGCATACTATTTTTTATAGCCGATGAAACTAGGCAATAGCCTGCGGCATCAGTATGTCCTGTTTTAATACCGTCAACCTTCATACTTTCATCCCAGAGTAGAGAATTGCGATTGGGTTGCTTTATCGCATTGAAGGTGAACCATTTTTCTTTATAGTATTTGTATTCGCTGGGGAAATCACGAATCATTGCAGCAGCTAGAATAGCCAAATCTTTTGCCGTAGAGGTATGTCCATCAGCGGGCAAACCATTAGAGTTTACAAAATGGGTATTCAGCATACCGAGTCTGACGGCATGTTGATTCATCAATTTTGCAAAAACATCCTCGCTACCGGCAATATGTTCCGCTAACGCCACCGATGCATCATTACCTGATTGAATAATGACACCTTTAAGTAAATCTTCAACTGATACCTCGGTATTGACTTCAACCCAAGTAAGAGAACTACCTTTAAATAAGGGGTTTTGAGCCCATGCATTCTCACTAATATGGACCATGTCTGCTAACTTGAGATTGCCCGATTCTATTTCGGCTGAAACCACATAACTAGTCATCATTTTAGTGAGACTAGCCGGCGGCAAAGGCATGTCCGCATTATGTTCGGCGATAATTTTACCGCTATGAAAGTCCATAACTATATAGGATTTGGCGGACAATTCTGGCGCAGCGGGTGTAATTGCTTGAGCAAAACCGAACATAAAAGAGAGCATAAAGACTAAGCCGATTAGGCTATGCTTTACGGTTTGTGGAGTTTTTCTGCCTAATTTAAACAATGCTGACTTACCTTAATTAATATGATCGTTTGAAGCGGTTAATCGAAATTTTTAGCCTGATAATATATCTTCTACCAACTAATTGCGCGGATTATACCACTATTTGACCAACACAATAGTCCGAAACACTAATAAAATAGGGGTTATAAGGCTTTCTATTCTTGATAGACAATACTTGGTTTACCGAGTTCTGTATGTTTGATAGTTTCAACCAGCTTGTTAGCCATGGAAAGATCATCAACTGGTCCAATTCTTACGCGATATAGTTTCTTACCGGATCGCTGAATCAAGCTGATTTTAACCGGTAATTGAATTTCGCGAGCAAGAATTTTCTGCAGGGTTTCAGCTCGCTGACGGCTAGAATAAGCACCTACTTGAACAAAGCGCTTTCTGTCACTTTGGCCTTTATTTGATGCCATTAAGAGCGGTTTAGTCTTCACTTGTCCCAAAACTGATATAGGCCGTTTGGTCGAAGGTCTTGAATTAGAATGCAATGTTGTTTGAGAATCAAAACCAATGCTTTCAATTGAAACGTTTGCTGTTCCTTTTTCAGCCATGCCCAATTTATAGGCCGCTGCGTAAGAAAGGTCAATAATTCGTGACTTGATAAAGGGACCTCGATCGTTCACTCTAACAATTATTTCACGCCCATTATCATGATTAGTCACTTTAACATAACAGGGTATTGGCAGCGTTTTATGCGCCGCAGTTAGT
Source organism: Enterobacterales bacterium (assembly GCA_030949565.1). Taxonomy (GTDB): domain Bacteria; phylum Pseudomonadota; class Gammaproteobacteria; order Enterobacterales; family Kangiellaceae. The sequence goes on from JAUZSK010000051.1 coordinate 90,325, forward strand.
TTTAACATATCATAGGTTTCACCACTGGAGGTTCGGCGCCCATGAAAATTTGAACCGTACCAGCTAGCGACACCTTTTTGTTTAAAATGATTGGCGCTTGGAAGAACGTGGTACACCTGACCATAGACTTCATAGCTTTTGGGGTTGCCGTAACGACTGGGAGATACTGCTCTAGGCACAGCAGGCTTAACCTGCGTCCAATCGACCGGTCCTTTTGGCCCGGCATCAACTTGCCCAGTTTTTTTTATTCGCACAAGAGAACAAAATGACAAGTAGCAATACAGAAAATACCGCTTTCAAGCAAATACCGAGTGGTTGAAAAAAGTTAAGAATTTTGGCTGATGATAGCTGTTTCATTTCCTCAAATATCTTGTATGTTATTATCCGGGTAACAGTTTTTTATGTGTTTGAATACCCATTAATATGCCGAAGGATGCCATTAAAGTTACCATGGAGGTACCGCCATAACTGACCAAGGGTAGAGGCAGACCAACCACAGGTAAAATTCCCGTCACCATGCCTATATTCACGAAAACATAGACAAAAAAGGTTAAAGTAATCGCGCCTGCAAGTAATCGGGTGTAGGTATCTTGAGCATTGATGGCAATTAAAAAACCTCTACCAATAATCCAAAGATAAATACTTATTAGTAATAATACACCATAAAAACCAAATTCTTCACCTAATACCGCAAAAATGAAGTCTGTATTTCTTTCGGGTAAAAATTCCAATTGTGACTGCGTGCCTTCTAACCATCCTTTGCCATTCATTCCGCCTGAACCAATGGCTATTTCTGATTGGATAATGTGATAACCGCTCCCTAAACGATCTTTTTCAGGATCTAAGAAGGTTAAGACCCTCTGCTTTTGATAGGGTTGCATCACAAAAATCCAGTGAATTGGTGCATAGACTACGACCACCAAAAAACAAGAGAGTAAAATACGCCAGCTAATTCCCGCCAAAAAAATGACAAAAGCGCCAGAACTTGCAATAAGAATAGCGGTGCCCAAGTCCGGTTGAATTAATATCAAATAACTAGGAATACCGATTAGAATAGCCGCTACAAACAATTCCCTTAAATTCGGTGGCAATTTACGTTCACTAAAATACCAAGCGACCATCATTGGAACAGCTATCTTCATAATTTCCGATGGTTGAAAGCGGAAAAAGCCTAGATTAAGCCAACGTTGCGCACCTTTGCCCATTTGCCCAAAAACAATCACCATCAATAAGAGAATAATACCACCGGCAAAAATAAAAGGCGTCCAAGTTTTGTAAATTCTCGGTGGGATCCACGCCATAAAAAACATGGCGCCGAAGGCAACCGCGAGACGAATAATTTGCCTCTGCAATTGTGACATATTTTCTCCAGAAGCACTGTATAGGATAATCAAACCAAATCCCATCAGGACTAGCAACCAGCCAACAAGGGTAAATCTAAATGCAGCCTCATGGCTAGAGACTTACGCCGTTGATAAGCAAAATCACTTTCTAGATAGGTCATGGCTTAGTGCTCCCATTAAAATAAGCATCAAACACTTTGCGCGCAACTGGCGCTGCGCTTTCTCCTCCATGACCACCATTTTCAGCCACTACCACTATCGCTACTTCAGGTTGTTTGATTGGTGCATAGCCGACATAAATTGCATTATCGTGATATTTTTTATCAATTTTACTAGCGTCATAAACTCTATCTTCATTTAATTTTCTCAATTGTACTGTACCGGTTTTTCCGGCCGATTGATAACTAGCGCCAGCAAATGCTTTTTTTGCCGTACCCCAAGGATAGCGAGTAACTTCCTCCATCGCTGTACGTACAATTTTTTAAGTTTTTTCCATCCCCAAAGTCAACTTGATTTTTAGCCATGGTTGCAGGTTTCGTAACCCATTGACCCTTTATTTTTTCATTGGTCACTAAACGTAGATTATATCGATGCTCGCCATTGGCTAGAACCGCAATAGCATTAACCAATTGCAATGGTGTCGCATTCCAGTAACCTTGACCAATACCAGTGATGACCGTTTCACCGGGAAACCAATCAATTCCTCGTTGTGATTTTTTCCATTGGCGCGACGGCATAATCCCCGTCAATTCTTCTCCCATATCAATACCAGTGGACACGCCAAATCCAAAACCTTCCATACTTTTTGATATTAAATCTATTCCCATCTTGTAGGCCAGCTCATAAAAAAACGGATCGCAAGATTGAGTAATCGCTTTTGCGACTTTTACCTTGTCGCCATGACCTCTTGGCGTCCAATCATGGTAAATTCTTTCTTCTTTATTAGGTATTACCCAATAGCCTGGATCTTTGATACTTGTATTTTTATTAATAGTTTTACTTTGTAAACCAGCGAAAGCGAGCATAGGTTTAATCGTCGACCCTGGAGAATATAAACCTCGAAGAGCTCGATTGAATAAAGGGTGAGCCTTAGAGTTAATTAATTTTGCATAATCTTTTTGAGAGATGCCTGTCACAAACTCATTTGGATCATAACCTGGGTTACTGACTAACGCTAAATTTCGCCATTACGTGGATCAACCACAATAACAGAACCTCTAAATCCTTCAATCGCTTTAGTAGCCGCCAGTTGTATATTTATGTCGATAGAAAGGCGCAAATTATGCCCTGGAATTGGTGGCGTTTCGTTAAGAGGCTGACCAATTACTCTACCCTGAACATCGATCTCAACAGTACGACTACCAATTTTTCCATGCAGAACTTCTTCATAAAATTTTTTCTAGGCCGACTTTGCCAATATATCGAGTCGCTTTGTAATTAGACTGGTCAATGCGTTTCAGATCTTGATCATTTATTTGCCTTACCGAGCCAATAGCATGAACAATTTTTTTGCCAAAAGGATAATACCTGACCAGTCGCGCCTCAATATGAACGCCTTTGAGTTGGTGTCCATTAACTGAAAATATAGCCACTTCTTTTTCACTAAGGCGCGTTCTTAATACCACGCTTTTAAAACGCCGCTTTCCTTTAAGACGTTTTTTAAAACGCAGAATATCCTCATCACTAATAAGCTCTAAACCACGCATGATGTGCAATTCTTGTTCGAGATTTGTGGCTTGTTCGGGAATGATTTCGAGTGAATAAATTGACCTGTTTTCAGCTAATAACACGCCGTTGCGGTCATAGATTAATCCCCTATTGGGTGCGACGCTCTGTACACTGATCCGGTTATTATTGGAGCGTGTTTGAAAATCATCATAACGTATAACTTGTAGATACCAGCCACGAGATAACAGCACCATCATTAAAATAATAACGACGACAAAAGCAAACATGCTACGAGAAGCCAAAATCTGCTTTTCGTTACGATGGTCTTTAAACGCAAAACTACTTCGTATATGATTAGTATTTTTTAGCATAGTGCCAAATGTTTCGCCCTATTCTCGGTGGTAGGGATGATTAACCGTGATGCTCCATGCTCGATAGATAGCCTCGGCCAACACCACACGTGCCAATGGATGCGGAAAAGTTAACGCTGACAAAGACCAAGATTGCTGCGCTCGTTTCAAGCAAGCTTGAGATAAACCGTCTGGGCCGCCAACTAGCAGCGCAATATTACAGCCTTTGCCTTGCCAATTTTCTATTTCTTTAGCCAGCTTCTCGGTGGTCCAGCTAGCACCATTAACGTCTAACGCAACCACCCAATCTGACGCTGCAATGGCTTTAAGAATCAGCTCACCTTCTTGTTCACACCACTTGTTTGCCAGTTGGTTCTTGCTTCTTTTAGCTGCCGCAATCTCAATAAGTTCCAATTGGCAATCTTTGGGTAAACGCTGAGCATAGGTATGAAATGCTTGCTCTACCCATTGAGGCATTTTATGTCCAACGGCTATTAACTTAATCTTCATTCACTTAAAATCCGAACTTGATGTGACCTAGACATTTTGAATAAATCATGGTCTAAGGACTACTGCCAAAGTTTTTCTAATTGATAATATTCACGGCTAGAAGGCTGCATAATATGAACAATAACGTCGCCACAATCGACCAGTATCCATTCAGACGCATCCTCACCTTCAACTCCAATAGGTGGGCGATCATTTTCTTTAAGGCTTTTGATTAGTAATATAGCAATGGATTTAACATGCCTAGATGAGGTTCCACTGGCAATGATCATATAGTCAGTGATGCTACTATCATCAGGCATTTCAATCACAGTGATGTCTTTCGCTTTAATTTCTTCCAATTGTTGTAGGACAAAATCTTTTAAGGTGTCATTTTTCATTAATGGGTTACTCTTACCTATAAATTGAGTGGGTTTGTATATAGTTTTCTACCTCGAGAGGCAATTGTCTATATTGATTCATTTGTATTGCATTTTTTTTGCTTTTGGAAGCCTTGGCACCTGCTCGGATCTGACTCGAAGAAACATTTTCCTCGATATCTTGCAATCGGTAATATTTACCTTGCCTGTGCTCCGAAAATTGTTGCCAGCTATCCACCGAAATAAAACTTATTTCGGCCATTATTTGTTCAAGTTTATCAACCGAATAGCCTGGCCGATTGATCACTAGGCAGTGACAAAATTGATGTAGCTGTTCACTCTTATGCCATTGTTTCAACTCCGATAAATTATCGTCCCCGATCACTAGCACAAAATGATGTTCAGGATAATCGTTTCTCAAACTTTTTAGCGTTTCTATAGTATAGCTTGGTCCTGATCTTTTACCTTCTCTTGGATCAACCACCAATTGAGGTATTTTTGAACTAATTAATTTAAGCATTTCGAGGCGCTGCTCAAAACTGGCAGAATTTGGTTTTTTAAGTGCCGGAGTCGAGCAAGGCAATAGCCGTATCGGCCAGTCACTCGCTAAACGTCTTAAACGGTTGATAATCGTCAAATGGCCCATATGAATAGGGTCAAAGCTACCACCAAAAAGCCATTGCATATGACTAGTATGAACTGACATTATCGGACCAAAATAGTAAACTTATCACTTGGCATTCCATATTCGCTTACCGCTAAGTAACCATAAACAGGATTCCATCTCTCGCCAAATGTCGCCTTTTTCTTGACCTTTTATCATGCGGTCCAAAAAAGCAAATCGGATCAATATTTTCTGAAAAAGCACCAGAGGTAAACTTTGGGTGGCTTTGTTAATAGCGAGCTTAGTATCTCCCCAAACCCTATTTTGATTAAGGATGCTATCTGCCGACTGATTTTTTTGTTTTGCCTGCGATACCTGTGAACAAATTCTCACGCTTCTCGAAAGAGCTGAAAGTACAAGAATAGGATGCAGCGATTCCTGTTTAACCGAGTTTAAAATTCTTACTGCTTTCTCGCCATTACCCAACAATGCTTGGTCGCAACACTGAAAGACGCTATAGCGACTCGAATCAGAAATCACTGCTGTAAGCCGATCTAAGCCGATCGCCTGACTTGGGTACAATATCGCCAGTTTGTTAATGGCTTGACTGGCAGCGAGTAAATTTCCTTCTGTTTGCTCGGCTAACAATAAAGCAGCATCCGCCTCTAGCTGAACCGATTCATTTTTTGCTCGTTGCATAATCCAATATTGATACTGATTAGAATTTGGTGGATAAATAACTTCGACCGACGCGACTTGACTAAGCGATTTAAACCACTTTGCCGACAGTTGTTTTTTTAATAAAAGCGGTAAACGAATTAAATAGCGATTGTCTTCATTCGCATGACTGGTTAACTCGACTAAAACTTTTTTGGCTTGAGTATCGGGTACCGAAGAAAAACGGATGTCAAAAAGCTGAGCCTGAGCAAATAAAGACAAACTCTGACTGGCATAAATCATCTCATCCCAATTAAAGGACTTTCCAACATCAACGATTTGTCGGTCCAGTTCATTATTTTGAGCGATTGAGGCAATTATTTTATCGCAAGCTTCTTGCTGCAAAAGCACCTCATCACTCACAATAATATAGACCAATTGCGCCATGCTTACCCTTGCTTCTCATTGCTTAATTGTACAGCAATTATTTGATTGAGCTGTGCCAAAACCTTGTCGGTCATTTTTTGATATAATTGTTGATGAATCATCTTCAACTCAGCTCGCTTACCAATAACATCATTGGCATCAATATAAACACTCTGCTGCAGTTGATGGCTAAAACTATATTGGTCCAATAATTCATCCTCAAACTTTTGTTCTGTTTGCTTGGGTAGTATTAAATATTTTGTAAATAAGCTGACTTCAAATTCATTGTTGCGACCTAAGTCATCAATGCCAATCGCTTTTTGTTGTATTTTGATATTAATAATCATTAATTGGTAGTCCGCATTATCAGCTTCTTTTGTAATAGAAAATTGCGCCTGCTGGAGTGCGAGGGTTATTTGCTTGGCAAATGATTGTCCAATATTGCTAGAAGGCACATAAATCACGGTATCGGAATTATCTACCGTTAATTTATGATCAGACTGTCCACGCAAGTGAAAGCCACATCCACTTAATATCAGTAGCGTTAAATAGCATAATAGAAATCGAATCAATGGTTTCAATGGTTACTCCTCTTATTGCTTTAAGAACCCTTAGTTGGCCACAATATTAATCAAGCGACCCGGTACAAGAATCACTTTTCGGATATTTTTATCCTGAATAAACTTAGTCACATTCGGATCTTCTAAAGCTAACTTTTCAATACTTTCTTTATCGGCATCCGCTGACACCTCAATTTTGCCTCGGGTTTTACCATTAACTTGAAGAATGATTAACACCTCATCTTTGGCTAACGAATCGGCATCACATTGCGGCCACTGGGCATCAATAATTAGTTGCTCATTGCCGGCTAATCGCCATAATTCTTGGCACAGATGAGGCACCACCGGAGATAGTAGTAAAACGCTGCAATCTAATGCATGTTTAACTAGACTTTTATCGATATCACTTTCTATTTTGAACTTAGCCACAGAATTAATCAGTTCCATCACCGCTGAAATGGCGGTATTAAATGAATGGCGACGCTCAAAATCATCGGTGACTTTAACGATGGTTTGGTTACTTTTTCGATACAATTCTTTTTGCATTTTGGAAAGACTGTCTAAATTGATTTCGCAAGCCGGAATCAATGCATTTTCAACATAGAGTTTCCAGAGGCGTTTTAAAAACTTATGCGAGCCATTCACACCATCATCACGCCATTCCAAAGTTTGATCGGGAGGTGAAGCAAACATAGTATACAAACGCGAAGTATCAGCACCGTACTGATTGATTAAGGCTTGAGGATCAACCCCATTATTTTTTGATTTTGACATCTTTTCCATACCAGCCAAGATCACAGGTTCACCGGTTGATTTTAATTTGGCACTGACGGCCTTGCCTTTGGAGTCTTTTTCGACATCGACCTCTTCAATTGAATGGTACTGATTGGTACCTTTGCTATCTTTGGTGACAAAGGTATCAGATAACACCATACCTTGAGTTAATAATCGTTTGGCCGGTTCATCCGAATCAACCAAACCTGCATCGCGCATGAGTTTATGAAAAAATCGAAAATACAGTAAATGCATGGTGGCATGTTCGATTCCACCGACATATTGATCAACCGGTAACCAATAGTTGGCTTCGTCACTATCCAGCATTGCAGTATCGCAATTGGGTGAGGTGTAACGCGCATAATACCAACTAGATTCCATAAAAGTATCAAAGGTATCCGTTTCTCTTTTACCTTTAATACCATCTACCATAACATCTTGAAAATCAGGGTTATCAATTAGCGGCGAATTGGCACCATCTAACTTCAAGTCAATGGGTAATTCCACTGGAAATTCCTTAGCCGTAACCATCTCACCATTTTCGAGTTTAATCATTGGAATAGGTGCGCCCCAAAATCTTTGCCGTGACACACCCCAATCTCTAATTCGATAATTCACCTGTCGTTTACCAAGATTTTCTTGCTCCAGCCAATCAGCCATTTTTTGTAAAGCTTGGTCGGAAGAAAGACCATCAAAATCCGCCGAATTAATCAGTTCGCCTTTTTCGGTGAAGGCTTCTTTATCAATATCGCAGGCAAGTTTAGATGTCGCACTCGGCTGAATAACCTGTTTTATTTCAATGCCATATTTATGCGCGAATTCCCAATCTCGTTGGTCATGTCCAGGAACCGCCATAACCGCGCCCGAACCATAATCCATCAGTACAAAATTGGCGATCCAAATTTCAACCTTTTTCCCAGTCACTGGATGCATCGCATAGATACCTGTCGCGATACCCTTTTTCTCCATCGTCGCGATATCAGCTTCTGCCGTGGTGCTTTGATTACATTCGGCAATAAATTTGGCGATGGCTGGGTTTTGATTGGCTGCGGCAGCGGCAATAGGATGTTTGGCCGCCACCGCTAGATAGGTCACACCCATTAGCGTGTCTACACGAGTGGTATAGATGGAAACATCCGACAACGGCTTAGCAAGAGTTTGGTGGCTAAGGCTAGATTGATCCAATGCAAACACCATTTCAACCCCTTCCGAGCGACCAATCCAATTTCTTTGCTGAGTTTTAACACTATCGGGCCAGCCATCCAAACCGTCAATACTGGAAAGTAGCTCTTCGGCATATTCTGTAATTCGCAAAAACCACTGATCAATTTCTTTTTTCTCCACTGGCGTTTCACAGCGCCAACAAAGACCATCATGCACCTGCTCGTTAGCCAGAACGGTTTCATCTTTTGGGCACCAGTTAACCGCCGAGGTCTTTTTATAAGCCAGATCTTTTTCAATCAATTGAGTAAAGAACCACTGCTCCCACTTGTAATAATCAGGTTGGCAGGTGGTTACTTCACGCTCCCAGTCATAGGCAAAACCGAGGCTTTGTAGCTGTTTTTTCATGTAGGCTATATTTTCAACGGTCCAACTGTGTGGTTCGGCTTTATTTTTGATGGCCGCATTTTCCGCTGGTAAGCCAAAAGCATCCCAACCCATGGGTTGTAATACGTTTTTTCCTTGCATACGCTGAAAACGAGAAATAACATCGCCGATAGTGTAGTTTCGCACGTGCCCCATATGTAACCGACCACTCGGATAAGGCAACATGGAGAGGCAATAGAATTTCTGCTTTGAAGCATCCTTAACCGCTTTAAAAACCTTTTTCTGGTTCCATAACTGTTGAACGTTTACTTCTATTTGTTGGGGATTGTATTCACTTTGCATGCTTGTGGATCTCAGTGCCTTAAGGCTAATTTCTGTCGTTTCGTATCAAGTGCGTGAGTCTTTAACTTGGCACACTCTAAAAAACAGCAATTTTAACGATTTTCTGGGCTGAGGGACAGCAATAGCGACAATTTGAGGCAAATATAGAACCTTTTTTTGTTTGCTAACGTCTTATTTGATAAATAATCAACAATATGGGACGCAAGATGCGAAAAAAACACTGGCTCAACCCGCTGCTTGCCCTGCTGGCTAGTTTATTCATGTGTATCATTCTGGCTTTAAGTCACGATCGAGCATTTTTATGGCAGGCAGAATGGGAATCGATGAGTCCAAACTGTTGGCAACACTCTCTTCATAATATCCATCGTCCACAATTCAATAAATCCAGCGTTTAGTCTGGGATATGGTTCATTTGTTAGGAAATATAATGTTAAACTAAGCGCTGATAATGACTTCAAAGTAGAAATAATACGTAATGACCCAAGATTCACCAAAAAAATCCGGTATTTTTGGCTGGTTTGGTAGTAAAAAATCAGCTCAAGAGATTGATCAATCTGAAACTAGCGAGCAAGCATTAACTGAAGGCACAACCTCCAGTTCAAACCACGATGATATTGAACCTCAAGGACTTTTTGGTCGTTTAAAGCAAGGTCTAGCGAAAACTCGCGCCCAGTTTTCATCGGGCTTAGCCGAGTTACTTTTAGGTCAAAAAGAAATCAACCATGAATTGCTGGAAGAAGTTGAAACGCTGCTATTAATGGCTGATTTAGGGGTGGATACTACCGAACAAATCATTCATGAACTCACCGAGCGTAGCGCCCGAAAAGAACTAAAAAATTCTGAAGCACTGCTAGAAAAATTAAAATCAATATTACTCGAAACCGCCTTGTCGGTAGAACAACCACTGGTTATTCCGCAACAGGATAAACCCTTTGTGATCCTTATGGTCGGCGTCAATGGCGTTGGCAAAACCACCACCATCGGTAAACTGGCCCACCAATTTATGGACCAGGGTAAAAGCGTGATGTTGGCAGCTGGTGATACTTTTAGAGCCGCAGCGGTGGAACAGTTGAAAGCTTGGGGCGACCGAAATGAAGTGCCCGTGGTAGCGCAACATACCGGCGCCGACAGTGCTTCCGTCATTTATGACGCACTTGAAAAGGCCAGTGCAAAAAATATTGATATTGTCATTGCCGATACAGCTGGGCGCTTACATAACAAGGGCAACCTTATGGACGAGTTAAAAAAGATCAAACGGATTATGGGAAAGATCGATGCCGAAGCGCCACATGAAGTTATGCTAGTGGTCGATGCAGGAACCGGGCAAAATGCCTTGGTTCAGGCGGTGGAATTTGATAAGGTCGTTAAATTGACCGGCGTAACCATTAGTAAGCTCGATGGCACCGCTAAAGGTGGGGTCGTTTTTGCTCTTGCAGATAAGCTCAAATTACCCATACGCTACATCGGCGTTGGAGAATCAAAACAAGATCTACGCCAATTTAATGCTAAAGACTATGTCAACGCATTGTTTGAAAGCTAGACAACCTCAATAAGAGATTTTATCCATGATCGAATTTGCCCATGTCTCCAAACGCTACCCCAACGGGCAAATTGCACTAAGGAATATTGATTTACAGATCGGTGCTGGGGAAATGGCTTTTTTAACTGGCCATTCAGGCGCGGGTAAAAGCACCATGCTTAAGCTTATCAGCCTAATGGAACGGCCGACCGCTGGGCAAGTAATCATTAATGGTAAAAACCTGAACCGAATAAAGCCCCGGAAAATCCCCGCAATAAGACGTGATATCGGCATGATTTTTCAGGATCATAGGCTCCTGTTTGACCGCAGCGTGTTCGATAACGTGGCATTACCGCTAATGATTGCCGGTTATGATCACCGAGAAATTGGCCGCCGCGTTCGTGCTGCGTTGGATAAAGTTGGTTTGTTATCGAAAGAGAAAAGTACACCAATCATGCTATCGGGTGGTGAGCAGCAACGAGTTGGCATTGCAAGAGCGGTAGTCAACAAACCACCTCTTTTGTTGGCAGATGAACCGACCGGAAATCTCGATCCAGAACTGTCCGCCGAAATCATGCGTTTATTTGAGCAGTTTAATCAAGTGGGCGTAAGTCTGCTGATCGCTTCCCATGATTTAAGCCTGTTAGCTAAAATGCATTATCGAACACTAGTCATGAAAGACGGCCAATTGATTCAAGATCGCTCAGATACGCCGCAAGGTTTAGACTTACCACCCGCGCAATTGCTGGGGGCTGATAATGAATCCTGATCAACTCACTGGCGCCAGACTAACGCAGGGCGCTAGTTTAAAAGCACGCTTTAAAATGCTGATTAGACTGCATAAACTTGAAGCAAAACGCGGTATTCAAGACATTTTCGATAATCCTTTATCCAATTTTATGACGGTTTTGGTCATTGCCATCGCCCTTGCGCTGCCTACTGGCCTCCAAATTATGCTGGATAATGGCAAACAACTCAGCCAAAGCTGGGATGGAGCCAGTCGGATCTCTTTGTTTTTAACACTTGAGACCAGCAAAAAACAAACTATCGACTTATCCAACAAGATTCGACAGAATTTAGCTATTAAAAATGTCGAAGTTATTTTGCCTGATCAAGCGCTTAAAGATTTTAGTCAGCAATCGGGGTTCGTTGATGCCATAGGAGAGCTTGATCAAAACCCTCTACCACCAACTTTGGTGGTTCAACCGGTAGAAGCCTATTCAACACCCTTTGAATCAGGCAAATTATTGGCTATTTACGCAAAGTTGCCACAGGTTGAAAAAGCCCAATTAGATTTGGATTGGGTACGCAAGCTCTACGCCTTAATCCAACTCGCTGAAAAAGCGGCGGCCGCTTTGGGCTTGGCTTTAGGACTGGCCGTGTTACTGATAATAGGTAATACCATACGCTTATCAGTGCAAAACCGGCGTGATGAAATTGAAATCGTCAAACTCATCGGTGCCACTAACGCATTTATTCGACGCCCCTTCCTCTATACCGGCTTTTGGTATGGGTTATTTGCAGGTATTAGCTGTTGGCTACTTGTCGAAATATCACTTTTCTGGTTACAGCAACCAATTGCTAACTTAGCAGGGCTCTATCAGAGTGATTTTACTCTTAGCGGACTCAGTTGGAGCCAAAGTATACAACTCATCAGTATCAGTTGTGGATTAGGTCTGCTAGGTTCTTGGCTCAGCGTAGGCCGCCACATTCGGGCAATTGAACCAAGATAAGCCACGATAACCAGATAAAAAATAACGTCGTTTGCAGCGTTTGTAACAATCTAATTCAAGCTGAAACTTTTAGCTTTTTTAGCACTCTTAGTAAATAACTGCTAAAAAGTTAGCACTCTCTATAAAAGAGTGCTAAAATTATCCCAATTAGACAGAATTATAACGCTTTTCAATCGAGAATTTTTATTTTAGGTCTCTTGAAAACCGATGATAGGAGTAGGTAAATGACTATTGACAGCAAAAAAAGATTAAAGCCCCTTAATCTCTTGGTTCCACAGGGTAATATTGAATCTTATGTGACGGCTATTCATGCAATCCCGGTATTATCCGCGGAAGAAGAGAGAAGCCTTGCGATTCACTACAAAGAAACCGGCGATCTCGATGCGGTTCGTAACTTAATCATGTCGCATTTACGCTTTGTCGCTCATATCGCAAGAAGTTACAGTGGTTACGGTTTACCACAAGCTGATTTAATTCAAGAAGGTAACGTCGGCCTGATGAAAGCGGTTAAACGCTTCGACCCCGAAGTAGGTGTTCGTTTAATTTCCTTTGCGGTTCATTGGATTAAAGCTGAAATACATGAGTTTGTGCTTAAAAACTGGCGTGTGGTGAAAATTGCAACCACCAAAGCGCAGCGAAAATTATTTTTTAACCTTCGTAGCGCTAAAAAATCACAGAACTGGTTAACGAACGATGAAGTTAAAGCCGTAGCTGATGATTTAGGTGTGGCTGAAATCGAAGTAAGGCGTATGGAAAGTCGTTTAAACTCTCGTGATACAGCTTTTGACTTACCCGCTGATGCGGATGATGAAACTAGCTATGCTCCCGCTGCCTACTTAGAATCAGCAAACAGCGATCCAGCCGATGTCTTAGAGAAAGAAGATTGGCAAGACCATAATCAGCAGATGCTTATGGGGGCTCTTAAAGATCTCGACAGCCGTAGCCAAGCGATTTTGGCGGCCCGTTGGCTCAGTGATGAAAAAGCCACCTTGCAAGAGCTTGCTGACCGTTACCAAGTGTCCGCCGAAAGGATCAGACAACTTGAAAAAAATGCGATGAAAAAGCTAAAGGCGAGCATGCAGTAAGTAGATATTCTTACAATTAATTTAAAAAAGCGCCTACGGGCGCTTTTTTATTGCTAAGACACTAATATTTAATGCTTTTCTAATGGATTTATCGGTAAAAACGAACTCAAAGCTTGATTCTATTGATCCAGATCCTCGCATATTGACAAAAATAAGGATAATATGGCATATCGACAATTTCTAGAAGGTAAATCCGTTACAAACATTGAGTAGTACCCGACCCGTTAACTCGCAGTAAAGCTGATACTGACAGATGTCTGTAATCCTGCTCGTCGAGATTCAATGCTGAATTCTAGGATCAAATCGATTCAACTAGGAGGCATTATCAATGAAAAAAAATAACCCAAACACTCATATTGACCCTTAGTGTTTTGTTCATTATTTCTTGTGGTGAACAAGCCGCACAAAAAAGAAACTGACAAAACACCACCAGCTGTAGCGAAAGATACCGCAATCCCGGAAAAACATCAGTGTAACCTAACATTAGGTTGGGACCCTTGGGAACCCTACCAATACTTAACACCCGACGATACAGTTCAAGGTCTTGAAATTGATCTAATCACAGCCATGGCTAATCAGGTTGGCTGTCAAATTGACTTTGTACAGCATGACTGGATGCATCTGCTACAAGGCATAAAGAATGGCAGCATCGATATGCTCGGTGGTGCGAGTGAAACTGAAAACAGAAAATCCTTTGCTTATTTTTCTGCACCCTATCGACAAGAATCGTTTGTGCTCTATGTGCGAACCAAGCAACTCGATAAATATAATGACCATACTCTAATACAACTGCTTGATAACCAGTTCCGTGTGGGAGTGACGGAAGATTATATTTATGGCGATCAGGTCTCTGACATTCAAGATCAAGAAAAATATAAAAATCTGATTGTTACCGTACCTATCACCGAGGTGAATTACTATAACCTAATCCAAAATAATATTGATGGTTTTTTGGAAGATCCTTTTGTTGCCGGCTATACCATTAAACGTAAAGGGCTTAGTCGACAAATACAGGCGACCAATATTGAAGTGAACAGCGGTACTGTTTCCATAATGTTTAGCAAGGCCAGTATTCAACCGGAAAAAGTTGAAGCGTTTAATAAAGCACTGGAAGCTATAAAAGCATCCGGCGACTATCAGAAGATATTGGATAAGTATAGTAGTTAAAACTCCATTTCCAATACCTAACCTGGGCTAAAAAAATGCTTCCTTAAATCGCTTTAAGGAAGCATTAAACGGAGTAACTACAAAACTTTAAATGATAGTTTTTCAGATCAAATCTAGTGAATTTCAATTTGTTTTAATTGCTGCTTTTCAACCGTTTTCGGAATGGTCAAATACAGCATTCCATTTTTGTTTTCGGCTCGAATATTGTCGCCATCAACATTTTTAGGCAGTGAGAAACTGCGGTTGAAATGTCCATAAGAACGCTCAATTCGATGCGGTTTTTGATCTTTTTTCTATTGTTCTTTCACCGCTAATGGTTAATATATATTTTTCAAGGCTAACCTTTACGTCTTCTTTATTGACTTCAGGAAGTTCTGCCTTAATTAAAAATGCATCGCTATTCTCAGTAACATCAACGGCAGGAACCCAATCGGCTGACAATGTATCTTCCTCATTAGGACGATTGATAACGGCGCGATTTAAGCCATTAAAAAGATCGTCAAAATGTCTAAATGACTGCCAAGGTGTAATATTCATAATAGTATCTCCTCATATTTACTGTTAGCTTTTATGCGCTAACAATATAAATTAAAATCTGAAATAGAAACTATAAAACCGGTTTTAGTTGTTTCTTCTAGTAACTTTAATATGGGAGCACTTTTATTTTTTTCAAGGTTAGATTTTTAATTTTTTTATTGCTAGCCAAAGTCGTTACTATAAAAAGTTATTAAAAAAACGCATAAACTCTGTCGCCTCAGGGTTTGATTGAATTACCGAAGCATTAGCTATAATTTCCAAGCCTAAATCATTTAGAATATGCCTTGACTCAATAGGAATAAATCCGTGAAATTCGATAATCACTAGTGCCCCGGGTGCAAGCTTGCTCAGTCGTATTTCATTGCCATCCTGCATATATTGATTTTCAAAAATAGGATCTTGCAGTCGAGGTTTAGATGCGTTGAGATTTTTAAGACGTATTTTCATAGTGAATTTTTGTGGGAAATGTTTATAGCTGATTAACACCTTATTTAAAGTTTCACTTCCCGTATTAGCCAGTTTTACCTGACTATTAAAAAAACACTGAGCTTCACTTTTAATACAAAAGATGATTCCGCTACCGTATTCATAAAGGATTTCTCTATCAGATCCCCAGAGGATAGATTTTAATGAAGCATTAAATATTGTAAAAAGAAAGGTAACTACTCGCACCCTACATCATTAATTTTACCAGCCAAAGCCATTTGAATGGCAATTAATGGATTATATCCTTTGTTTGCCATAGTCTGAAGATAACTTGAAATTCGACAATAAGCTTGAGCGTATCTAACGGTTCTAAAACAACCCGACACCTTTTGCTTTACCTTGGCCATTCTTAAATCACGCTCGGCTCGATTATTGGTAAATGAAACATGAGAGTTCTTCGCAAACAATAATACAGATTGTTCATTCTCACTCATTCTTTCCCATAAATTATGAGCCTCTGATTTTGCTATTCTACCGCGCTTACCGCTGGGTTTGGGTGGCACAGGCGGTAATTCTTTTTCTCCGCGCGTGATAATATTTCTAAACCGTTTCTGTAAATTAGCATAATCTTTATCGGTCAGTTTCTTTTGCTCATTCTTCGAGACCTTGGCACAGGTTTCTTTTAGAAGACGCTTCATATTTTTAGCCCAAACATACCCATTGGACTCAACAACAAACGTCAACTCACGCATCAAATGTGAAACCACATAACCCATGCCCACAATGTCGATAGGAAAAATAAGATGCCCAACAATCATGGATGATCACGCCGCCATAACGCGGCACAATATCAATCGTATCAATGGCTTTAATGCCCCTCCCGCGATCTAGGCATTTTAACGTAATATCGCCAGCTGAATAAACATGGACCCAGTGGTTCTTTTTATCCACTCTTAGTGAGGTTTCATCGACATTCATTGCCGGCATTTTTAATAATGCTTCTTTGGCTGAAACCTCCCACTCTTCTAAGGCTTGATGAAGGCGCCATACAAACTTCAATAAGCTTGCTTCTGCAAGTGTGACATCCATCATTGATTTGACTAATTTCTGAACACGGTTAAGTGCCACCATCTGACAAACTAGCAAATTGATCACAAAAGCCTTTAGGCCATCGCCATACTGAAGCGGGCCATGCAAGCCGGCAGGAAACGATGCTTTTACGGTTGAATCACACGATGGACACTGTTTAATTTGAACATCAACATGCTCAACCACTTTTTCAAAAACAATATCAATTTTTGTGCGTCGTTCAGACTCAGTGCTGGCAGTGGCGTTTAAGTCTTCACCACACCGATCACAGTTATAAACTTCAATGGTAGTAACCGTTTCTATCGTGCGTGTATTGTTAGCCGTGAGTGGGTTTTCTGTTTTCCCTTTACCATTGCTTCCCTGAACAGGCTTTAAAGCGGACTCATCTTTATCTGTTTGTGAGGAAGGAATACTCGAATTCTTATTATTTTTCTTGGTGGATTTTTCAAGAAATATGGAAAGCATGAGTTCCATGATCATAAACATACTGTTCATCAGAAATTTTATTTCAGTTGTGATTTTTCCGCTGGCACACAATTGTTCAAAGTCAGCCTTGATGCGACTGACTTCATTACGAACAGTTGTTTTGTCTACGTTTGACACTAAGAAAATCACCTTAAACCTTTGCTGTAGGTTTGATGATAACATGGCTTTTTTCGACTCTCTGAGCGGTGCTCTGCTAGACGTTCTCTGTCGGGTTGAAGCTTGGAATCAAAGTTTTTAGGAAACGATCTTATTTGATCCGTTTGGGATCTCTAGCGATCTATTTTATACGGACTTAGGAAAGTAGTTTTTTTTCGTCCAAAAAACTGTCAAGTATTATTTTTATTTTTTCTGAATATGTTCAGTTTTTAGATGCTACTGGGTGAGTAGTTACAAAGAAAGAACATAAAAACGATGATTAAAATTTTTCTATAATATAAAAATTTCCAAGCAAACATAAATAGACTCATTTTTAGTATCACTATGCCAGTGGTACCTTGTGGCACTGACCCGACCACATATCTTGCACCATAAATAGGATAGTTTAAACTCTTGCAATCCCACCCTAGCCCCTGTAAAATCCCGCCTCCATGATGCTAATTGGTCTAATTTTAGGCTATTTACATTAAATATGCATATGGTATTTGACCAATCAAGGCTCATTTGGCGATATGCAACAGAAAAGAGATAAAATCATGAAAGCAGATATCCATCCAAATTACGCGCCAATGACTGCCACTTGCAGTTGTGGTAACAAAATCGAAGTAGGGTCTACCCTTGGTAAAGACATCCATTTGGACGTCTGTTCTGAATGTCACCCTTTTTACACAGGTAAGCAGAAGACCGCTGAAACCGGTGGACGTGTTGATAAGTTCCGTAAGCGTTTTGCAGCACGATCGCTTAAGAAAGCTTAAGGTTTTCTTAATCACACAAGAAAAGGTGCTTTTTAGCACCTTTTTTATTACTTGGGACTCGACGATTGCGTGAACACGCCCTTTTAAAAAGACGTACGACGATATTCGCGATATTCAGGCTTCCAAAAGCTCTTTTCAATACGGCTGGTCAATAAATCATCAGGAATATCAATTGCGACGCCCTCTTGCATCGCTTGTTTCGCGACTTTAAAAGCGATAGTTAGACTAACCTCTCGTATTTTTGATAGTGCCGGTAGTAACTCATCACCGTGACCAGTGACCATTGGTGAAGCCTCCGCAAGTGCTTCACTCGCCGCCATAAACATTGACTCAGTAATTCGGCTCGCTTTTGCGGCAATAACACCTAAACCGATACCTGGAAAAATATAACTATTGTTACACTGAGCAATCTTATGTGTTTTAGCTTCAAACATAACCGGGTCGAAAGGGCTACCGGTCGCCACAATGGCATTACCATCGGTCCATTCAATCACATCCTTAGGCTGCGCTTCGACTCTTGACGTGGGGTTAGATAAAGGCATGACAATCGGTTTACGGCAATGATCATACATGGATTTAATCACAGCCTCACTCATAAGCCCTGGTTGACCGGAAACACCGATCATGATGGTTGGTTTAGCCTGTTTGGCTAAATCTAATAGGCTAATACGCCCATCATCACTGCTACTCCAGTCCCCTACTTGCGACATAGGTTTAACGAAATCTTGTTGAAAATCCCTTAAACCTTCCGTTTTATCCGTCAGCAGCCCTTTACTGTTGGTTAAAAAGATCTGGTTTAGCGCCTGCTCTCGCGTAAGACCATCTTTAACCATATGCGCCACTATCTGTTGTGCGATACCACAACCGGCGGAACCAGCACCGGCAAACACCACACGATGGTCTTTAAGCGATGTATTTTGCGCACTACAGGCGGCTAATAAGGTGCCAACGGTGACACAAGCAGTGCCCTGAATATCGTCGTTAAAACAACACAGCTTATCTTGATATTTTTTAAGCAGTGGTGTGGCATTGCCCTGAGCGAAGTCCTCAAACTGTACGATGGCATAGGGCCAACGGTCAGTCACCACTTTTATAAAACGGTCAACGAAATCAAAATACTCATCACCGGTGATACGCTTATGCCGCCACCCCATATACATAGGGTCATCAAGTAACTCTTGATTATTAGTGCCGACATCAAGCGTAACCGGTAAACAATGCGCTGGACTAATGCCACCGCAAGCTGAATAAAGGGCTAATTTACCGATAGGGATCCCCATGCCACCAATACCCTGATCGCCCAAACCTAAAATACGTTCACTGTCGGTCACCACGATCACTTTCACATTCTGTTTGGTCGCATTTTGTAAGGCATAGTCCATTCTTTCACGGTTTGGATAGGATAAGAAGATGCCACGCTTGCGACGATAGATGCGAGAAAACTGCTGGCAAGCAAGGCCTACGGTTGGGGTATAGATGATCGGCATCATTTCTTCTAAATAACTACTAATAAGACTGTAATAAGCGTCTCATTGGTGTCTTGAATGTTTCTAAGATAAATGTGCTTATCAAGATCCTCTTCAAACTGAGAATACTGCTCATAGGCTCGTAGCGTTTGTTCTTCAATGGTTTCTACCGCGTGCGGCAGCAATCCTTCAAGATTAAATATTTGTTTTTCTGTTTCGCTAAATGCACTCCCCTTATTAAGAAGTGGCGTTTCTAGCAGAATAGGGCCTGCATAACGAATATACAGAGGTCGTTTTTTATGATTGGTTGGCATAGCATTTCACTTTTATCTTTGATTAATGATTAAATCGGCAGAATAGGTGCCTTTTGGCTCTTTTTGTTGTTTTGACTCTTTTGAAATGATGGAAACAGGTTGAGATTATTCCTCTAAGGAATCCTATAATTTTAGTCCATTCAGAGCCACTAAACAAAAGACTTATCCCTTTTTGTTTCAATAAAATCAAAATACTTATAGCTTTAGCCTATTTGAGCACAAAAAAATCCAATTTTAGCCCAAACCCGTGTAACCTAAGCCTCTTTAAACAGTTGAATAGTCAATAGGTTTAATAAAACACATCACCTTAAAACAATCAAAAAGGACAATTCCGTGGCAACTTCAAGTAACCTCCCCAGCTTATCTCCATCAAAAAATATCCCTGACGCTGAGTTTGCTAGCTCTTTTGCTATTGAGCAACTGGGCCATAGCCAAACAACCACCAATGAATACCGGTCCAGCCATTGGTAGTAAACTACCGGCATTGGCAGTAGTAGATCAATTCGGTGACAAGCAACAACTATCCAACATTATGGGTGATCAAGGCGCCATTATCGTATTATTTCGTTCCGCCGATTGGTGCCCCTTCTGTAAACGTCATTTGCTTGAGCTCAATCCTGTGGTTAAGGATTTTAAAAAGCTTGGTTACGGGGTTATTGGCATCTCCTATGATAGCCCTAAAACCCTTAAGAGTTTTAGCCAGAGCAAAAAACTTAATTTCGCCTTACTTTCTGATCAAAATGTTGCTACCTTTAGCGCTTTTAATGTCCTAAACTCGGCCCATCAGCCTGGTCACAAACATTATGGGATCCCTTATCCCGGTGTTATTGTGGTCGATGCTAACGGCATTGTGAAGCATACCTATTTTTTTGAAGGCTATAAAAAACGCGTAAAATTTAAAAAACTGCTTAAACAGTTGGAACAAGGGTAAGGAAAGGAACTAGGAATAAATTTGATATACTAATAAACTGATTAAGCGATCAAACGGGGTGATTACTTCAGATTGTTCAATTTCTGCGGATTTAGCCTTGTTATCCCCTACGCCATAGTAGAAAATAGCCATCTTGTTTCATTCTATGATGGTCTTTTTATTTGTCGTCTTCCGCCACATTACAGGATACCAATATCGAGACGCAATTTTTAAGTGTGGCGATTAATGTACCTCTGCGTCGTCTATTTGAGTATTCCTTTAGGCTTGATAGTGCAATAGCACCACAGATTGGCATGCGGGTTGAGGTACTGTTTGCCGGAAGGGTTAAAATAGGCATCATCCTCAAAGTGTCTAGCAAAGCACAGTTTGATCGCAACAAAATAAAACCTATTCAACGGCTGTTAGAAGCCTTCCCCATCGCTAGTCCATCTTTACTCGCTATTTATGATTGGATGCAAAAGTATTATCACGCGCCGCCGGGGGAAATTTGGCAAACTTTGCTACCAAACAAACTGCTTAAAGGTGAAGACTGCCAACTTAAAAGAAGTAGTGTTTGGCGTATTACATC
Organism: Enterobacterales bacterium; assembly: GCA_030949565.1. Classification (GTDB taxonomy): domain Bacteria; phylum Pseudomonadota; class Gammaproteobacteria; order Enterobacterales; family Kangiellaceae. The sequence goes on from JAUZSK010000051.1 coordinate 111,695, forward strand.
GCAAGGACAGGAGATTCTGCAACAAAATAAACTCCCTAAAAAGGCAGTACAACAACACAAAATACTGCACCTTTTAAATCAAACCGAACAAGGCATTGCCCATGACTCGCTAAAATATTTTGCCATCAGTCACAGCAGTATGAAAAGCCTGGCCGGTAAAAAGTACGTCGAGAAGACCTTCACACAAACAATCATCTCCTCGAAGTTGCAGTTTCAACAACAAGATTTACAACTTAACACTGAGCAATCAGAAGCCATCAAATCCGTTTGTGAAAAACTAGACCGATACCAAAGCTGGTTGCTTTTTGGCGTTACCGCTAGTGGTAAAACGGAAGTTTACATTCGTATTATTTGGCAAATCATCAAGCAGGGTAAACAAGCTTTATTGCTGGTTCCTGAGATAGGGCTTACGCCGCAAACGGTTAAGCGTTTTGCTGATCGTTTTAATACAAAGATAGAGCTACTTCACTCAGCGATTAGCGATCAACAAAGGTTGCAAGTGTGGCTTAAAGCCCAGTCTGGGGAAGCTAAAATAATTATCGGAACACGTTCAGCTTTATTTGTTCCTATGAAACACCCTGGCATTATTATTATTGATGAAGAGCATGATTTATCCTTTAGACAGCAACAGGGCTTTCGCTATTCAGCACGTGATATCGCCATGGTTCGAGGGCATATAGAATCAATCCCAGTGCTGCTCGGCAGCGCCACTCCCTCCATTGAAACCTTAGCCAATGTTGACAAGGGTAAGATCAAACAACTCAGCCTAAGACACAAGGCTATGACCGCACAGCAACTTAAATATCGAGTGATCGATCTTAAAAATCAATCCATGCGCCAAGGATTATCGCTTGAGTTAATTCAAGTCATCCAGCATCATCTCAAACAACAAGGGCAAGTCTTATTGTTTTTAAATAGGCGCGGTTATTCGCCGGTGTTGTTATGTCATCTCTGTGGTTGGAGTAGCGAATGTAAGCGCTGTGAAAGTCATTTCACCTATCACCATGCGAGCCAGTATTTACAATGCCATCATTGTGGGTCCAGTCGCCGCGCACCAGACACCTGCCCCCAGTGCTCCGGACAACAAATGGTTCCGGTTGGGCTAGGAACTGAACGCTTAGAAGAATCCGTGCAGCAAATATTTAGCCATGCAAAAATTAGACGGATTGATCGAGATACCACAAGAAAAAAACAAGCAATGGATAACTATGTTGAAGAAATTAAAAGCGGTGAAGTTGATCTATTAATTGGTACTCAAATGCTCGCTAAAGGGCATCATTTTCCAAAAGTAACACTGGTTGCACTAGTGGATATGGACGGCGCACTTTATAGTAGTGATTTTCGAGCACCTGAATTTGCCGCGCAGCTGATTACCCAAGTCTCTGGTCGTGCCGGGCGCAGTGATCAGCAAGGTGAGGTGGTGATTCAAACACATCATATAGAGCACCCGATGTTATCTCAAATTATTCAACAAGGCTATTCCGCATTCGCCAAACAATGTATAGCAGAAAGAAAACAAACTCTGCTACCACCTTTTTCATATCACGCTTTATTTCAAGCAGAGGCTCCACAAATTCCTGCAGTAAAACAATTTTTACATGAAGCAAAAAACATACTCAATCAATACCACACGACGCAAGTCGACTTACTAGGTCCAGTACCATCTTTTTATACAAAAAAAGCCGGTAAATATCGCTACCAACTGTTTTTAGAATCCGCTAACCGCAAACAATTGCATCAACTTTTAGCCAAATCAATCAGCCAGATTGAACAATTAAAATCGTCCACACGTGTTAGGTGGCGATTAGAAGTTGATCCCATTTCCGATTAGCTGCGTTGGTTAAACTACCAGTAAATTAGGATTCAGTTGGGTTTCATGATAATGGTTTTACCGGTTAACCAGTATTATTGCTGGTTAAATTGATTTACCGGCGGTTGGATTGCCTTTACTGACTGGATAGCCATTTAGTCAAACACAATTTTATTCGGAGAAATCAGTTATGAAAATAAAATTATATTGATATCCCTTAGTTTAAGCGGTGCGCTACTTGCTAAAGATGGATTTAAATACCGTAAACTAAAGCCAGCTGAACCACCCTGCCTTTTTTTACTTGACGAAGATACCGGACAACCTACAGGTAACCCTGTTAACACTCCTTGCGCTTTAGGTACTGTGTCAGTCAAACCCGGACAAAGCGTCAACCCAGCATTACGAAAAAAGTATGGCCAAGGCAATGATATTCGAGTTCGTAAAAAGCCCAGACGTAAACTAATGAAACCTAAAGGTATTGAAAAATCAGATATTAAAAGATTCTTCTAGCGATGGGAAAGGTTAAGGTACTAACTGCTAAAAAAGGAGCGCCTGTTTAGAGTCGTTCCTTTTTTAGTTAAATCAATTAAATTTACTAGCTCACTTGTCAGTTTGACCTTTTGCCGTTTGTTTTTCTGGTAGCAACGCCGTAATAAAAGCACCTAGTCCTATATATAATAGCATTATCCTAACCTAATCTTAGCAATGATTGCTACATGCTATCGGGAATGCCGGAATATTACAAGAATACAATTATCAGCCTTTCAATTAAAGCCAGCCAATCGATGGGCTATCATAAAAATTATTTATCAATATATTTATAAACACCTATCTTTATTTAATCCAGCTCCGCTTTTGTAATTCTTCTCTTAATCGTTGCAAAGCTAATTTTTCACTCGCGTCATAATTGCTTAAACCTAAGGTCCATAAATAATATTTAAAGGAATTTTCATTGGCTTGTCCGCTCATACCAAAATCAATTACCCATTGATCAACCGTCGCTTCATCGACATCATACTGCCATGAAAAATCAATCAGATTAATACGGCTGATGTACTTATCCCATGCATTAAATACTGCTGAAATGAAATCTGCTTGGGTTAGTTCACTCGAATTATTAACGCTGCTTGAAGGGTAGCCACATTCTTGTAATAAGATCGGTTTACCACTAATGCTATTTGCCATTAAGTCAAAATCGGCTTCTATGCTAAAAGTAGAACGCACTGTAAAATCTGAATTTAGCGGATAATAGGTTAATACCGCACTATCTAGATCCGGTAATAGATTAAGATATAAATTTTTTGAATCGCGATTGGTTAATGCCGAGAATTGAATAATACTGCTGACCTCAATCCCTGCGCCCCACAAACTTTCTATTTTTGCTTTGGCAGCGACAAAAAAAGTTTGCCACTGCGACCACTTAGTTGCATCTAGCCCTAAATTAGCATCAATTTCATTGCCTACATGGATCCATTTTAGTTTTCCGCTAGAATTCAAACTTGGAAAAATACTGTGAAGATGAATAAGAAAATTCTCAAATGCGTTAATCACCGCAGGATCATCAAATGCTAAACCAGTTAAATCAGCGGGTAATCTCGGTCCTGGCGTATCTAAAGGGCGTAATACAAGTGTTAAATTGGCGTTTTGTTGTGGATAAAAACTTTCAATAATATTAGCAATCGTATCGTCATAATTACCAACAGTTGGCTCCAGCAATAGCCAATCGAGAGATACGGATACCTCTCTGACACCTAAGCTCACTGCTTGGTTATAAGCTGACGCATAGGTGGCCGCAGGCACCTCCTTGACATCCATACCTAAGACTCTATTACCCTGAGCAACCGATGATTGTCCTGGTGGAACAGAAGTATCCAAACTTGCGCCGCCTCCACAGCCTAAAAAGCCGAGCAGGAAAATAGAAATAGAACTGAGTCTTAGAGACATAACATCACCCGAATTATCCTACTTTATAAGAAAAATGAAATCTTTCGGCTCATTATAGACCGAATAGGATAAGAATTTTGCTGAATGGATAACAGATTGGGTAAAATCTAAGTAGATTGATGCCAAGGATATTTTTAAAGGCATAATTTTGCATTTTAATTAGTTATAGGTATTTCAAAGACAACTTAGGATACAAGAAAGCGTACTTTTTAGCAGGCAAAAGAAAGGGCGATAAAATCGCCCATATCCGTTTCTTCATCCGATGAAAAATTCGCTCCCTGCTATGTCCCTATTTATCAAATCCTTGATAAGAGCTCCTTGCTCTTGTTCCTTTATTCCGGCGTCTTCCCTGTCGCTTGATAGATAGAATAGTCGAATAAAAAGCTTTAGCAACCCAGTATTTTAAAATATTTTGGGCTATATTAGGATTTTCTTATGTAGAAAATTACTCTATTATCTTATTATTCAATGATTTAAGCTATTTTTTGACCTCCTACGGTCATTTGTCTTACAGTCAAAATGGTGTATTTCCCTAGTCAATTGCAGAGATCTCGCACACCAACTATGGACAATGTCTCACAAGTTGTTAGTACCTACTAACCAAATTAAACTTTAATTTAGCTTAAAACTTGACAAAAACCACTTATTTGAGTAGTGTTTATACGCCTAGTAAATATGTCTAACCTCCATTTTGAGGATATTAAATATGCTTCCCCTTATAAAAGTTATTGCTCATCAGAGCCCCCAAGTTCAAATTCAACAGCTAGTTGATGCGCTCTATCAATTTATGGAGCAATCATCAATCGCACAAAATAGGGCCCGATGTTATATTCAATGGATGCTTCAATTATCCAGATTTCATAATTTTCAGCATCCTTCTGATCTCTGTCAATCCGATATAGAGACCTATTTATCCTCTCTAGCGATCGATGGCAGCTACTCCCCTCAAACTCAACAACAAGCCGTTAACGCCTTTTACTTTTTGTATGAACACTTTCTACAAATTCCACTGCCTAATCTCCGCTACTCACAAATCAAAAATCGTCGCAGTTTTAACGACCGATTTGGCGCAGCAAATTGTCAAAAAATAGTAGCCCTTTTAAAGCCAACCAGCCGATTAATTGCTGAATTAGCACTTTTAGGTAAGCTTAAGTTACCGCAGGTTGTGAAATTAAGACTTGCTGATGTTGATATTAAAGCTAACCGCATTGCGGTACGTGACGCTCAAGGTAAAACAGCCTTTTGTTTAGCTATCCCACTCAAATTAATATTGGATCTTCGAATCCAGTTAATGCGAGTAAAGCAATCAAGTAATGAATTCGCTGGTTTAAATAATTTATCCAATAGTAAAGCATTGCTATTCCCTTTAATGAATCAAGCAAATAATAGCCAATCATCACGATCCATGCTGTTACTATTGGTCAAAAACGATATTAAGATAGCGATCGCTAACTATGCTCAGCAGAACCAACAGAAAAATAGAAAGAAAGTGCCTCAAGTCCTATCACGGAGTTTATTAGGTGGGCTTTCAGCTTCGTCAAAGCTCTATCGTGCCTCTACGCGGTTAGAAAAGGAATCAATTAACAAGGACCGGCAAATAGCCTTTCAGTTGGATACAGTTTTTTCACAAGCTCAGCAGTACAAAAGAGGAGCAGCTTAAACGACGATACGGATCGCTAATAGCAATAAAAGGACACCCATCAGCCAATCAATATAGTAACCGTGCTGTTGGTACCAATTAAGTATTTTAGGACCCGAAAATGCCCAAGCGATCAGTGAAAACCAAGCAATCACATAGACGAAAATCCACAGTGCGTAAAGTAGCATCGAGGACATGGCTGTAGCCGGGTTAACAATGGTGGTAAAAATGGCTATGAAAAATAAAGTGGCTTTGGGATTAAGTACATTGACCAAAAAGCCTTGTTTTAAACCCAGAGCGATAGGTCCCTTTGAAACATGCGGCAAGGTATCAGTTTTGGTCAGATTGGTAGTATTTTTTATTTCTTTTTTAGCCGACTTAAAACTCATAAACGCAAGGTAAACTAGATAAGCAGCACCAGCCCACTTAATAATGGCATAAATCAATGCAGATTTAGATAGAATAAAACCAATACCGAGCAGGGTATAGGTCAAGTGAACCAAGATCCCAAGTCCTATACCAAAAGCCGTTGCTATGCCATGCTTGCGCCCTGATTGCAGAGTATTTTTCAGTACCATCGCAAAATCAGGGCCGGGGCTAGCGACCGCTATCATGTTCACAGTCGCAAGAATAAGAAACTGCTCCACCGAGGTTAGCCTTTCGCTTCGATTTTGACCCAACTATCGCGCAAAGTAACGGTTCGATTAAAAACTAAGTTAGCTTCACTATGCACATAGCGGTCAGCACAAAAATAACCTTCTCGCTCAAATTGAAAAACCTCTTCTGGCTTTGCATCTTTTAATGATAATTCAACTCTCGCCTGCTCTATTGTCACCAAACAATCCGGGTTAAGCGCATCCAAAATATTAGTTTCGGCAGCCGGGTTAGAAACATTAAAGAGTCTGTCATAGAGCCGCACCTTAGCAACTGCAGAGTGCTGCTCGGAAACCCAATGAATGACACCTTTGGCTTTGTAATCTGCCGGATTTTTGCCTAGCGTATTTTCGTCATAGCGACAAAGCAGCTCACAAATTTCGCCCTGCTCATCTAACTTAATTTCATCGCAAGTAATCACATAGGCATTACGCAATCTGACCGCCTTACCTAGCACTAAACGTTTGTATTTTTTATTAGCGCTTTCTCTAAAATCAGCTCGGTCGATATAGAGTGTTTTGCTAAAGGTAATTTTACGTTTCCCCATCGCTTCTTTTTGTGGGTGACGAGGCGCTAGCAACTCTTCGGTTTTATCTTCAGCATAGTTAGTGAGAGTTATTTTTAACGGATTAAGCACCGCCATTGCACGCGGTGCGTTTTCACCTAAGTCCTCACGCACCGAGTTTTCCAATAGGCTCATTTCAACGGTGTGAACTTTTTTAGTCACGCCGGTTCGGGCAATAAAATCTCTAATAGCCGTGGCGGAATAACCTCTACGGCGCATCCCAGAAATGGTGGGCATTCTTGGGTCATCCCAGCCATCAACCACTTCTTCCGTCACCAGTTGATTTAACTTACGTTTGCTGGTGATGGTATGTTCTAGATTTAGTCGCGAAAACTCGATTTGCTGTGGATGGCATTCGATACTAATGTTATCCAAAAACCAATCATAAAGTGGCCGGTGATCTTCAAACTCTAGCGTACACAGCGAGTGAGTGATCCCTTCAATGGCATCAGAAATACCATGAGTAAAATCATAAGTCGGATAAATACACCATTGATCACCTGTACGAATATGATGCGCCTTTTTTATCCGATAAATGACGGGGTCACGCATATTAATATTGGGGGAGCTCATATCTATCTTAGCTCTCAACGCCAGACTACCGTCGTCAAATTTTCCTGCTTTCATTTTTCGCAAAAGTGCTAAATTCTCATCAACCGGTCGCTCACGGAAAGGGCTGTTTTTGCCTTTTTCCGTCAAGGTACCGCGATATTCACGCATTTGTTGCATGGAAAGCTCACAAACATAAGCTAAACCCTTTTCAATCAACTCTTCAGCATAGCCATAAAGACGATCAAAGTAGTCGGCGGAATGGCGTATTTCACCATCCCACTGAAAACCTAACCACTGAACATCCTTAGCAATCGCCTCAGCATAAGCTGATTCTTCTTTCGCTGGATTGGTGTCATCAAAACGTAAATTACAGCGACCTTGATAATCCTCTGCAATTCCAAAATTAAGGCAAATCGACTTAGCGTGGCCGATGTGTAGAAATCCGTTGGGCTCTGGCGGGAATCGAGTTATTATCGACTGGTGTTTGCCGCTAGAAATGTCATTATCAATCATTGTTCTAATGAAATTAGTGGGTTTATTCCCGATATTTTCTGACTCACTCATAGTTTTGCTAGTTTCCAATTAAACTTAATATCTATATTCAATGGTAGAAAGGCTCATTCTTAATGCTCAATGAGGAGGATTTCTAATTAATGATTACTAAAAGAGGCTATTTAGGCGAGTAAATGCCTACTTCTGCGCAGCTTCTTTCGGCCCGTTACTTTAATGGCGTGATTTTACCTTAGATTGAATAAAGGGCGAAGAATTTATTACTCAATTTATCGATGAATTACACCGTAGATAACAATTAAATCCTATCTTTGCTATCAGTTAGTCTATCTTTGTCTAAAATCTATGGGCATTGAACTCAGTATTCGCTAGCCTAAGTGGTGTTTATTGCTTAAAATGCCTAATTGTTCGTCTAATTTGACTTTGAGATAGTTGCCTTACTATGTTTTTAAGCCGTATATATCAAAAGCTCGTTGAAATACCGTTAAAATTGCTTGTTAGTAGCAAGCTTGTTCCGGAAGATCCTATCCAAGATCTGGCGATTGACCCCAACTCGCCTATCTATTATATATTACAACGGCGCTCTACCAGCAGCTTTCTTATTTTAAAGGAAAAAGCCCAGCGACTAAATCTGCCCGCACCCAAATTAATTTCTGTAGATGATAGTAAGATTGAACAAGGCGCTGTTTTCTTTTTACAAAGCAAGACAATCCTTGGCTTAGGCGGTAAACCTGTCAAAAAATATCAAAAGCTATTTGCTAAACTGATAGACACACAGAAATCAGATCCTAAACGTAAGCATCAGCTCATTCCTCTTTCAATTTATTGGGGAAGAAACCCAGGTAAAGAAAATTCACTGTTAAAACTGCTCTTTACCGATACCGAAAGCGCCAACCCTATAAGAAAGTTCTTCCTATTTATTTTTCAAGGTCGTAATACGTTTGTTCGTATTGCTAAACCAGTGGATCTACAGAAAATGGTATTTTCCGATACCAGTGAAGAAATGCAAGTGACTAAATTAACCCGCACTCTACGGGTACACTTTCATCGTTTACGCCAAGTAGCGATGGGCCCCTTGATTACGAATCGCGGCCAAGTTGTCACCAATATTGTGGTCAGTGATAATGTTAAGGCTGCTATTAAAAAAGAAGCGAGCGCGAAAAAAATCAAACCCGCTAAAGCAAAAAAACTGGCCGAAAAATATGTTAAAGAAATAGCCTCTGCCTATAGTTACAAAGCCGTTCGTTTTATGGAATCAAGCCTAACCCATCTATGGAACCGAATTTACGATGGCGTTTTAGTTAACAATGCTGAAATGGTACGAGATATCGCCTCGACCCATGAAATTGTTTATGTACCCTGTCACAGAAGCCATATTGATTATCTATTACTGTCTTACACTCTTTATCACGAAGGCCTGGTACCGCCGCACATAGCCGCCGGAATTAATCTAAATTTCTGGCCAGCAGGTCCTCTTTTACGCCGCGGTGGTGCGTTTTTTCTTCGCCGTAGCTTTGGCGGTAACAAACTCTACACTTCGGTATTTAATGAATATATATACCAGTTAATGGATCGCGGCATTCCATTAGAGTTTTTCCTTGAAGGTGGCAGGAGCCGAACCGGTCGACTACTACCACCGAAAACAGGGTTGCTCGCCATGGTGGTGCAATCATTGTTACGAGGCACAAGAAAACCTGTTGCTATCATTCCGGTTTATATTGGTTATGAACGGATGTTTGAGGGTAAAAGTTATTTAAATGAATTACGCGGCGCAGATAAAAAGAAAGAATCTTTTGGCCAACTGTTAGGCATTAGAAAAACCCTCAAGCAAAATTTTGGTAAAGTACACCTTAACTTCGCTAAGCCTATATTTTTAAACCAATACTTAGATAAAGAGCAGGCAGACTGGCATGATTACAAGGGTCAGGTTGGTGCAAAGCCCTCTTGGCTTACACCACAGGTTTCAAGCTTATCTGAATTGATTATGCAACATATTAATTCTGCGGTTACTATCAATGCCATCAGCTTGGTTGCCCTAGTTTTGCTCTCGACCGAGCGTATGGCGATTGGTAAAAAAGAACTTGAAACACAGTTAAATTTACTCTTGGCTCTACTTAAATCAGCCCCCTACAGTGATAATACTCAAATACCCAATGAAAATGGTATGGATCTTATCAAACAGGCCGAAGCACTCGGTGTGATTTTCTGTGTAAAAAACCCTATGGGTGATATTGTCACAACCGATGAACAAACAGCAATACTGTTAACCTATTATCGAAATAATATTCTCCATGTGTTTATCGGATATTCTTTAGTCGCAAGCTGTTTTTTAAATTGTAAAGGCGTCACCAAAAGCGCTTTAATTAAAAAATGTCAGGCAATTTTTCCGTTACTAAAACGAGAACTTTATATTCACTGGGACGACGCTGAATTAAAAATAAACATTCAACTAGCCATTGAGTTTTTCATTGATAAGGAGCTAGTCAGTGAAAAAGGCGATCAATTAATTCGTGCGGATGAAGCCACAGAAAAATTTGATCAACTCATGTCAGTGGCCCAGTTTGTCCGTCCATCTTTACTTAGATATGGTATTTTGTTAACACTATTATCTAATCAAGCAGGGCAAGGTCGTTGTAGCCGCCGCGATCTCGAAAGACAAAGTCAGCAGGTTGCGCAGAGACTAGCAGCGCTATACAGCCTTAATGCTCCCGAGTCCTTTGATAAAAATCTTTTTAAAACTACCATAAGTGTTTTGAAAGATGCCAACCTTATTCAAATCGCCAAGGATAACTCATTTGATATTGACCCAAAAGTCGCGCTACTCAATCAGCGATTATTGGAAAATGTGAATCAAAGTTCAAAACACATTATGCAAAAAACTGCTAACTGGGCAAGGAAACATTGGGAACAAAATTAAAGGCCTCGTTTAATATAACAAGGCTTTTTAAGCTATGACAGTTCATTTAGTACACTGTTATTTTTAGATATCACCTTCAATATTAAATTTTTTGACCTGTTTTTTACTCATACCTTTGACCATTGCTTGTATAAAAACCTTATATTTTATAGGTTTTGAGGGCGATAAGGAAAACTGTGCTGAGTCTATAGAGCCATCCTTCAAAAAACATATCATTCGATTAAACATTTCCCCAAAATTTCTATCTAAACAAGCAGCAAGGTAGTCAATTTCAGTTGGTACTATACTTTGATAAACCTTTTGATTGTACGAAGAATAGTGATAATAATAGCCTCTATCCTCTATACCGAAATCAGCTTCAACAACCTTTATTTTCTGCATCTTGTTTTTTAAAGTATCCAGTAGAATAACTATCGGTGAAGCACTTCTGCTATAAGCATTATAGTTTCTAGATTGAGTGAGCAGTTCCAAATCTATATCCTGCAACTTATTCAACTCTCGCATGAATGAATTAATTCTTAAAATACTAAAATTAGAAGAAAAATGCCATAATCTGTCAGCATCTAGTTCAAATGAAATATCTGCAGAATTATCTGATTTATCTCGGTCAATGTTTATAATCATCGTCGAGGAGAGAGTATCATCTTCAAGAAAGCGAAGATATTCATCGCTAAAAAACTGTGAGCCAAGTTTACCCTGTCCGATTTCAATACCTTCAAGTGCAATATATGTTGAGTTCCCATCCATGGAAAAATTAGTCACAAGGCTTTCAATAACGGGTATTTTATCTTCACTAAACAGCTGATTTAGTAATGGAATTTCAACCTCTTTTAGATCAAAATTTCCAGTAAATGGATTAAATGAGACCCTATCATATTCTAACCAATCAGGTGCGTTAGCCTGAAAACTTTTCTCCGCCGATGATTTGTAGTAGAAGAGTCCGCCTAGGATTACGGCTAGACTTGTGACAACGGCGATAATTATCTTTAAACGATTATCCATTATTTGCCTCCTTTGATTTTCTCTTGAAAATATAATCGATTAAAAACCGATCGGACTCTAGCTCTTTGCACTGATCTTGTTTGCATTGATAGGTCTTAAAAACCTCGAGCTCCGGCATTAAACCATCGTCCCCCTCAGATGCGTAGACAGCGGCATTGACAATAACCCAACCGTCTACAACATCCTCACCGGATTCATCTCGAAAATCTTGGATATAGCTATCGGGCCATTCAATCTTATGATCAGCAACCTTTAACATATAATAGCGACTGCTAACCGCCTTTTCAGAGGCTTCTTTACGGTAAAGAAAGCTATCCCATGCTGACCTTAGAGAGACTTGGGATGGCTTTAGCTTATAAGAAGAAATTGAGTAGTAACCTTCCACATCATCCACCGTTGGTGGTGGTTTTATTTCAGCAAATACATAACCGCCTCGCTGTACAAAACCTATATTTTTTAACTCACTTTTAAACTCCGATCGGGCTTGAATTTTCGCGTTTTGATAATCCTTTAGTGCCGCATCAAGTTTTTTTTGTAGTCGTTTGAGTTTTGCTGCAGCAAGACGCTTTTCTTTTTTCTCCTGTTTAATTCGGTTTGATACATGGTTTATATATTTCAACTTGGTCCATTTTTTACGAGTTGATAAATATTCCATACCATCACTGATTAAATAAGCCGAATACTTTGGGTAGTCATAAATATCAGAAACGGCTAGGTAAGTTTTTTTGTAGCTGGTTGACCTCCATGATTTTTCAACCTTAGAATCATAATGTTCTTGAGAAAATTTATTAAGTTTTTTTCTAACGCTATTTATTTTTTTTCTATTTGTTAAATCCAAAGGAGCAATATCAGTTAAGATTAGGTTATTATCCCACGACCAGGTTTTAAGGGTTATGCCTGAATGTTGGTAATTGGCTATACTATGCACCGCGAGCGCGTAGGTTCCCTGACCATTATTTTTACCATCCCAGGTTATTAAATGGCGTTTACCATCGCTTTCAAATTGTTTTACTGCCACCGCAGCACTGTTTGTAAAGCTATAATCGGCAAACAATATACCTCTTATCACTCGCGTGTTTATGCTTATCAGTTTGCTGCCATCTTCTTCAGTAATCCAAAAATCACCTTTACCCGTTAAATATCCATCGCGACATTTAAAACCTTTACCAACTTTAAAGAATAGATCTTCAGCGTCAAATTGGGATGACTCCAAATCAAAAACTCTGATGCTACAATCCAAGCTTAATCCAGATATCATGATTTCTTCCTTTGCTTCTGGAAACAAGCCGACACGACTACCCGACCTAAGGAAAGAAGTTTTATGACTAGTTCGTTTAGATTTTGATTCAGTTTTACGAGAGGCTAGATTGTTGCTCGAATAGCCTGTACTCAATTGGCTGGTATTAGAATTCACACTGGTGGCGTTCTTATTATTCGAACTTGTATTGTTAGCAACAATCGAGGAACTGTTACCAACCGATTGCTCTGCCTCTGTCAGAGCCCATAAAGCTGACTTTTCCGCCTCACCGGAATATAGTAGGTCGCCCGCCTTAGACACACCTTCAAGGGTTAAAGATGCCGCTTTTTTACACTCTCGCTTAAATAAAGCGCCAAGTTTTTTAACCAGTTTGCCTACAGCTTTTCCCTGAAATACCTCATCATTATCTGCAACCATTCGTAGTTGCAATTGATCCTGACACCATTGACTAGTGTCCGACGTAACATAAATGGTTACCCCGACCGATTTAGAATAGGCCAATTTTTTTTCAACAGCGCCAAGATTAGCGCAAAGCCCTCCTAAAAGGGCAAATATTAAGTAGTTTTTTAGTCTCATGGCAAAACTCCCTATCAATTAAGATAATTCCCAAGAACCATCGGCCGCTTTACACGCACTAAAATTCTCTTTCTTCTGCTTATTTTTATTTTCGATGTTGATTTCAAGGTCTCGACATTCAGTTTCTGCAACGATTGTTTCATCGACTAAATCCATTGAATCTAGATCAAACCCATCAAGATCGATACCTTCTATGGAGGACTCAACATCAGCCATGCTATCCAAATCAAATGCTTTCTGCCTTAGGCCTGGTGATGTTTGAGTATTGCGCTGTTGAGACTCTATGGCTAGAGGAGCGTACACATAACCTAAGGTAATATTATTTTGTGAGACCAACAACCAATTATTTGGCGTTATACCAACAGCTTTAAATGACGAGCCTTTAGCCATACCACCCACAACAGCTGTTTGGGTTGATGTACCAGCACGCACATTAGTGCTAACCAATGTCTCGTAATCTTTACCGATTAGTTTAACGAAAGGGACTGTTTGAACCTGCTTTAGTTTAACAATTCCGATATTGGCATTTTTTTTGCTGACCGCAGAGGCATGGATACTTGCACTCGCCTGACTATGGTCACTTTTCCAGTTTTCAGATAATTCTTGCCCCTTAGACGAATTGAGCATGGCTAAAGATTTTTTATGCAAAGCTGCTTGATCCTTTTTATCCAACGATGCCCCTATTTTACCACCAATGTAAGAGCCTAGCGTTGCGCCAAGTACCGTAGCTATAATCTTTCCGTTGCCCTTACCAATTTTCGAACCCAGCACAGCGCCACCAACAGCACCGATAAATTGACCAAATTCCTCTTTGGTAACACCCATTGATTTACATCCAGACAGCGTAAAAATCGTCAATAAGACAATTATTGTTATTCTTTTATTCATTTTAAACTCCATTAATCCTGTTAAACTCTCGTTAAATAGATACCCTACCCCATAGATGACCCAGTTATATAACCAACTATATTGAGATAGTTATTACAATAATACGGATATCTCAAATTAGAAATCAACTATTTTTTTGCTTTTTATGCAAATTAAACATGATATCGATGATTTAATAGATATATCACGTTATAGATTGTTGATCTTTTAAGCTGAATCAAAGCTGAATAGCTTTAGATGGTTCGAGGTTATGTCCATGGATGGACGGTATTTAGCAAGGAGGCAGGAAGCCGGTGCTATCGAGTTACAAAGTTAAAAGATCCCTTCTCCCTCTGGGATCCCTAAATGGACTTAGGTTACTAGGGTAATGCAGGAGCAATTACCCAGAAGGTTAGAATTATATCCATGGATGGAAGGGAACCAGGCTGCTCCTGCGTTTTCTGCACTTCCCACGTCCTGTGGTCGACTCCAAACTGCTCCTGCGTTTTCTGCACTTCCCACGTCCTGTGGTCGACTCCAAACTGCTCCTGCGTTTTCTGCACTTCCCACGTCCTGTGGTCGACTCCAAACTGCTCCTGCGTTTTCTGCACTTCCCACGTCCTGTGGTCGACTCCAAACTGCTCCTGCGTTTTCTGCACTTCCCACGTCCTGTGGTCGTATTAGTTAATATATTACAAATCGACTAGGGTAAAAAAATTGCTTTAAGGATGTAAAAGAAAATCATTGATAACACCGCACCGGCAGGTAATGTCACCACCCATGAAACCGCTATATTTTTTAACACGCCTAGATTAAGTGCTGCAATACCTCGCGCCATGCCAACCCCTAACACCGCACCAACCAGCGTGTGAGTGGTGGAAACAGGAATTCCAGTACCGGAAGCAATAACCACTGTTGTGGCCGCCGCGAGTTCGGCCGCAAAGCCACGGCTCGGTGTTAACTCAGTAATTCTTTTACCTATGGTTTTCATAACTGGGGCACCGAAAAAAGCTAATCCGACCACGATACCGCCACCACCAAGCAATAGCACCCATACTGGCAAACTTGATTTAGCACCAATTACACCGCCACTTTCAACAATGCTGACAACTGCCGCCAGTGGCCCTATAGCATTAGCTACATCGTTTGAACCATGGGCAAATGCCATACCACAAGCAGTCACTATCATTAGTAACGCAAAAACTTTCTCTACACTGGCGTAGTGAAATTCTTTATCCGCATCGACATTGACGGTTTGTCGACTAATCACAATTTTTCCAATAATCAGTACTACTAGTCCGAAACCTGCCGCAATAAGCAGCGATTCACCAAAAGTTAGATGAATGCCCACGTGCTTTAATCCTTTCATTAAGGTCACAAGTGAGATCATAAAACCAGCCAAAAACATATAAAAAGGAACATATTTTTTGGCTGCCGCCAAGGGATTGTCAGTATTTAGAATGAGTTTTTGAACACTAACGAACAGCAAAAAGGCTAAAGTGCCTGACAACAAAGGAGAAACAACCCAACTAGCCACTATTGAACCGACTTTTCCCCACTGAACCACATCCATACCAATGCCAACGGCAGCAAAACCGACAATCGCACCAACAATTGAATGAGTAGTGGAAACTGGCCAACCAAAATAAGAGGCAATCACTAGCCAAATACCAGCGGCAAGTAAAGAGGCCATCATTCCAAACACCAGTAATTCGGGTCTATCAACCATGGTCGACGCATCGATAATGCCCTTGCGAATGGTTGAGGTTACTTCACCACCGGCTAAAAAAGCGCCTGCAAATTCAAAGATCATAGCGATAATGATTGCTTGTCTAATGGTAAGCGCCTTTGCGCCCACCGATGTTCCCATTGCATTTGCAACATCATTTGCGCCGATACCAAAAGCCATTAATAAACCAAAAATGCCGGCTAATCCAATTAGGATCATCTGATACTCAGTAAAAAACTCGGACATGTTAATACTCTCTAATACTTATTATTTTTAATTGAATATTTTAAATAGGGTTATCAATTTAAATTATTCACGCCTAATTCCGTTAACTATTTATCTAGCTAATAAAAGCTCTAATCGTGAACCTACTTGCTGAGACAAATCGGCGAGGTCGCCAATCCAGTCAATCACTTTATAGAAAAAGATGACATCAACCGCTGGTAAATCTTCTTCCAATTCAAATAACTGACGGCGCATTTTGATTTGCAAAACATCAACATCATTCTCAATTTTATCGAGTTCAGTGATCATCTCTGCGGCAATGGTGACTTCTTTACCTTTAAAACCTGACTCTAATAGCTCATCAAGCTGACGAATCGCTTTTCCAGCTTGGCTTGCGGCAGCAATACTACGTACAAGATAAGCCTTGAGAGCCGTTTGAACACTTTCAGGAAACCTCATGCGACGCCCGGTAATCAGCCCTGCGATATCCTTGGCTTTATTGGCAATTTTATCCTGAGATGACAATAGATTAAGTAGATCAATGCGTGAAACAGGCATAAAGAGACCTTTAGGCAGATTAAGCCTTAACGCCTTTTTGAGTTCGTCGGCTTCGTTTTCTTTGCTGCGGGTCAATTTCTGCAGACGCATCATTTCATCCCAATCTTGGGCGAAAACAGCTTGCATAAACTGCGGCAACAGGCCAACGCATTCCTCAACCTTTTGCATATGTGTTTGCATGGGTTTCATGGGCGATTCAGCAAACAGATCTAGAATCGGATTCATAAGGGTATTGTCCTATCAAGTTAATATCAATGGCATATTAAAGCGACAGAGATAAATAGTCCAGCTAAAAATAAGGTCGTTAAGCCAGTTTTTAATCCCTGTGGAAGCCTGTAAAACGCCTCTAAAATCCAGCATTAATATTTTACAATTAACCATTAACCGCTAAGTTTCAGATACTAGAGTATGCCTAAGGAGCTAGTCTTTGAATGGACCAGCCGTTATTGGTCTCGGCGATGTACGCAAAACTATCATGTAGTCGCGCGCCGCCACCTTGCCAAAATTCAAACCTAGTCGGCTCAATCAAATAGCCACCCCAAAAATCAGGCAATGGAACTTCACCAGAAGAAAACTTTTCCTTCATTTGCTCAAAAGCTAGATTCAACATTTTTCTAGAGGAAATTGGCTGACTTTGATGTGATGCCCAAGCCGCTAGTTGACTGTCTTTAGGACGAGAAGAAAAATAGGCTAAGTTCTCTGTTATTGACATTTTCCTCGCCACGCCTTGAATCTTCACCTGCCGCTCCAAGGGCAACCAGCCGAAGTGAATGCTGACTTTATTATTACTGTCGATATCCATTGCTTTACGACTTTTAAGGTTGGTGTAGAAAACCAAACCACGTTGATCAAGACGCTTTAACAATACCACTCGCTGACTAGGTTGTCCGTCGCAATCCACGCTGGCAAGCGTCATCGCTGTCGCATCCACCAGCTCAACGCCGCTGGCCTGGTCAAGCCAACCAGTCAATTGTTCAATCGGATTACTATCAAGTTGTTTACGGCTTAGGCCAGCTTTTAGGTATTCTCGTCTAACTTGTTGAAGGTTCATAAGGCTTTTGGAATTAGGCTGAATGTTTTAAGACATGTCGTTATAACTTGCGTTTCAACACTGACAGCATGAAAAAGATGAGGCATTATATACAATTTAGCCCCAACAAAAAAAGGTTAAACCGCGAGGTCTAACCTTTTTCGATGTTTTCATTGATCTCGATCCTTCGAACAAGACTTTTTAGTGAGATTCAGCGGGACCACCAATGGTTGAATCACCCGACTTGCCCTTAGGCTTGGTCGATTTATTAACGGTTGGTGGCTCATCACTGTCATCCCAATCAGCCGGTGCACTCGGCTCATTGCCAGACATAATCTCCTTCATCTGGCTGGCATCAATAGTTTCATACTTCATTAATGCTGCCGCAAAAAGCTCTAGTTTATCGCGATTTTCATGCAGGATTTTTTCAGCCCGGTCATAATTGCGACCAATTAAGTCCTTCACTTCATGGTCAATGATACGCGCAGTATCGTCAGAAACATGTTTGGTCTGAGTCACTGAGCGACCTAAGAAAACTTCGCCTTCATCTTCAGCATAAACTAAAGGGCCTAGTTTCTCAGAAAACCCCCATTTAGTAATCATACTTCTGGCAATCTCGGTGGCCCGCTGAATATCATTAGAAGCACCGGTTGTTACTAGCTCTGGACCATTGAGCATTTCTTCAGCAATTCGGCCACCGTACAAAATGGACAAACGGCTTTCAAGATATTCTTTAGTATGACTGTAGCGATCTTTTTCGGGCAACTGCATGGTCACACCGAGAGCTCGACCTCGTGGAATAATCGTGACCTTATAAACCGGATCAGAACTGGGTGTTAGATAACCAACAATGGCGTGACCAGCTTCATGCCATGCGGTGTTAAGCTTCTCCTCATCGTCCATTACCATGGAACGACGTTCGGCGCCCATTAGAATTTTATCCTTGGCTTTTTCAAAAAATTCTTGATTCACTTTTCGTGCACTAGCTTTGGCTGCAAATAAAGCGGCTTCATTGACTAGATTAGCTAAATCGGCACCCGACATGCCAGGCGTTCCGCGAGCAATTACACTAGGCTTTACATCATCACCCAGTGGAACTTTACGCATATGAACCTTTAAAATCTGCTCACGGCCTTTAATATCTGGTAATCCGACAGTGACTTGGCGATCAAATCGACCAGGGCGTAGCAATGCAGGATCTAACACATCAGGACGGTTAGTAGCCGCTATAACAATAACGCCTTCATCTCCGTCAAAACCATCCATTTCAACCAGCAATTGGTTCAATGTTTGTTCTCTTTCGTCATGTCCACCGCCAAGGCCCGCACCACGATGACGACCCACTGCGTCTATCTCATCGATAAAAATGATACAGGGTGCTTGCTTTTTCGCTTCAACAAACATATCTCTAACCCGTGATGCACCCACACCAACAAACATTTCAACAAAGTCTGAACCGGAAATAGTAAAAAAGGGTACTTTAGCTTCACCTGAGATTGCCTTTGCCAACAAGGTTTTACCGGTCCCCGGAGGCCCAACCATTAATATACCGCGAGGGATCTGCCCACCCAGCTTTTGAAACTTTGATGGCTCCTTTAAAAAATCGACCAGTTCAGCGACTTCTTCTTTGGCTTCTTCACAACCCGCCACATCGGAAAAGTTGGTTTTAATTTGGTCTTCACTTAATAAACGCGCTTTACTTTTGCCAAAGCTCATAGCGCCGCCTTTACCGCCGCCTTGCATTTGACGCATAAAGAAGATCCACACGCCAATCAGCAGCAACATGGGTCCCCAAGTGATAAAAATGGTCCATAAAAGGCTATCGCCTTCTGGCTCTTCACCGGAATAATCGATTTCTTTATTTAATGCCTTGGTCGCCAGTAGTTCATGCGAGCCAATAGGGATATTAGTTTTGACCTTATCACCGTTTTTCATTTGTGCTTCAGCTTTTAAACCCGCAACTGTGACTTTACTGACCTTATCGCGGTCAATATCCTTCATTAATTGGGAAAACTCAATTTCGTTACTGCGTTGTTTCTGGTTCTCAAAATTATTGAAGGTCATAAATAGCACAGTACCAATGACCAGCCAGAGAATAAGATTACGTGTTGTTTCGTTCAAAGGGGGTTCCTCTTTGTATCCAGTATTTTACACTCGAGCAAACGGATTGAGTTTTAAATCGAGCGGTAAGTTACATTTAGCCTATTAAATTTGTCTATTAAATCAGTAATGATGGGTTAAATACTACTTATTAAGTGTATCCATATATTACAGATAACGCCCTGTTTTGTTACTGACAAGAGCTAATTATTGGTTATAAAGCCCCGTATTGGGTACTTTTTAGGGTCAAAGCCACGACTATTTAACACTTAAAACCCTGCGCCAAAATATAAACCTCTTTTGATCGCGCTCTTGATGCTTTAGGTTTACGTATTTTAACCTGCTTAAAACACGCTTTTACTGACTGGAGATAAGCATCAAAACCTGCTCCTTGAAAAACCTTTACCAAGAACTTTCCATCAGCTACAAGCGTCTGTTGAGCAAAATCAAGGGCAAGCTCCACTAAATAGAGTGAGGCGGGCTGATCAATAGAGTCTACACCACTTATATTGGGGGCCATATCCGATAAAACAAGGTCGACACGGTTATTTTCTAAAGACTGTAAAATCGCTTCAAGCACTGACTCTTTCTCTAAAATCGCCCTGAATAAATTCAACCCCATCCAAATAATCCATTTCAAGAATATCAGTCGCTACAATTCGGCCTTGTTTTGATAGCTTTTTTGCCACATATTCTGACCAACCGCCGGGGGCTGCGCCCAGATCGACTATTTGCATCTGCGGTTTGATTAACTGATCTTTTTGGTCAATCTCAATCAATTTATACACCGCTCGAGAACGCACGCCATCCTGCTGAGACATTTTGACGTATTGATCATCAAAATGCTCCTTGAGCCAGCCTTTACTGCTTTTACTTTTCGCCATACAATTGCAAGCCTAAAATATTACGGGTTTAGGAAAACTATTTGCCCATAATAGCGCATTTAATCCTTCGTACCTCACACAAAGATGATAAAATAACGACATTATCCTTCTGAATTGCCACTTATGAAAACTTTAACACCCGCTCAAACAAAACACCTCAAAGGTTTAGCTCACGAACTCAAAGCCGTTGTCATGATAGGTGACAAGGGCTTAACCGACAATGTGGTACAAGAAATTAAAATCGCACTCAATGCCCATGAGCTGATTAAGATCAATATTCGAGCGGATGATAAAGCCGCTCGTGAAGCCATTATTAAACGCATCTTAAAAGCCACCGCCGCCAGCAAAGTTCAAACCATTGGCGGCAAACTAGTGATTTTTAAACGCAGTAAAGAAGCTAAAATCGCTATTCCGAAAGGTTAATCGTCAAGCTTTTTTGAGGCTTAAGATCAATTCCCCGTGGTTCTTTAGTTCCTTTATCTCGCAGCTAATATCCCCAGTCAAATAAGTCTGGCAGCTCAAGCGATAGCCTTGCTGCCATTGCTCATCGCTGATTCTTTTATGTTTATCTTCAGCAATTGCTTCACCTTGCAAATGTGGCAACCTGACGATACAGCGACCACAGAGCCCGCCACCGCCACAAATGGTCGTAACGGGTATATCATGTTGTTGTAGCAGGTCAAAAAGTCGTTGACCTTGATCCGCTAGTAGCTGTATTTCCTGCCCATTTTGATCAATCAGCAGCACCTTAATCGGTTTCTTTCTAAACCATTTTTGATATAGATGAATAAAATCCTTGCGACTAAAACCCTGCTTGATGAGTAATAAACCTGAAGTTGAAAAAAACAACATCAACAAGGCGGCAAAGATAATCCAAGGCGTGTTAAAGTCATCTCTCGCAAAATAATCCATAAAATGCAACATGATGAAAAAATCAAAAACTCGCCAGCTCGACGTTCTAGCCCCGAGGTACTCACCGCTGGTTGCAGAAAAATACAGATGAGACTCTTCATTGTCATCATAAATCAACTGCCAAACCGGTAAAGAAAAGTCTCGGTTCTCATCATCTCTTCGTTTGACTAGTGTCAGTTGCTGTAATTGTCCCGAACCCTTGTAGCCCTGCTCAGCCAATTGAACCATTATCTTGTGATTGATCGCTATTGGTTTAAAACTCTGACTATCCAATAGATCCCAATGCGCTTTTGTATCAGCGTTGGTTGGTTGGCTTTTAACCTTCACCACCGAACGATTAAACAGCATCATCTGCGTCACTTCCAAAGCATTTGGATATTGTCTAAGCAACTGAGATGTGTCTAATGCGGTATTAAGCGCAGCATGATTGGATTTCCGATATAAATTTTTACCATCCACCGCATCGTGATCGATAAAACTAAAAACCAGGCCACTAATGATCCAAATAATCAGCTGTAGACCAATAATCATCGCTAAAATCTTATGCAGGCGACTTAAAAAATTTCCAGTCATCTATTGTTGCCCCTTTTTAAGGCGGAAATAGAGCAATCCCGCACCAAACAAGGTCAAAAATAAGGACAAAATCGCGACAATGCGGAATAAATAGCCCTCAAACTGATTACTGCCCCAATAATCCATAATGTGTAGCACCCACAGCGCATCAAATACTCGCCATAAATCACTGCGTTTAGAAATTAATCGCCCCGAAAGCGGGTCAAAATACAGGCTTGGGTTAAAAGGATCGTCAAAATTAACCTGCCACACTGGTTTTTGGCGACTGCCTAGCTCTTTAGGATAGGATTGCAATCGATTAATCGATTGAATATCGCCTTCTCCGGTATATATCTGCTTGGCACGTTGGATAATCTGCTGCTTGGTTAAAGGCTGCTGTCTTTTACCGCTAGAAGCACTAACCAAAGTGGTGGTTTTATCACCAATAACCTCATAAACCCATAGGTCGAAATAGGATTTCAATCGAATTTGTCTAATGGGTGCCAGTTGTTGTAATAATTCGGCGTCAATAGGCTGGATAGTTGCGCTAGAAATCTTAGCTGGTGCCGGCATATCAACCAAATGATCACCATGGATAATATCCAAATCGACAAAAGTCATATACAGGCCACTAATTGACCAGAGAAACAACTGCCAACCGACCAGTAAAGCCAGCCATTTGTGTTTTTTTCGTAATTGATAGGCTTTAAACATGCATAAGATAAGAACTCAGTAAAAGATAGCGCTATCATACCGGAAAATGACGTAAAGAGGGACCGGTCATTGAGAGAAGCGCGGCGACTCGGCAAGCTTTAACTGCTCGGCTTTTGTTAGAGGCGAATGGTTCAATTTAGTCAAACTGGTTGATTAGTTTAATGCTTTTCACCCTCCCCCTTTCCCCCTCCCCTCAAGGGAGGGGGGAATTTATCCCGCTATAACCGGCGAGGTGGTTACATCCCTGTAAGTCGACAGACGATTGCTCCTGCATAATCTGCACTTCCTACATCCCTGTAGGTCGACAGACGATTGCTCCTGCATAATCTGCACTTCCTACATCCCTGTAGATCGACAGACGATTGCTCCTGCATAATCTGCACTTCCTACATCCCTGTAGGTCGTTTACCAAAACCGCTCGCTTGTCTAAAGAAGAACAGAGTATTTACTTTTATAAAAATCTTTATGGTAAACTCATTGGCTATTGACTAAGCTAAAGAAATATCTGAAGATAGCCTTAAACCAATTCAATGCTCACCCGATTATTGTGCCGGCAAGCAATTGATAAGCTACTTCAACTATTCAAGACCTAAACCACTGAGGATTAAAAAATGAAACAACCTGTTCGCGTAACAGTTACTGGGGCTGCTGGACAAATTTGTTATTCGTTGCTTTTTCGTATCGCATCCGGTGAGATGCTCGGCGAAGATCAACCGATTATTCTGCAATTGTTAGAAATAACACCGGCGCTTAGGGTTCTTGATGCAATAAAAATGGAGCTGGATGATTGTGCATTCCCTCTATTAAGAGACATTATTTGCACTGATGATGCGAAAGTCGCCTTTACCGGCGCTGATTACGGGCTAATGGTAGGCGCCAAGCCACGTGGTCCAGGCATGGAGCGTGCTGATCTACTCAAGGATAACGGTCAAATATTTAGCAGCATCGGTAAAATCATTAATGAAGTGGCTAGCCCGAACATGAAGATCTGTGTGGTCGGTAATCCGGCCAATACTAATGCCTATATCTTAATGAAAAACGCACCGAAGCTTAATCCAAACAATATTAGCGCCCTGATGCGTCTTGATCATAATCGCGCCACCTATCAATTGGCTGAAAAAACCAACCAACCAATGCACACCATTAAAAAAATGACCATTTGGGGCAATCATTCAACCACACAAGTTCCCGATATTTCCCATTGTACTGTGGATGGCAAAAAAGCCACCGATCGAGTCGATGCGACTTGGGCCAATGAAGAATTTATCCCTAAAGTCGCCAAGCGCGGCGCAGAAGTCATTGCTGCTCGTGGTTCTTCATCTGCCGCTTCAGCTGCCAACGGCGTTATTAATCATATGAAAAGCTGGGTACTCGGTACCGAGAATGATAACTGGGTCTCTATGGCGGTTTGTTCCGATGGTTCCTACGGTATTCAACCCGGCTTAATCTACTCTTTCCCTATCACTTGTCAAGATGGCGAATGGAGTATTGTTCAAGGCCTAGAGAACAGTGACTTTATCACACAAAAAATGCAAGCCTCCGAGCAAGAACTAAAAGACGAAGCGGAAACCTGCGCAGACCTTTGCTAGTTCTAGCTTTTCACTCTAAAAATCGAAGTGATTACAAAAAATCACTAACCGCAATCGGTTGGTGATTTTTTTTGGTTTTAAATTTAATTTTAAACCTTCCCCCTCTCCCAAGCCCTCAGCTTCAGGGGAGAGGTTTTTTAACCTCGTAACTAGCAACTCGAAACTCGAAACTATCTTTATCTCGAACCCCGAACCTTTATTCGATCTACCACCTAATTTAATGGTGAATCATCTCTTAACTCTAGGGTTATCTATATAAATTCGTTATAGCTTTGAAAACTCTAGATCTTCCCCCCGCCCTTGATGGGCGGGGGCTAGGGGGCGGGTGATATAAAATAAAAATAGTGTCTTTTTATTTCCTTGGCTTTTTCAATCCTTTTAAAACCACCCTCATCCTAACCTTCTGGGTAATTGCTCCTGCATTACCCTAGTAACCTAAGTCCATTTAGGGATCCCTGAGGAAGAAGGGACTTAATCTCCTCTCTCTTGGGAGAGTGGATTTTTCCTCGAACCTCGCAACTAGCAACTCGAACCTCGTAACTATTTGTTATCCTCGCATCCCGCTGCCTATCTCCTCCCAATCGCCGAGCCATATTTATGTTAATCTATAGAAAAACAAAATATCTTCAAATCCTATGGCATTCGACTTTCCACAATTTAAAACGCTGGTCAAGAAAATCAAGGTCGGTAAACAACTACCGGACTCTGTTTATACACACAAAACGGCTTTGGACGAGATACCGAAAACGCTCAACGCAGTGATTAAAAATGTCGCTAAAGCGTTAAAAATCACCAATGAAGAATGGGTTCTGGTTAAATTTTATAAACGAGATTTTAAGATCGCCTTTCTTTCTTATCCTGATTTTGATGATTATGCTTACCCGAGCCTCAAGCAGAGTATCACCGTAGACTTGCAAAAATTAAGCCATCGAAAAGCGGATTATTCAAAATCAGATAACCCACCGATATTGCACCGTAAAGAAACCTTTGTGAGTCAGGATTACCCCTTAATCGATCTATTTAAAGCCATCACTGCCGAGGGTGAAGCAGCAGCACTTTATGAAAATACCCGAACCATTGGTTTTAGAAAAAATTGGCTCAGATTAATTTCAAACAAAGGCTATTTCTTAGATGACAAAGGTCGTCTTTTAGCTAAGCAGAATCGAGCGAAAGAACCCTGTCCGACTGATTTTAACGGTCAAATTGATCGACATAAAACGGCGATTGATCGTCATCAACTTTCTGCGCCGATGCAGTTGCTGGCTAAACATGATTATTTTAACGGTGAGTTTTCAGTTTTAGATTATGGTTGTGGTAAGGGTGATGATATTCGGGAATTAGAAGCGCATCAAATAGATTGCATTGGTTGGGATCCGGTACATCAAGCAGATAATGATTTAGAAAACTGCGATATTGTCAATGTTGGCTTTGTACTCAATGTTATTGAAGATAAAGAGGAGCGCAGCGAAACCCTGAAAAGAGCCTTCGGTTATGCTGAAAAACTACTCATTGCGGCGGTGATGATAGCCGGAGACTCAGTCATCAGTCAATTTAAACCCTACAAAGATGGTGTAATCACTAGCCGTAATACTTTTCAAAAATATTACGGCCAATCGGAGTTTAAGTATTTTCTAGAGACCTGTTTAGGCGAAGATGCGATAGCCGTTGGACAGGGCATTTTTATTATTTTTAAAGATAAGATCGAAGAACAAAATTTCCTTTTAAAAAGACAGCAGATAAAAAGAGATTGGAACCAACTCACTCAACGGCTTAAGAAAACGCCCGAAAAAATTATTACAAAAGACATAATAGACAAAAATGCCGAGTTGTTTGATGATTTTTGGGAACTTTGTTTAGATCTTGGTCGATTGCCTGCGATCCCAGAGTTTGAATTTTCTCAACAAATTAGAAAAGTTGCGGGATCGCATAAAAAAGCTTTTGATGCCTTAATACAACAAAAGGGTGATCCACTCTTTAAACAATCTCGCCTTGCCAGAAAATGTGATCTCCTAGTCTATTTTGCATTGGGTTTATTTGAAAAGCGCAAAGCCTACACCCATATGCCTGATAGTTTAAAGCGCGATATTAAAGCCTTTTTTAGCGATTACAACAGAGCCATTGAACTTGCTGGGCAAGCCTTATTCAGTGTCGGTGATCCCGATCTAATAGAAATCTTGTCCGTCGAAGCCTTTGCCGATTTAAAACACGGCGAATTTGAAGAAGGACATCATTGGACCGTTCATCAATCGGTGCTTCAACAATTACCACCAGAACTCAGAATTTATATCGGTTGTGCCATTCAATACTATGGCGATTTTGAGGCGATGGATCTTATAAAAATTCATTTCACCTCGGGCAAAGTGACGCTACTAAAATATGATGATTGGTCAAAACCACAGCCGTTATTAGTGGAGCGAATAAAAATAAAATTAAGAGATCAGGATATCGATTTTTTTGACTATACAGGGAAATTTACCCCACAACCCTTACTTAATAGGGAGAATTTTTAGAAAAAATCATCCGCAGCTTACCGACTGGACTCAATTTGACCCATGATTTTCAGCCTACAGGCCTATAAATAGGAAATTGTCTCGGATTCATGTGAGAAATCTCTCAAAGCTGACTGTCTGGATTTTACTGTAAAAAACTAACGGCTAAATAACTCCAAAAGAAAAATCCATCGAAAAATACCTTTCTTAGCCTTTAGGAAATTGAGCCTCGCCAGAAATTCAACTAAATAAGCGATATTCAAACAAAACGCCATCCGTCCTGCAAGAATAATTAATTTCATCATCAAACCTCAAAAAAGCGCTATTCAAGGAAGACGGCTTCTGATTTCTGCCTGTCTATTATTTTTTTCTCTTGAATACGGTGAGCACTAACGGCTTTTGTAAATGTAAACAACGAAAACTGAACAAAATAGGCGCTTGACATATTCGATATACCATATATACTTTAAATCATATATATGGAGATTCGAATATGAAGTGTTTAGAGCAAGAACTCATCCAGAGTTTATTGATCCTCCAACCTTGTCGTACATCGAGGGATTCGGCCTGAAGTGGTTATAGTTTTTATTGATACAAAATAAGAAATGAGTATACCTATGTCTCCTATACAGTTTTATAAATGTCTCTCAGATGAAACGCGTCTTCGTTGCTTACTGTTGATTTTGTCGCAGCAAGAGCTATGTGTATGCGAACTAATGCAGGCGCTTAATGAAAGTCAGCCCAAAATATCCCGCCACCTTGCACAATTGAGAAACTGCGAGCTGTTAACCGACAGACGCCTAGGTCAATGGGTTTTCTACAGTATTAATCAAGCGCTCCCCGAATGGACGAAAAATGTGTTATCCGAGACCCTCAAATGTAACTCAGAATTCATATCGGACAACCTAAAGCGACTTGACGAAATGGGCGATAGACCAGAACGGACACGCTCGTGTTGTGCTTAAACAGGAAGGAAATACAACCTTGAATATCTTATTTCTCTGCACACATAATGCATGTCGTAGCATATTAGCCGAGAGTATTGCGAACTCCATTGGCAAGAACCTCTGGCAAGCATTTAGTGCTGGTAGTACCCCCGCTGGAAAGGTTCATCCCGAAACGATTTATCAGTTAATAAGTCGTCACTATCCTGTCGAAGGACTTTTGAGTAAAAGCTGGGATGAACTAACAGACATCAAGCCAGATATTGTCATTACCGTTTGCGATCAGGCGGCAGGAGAAGCTTGCCCTGTCTGGTTTGGACAAGCGATCAAAGGATACTGGGGATTACCCGATCCTACAAAGGCTCTTCCAGATGAAAGAGAAGCTGTATTTAAGCTCGTCATGAATACTCTCGAACAACGATTGTTAAAACTAGCTGATGCCGTTAATACCAAGTCTATGGAAGAGCTGCCTTCATTGATAACTCGATTAGCAAAGGAGAATGTTAATGGGTTATTTTGAGCGATATCTTAGCATTTGGGTCGGCATCGCAATTTTATGCGGCGTCACATTAGGTAATTTATTGCCTGAGCTCTTTGAGCTAATCGCCTCGTTGGAATTTGCGCATGTTAACTTGGTCGTTGCACTACTGATTTGGCTAATGATTTATCCCATGATGGTGCAAATCGACTTTTCTTCACTTAAAGACGTTGGTAAGAAACCTAAAGGGCTGCTTTTGACATTAGCCGTCAATTGGTTAATTAAACCCTTTACAATGGCATTACTGGGCTGGCTATTTTTTAAAGGGCTCTTTGCTAAATGGGTAGACCCTCAAACCGCAAGTGAATACATTGCAGGTATGATTTTACTGGGCGTCGCACCATGTACCGCAATGGTATTTGTCTGGAGTCAGTTAACAAAGGGCGATCCAAACTACACCTTAGTTCAGGTATCAGTTAACGATATCATTATGATCTTTGCGTTTGCGCCTATCGCTGGCTTTTTATTAGGTGTCACTGACATATCCGTTCCCTGGGACACATTACTGTTATCTGTCATCCTGTATGTTGTAATCCCATTGGTAGCAGGGGCTATTACCAGGAAAAAAGTTGATCGTAAGGATGACCATTCTTCACTCAATCGCTTACTGGTATCACTAAAACCTTGGTCAGTAGTAGGTCTGTTAACAACAGTAATTCTCCTATTCTGTTTTCAGGCTCAAACCATCATCTCTCAACCCCAAGCAATTTTTCTGATTGCTGTTCCGCTGCTTATCCAAACTTACGGTATTTTTGCGGTGACTTATTTAATCGCCAGAAAAATGCAACTGCCTTACAATATTGCAGCCCCTGCCTGCATGATCGCCACATCAAATTTTTTTGAGCTCGCCGTTGCAGTCGCCATTTCTTTGTTTGGACTTCATTCAGGAGCTGCTTTAGCAACTGTTGTCGGTGTGTTGGTAGAAGTACCCGTGATGTTGAGTCTGGTTTGGTTTGCAAATCACACTCGACATTGGTTTGGTGAAGCTTAATGTTTGAAATCTTCACGCAACTCGCGGACTGGCTAACCTATACAGTTATGAATCTAACGTCAGAGTCTAAGGTCGGTGACGCCGTTCATTTTTTTATCAAGGATGTAACAAAGATCTACGCACTGCTGGTAGTCATGATTTATTTCATTGCGCTGTTAAGAGCTTCATTGAATGTGGAGCGTGTTCGTGATTTTCTGACGGGCAAGAACCGTGGCGTTGGCTACTTGCTAGGTTCTGGTTTTGGCGCTATCACACCGTTTTGTTCCTGCTCTAGTATCCCAGTTTTTCTAGGGTTTACCTCAGCGGGAATTCCGTTAGGCATCACCATGTCGTTTCTACTAACGTCCCCGTTGATCAACGAAGTTGCCGTTCTATTATTGTTGAGCCTACTAGGTTGGAAGTTCACCCTGCTTTACGTAGTGATCGGGATGACAGTTGGTATTCTTGGTGGACTCTTTCTTGACGCTATCAAGGCCGAACGTTGGCTTCGTTCTTTCGCGGCTAAAGCGCTGGCCAACGGGCAAAAACAAATTAACCAATCTGCAATCAACCATACCTGTTCTCAGATGGCGTTTTCAGAGCGTCACACCTTTGCCAAAGATGAAACCGTGGAAATTTTCGGCAGAGTCTGGAAGTGGGTCATTATCGGTGTTGGATTAGGGGCCGCGTTACATGGATTTGTACCTGACGGCTGGATCGAACAACATCTTGGTGATGGCCAATGGTGGTCTGTTCCTGCTGCTGTTCTTTTAGGTATCCCGCTTTACTCAAATGCAACAGGTGTTATCCCTGTGATGGAAAGCTTGATTGTTAATGGCTTACCAATAGGCACGACATTAGCATTTTGTATGAGCACTGTAGCAGCAAGTTTTCCTGAATTTATTTTGCTTAAACAAGTGATGCAATGGCGGTTATTAGCCACCGTATTTCTGATGCTATTGGTGTCATTCACGATAGTGGGCTGGGTATTTAACGCTTTTTCGTCTTTTTTTATGAGGTGAGTTATGAAACAAATAAAAGTATTGGGTAGCGGCTGTACTAAATGTACTAAAACCGCTGAGCTGATCGAAAAAATTGCACTTGAACAAGGGGCAATAGTGAAGGTTACGAAAGAAACGGATCCACAAGTCATTATGGCTTTTGGGGCCATGAGCACTCCTGCTGTTGTTGTCAATGAACAGTTGGTTCACTCAGGCTCTATGCCACATACAGCACAAATTAAAGAATGGCTTTAGGAAGAAGAATTATGACTCCCCCCATATGACCTACTCAAATTAGAAAACGGCGCGCAGTTCATTTTTACGCCTTGCCTAGGCACAAAAGATGTGGATTTAGTGGCATCTGTTAAACCCCCGAAATCAGCCTCCTCCTAAATCGGAACGATATCAGACAGCCACTCTATAGTCTCCCCAACAAATCAAAAATGCCCGTCACGATTGAATCCACCCTTGCTTATCTCAACCTACAACCCAATCAATGGCTCGGACAAGTGCAACACTTTGGTACGCATCAAGGTTATTTCGTTGGTAAACTGATTTTATTGCAACAAAAAGCCGAAGAATTAAAGAGAAAATGGTTAAAAGGCTTTAAAACCTGCCGGAAATTAATGATTTAAAAACACAAAAAGTAAAATCCATCATCCTAATGCCTTTCTTAGCTCTTAAGAGATTGAGCCTCGCCTGAGATTCCGATATTTAAGCGATATTCAAACAAAACGGCTTCCGCCCTGAAAAAATAATTAACTTCATCCCCAAACCTCATAAAAAGCGTTATTTAAGGCCGATGCTTTCTAATTTTTAACTGTCTATTATTTTTTAAACGGAATTCAATGACGGTTCGTCACGGGCATCCTTTCGCCGGTGACATTTCTAATCAATGGTGATGAAGTTGCGCATCCATGTAGTTTCGTAATAATTTATTGATCCGAGTTTGATAGCCCGTTCCTTGCGATTTATACCACTCTAAAACATCAGCATCTAATCGCATGGTGACTGATTTTTTGGGTGGCACTCTGATTTCTGCTTGTCGGAAGAAGTCATCATCAAGCTCTGCAATATCGCTGGTATCGATATCACTATCTTTCATCTTGGCTAATTTATTCCAATCGGTGTTGGAGAATTTTTTCATATTGTCGAACCTCTCGTTTGGTGGCTTTTCGAGCCGATATTATTCGAGTCACATCGCCAATTTGCTCTGTATATACAATCACACCAACGAAGGCTTTTAACCAGCCTATCGATATCCAGCGAGCTTCACCATATACCTCACTGGTGTCTTCCTTCGTCAACATAATATGATTAAAAATATCGACGGCATCGTTGAAGTCTATCCCATGTTTTTCGAAATTGATGGTGTTTTTATTTTCATCCCACTCAAACTTCATGTAGATCTCTGTACATACATTTGTATTGACTAGTATAGGCGCGATAAGCCAATTTGTCACTCTTCATTTTCGTCTTCATCCTCATCTTCTAATTTTTCAGACTTCGCCGGGAGCGTTAAATCATGGACTTTTTTTAATCGTCTAATCGATACCTGAGTTCATCATGCCGATATTTATAAAATAGAAGGTGAAAGTTATCGTAAAAAGCAGGCTTTAAAATCAAATCCAAAAACCGGCCAAGTTAATTGACGCCAACCGGCCAAAGTAGTTGACGTTTGATAAAACGATATCAGACAGGCACTCTATAGTCAATTTCCTACAAAGACACGGGTCAATGTCATACAAAAACGAGTAATTTCAAGATTTTTTGTAAGCGATCAACCCGACTTGGTGTGCGAGATATCTCAAAGGTGACTGTCTATTCAAATTCTCTCTGCAGGAGCAATGGATATTCGTTGCCATCTATCAGGAATTCTTAATGTTCGTTGAAATTGAATGTCAACTCCAGCTGATTCATGCAAATCTGGAAAGTTAAATTGTAAAATTATTTCGAGTTCAGTATTATCATTTATAGGCTCCACTTAGTTACCATTTTCCATCAGTGACTTCTCTTACAAGGTGCACGATTGCTTCATCCGGAAGGTTCTCCATCTGCCTTAAAACCGAAGCAAGCAATTTGGGCTTTGCTCTAATAATTGACTCTAAGTCTGGCGAGATGCGGCCTGCCCTTGCTAACAACTCATCGCTATTCAAATCAAGTATTTCAGAAAGTCTAATGATGTTCTCAGAGGAAAATGGAGGCACTTTGTTCCTTTCAATCTTTGACGAGGGTAAGAAGGCTCGATTTCTAATTCTCTAGCTACAGCTCGAAGACTCATTGATTTACCATCAGATCGTTTCGCTTTTTCTCATTCGACGTATGTAGCTTCCAAATTCCATAAGAGTATTTTTGCACATTTATGTGTGTACTATCTAGTACACATAACTAACATCCTTTATTTAAAGTTAACCATTTAATAATTTGGTTGGTAATTTGGAGTGGATATAGGTAATAATGGAATTGAAAGGTTAATTATTAAAACCGCTTCCATGATGAAAGTGGGTATACCAATCTCCTCATAAAAAGCTTGTCAACAAGAATATAATAGTAAGGTATATTTTTCTCCCCGTCTATTTTCGACATATAGAGCATCTCAAACTTCCACGGACAATTATCTCAATATTCCTCAAAATGATTATTAATTTCATTGATCGATCCATATTTAAAAATTATCTCTAACATTGATCAACTTACAGCTTTTGAACCTCCAACTAAAGGTCCGCGAAGCCCCCTTCCCTATCATTTGACTATAAAGTACTACCGATGAAGTTGGTCTAGCAATAACTACAGTCTCTATATTGGGAGCATCAAATCCAGTTGAAAGTATACCAAAATTCACTAAACCGATATCTGACCTCTCTTAAAACTATTTATCATATTAAATCTACTGTTGCGAGATAATCTGTGTGAAATATGGGATGCCTTAATACCGAGCAATGCCAAACCGGCACAAAGCAACTCTGAATGTTTTAAACTACACGCAAATATCAGAGTAGCACGCTTTTTCACCTCCAATTCGACCATTTCTAAAATAAGTTTGTTCCTTCGTGCGATTTCCCAATTCTCTCTAAACTAGCATTGGTCAAATCCATTTCATTAGGTAAGACATCGCCAATAAAATCAATATTAGTATTCAACTCAATTTTCTCTAGATTGGCAAGTACTCCTCTTTCTCTCAAACTATCAATTGGACTTTCTCCTAAGTTCGGTTTTACTAAAATCCCCCCGAAAAATCAACAAATTTTCTATTTTTCCAAATCATCTCTTGTGCTTCGTCTAGGCGTAGCTGTAACACCGATCACTATTCCTCCATTTCGTACAACTTCTATAGGTGTTTTAGAATAAGTAGGTGCTGTAATCTTATGTGCTTCATCTATTACTGCAATAATCTGTAGATGCTAATAACCTATTCAAAAGAGGATCACGCTTATTTTTCAAACTACTTAATTTTTGTAAGCTAGCAAAAATAATAGAATCTGTGAAATTATCTGATTCTAGTTTTGAACTACCGTACAGTCTCTTTATTCGTATCGGCCTCGTGCCATTCACTATCCAATTTTTTTTAAAACTCTCTATTGCTTGTTCAAGTAACTCCGAGGGAATGGGCTACCCCAAGTATGGGCAAACTGCTTACCTCAAAAGAATATCCGTTTAGTCGATTAGTTATTAAATCCATCATTATTCTTGTTTTCCAGAACCCGTAGGCAATTGAATTAAAAATCTTTGTTCACCTTTCTAATAAATTAGTACACTTTTTTACAACCTCTTTTAGATAATCAAATAACTCATTGATAGCTTCTGGGTTCTATATCTTCAATCGTTTAGGCATGGGTGTAAATTTACTTGGGACATAAGATACATTAAAACCTAACTCATCAGTGAAAATGAGATTAAATTTTGACCTTACATTCCACTTTAGGTTTGCCAAATTTCTTATATTGTCTGCTTTCAAAATGCACACATTAGAGGTCAAGTTTTTGGCTAGTAAAGTGATTTTTTCTTCATTCAATAGATTTAAAAACAGCTGCCTGAATCTAGCTGATATAAAACATCTACTCCATAAAAGATGATATTACTTCCGCCAACCGGGCTTTATCAGCTTTCAACTTATCAAAACACTCAAATGTCTTTGCCGCTTCGCTAATTAATGTCCAGTTTTCTCCAGAGGCCCAAATGAGCTCTCTTTCAGAGAAAAGGGCAATCTTTTCTTCAACTTCCATAATCTAATAGCTTTTTAGTTCTTTTAACCTTTTGCTATTGCTACTTCTGCTTTTTTATTAACCTCGCTTGTGAATTCGGCACTAGTCCCCGTAAACTCATCTCTTAGCAATGCTCTATATTCTCGGCGAAATCCATACCAGAGGCTTACTCAGTTACTGCTAAACTCATCCCAAATTCTATCTTGAAAATCTCGATCTTCTTCACCATACATAATTAAAAGTACAAGTAAGCTTTGCCAAAAGAATCACGTCACATCACTATGTTTGTAATTGATTATCCCACCAGATTTATCGCATAAACAATATGAGTCAGTTGTTTTTCTTTGGAATGATTTTATAGAAGTCATAATCTTTAAACCAACCCTTAGAATAAATCATATTAAGTTTTTCCAAAAACCATTTAGAGTATTCTAACCAATCAATTGTGGTGCCGAGAATAACTATTTTTGAATTCCTTCAAACTACCAAATGCGCTCCAAATGCCACGCATACCTATATCTCTAGTAATTAATGCATCTAACGAATTATCTTTCCAACTGCGTAAAATCTAAAATTATTTCTTTATATTTATTCTCGACAGCTTCATAGTTTTCTTTACCTGCATTATGTGTGCCAAAGCAAATTTTCTTAAATGCATGCTTTGCAAGGTCACCCTCTTTTTCGGCCTCTATTTGTTTTTCTCTACAGAGTTTTTACATAATGTCTATATGGTGAAGAATTTTCCATTAGGTAATTAAAAGCCGGCAACAATATTTTATTAAACTGTTCTCTCCACTCGTTCTGCATCATCATGAGTTAGCTTTTATTTTTACCAAAAAGATTCTAGAGTGTGGTAGTAAATCATCTAAGTTTGGGTTGATTTCCTGCTCATCAGAGTAATCACTACCTAATATATGATTGCTAAACCACTCTTCTACTTCTTGAACAGATATGAGAGCCGCCGGTCCAGGACGCGCTTTTCCATTGACGACTTCGCCTCTCCAATCAAAAAACATTAAAGGCAATAATTTGGGGTCAAGATCTTCAATATCTTTTTGATCATTACTATGGGCAAATTGAATAACTTCTTGGCTACAAATACAATTTATACTCTCATCATCTAATAGAATTCGCCTAGATTCATTGATCTCCTTTGCTGTCAATTAATATATACAAATGTTTTTCTAACTACTTCCTAGCAAATTAGGTGCTGGCAACTCTTTTGAGGTCAGCATAAGCAATGCTAATATCACTACCGGTATGCTCCAACTAGTCAACTCTTCACTTGATGTAGGGTCTTGTTTCCAGCCAAGAGCAGAAAGTCTATGCTGACCATCTATAGCTACCACTTTTACTTTCTCAGAATTCCATTCTAAGAAGAAAAAGCCTTTTCTGACACATGGGCACAAACTTTATAATATCCAGTTTTTTCGTAAGTATTGTAAGAGTGGCCTTCTATTTCTAACGGAATTTCCACTAACTCAGTCAATTCCTTTTCAACTAGAGAACTACTAGAATCGAAAGGTAATAATATTAACGTTAGCGGATTAAAAAATTTAACTTTGTTTGCTATCCTGTAAGTAAGGGAGAATACTTCCTTCTGCTCTCTTGATCTACCGTTCTTTGAAAGAGGTCTCAGAACATCCCACTTCTCTCACTTCACGGTATGTCTTTTCAATTAAATCTATATTGTCCAAGCTCCATTCTTTGAGTATGGCTGTTTGCAGAATTTTATATTTACATTGGCTCCTCTTCCCAACTCTCCAGCGAAGCCCGATTTTTCATCCCACATGCGATTTCCTTTTGTTTTTGGTGGCAATATACTCCATTGTTATCTCCTATACCTTTCCATAAAGGTGGTTTTTGCTACAACTTTTAATATTTCTTCAATCAAGCTTTTGTTCGTCGCCGAAGCCATTTGAATGGTTATCCCCAGCTAATATAGTAACGCAAAAATAGAGATCTTTTACAGATTGACTAGCTAAGCTTTTATTTTTTGCAAAATCTTCGAATCGACTTCTAAAACAATTGGGTTTAAAACTGTTTATATGTTGGGAGCAACGTTCTCTTAAATTGTTAGATTTACCGATATACAATGGGGGCATGAGTACTAGCTGACATTAGCGTCTTCCCTCAAACTCAATGTATTTTCTTCATTCTCCAAAATATTATTCCATTCTGAGAATGGAGTATTATGTGGTAGATTTTTTCTTGTAGTTTAGGCTGCACACCTAAATTTGGTTTTATCCCAACAGAAGATGGAGATTTCACTATTTTGCTTTAAAAATCCCTCGGGAATGTGAATCATAATTATGAACAATTCTCAATTCATTTACTAGTTCATCCAAATTGAAAGTAGATACTAGTTTTTACATAAGGGTAAAACCAAAGCATAAACGCCTGACAAGGGAGGTATTGGCTGAGTCCAAACCCTGCTTTGAGTGTATACAGACAAATGCCTCTCTATGTTTCCTCCATACCATCATCCAACTTTCATTTATATTAAGCTTTTCTAGCTAATTTTCCACCAGCATTTGTTCCTAGTTGTTCACGTTTCTTCTTAGTTGGTTTTTTAAAAGCTAAATT